>NZ_JBEOPF010000003.1:0-321746 GCF_040309805.1 Psychrobacter sp. CAL346-MNA-CIBAN-0220 | reverse complement strand
TTTTACCATGGTCAACGTGTCCAATAGTACCGACGTTGACGTGTGGCTTTTTGCGTTCAAACTTGGCCTTTGCCATGGGGTATTCCTCTTTATTGGTGAATCATAATAAATAGCTGTTTGACGGCTTATGACAGAATTAAAACCATCAAACCGTTGACGCTATGGCGTATCTACTAAATATTGTCTCAGCACCTTTATATGGGCGCTATACTAATTTTTTCAATCTATTTGGCATGTAAAACCATTATATTATGCAGTAATTAACATACTGACAGCACTAAAAGGCAACACCTCAGTGTCACCCTTGAATCATTACTTGCCGAGTCTGCTTAATGTTTTTCAATATCGGCCAAAAGTTTATAACGGTGTTAAGTGAGATTGATATGGTTATAGCCCGCTTCTTCATACCCTGCCTAAATCAACTACGCAAACTTAAATAATAAATGGAGCTCATATTGAGAATTGAACTCAAGACCTCTCCCTTACCAAGGGAGTGCTCTACCGCTGAGCTATATGAGCGTATTTTAGACAACCAGTAGGTTATACTAAAAAATATCACGAAGCAGTACATGAGCTATATCAGCTGACTGTCATGATCAATTATTGGTTGCTATTTAAAGCTACTATTTGCGATTGATGCCACGTATATGGAGCGGGTGGCGGGAATCGAACCCGCGTCATTAGCTTGGAAGGCTAAGGTGTTACCATTATACCACACCCGCAGAACTCTATATTAGACTAGTAACAGCCTTGGTCTAGAGTATGCTTGGCGCTATGACAAACTTTAGAAAAATATGGTGGTGGGAGAAGGATTCGAACCTTCGAAGCTTTCGCGACAGATTTACAGTCTGTTGGGTTTGACCGCTCCCCAATCCCACCTTAGGTTGCTCTTAATAAAATTTACTTTTAATTAAAAATAAAGCAATTCTAAAAAAAGCTACTTTGAGAGAGATGGTGCCGACTGCCGGGTTCGAACTGGCGACCTACGCATTACAAGTGCGTTGCTCTACCAACTGAGCTAAGTCGGCTTGTTCTCTCAAAGTGGGGTGTATTCTATCAAATCTATCCTAGAACACAACCCCTATTTCTATATTTCTTTGATTATTTTATTAAAATATTTTAAGTGCTTGATTAAACTACTATTTTTATAAACGACAAACGCTGTTATTTTTAGCAGCGTACCTATATCACTCATAACATTAGAAGCTCTTAGCGGATACGCAGTCCATCACAAGCCATTTTTACCGCTTTGACTAGTGCTAAAGCTTTTTTGTTAGTCTCATCCCATTCCGCTTCTGGAACCGAATCAGCGACCACTCCGGCTCCGGCTTGGATATGAATCTTGCCGCGACGCATCACTGCCGTACGGATGGCAATAGCGGTATCCATATTGCCATGCCAGCCTAGATAACCGACTGAGCCGCCAAATACGGTACGGCGTACTGGCTCAACTTCATCAATAATTTGCATCGCGCGAATTTTGGGTGCACCTGATAGGGTACCTGCTGGGAATGTCGCACAAAATACATCAAGCGCATCTTTATCAGGTAATACTGTACCTTCGACGTTGGAGGCGATATGCATCACTTGCGAGTAGCGCTCAATGAACATCTTTTCGGTAACTTTGACACTACCATATTCACAGACGCGCCCAATATCATTACGCCCTAAATCAATCAACATTAAATGCTCAGCGATTTCCTTTTTATCGGCAAGGAGCTCTTGTTCCAGCGCCAAATCTTCAGCTTCATCTTGTCCACGCTTGCGCGTCCCTGCCAGCGGACGAACCGTCACTTTGCCATTTTCAATACGCGATAATATTTCAGGAGAGGCCCCAATAATATCAAAACGTTTGTGATCATCAAGGGTATAACCGTGGACTAAAAACAGATAAGGCGATGGATTTAAAAACCGTAAGGCACGATAGACAGCAAGTGAGTCACCCGTATAGTTCGCCGTCAAACGCTGCGCTGGGACCACCTGCATTACATCCCCAGCTAAAATATAATCTTTTATTTTATTGACGTCACTGCAGTACTTCTCTTTGCCTGTTTGCGACTTGAACTTTGGGGTGGGCATAATCGGTGCGCTTAGATCCGGCATTTCAGCCAACTTATCTTCGATTTTCTCCAGCTCACGAATGGCGGCCCCATAACCATCTTCAGTGTTACAATCCGCGTAAACAATTATCGATAAGGTATTTTCTAAATTATCAAAAACAATCACACTCATTGATAGCATCAACCACATATCGGGTAATGACATTGGGTTAGGCGCGTCAGACAGTCCAACACTGGGCTCAATAACGCGTACCATATCATAACCAAAGTAGCCGACTAGCCCGCCACTAAAACTCGGCAATTCCTTGATATCATCCGCCGTTGGCATTTTATAGCCTGCCATCAGCTGGCGGATATAATCAAAAGGATCATCAACCGCATTGATGTCAGTAAGGTCGTCTTTTTTGATGGTCATCATGCCATCTGCATACTGTAAAATTAAATCGCTACCTAAGCCAATCATTGAATATCGTGCCCAGCGTTCGCCGCCTACCACTGATTCAAACAGATACGCTGAGCCGCTTAAGTCTCGTACTTTAGAAAATACCGACACTGGCGTTTGGGCGTCCATTAGGCGTTTTTTGATCAGGGGCGCATGGCTAAAACCTCGGGCTTTAAAATCTTGATATTCTTCAAAGGTCATCATAGTAAGCAGTCTCTTAGCACAGTGTTGGCAAAAGATGAGAGTGGTAAATACAATAAGAAAGGACAAAAAACATAGGCTATAAACAGCAGACAGTAGTAGCCATAAAATAGTCCATAGTTAGCCTGCCAGTATAACAAAACTGGCTGGCGTTATGATTATTTAGGATTACTGAACCGTTCGTATAGCCGTTTTATGCAAGCTCATAAGCGACAGTAAGGTAGCATATCTGCCGAGCAGTACCAGCAATAATTATGACAAGTAATCGCTCGAATCAATAGCTACTTTGGTATTTGACTTAGCAAAGCACCGAGTTAAACCCCCGAGTCGTATGCGGATGACACCAGCAATGCTTAAGCGCCGCCCATGTTAAATAACCATAGTGCCAAACCGATAATAACGATAGCAACAAATACCCAGATAAACCAGCCGCCGCTCGGTTTTTTCTCTACATGACCAGCATTGGCAGAATTATCGATGGCTTGGTCCATTGCATTGTTACCCTCAGTACCGATATCATGCGCTTGACCTAAATTGGCGGTCCCTGATAATTGCCCCGTTGCCGCTTGTTTAGCACGTAGTACATCGGGATCCGCTTCTTCTTGTAGCTCAGTTTTTGTGGTTTTATCATGTTCTGGAGTCACTATTGGCTCTTGATGTTCAGCCGTACCTTTCATGAGAGGTTCGTCAATTACAGGCTCTTTATTTAGCGTCTCTTTTGAGGCATCAGTAGACATCACCGGCTCCTGCTTGGTTGCCGTACTTGGCATTGATGTTGACGTTGTTGCATCCTCTACCACAAGGTCTGCTATAGGCGCATCTGGTGCGCTGACAGTAGAAGATAAAACCTCTTCTACAATAGTTTCTTTAATAACCGGTTCTTCTGTTTTATTTTCTATGTCACTGTCCACGGTAGTATCAACGACTGCATTTTCTGCTACAGGTTGATCTATAACACTACTGTCTATAGTGGTATTGTCCATAGCGGTACTATCTAAAACCTTTTCTTCTGCCGCGATGGACTCTACTGGTGAAGCTGCAACAGGTTCAACAGCGACGCTTACTTCTGGCTCATCGATTGGATTTGCTACTTTGTCGCTGACGCTATCTTCCGAACTTTGTAACGCTTTAGCTGGGGTTTCGGTGGGTGCTAATGGGTCTTCAATAACGTCAGCATCTATGATCGTAGAATCAATAACGTCAATATCAGTAGCTTTAGAATCAGCCATGTCACTATTTATAACTTCTTCATCAACCTTTTCTATTGATGGTATATCGACACTGGTAGGCTCTGTATCAGCAATATTATTATCTGCCACACTAGGTTGCTCGACACCTATATCACTAGCATTTTTCATAGCGGTGTCAACATCCGCAATATCAGCTGATTGTAGTGCTATTACCTGAAAAGAGAAGCTGGCAAAACCAACGGTATCATCAGCTTTTAGCTGCTTAGACTTATTACCATCAATGCGTTCATCATTGATAAACGTACCATTAGATGAATCCAAATCTTTAATGTACAACATGCCATTTAAGACGCTCAATAGCGCATGGTTGCGTGATACTTGTTTGCTACCGAGCACCACGTCATTATCGCTGCCACGACCGACAGATAGACTGTCAGTGACGGCTAATGTTAAATCACCTAATGCTTCTGTCAAGGCATTCAGTTGCCAAGTGGCGGTTTCTGAACCGGCAGCTTTGATGTCTGTGGTTCCCGTTTCTGCGTTTATAGCGTTATGCTCATCCGAGTTATTCGCCATGCTAACACTCCTTATTATTAATAAATTCATTACGCTATTATTATCATCAAATCATAAGATAGTCTTGCAATTATTTATTAACTTGATATTTAAATTGTTATCCAAGCGATTTAGGTTTTTTATCTTAGCAGCTTTATACCGTTTTATTAGGTTATTGCCACTTTTTTATAAGCCGTATTCCTATAATCAATGCGCTCAGCGTTCAAATGAACAGCATCATAATAAGTGAACCATTATTATTTTATCTTAGGCATAAAATGAGGTTTGATTACGCCGTTCAGTTTACTATAAGGAATACTTAGCACTGGCATGCCATAAGCATAGGGGCCAATATCATAATGCTGATAGCGAATATCAATGCCTTTATCGGTTAAAGTCACATTATCGCTGAGGGTAAATGGCCAGTTTTTCTCATAGTTACTGACATTCTCATCAACGGTTTTTACCCATGTTTTATAAGCCTCATAAGCCAGCGCTTTGAAGCGAGAGTTTTTGTCTGCTTGTAACATATCTACCAGTTTTACTTGCTTTTTAGTGCTGGGATCAAATATTAAATACTCGCTGTAAGGCATGCCATGAGCCCCGCCCGTAAAGACATAAGAGTTGATTTGGAACAGCTCAAACGTCTCGACATGACCTAGGTAGTCAGGCGTAGCTGTCAACGTGTATGCCCATGAGCTGCCTTCAGGTGTGCCCGCAAATTGTGATTTGGCAAAATTATCGATAGCTATTTTGACATCTTTTGCACTACTGCTCTTTTTATTAACGGCCGACTCACTAGGCTGACTATTAACAACCAAGCTATCAATACGTTTATTAGTGATGTCGTTTATCCACTTGAGATTGGTATTGAGATACTTAACCTCAATTTCTGGACATCGCTGCTTTTCACCGCAAGTATCTTGTACACTTTTTGGTAGCTCATAATCTAAATATTCAGCACTGCTGATCAGCGTACTAGCATTTGTAGATAAGCTGGCAACACTAAATAGGATACCACTACCAAGCATGGCCAATAGGCGCAGACTAGAGTGTTGAATTGTAGGCTGACCCGTCATAGGAAATTGAGTAGATATTGACATAGTCCCTCGCTAATAAATAATATGTATTGATATTCTATATCAATGGCTGCGGTATAGTGTTGGAACACTGTTTACTATTTTAAAATAGGTCTTCTTGTAGAAAGACAGTCCTAAAGCATTATTTATGAACCATATAAGTCATAGACAATAAAAAAGACACGGCCAGCGTGTCTTTTATAAAAATCTTACATATGGCAGTTGATTCAATATAAAGATGGTACAAAGAAATCGATTACAAGCTATACCAAAATTATCAACAGCGTTATATCTAGCTCCATCTATACTGTACCGCAAATATAGTGGAATAATGATAGTCTAATGCTCACGGGTATTACTAAAAGTAACTTCCGGATAACGCTCTTGCATCAACTGTAGGTTAACGCGTGACGGAGCAAGATAAGTCAAATAACCACCGCCATCGAGCGATAATTGGTCATGGGCTTTACGTTTAAACTTGGCTAAAGCCACCTCATCATCACAATGAATCCAGCGTACCGTCGCAATAGATACTGGCTCAAAGGTACACTGTACTTTGTACTCTTCTTTCAGGCGATGCGCCACCACTTCAAACTGTAGCACTCCCACTGCGCCTAGGACTAAATCATTATTAATCTGTGGCATAAATACCTGCGTAGCGCCTTCTTCACTCAGCTGCTGCAAACCTTTTTGTAAAGCTTTCGATTTAAGTGGATCTCTGAGTACCACTCGGCGAAACAGCTCAGGAGCAAAGTGTGGAATACCGGTAAAATTCAATTCCTCGCCTTCGGTAAAGCTATCACCAATCGAGATAGTACCGTGGTTGTGTAGACCAATGATATCACCTGGATAGGCTTCCTCTAACGCCTCACGGTCGCCGGCCAAAAAGGTCAACGCATCCGCAATACGCACCTCTTTACCCAGACGCACATGCTTCATTTTCATACCTTTCTCATACTTACCGGAGCAGACCCGCAAGAAGGCAATACGATCGCGGTGACGCGGATCCATATTGGCTTGAATCTTAAACACAAAGCCCGTAAAGTCAGTCTCAGTCGCTGAAACCTCCCGCTCATTTGCAGGATGGGCTTGTGGCGCAGGCGCGTATTTCACTAACGTATCCAGCACCATATCGACCCCGAAGTTACCCAGCGCGGTACCAAATAATACGGGCGTCATCTCGCCTGCCAAAAATGCGTCAACACTAAAGTCCTCTAGCGCCATTTGTACCAGCTCCAGCGATTCCTCAAAAGCGGCAAACATTAGCGCCCCCAAACGCTCGCGTATATCAGGGTAATCATAGCCATCGCGAGTCTCAATGGTAGTAATCTTGCCACCATTACCTTTTTGGTAGAAGTAGGTCTTATTTTCGGTTAGATGATAAATACCAATAAAATCTTGACCCATACCAATAGGCCAAGTCAAAGGGATACATTTAATCTTTAGTACCGCTTCAATCTCGCTGAGTAGATCAAGCGGCTCGCGAATCTGGCGATCAAGCTTGTTTATAAACGAGATAATCGGCGTATCACGCATCCGGCACACTTCCATCAGCTTGATGGTACGCTCCTCGACACCTTTGGCGCCATCAACCATCATCAGCGCGCTATCCACTGCGGTTAATGTCCGATAAGTATCTTCACTAAAGTCGGCGTGACCCGGGGTATCCAGCAAGTTGACGATGTGCTCTTGATAAGGAAATTGCATGACGGAGGTGGTAATAGAGATACCGCGCTCTTGCTCCATGCTCATCCAATCTGAGGTAGCGTGACGGTCAGTTTTACGGCCTTTGACCTCACCTACGACTTGAATGGCTTGACCCCACAGCAGTAGCTTTTCGGTCATCGTCGTTTTACCGGCATCAGGATGCGAGATAATAGCAAAGGTACGGCGTTTGGCAACCTCACGGGCAAGCTTAGTTGCTGAGAGCTTGGGTGTTGAAAGTTTAGTATCTGCGCTCATAATGAATAACTTATCGTTAAATTTTGGAAGAAAATAGCAGGATTTGATAAAAGGTTTAATAGTGAATATGATTGATTTTAGTGCCCATATTGTAGCGGATTTACCATAAAAATGCTATTTTTGCTAGCCTTTATACAGATGGTAACCAGTCCCGTAAAATGATAAATACAAAATAAAAAAAGGCGATAAAGTAGCAGGTTCGCTGATTTTATCGCCTTAGTTATCACGCTACACAATACTTATGTTAATAATATTCTTTAATTTGTGCTTCTAAAAAATCACCTGCCACGTCATTGACTAAAGTGCAGTCGACGACACCGCGACTACTGTCTATATTGACATCTGCCGTACCCTTGGCAATATAATCTGCCTCATAAATACTATCGCCATACTCTACGCCATTATACATATAGGCTGGCTTATTTTTAAATTCAAAAAACGTCACTTGTGCCACTTGCTGCTGATTGCCTGACCCTACCCCAAACCGAGAAGTACGAGAATTTCTATTATCGCTAAAACGTTTTTCGGCAGCCTCGACCCATTTATCAAGCGATTCATATCCAGTTTCATTCTTTGCATTGAATGCAAAAAATTCGCGCTCGCTAGTGGTTATTGGAATATAGCAAACCGACCCTGTTGGAAAAGTGGCATTTACGGAAATGTTAGAGTAATTATTCAAATCAGTACGGATACCAGTACTGTTACTTATCGTATTACCAGCGTTATAGCTATTGGCTTTAGTACCCGATAAACTAAGGGTTTTATAATCTGTCTCAAAGTTAAGCTTTTTATTGCTATTCTTTTCGTAAATAGGCCGCTTGACCGTACGTTCATTTACTTCGATATCTTTGTTCTCAAGCCTACCTTCAAAATTATCTGCCAATACTGTTTTATCTAGAGCGTTAAGACCTTGGTTGTTATAATTATTAACAAGATTTTTAATAATAATCTTACGCTCGCCTGTACGATACATCCAGTCAATGCGGGCAACAGCGGTTCCATTTGCTTGATTATCATAACTATTATCAAAGCTAGTAATGTTAAACTCATTACTGCCACCTGAGCCATAACTACCGTCTTCTTCGCCGCAGCCAGCAAGGGTAAGTGCTACGAAGGTAATAGCAACAGCGGCAGTATGTAATTTTATCATTATAAGATATCCTTATTACCAAAGGGTTGTTATGTCACTCTTATTGAGCTGAGATTATGACGAGATGAAAGTAGATGTTTATATAGGATACCTCAATTCTGTTGTTACTCATATATAAGGCTGGTATATACCATGTTTTCTAAATTAGGTTTTTACAAAATTTAAACTACTAGCGTTTACTTACAAATCCATAGCATACCTTTACCACGGCTATATAGAGCTGAGCTTATGTTTTGTTATGCTAGATGAGTTATTTAAAGCTTACTTCTTAAAATGCTCAAGAAATTATTCATAATTAATATATATAAAGGGACGTTCTATGAAAACACTATACTCTACTAAAGCAACAGTTACGGGCGGTCGTACCGGTAATGCCAGTCTCGAAGACAGCAATCTGACTATTAATATGGTTGCACCAGGCTCTGGTAAAGATGGCAATAATCCAGAGCAGTTATTTGCAATGGGCTATGCGGCCTGCTTTGATGGAGCGCTAGCGGCAGTCAAACAAACGGAAAAAGCAAAATTTGACTCCACAACTGAAGTATCCGTAGAGTTACTTAAAGGTGAAGGCCTAGATTTTCAATTAGCGGTTAAAATTCACGTTAGCGCTGAAAATACAGAGCTATCAGCAGATGAGTTCCAAAATTTAGTCGAAAAAGCCAATAAAGTCTGCCCGTATTCTAAAGCCACGCACGGTAATATCGATAGTGAAGTCACTTCAGAAGTAAAATAAAACGGTAGCAAGCAGCCTAGACAGTATTATTTATCAAAAGAATCCAGCATTGTCTGGGTTTTTTTATGAGCATATCTTTTTTTATATGAATATTGTAGTCCATACACATCGCAATGGTCCAGCAGTTCGGCACGTGCTGATTTTATCGTTATAATAAGGACAACTTTTTATCTTATACTTAATTTGTCTTATAATTAATAAGTGACCTTTATGACCGAGAATGACCACAATTCACACCTAGCCCTTAATCCTAATACCTTACCAAGTTTTGAGACCATGCCTAATGTGGCAACTATGGATACCAGCCACGTGGATAAGGACAAGCCGCCATTTATCCTAGTCGATGGTTCTTATTATCTGTTTCGCACTTATCATGCCCTACCGCCAATGATGACGACTAAAGGTCAGCATACCAATGCTATTCGCGGCACACTAAATGCGCTACTCAAAGTTATGCGCCGCTATCATCCAACCCATATGGCGGTTTGCTTTGATACCCGCGCCCCGACTTTTCGCCATCATTTATCAACGGATTATAAAGCTGCCCGCCCGCCGATGGATATTGAGCTGGCGCAACAAATCCCTTACCTCCATAGCTTGGTAAAAGCATTAGGGATTCCGCTATTGCGTATTGAAGGCGCAGAAGCCGATGATATTATTGGCACGCTTGCCCATCGGGCTGTCGCAGAAGGTCATCATGTGGTCATCTCTACCGGTGATAAAGACATGGCGCAGCTGGTCAATGACTGTGTCATTTTAGAAGACAGCTTTACGGGAAAAATTACCGATAGCCAAGGAGTAGTCGATAAGTTTGGCATCAAACCGGATCAAATGATTGATTTTTTAACCCTGATGGGTGACTCGTCTGACGGTATTAAAGGCGTGCCTGGCATCGGTAAAAAGACCGCTATGGACTTGCTGAATGAATACGGTAATATCGACAATATGCTACAAAACCTCGCCACTATTAAAGGTCGTGGGGCCAAAGGCTTAATCGAACATGCCGATGACATTCCGTTAAATGCGCAGCTGGCTACTATCGTTACCGACTTAGACATTGGTCATGACTGGGACGATCTAAAGATAAATACTGACCCTTGTGCCTATATTAACGAGCTGCGCGACTTATACGGTGAGCTTGAATTTAAAAATGAGCTGGCCTCGCTTGATCATCCAAATCACCCTGCCAACGGTTCACAAAGCGTAAAAGACAGTCAAGCAAACGCAGAGTCACAAGCGCAAATCGCAAAATCATTGCAATCAACCAGAATTGATAATATCAAAGACAGTCAAAATCATAATAAAGCTTGGCATACTGTTTTAGATATGCTTGCCTTTGACAGCTTAATGGCGCAATTAGAAGCCGCCCCACACTTTGTTATTGATACCGAAACTACCAGCGTTCATTGGCGTCAGGCTGAATTGGTGGGTTTGTCTTTTGCGGTGCAAGCACACCAAGCTTATTACATTCCGCTAACCCACAGCCTAGAAGGTGATGAATTAATCACTAGGCAGCTTGACTGCGATACGGTACTTGCCCGCCTGAAACCCATATTAGAAAATCCAAATATTGGTAAAATTGGCCAACATCTCAAATACGACGCCCATATTTTAAGTCATTATGATATTGATTTAATTGGCGCGATTCATGCGCCAATTAATAATGTCCAGCAGCCAAAAAACAACTGGGCGATGGATACCATGCTTGCCAGCTATGTGATTAATGCGGCTATTACTCGTCATGGGATGGATGATTTAGCACGGCATTATTTGCAAACCCAAACCATTACTTTTGAAGATGTTGCCGGTAAAGGTGCTAAGCAAGTCAGCTTTGATCAAGTTGCCATTGATATCGCTAGTGATTATGCTTGTGAAGATGCCGATATCACTTATCAGCTGTTCGATACGTTCAGCAAGTTACTTGCCAACGATGAGAATAATCGAAAGCTACTGCATGAACTCGAAATACCAACCGCGCAAATCCTCTGTCAGATGGAAGCGGAAGGTATTTTAATCAAGCGACCCTTCTTAAACGAGCTATCAAAGCGTTTTGATGAAGAGATTATTGCGTTAGAAAAGCGCGCTTATGAAGTCGCTGGTGAAGAATTTAATGTTGGCTCTCCTAAACAGCTCGGCGAAATGCTATTTGATAAGCTGGGCGTCGTTGGCGGTAAAAAAACCAAGTCGAGACAGTATTCAACGGGCGAAGCGGTATTGTCCAAGATTGACCACCCATTAGCCGATATCGTTTTAGAATATCGCAGCTTATCCAAACTTAAAAGCACTTATACTGATGCGCTTGATAATGTCGCTGACCCTGAAACCGACCGTGTCCATACCAGTTATCATCAGGCATTGACCAGTACCGGCAGACTGTCATCCACTGACCCCAATTTGCAAAATATCCCGATTCGTACCGCAACCGGTCGTCTGATTCGCCAAGCTTTTATCGCGCCAGAAGGTCGAGTTATTTTAGCGGCGGATTACTCACAAATTGAGCTACGCCTGATGGCTCATTTCTCAGGTGATAAGAACCTAACCCGTGCCTTTAATGAAGGTCTTGATATTCATACTGCCACTGCCGCGGAAGTACTCGGTAAAAACGTTGATGAGGTCAGCGCCACTGAACGCCGTAATGCGAAAGCCATTAACTTTGGCTTGCTATACGGTATGAGCGCTTTTGGACTGGCCAAGCAATTACAAATGAGTCGCGGCGAAGCGCAAGACTATATCGATCTATATTTTAATCGCTACCCGAGCGTCAAAGAATATATGATAAACACCCGTGCCAGCGCGTATGATAAAGGTTATGTTGAGACCCTATTAGGCCGTAAGCTCTATACCCCTGATATCACTCATAGCAATCGAATGGTCAAACAAGGGGCTGAACGCGCTGCCATTAACGCTCCACTACAAGGATCCGCAGCGGATATTATTAAACTGGCGATGATTGCAGTGGATAAAATCTTACCAAAAGCACAGGCGAAAATGCTATTACAAGTCCATGATGAGCTAGTATTTGAAGTGGATGCTGAGCATGCTGATGAGATTAGCAAACTGATTACAGATGCCATGCAAGAGGTACTAACAGCGACAGCGGCTGATAAAGGCTGGCAAGTCGACTTTGCCGTACCGTTACTGGTCGAAACTGATATCGGTAGTAATTGGGACGAGGCACATTAAAAATAGCGGTATTAAACAGGCAGAATTAAAGCGCTATACTCAACTTTTACTTTACCCCTTATAAGGAAGTCATTATGAATGTATTAATCACCGGCGCATCACGTGGTATCGGTTTGGCAACTGCTAAACGACTGGCAGCAAAAGGTCATAGCGTTGGTTTATTTGACATTGATACCGACGAGCTTGGGCACGCGGTCAATGATAAAGTATTTAAAAAAGCGCTAAAAGACAAGCGTATCGTCCATGGTCACCTCGATGTGACTGATCCTGAGTCATGGGATACGGCCATCGAACACATGATTGATAACTTTGGCAGCATTGATACGCTTATTAATAATGCCGGTATTTTGGTTAGCGGTGTATTGCCAACTACTGATTTAGATAAGCAGCTATCTTTGATTGATATTAACTGTAAAGGCGTGCTCATTGGCTGCCATAAGCTAGCACCTTATCTAGCAGATACCAAAAACGGTAAGATTATCAACTTATCGTCTGCATCTGCTATCTATGGTCAGTCTGAAGTTGCCCCTTATTCTGCCAGTAAGTTTTTCGTACGTGGCTTAACTGAAGGGTTAAATATTGAATACGCGGAGCTGGGTATCAAGGTTATTGACGTGATGCCACTATGGGTTAAGTCTGATATGACCAAAGATATCAATGTCACCAGTATCAACCGCCTAGGTATCAATTTAACCGTCGATGATGTCGCCAAAAAACTATGTAAATTGAGCAGTAGTCCCAACCGCAAGATATCACGTACTCATTACCCTATCGGCATGCCAGCGAAAGTCCTACAAACTTTATCACAAGTATCGCCCGACCCCCTCATGCGCTTTATTAATAGCAGAATCGGCACCAAATAAGCTTTTGAGCAAAAATAAAAAGCAACGTTTGACTTAAAACCACCCTTACGGCTGCCAAATTTTGGTGGCCGTTTTGCTTGCTGTTCGAATATTAATAGCTTGATCAAGTGTTTTATCGATAAAAGTATTGTCGTTAATAACCGTATCTTTGACCGCACCTACCGCACTCTCTTCACGAATTTCGGAACCTACACTGATAGGCATGTCTACGCTAGCCGCGAACTGATTACCATTAATACGCGTACCATCATCCTCAATGATAATACCTTGCTTAACTTGCTCAAAGCGGTTATTTGAGATTATATTGTCTTTAGCACTGTCTAAATGATAACTGACAAATAGTGTCTGTTTTATTAAGTAAGCGCCGCACTCAAAGCCTTTAAGATTGCGTGATTGTCTGGATGCTACCCATACGCCAACTGGCTCATCACGGAAAACATTATTACGAATAATATTGTCGCGGCTGGACTCAGTACGCTTAAAGTGGTTGCTTCGCGACGAATCATTAGCATGCTCAAAGCAATTACGATAGAGCAAGATACTGCCAGCACCATTATGAATAAACTGGTTGTTCTCAATACGATTATTAGCGGAGGAATCGACTGCAATGGCTTCTCGATTGGGCTTAAAGGTCCGAAAGCCGTTACCGACAAAGACAGAGTTTTTAATCACATTATCGCGGCTGCCAAATTCTAAATATAACCCGACCGTGCCAGCATTTTGTACTCGAACCCGATCAAAAGTAACTGCCTGTACGTGATCGCCGACGAATATGCCACTGTTATTACTATTGATGCTGCTGATATTTATGATATGGATATCTCGCGGTGCCAGCGCGCGATTGGCTTTTGGGTCAGTAAGACCTCGTGCATAACGTTGGTTGGGATTGCTATATTGGCGAATATGTAACGCATGTCCATAGCCATTAACATGACAGTTGGCAACTGCAATGTCGCGAATGGCCTTGTCAGTTTTGGGCTCAATAGTAATGGCGCTTGCGTTTGATTGATCATCAGCCATTGTGCTAAGCGCCGCTCCTTGACAATCCAGCGAGCTGTGCGAACTATCTAATACAAAGCGTACCGATTTATCCGTTAAGTCACAGCCTTGGCTGAGTACGCTATTGCCTTTGATTTTAATGGTCTGATTAGGCGTTAAGGTTGTACAATTTATCGTGGTCGTGGGCGTCGGTAACGTGGCATCAATGACACGGGAATGTTTTGGAATAGCATTATCATTGTCAGTTTGCGAATTGCTATTGGCATTACTATCGACCCTATCAGCATTAGCGTAAGGCATACGATCACAAGCGCTTAAGCCAAAAGTTACACTTATTATTAATACAGTGCCTACTACTCTGTTGCTTAGCACTGCCTGAATGTTTTGCCTATTGATGAACCTCTTACATTTTTTGAACATCCTGTGACACCTTACTACTAGTGATAATGATGATAACGGAGCAAACTAACATATATATTATAGAAATAATGTTGGCTTTTACATTCTACTAAATAGCTATTTCAACTGAATTTTAATAAGCGTAGTATTACTAACTGTATTTTTAATAACCGTATAATTAATAAAACCAAGGACTCAATTATGGATAATTCAAAAACCCCATTACCCGAAGAGATGGATCGTATCGATGCCAATAACAACCAACAAGTCGATTTGGATAATCCAATGCTGCATACCATTGATAATGATGACGTGATTGACGATAGCGTTGGGTTTGACAACTCACAGGCAGGTAGCGGTGCCACTCAAGGCCTTACGCCTATGCATCGTCAAAATATTGATGAAGCCCGCGTTGATGAAGTATTGGTAGAGGACAATCTAGATGACAGTGACTATCCTAATATTGTCGATATTGCGGACAGAGATGCTGCAGAAAATAGCAATAATGATGATTTGTAAGATTAACGCCATCGCCCATTATAGCTAGCCTGACCTTATAAGTACTAAGCACTCTTAATTACGGTTAAGAGTGCTTTTTTTACGTATTAAATAGGTTCAAATTCCAATTTCTGTTGCTAGAGGTTAACGCTATAAATTAGACAAAAAAATACCAGACATCATGTCCGGCATCCTCAATACTGACTTCTAATAATGAAAAGTAGCTATTTACACCCAGCCATCTAGCGTGCCTGCCCAACCTTGTACCAAAGGCGCGCTCATGGCTTCTAATAGATCAATGTGTGCTTCATCAGCATTAAGCGCTGGAATATAGTGATACTCTTTTCCACCCGCATTAATGAAATTCTCACGGTTTTCAATCGCCAATTCCTCTAGGGTCTCAAGGCAATCTGCCGAGAATGCTGGGCTGAGAATTTGCACTGAGCCCACACCTGACTTGGCCCATTCATCCAATATCACGTCAGTATAAGGCTTGACCCATTCTTGCTTGCCAAAACGTGACTGGAAGCTGATAATCCATTCATCTTCGTTAAGGCCCAGCTCATGTGCTACTTGTGCGGCAGTACATTTACAGCGCCTAGGATACGGATCGCCTTTATCCATATACGGCTGCGGAATGCCGTGGAAGCTAAACATCAACTTATCAGGCTTGCCATGCTCCACTTGAAAGCGGCGAATACTGTCCGCTAAGGCTTTAATATATAGAGGATGGGCAAAATAATCTTTCACTATGGTGATATTAGGCAAGTTACGCTGCTTAAGTGTCCATTTAGTAATCGCATCATAGACCGCACCCGTTGACGTCGCTGAATACTGCGGAAACACCGGTAACATCACAAAGTGGTCAACACCCTCAGCACGCAATTTATCCATGACATCAGGCAAACCCGGATTACCATAGCTCATCGCTGCATGGACGGAGACCCGAAACGGCTCAGCACGCTCAGCAAGACGCGGCTGCAACATCTCAACTTGTTTATTGAGTATATTACGCATTGGCGAGTCGCCATCCCAAATACTGGCATAAGCTTTTGCCACGCGCTTAGGACGATTAGGCAATACAAATAAATTGAGGATAATCGCCCATAAAAACTTAGGAATCTCGATTACTCGTGGATCTGATAAAAACTGGCGCAAATAACGGCGTACCGCAGGCGCGGTTGGCTCATCAGGCGTACCAAGATTAATTAGTAAGACAGCAATACGTGGAGGCAAGTCAGGTTTCATAGCGGCACATTTTCTGAGTGGTTATAGAATAAAGGGTTCTAAGAGAATTTTAATCAGTTTAAAATTTTAGGTATTAGAACAAATGGCTATTAAGTCGAGGTTAATAGCGCTTAACTCCTATTAAAAAACGATAGGCAGGTCAAGCTACTATTAGGCACCCTTAGTGTAGCATTTTATGATCTACATACGCATGGTAAAAATGCTGGATATTTTATTTAATGGCACTTTAAAACAAGAGAAATAATAACTTTAGCGATAGACTCTATGATGATTATCGAAATATTATCCGATGCCCATAGCATGAAGGTTGTGCTCACGTGCGCATCACCATACAATAGACCAGCAGAGCATATCGAACTGTAAGATATATAGTTGCTAGTGATAATTTTTATGCCTTCATACTTTTATATTTTAGATTATCAAGAAATCGAGCGTAGGCTATAGCCCCTTTATAACAATAGGTATGGCAAGCTCGGTTGATACCGCACCGCACATATAGTGGATTATATTGCTTTTATTTTTATTGATAACTGTTGTCTTGCGAGGTAGCTTTGAGAGCACGTCCTGATATTACTACTGATAGCCCTACTACGAACCATTCCACCACTCACACCGATTCGGTTGGTTCAGTCGGCATAATCATACCCCAGACTTTTCATTTTGCGGAATCCTTAACTTTAGAGTGTAACCGTACGTTGCCTTCATTTGACTTAGTGCTAGAGACTTATGGTACGTTAAATGACGATAAATCTAACGCTATTTTAATTTGCCATGCCTTATCTGCCAGTCATCATGCGGCGGGCTTCCACAGTACTGATGATAAAAAATCCGGCTGGTGGGATAATATGATCGGCCCAAACAAGACTATCGATACCAATCAGTTTTTTGTAGTATGTGTCAATAATATCGGCAGCTGCTTTGGCTCTACTGGCCCAACGACTATCAATCCAAACAGTATTGATAGTGATGGCATTGAAAATGACAGCTCAGATAAATCAGCCGACAACGATCAGCAGGCTAGCCCGCGTGCCTATGGCCCCGACTTCCCACTGATTACCATTAAAGACTGGGTAAAAACGCAAGCCATGCTTTCAGACCGCTTAGGTATTGAGGTCTGGCATGCCATCGTTGGGGGCTCAATGGGTGGCATGCAGGCGCTACAATGGTCGGTTGATTATCCTACCCGACTCAAGCGCTGTGTGGTTATTGCCAGTGCACCCAAACTATCGGCGCAAAATATTGCCTTTAACGAAGTAGCACGCCAATCGATTTTATCAGATCCTGATTTTAAAGAGGGGCGCTATCTACAAGCCGGTACCTATCCTCGGCGCGGTCTTATCTTAGCGCGTATGGTCGGCCATATTACTTATCTCACTGAAGACGCAATGAAAGCTAAGTTTGGTCGAGATCTTAAATCTGGCAAGTTTATGTATGGTTATGATGTTGAGTTCCAAGTTGAAAGCTATTTGCGCTATCAAGGTGAACGCTTTAGCGAAAACTTCGATGCCAATACGTATCTACTGATGACTAAAGCCTTAGACTATTTTGACCCCACTCGCGACTATATTGCAGAGTTACCAGAGCCATTAGAGGTTATGGACAATACCGTTAATAGTGAGCTTAAAGACGCTGTAGCCGCAAATAAAAACTCTGATGACGACGCACTTGGTAACGACAGTCAGGATAACGCTCATCAAGAATTTAACGCGCTCAAAATGACTTTAGCGCATACTCAATGCCAATACTTAATAGTCTCATTTACCACCGATTGGCGCTTTGCACCAGACCGCTCACAAGAGATTGTCAATGCACTCATGGCAACGGGTAAACCAGTCAGCTATATCAACGTCGATGCACCACATGGTCATGATTCATTTTTATTTGATATTCCGCGCTATATGGGTGCTGTCAGAGGATTTTTAACGGCCCCCTTTATGACAGGCAGCCGCACCGACACAGGAGAACGCTCGTGAGAATGGACCATCAATTGGCCGAACGCTGGATTGCTCCGCAGTCGCATGTTCTCGATCTGGGCTGTGGTGATGGCGAGCTACTAGGACATTTGCAACAAAAGCTTGGCGTTACTGGCTACGGGCTTGAGATTGACGAGGATAAGATCAATGATGCGATTGGCAACGGCTTATCTATTATTGAGCAAGACCTCAATGACGGTCTAGGACGCTTCGCTGATAATAGCTTCGATACCGTGGTGATGGCACGAGCGCTACAGGCAGTAAAAGCACCAGATGTATTGCTACTGGATATGCTAAGGGTTGCACGCGAGGCGGTTATTACCTTTCCAAATTTTGCTCATTGGCAAAACCGTCTTCATTTAGGGCTAAAAGGCTTAATGCCAGTCTCAGAGGCGCTGCCCTATGAATGGTATAACACTCCCAATATTCATCTTTGTACCTTTAAAGATTTTGAAAGGTTATGCGCGCAGCACGATATTCATATCATTAATCGCTTTGCCGTTAGTGACTCTGATAAAGGTCATACGCCTTTAATGACTGCATTGATACGACAAGCCCCTAACTTATTAGCTGATGTTGCTATTTATCGGGTCACTAAGCTCAAATCTGCTTAGGGCTATTTTTTAATGAACGTTATTTTCGATTAACGTTATTTTTTAGTTAGATTTACGTCTATGACTAAGATCTAGAGTTAACAAATATTTCACCAAACCTTAACGCTTTGTTTGATTTTTCTTACGGATTGGTAACTGCATGATTTTGTTACAGACTATAAGAGTTAAAATGGCCTCAAATTAGGTAATTAGTATTTGAGTTTCGTAAGTCTCAGTGTTAAGCTGATAAAACAATGTCAACGACACCCCTATTACAACCGCTTATCTGTTAAATTAGCGTAAAGTTGCTAATATTTAGGTAAGTTTATATTGCAACGTCTAACTTAATGGTTACTGCCGTGTAGAATTTTTATTTTAACGGCATAACTTTATCCATTGCTTATCAACTGCCTAATTTCGGAGCTGCTATGAACCTAATAAAAGCCGCATTATTTACTGCGTTGTTTTCTTGTGCTGGTCTAGCCAATGCTGACTTAATATCGAACGTACCACTAGATACCTCACGCTTTGAGCTGATGAATGTCAGCGAACTGTCTTCTCGTGCCAGTCAAGGTAACGATCATGCGCAGTTCTATTTAGCCAAACGTCTACAAAAAGGCGAAGGGATTGCCCAAAACACCAAGCAAGCGATTCAGTGGTATACCCGCGCTGCCGAACAAGGCGTTGCTCCTGCTCAGCTTAACCTCGCCATTATGTATTTGCGCGGTGAAGGCGTAAAACCAAACTTACAACAAGCCCGCGTTTGGTTAGAGAAAGCCGCTATGCGTGGTGATAACCGTGCCAGCTATACCCTTGCATTGTTAGATGAAAAACAAAAAAATCTAGTCGATGCTTATAAATGGTATGACCTTGCTGCTCGTGATGGTATGTTAGACGAAAAAGTACGTAATAAAGCTCGCGGTAAAATTGGGCAATTGGCATTGAACTTATCTAGCTCTGATATCGCTAGCGCTCGTAGCCAAGCGGATCGTTGGTTCCAAAGCAAATAAGCGGATAAATAGACCTACAAATGAATTAACACCCACGTTAATTTAGTAATAAAAAACCCAGCCTAATTGCTGGGTTTTTTACGTTTGGAATAAAGGTTTAAATAATGCTTTACTGGCTTCGATTATGGCGACTTCAGCGGCGGTTAAGTCGTAAAACTCGTAAACCATGTAATCTATCTGGCCATTAAATTAGCGTGTCGAAAAAAAGCCTTACTTCCTCGCCTCACGTGCCATAGTGTAGAACTCTGCATTTGCCTGCATGTTCATCACAATCGCCATTCTATTAGATAAACCAAAAAAAGCAGTGATACCGGTGATATCTAAAATGTCCTCATCATCATAGCCATGTTCTCTAAGTGCTGAATAATCTGAATCCTGGATAAGTTCAGGTGTTCGAGAGATTTTCAGGGAAAAAGACAGCATCTCTTTCTGTCGTGGGCTGATGGGCGCATGCAAGTAATTGATCGCTATTTGATCTGCAAGCATCGGTTCTTTAGCGAACACCCGCAGAAGCGCACCGTGGGCGACGACACAATATTGGCATCCATTGGCGGCGCTAGTGGCCACAACGATCATCTCCTTTTCAGCTGGGCTTAATGTGCTCCCTTCTCGCTCCATAATTGCATCGTGATAGGCAAAAAAAGCTCTGAACTCTGCTGGGCGGTGTGCCAAGGCTAAAAACACATTAGGAATAAATTTAGCTTTTTCCTGAACCGCTAGGATACGTTCAAGAATATCATCAGGCATACTATCTAAAGAGGGTACAGGGTATCGGCTGATGGGTGAACTGCTCATATGTCATCTCCATTGACTTTGTTATATTGTTATATTTGAGTTACTTAAGAATTTTACTAGAATTAGCAAAATAATCTTGTAAGGTTATTTCTGCTGTGGCTTTATTAAAAGTATTGGACATAAAACCGAATAAACCACTTGATTTTATCATTCTTAGACCGAGTTCATAAAAATATGAGAACAAGTCGCCAGAACTATTAAACATATCATATTTTTCTTTATAAAAGGCAATGTGCTTTTTAGGTAGTAATTCTGCTCAGACATAAAACAGATTACCACTCACCACATCAATTTCATCCTTAGTAAAGACTTATCGGAAGGCCGTTTGCCAATTAAAAGCTTTGTCCCCTGCTACCGCTACATCATCGATCAGTGAATTACCGAATTGTATATTATCATTTAGGTTATTAAACTTACGCCTTGGTTGTACGGTGCGTAGCCAATTGAAACTTTGGTTCCTGATTAAAATCAAAACTGTCTCGTAAATAAGAATCCAGCTTATACGCAAAAACATCCAAAAACTTCGCCAAATTTGTTACACTACGCCAGCATTGTACCAATTCCACAATTGCGCCAATGTTATGAGTCTGTTAAAAGAAAACTTTGACGCATTACTCAGTTTTAAACGCACTTTTAATAAATGATTGCACTAGGTTTACGACTTAGCCAGCAGGAGAACAATATGAGTATTACCCCAGACAACATGATTAGTGATAGCAAAAAAGCCACCGAATACGACAGCATCACCAATAATATCGTCGTTGCGGCACTTTACAAGTTTACGCGCTTTGGAGACTTTGAGCAGTATCGTGAGCCAATTTTGAATACCATGTTAGATAATGGGGTTAAAGGCACCTTACTTATCGCCGCCGAAGGTATTAACGGCACTATTTCTGGTACGCGCCACAGCATTGATACCGTCCTTGATTATCTGCGTACTATTGAAGCGATTGGTAGCTTAGTGTTTAAAGAATCTTATACTAATGAGCAGCCGTTTTATCGCACCAAAGTTAAGCTCAAAAAAGAAATTGTTACCATGGGCGTGGAAAATATTGACCCATTACAGTCGGTTGGGCGTTATGTGAAACCGAGCGAGTGGAATGCGCTCATCTCAGATCCGGAAGTGCTATTAATCGACACTCGTAATGACTATGAAGTACAGATTGGCACCTTTAAAAATGCTGTGAATCCACAGACCGAAACCTTTCGTGAGTTCCCAGACTACGTGGCAAAAGAGCTGGATCCTAGCAAACATAAGAAAGTCGCTATGTTCTGTACTGGCGGTATTCGCTGTGAAAAATCAACCGCATTTATGCGTCAGCAAGGGTTTGAAGAGGTTTATCATTTAGAAGGTGGTATCTTAAAATATCTCGAAGAAGTGCCAAGCGAAGAGTCTATGTGGGAAGGTGATTGCTTCGTTTTTGATAACCGGGTATCAGTCAATCATAACTTAGAAAAAGGCGCTTATGAGCAGTGCTTTGCTTGCCGTATGCCCATCACAGAAGCGGATCAACAAAACTCTGCATATATCAAAGGTGAATCTTGCCCGCACTGTATTGATAAAGCCACTGATGAGCAAAAAGCACGCTTTCGTGAGCGTGAGCACCAAATGCAGCTGGCACAAACACGCGGTGAAGTGCATATCGGTAGCGACGTCATTGAAGTGATTGAAAAGCGCAAAGCGGCTAAGATTGAAGCCCGCCGTCAAGCTGATGCCGCCAATCAAGCCAAAGCCGGTTAAGCTTATATTTTTTACTTACAAAACTGTTTTCCATAAAAAAGAGAGGCTCAATTAAGCATCTCTTTTTTTATTCTGATATTTACTAATTAGATCTAGCTACCACGATAGGTGCTATAACCGTACGCTGATAAAGTGATTGGCACATGATAATGGTTCTCACCTTCGATGTTGAAGTTTACTTCTACATAAGGATAGAATGATTTCAAACCTTGCTCACTAAAGTATGGGGTAGTTTCAAAAATCAGTTTATACGTACCATCATGGTTAGCGTTACCTTCGTTCGGTAAAAAGTCATTGATGCGACCGCTTTCTGACGTTTTTTTGGTGTCTAATAATTTCCAGCTGCCATTAACTTGCTGCATCATTAGGCGTACATTGACGTTTGGCGCAGGCTTACCAGTGCTGATATCAAGAATATGGCTAGATAATTGGTGGGTATCTTGGTCAGCGGCATAGCTGGCAGTTGCAGTCATGGCTAATACGCCACCGAGTGCGGCTGCTTTCATTATGTTCATTTTCATAAAGCATCCTTTAGTTTAGTTATTAATAGAATAAGTTTGCATACAGTATCTATACGATATTTATCGACAGTCAACTCAGATATGACAAAACTAATATCTCATCAATGAGTGTCATCATAAACAGTACTAGTTTTAGCAATTATTGAAACCATCGTATTGCGATATCTAAGCCTCAATGGGTTAGGCGTTAGTATCAATCAGTATAGATAGTATCAGTAATAAGTTCAATAATGCACTCAGTTGTGTAGTATAAGTTGTCGTCCGTACCTTATAATGAAGTATATGTTAACTTATATACTTAAATGTATGTAGAATGTATGAGCCACAACATTAAACCTACTTAAACAATAAAAAAAATAGCAGAAAATTTTAAAAATCTTCTGCTATTACTTATAGAACTGGCTACTGTTAGAAAAACTGGTGCTTAGATTTTATTCACTTAAAGGAATCTGCATTAAAATAAAATACGGATACGAATGGTTTCTTCCACATCTTTAAGCTGATCAAGGGCAGCGTCCGAATCATGATAATCAACGTCCATCATTAAATAACCAACCTCGCCTTCAGTCATCAAGCTTTGGGCTAGAATATTGATATGCGCCTCAGCGAATAAACGGTTAATCTGCGATAAGACGCCAGGAACGTTTCTATGAATATGCAGTAAACGATGAGTCCCTTCTTTAAACGGAATAGATACTTCTGGGAAGTTCACCGCTGTGATGGTATCACCTTGGTCTGAATATTTAACAAATTTTTCAGCCACTTCTAAACCAATATTGGCTTGCGCTTCTTGAGTTGAGCCGCCAACATGCGGGGTCAAGATAACATTATCGAATTTGCGTAGCGGTGATTCAAACTCTTCGTCGGCAGACTTGGGCTCTTTAGGAAACACATCAATGGCCGCGCCCAAGATCTTACCCGACTCTAGTACCGCAGCAAGATCATCAATCTCAACACATGTACCGCGTGCTGCATTGATAAAATAACTGCCCTCTTTCATCTGCGCAAACTGCGCCGCTTTCATCATATAGCGAGTGCTGGGCTCATCAGGAACATGTAAGGTGACGATATCTGCTTGTGATAACAATTCATTTAAGCTGCTGACTTGATGGGCGTTACCCAAAGGTAGTTTAGTCATAACATCATGATAAATGACTTTCATACCGAAGCTTTCAGCCAATACTGACAACTGTGAGCCGATAGAGCCATAACCGACGATACCGATGGTTTTTCCGCGCACTTCATTTGAGTTCTTAGCAGACTTACCCCAACCACCGCGATGAACAATAGCGTTCTTTTCAGGGATGCCGCGGTAAAGCATAATAGCTTCTGCTAACACCAGCTCAGCAACCGAGCGCGTGTTTGAATACGGGGCATTAAAAACCGGAATACCCAGCTCGCGAGCGGCTTTCAAATCAACTTGGTTGGTGCCAATACAAAAGCAGCCGATACCAATAAGCTTTTGGGCCTGCTCAAGTACTTCACGAGTCAACTGGGTACGCGAACGAATGCCAACAAAGTGCGCATCTTTAATCTTTTCGATCAGCTCATCTTGATCCAGTGCATGACTGAGATATTCGATATTTTGATAGCCAGCAGCTTGTAGTACTTTTGAGGCGTTCTCGTGTAAACCTTCAAGTAATAGAAACCGGATTTTATCTTTTTGTAGTGATAATACCATGTGAAACCTGTCCTATAATTGCCTGATAAATAGTCTGCGATGAATGAAAAGAAAACAATTAGATTATCTTACACAAAATCAGGCCATGATGTTAGAGGAGAAGCCTAAATAAATAGTTACTATTTTACGCTATGATATCAATTTTGACTGTTAAGCTATTCTAACTATCTGTCAGCAGTGTGATAATATTAGAGTTGGATGATAAAACATTTTTAATAACAGTAAGTCTTAGCTCGGCTATAGATGACTCTTAAAATGGATTTTAAATAGATTCTAACAAGTTACTTAATTTACTATAAATTTCTTTAGCCCCATACTCTTCTCTATTACTACAAATTTGATAAACATTCGAGACTATCATGACTGCATCAAACATGCCTACCGCCGACTTCCATCATAATACCGACTCAAATGCCAACAGCACTGCTGTCCAAGTGATTTTAAGTACGCTGACAGACAATTGCCAATTTGATAGTACGCAAATCAAAACCGATGCTGAAAGTCTGGAGCACTGGGGCAAAGATTGGACCAAACACTTTGCACCGGCGCCCGCCGCTATTGTTTTTCCCAAAACTACCGAGCAAGTACAAGCAATCGTGCAACTGGCTAATGAGCATAACGTAGTATTGACTCCCAGTGGTGGCCGTACTGGCCTGTCTGCTGGCGCAGTCGCTGCTAATGGCGAGATTGTGGTTAGCATGGATAAAATGAATCATATTGGCACTTTTTATCCGGCTGATCGCTTGGTAGAGATTGAGGCTGGTGTCGTGACCCAACAGCTGCAACAGTTTGCGGAATCCAAAGACCTATATTACCCTGTGGATTTTGCTTCGGCAGGCTCTAGCCAAATGGGCGGTAATATCGGTACCAATGCTGGCGGCATCAAAGTCATTCGCTATGGCATGACCCGTCAATGGATTATGGGGCTGACCGTAGTCACTGGTAAAGGCGATATCTTACAACTCAATCGCGGCATGGTCAAAAATGCTACCGGTTATGATTTGCGACAGCTGTTTATTGGTAGTGAAGGGACGTTAGGGCTAGTCACTCATGCGCAAATTAAGCTTGAACGTCAACCGCAAGACTTGACTGTCATGGTGCTGGGTATGGATAAATTTACCGATGTGATGAATGTACTCTCTGCCTTCCAAGCACAAATCGATCTGACCGCTTTTGAATTTTTCGATAGTATAGCGATTGATAAGCTGATGGCGCATGGACAAGTACAAGAGCCTTTTGAGTCACGCACTAAGTTTTATACGCTACTTGAATTCGAATCGCCTTATGAGCCAATTATGGATAAGGCAATGGCGATATTTGAGCACTGTATGGAACAAGGCTGGGTCGTCGATGGGGTTATGAGTCAAAGTATGGCGCAGGCGCAGGAGCTATGGAAGCTACGCGAGTATATCTCTGAGACTATCTCCGTATTTACGCCCTATAAAAACGATGTCTCAGTGTTAATTACCCATGTGCCTGATTTTATCGATGATATCGATCATATTGTCAGTAGCAATTATCCTGACTTTGAGGTTTGTTGGTTCGGTCATATCGGTGATGGTAATTTGCATTTGAATATCTTGAAACCTGAAAATATGAGTAAAGATGAATTCTTTGCTGAATGTCAGGTGGTCAATAAATATGTATTTGAGACCGTGCAGAAATATGGCGGCTCAGTTTCTGCTGAACATGGGGTCGGCATGACTAAGAAGCCGTATTTGCACTATAGCCGCAGCGCTACTGAAATTGAATATCTGAAACAGATTAAGACAGTCTTTGACCCCAATAATATTATGAATCGCGGTAAAATTTTTGATATGTAAATAGACAGCTAAAGGAGTAGTACCAGATTAATAATATTTATTATTGAGATAAAAATGACGCTAAGTCACAAAACTTGGCGTCATTTTTATGGCGTTCTTTTATAGAAAAATAGAAATTCTGAAGCGTTAAGTTGAAAACAGCTTATAAAAACAACAATATTATAGCAACGACAATAAGCAGCGTTAAAACCCCTTGGATAATCAAAAACGCTTGGTGCGGGGCAGCGATATGACGAAACATATTACCCAATGCATTATAAGTAATACCAGCAGCTTTAATGTGGGGCGGAGTATCAAAATTTCTAATGGTTTGCAAAAACTGTTCGGTACGCTCAGGTGTCCAGCTGTGAGGAACAAAAGGTAAAAACGGCGATAATTGAGCAGCTTGTTGTTTGGTAGTAGGTGACCACAGCCAGCGTTCTAAAAACAGTAAGCGCATTCGCCAATCAAAAAAGCGGTGCTGATCAATCACTTGTAAAAGTAAAATCTTAATATTTTTATGACGTCTATCAGCAAAGATACGCTTTTGAAGTGCGATAACTTGTGCTTTCTCGCCTTCAATACACTGCAAAAAATTGCCATTGCCATAGCATAGAATACCAGTGATCTCGTGCTGCTGATTATAGGCGCTAGCATGCCTTTCTACTTCTTCAAACATTGACGCATCAATGCGCCCTTGCAGCGTCAGGCTACTGACATAGACCAGCTGAATCAGGGCCGACTCTTCTATTTTTTCTAAAGTTCTGACCATATCAATATGAGATAGAGGCATGTCAAAATAATCCTAAAAGCAGCACTAATACATGGCTAATAAACCAGAGTAAACATAAGCAATAACTCATGTCCAAAAGAATAGAGCGAGTAAGTCGTTAACTGACAAAACTCTTATTGCAGAACTAAACACAGAATCAGCTACAGAACTGAGGGCTCACAAAAGGGTAGCAAATGCTTACCACGTTGCGCTTTTATTACCCAGTAAGCTTGTTATCATAACAAGAATAGGTAATGCTTGCTGCAATAGAGTAGATATGAAAAGTCATGAACTATTAGCTCTATTGACAATAAAGCTTATCGATAATACGGTATAAATACAACATTTTGAGCGTCCATAAGACCTGCTCAATAATAAGTGACTGCTGCTATCAAAACACCTTTAGCGCAATTTGTTATGATAATAATACTTCAATACGGATATGTCATCATATTGCCAGTCGTCATTTATAATTGTACCGCACGTGACTATCAACCTGCATTTATATTGATAACTGAAATAATTAATGAGTAGGACAAATCACTGTTATTACAGAGATATTGTAACGGTAACTATTGATTATTGATATCATTTTTCCATAGCCGACTCAGGCAATTACGGAATAATTTGATACCCAAAAATCATTCCATAAACTATAAAAGAAACTGCTGTAATACCAGTAAATATAAAAACTAGGAATATCATGAGTAAAATAGAAAAAATCGATGACTTTCATTTAACGATTGCTGAAATTAAGAAAAAAGACTATCCCCAGCTAAAATCTCTGATGGACCGCGTCTATGCTAACTTAGGTGGCTCATGGTCAAGAAACACGATTAACACCCTGATTGACGCCTTCCCAGAGGGGCAAATTGCCTTATTTGACCATGACCAATTGATTGGTATCGTACTCTCGATGCGCGTTGACTATGCTAAGTTTTCTAATCCGCATACTTATGATGATTTAATTGGCCAAAAAGAAATTATCAGAGACAATCCAAAAGGTGATGCGATTTATGGCCTAGACGCGCTGATTGATCCAGAATATCGTGGCTATCGCCTTGGGCGTCGATTATATGATGCCCGTAAAGAGCTATGCCGACAGTTAAACTTCCGCGCTATTCTTGCCGGCGGTCGAATCCCCAATTATTATAATCACAAAGACTTAACGCCGGGTGAATATATTGATGCCGTTGAATCGCGTGAAATTCACGACTCAGCGTTGTCATTTCAACTGTCCAACGGTTTTATTGTTAAGCGTATTTTGACCGCTTACTTACCCGATGACACTCAATCAAAAGGCTTTGCAACGTTGCTTGAGTGGGCGAATATTTATTACGAGCCCCAAGATTATAAACCCAATACCCGTAAGTCTGAGGTGCGTATCGGTGGTATTCAATGGCAGATGCGTGAAGTCGAATCCCCTGAGGAGCTGCTGCAACAAGTCGAATTCTTTGTCGATGTGATGGCCGATTACAATTCTGATTTTGCCTGTTTACCCGAATTTTTTAATGCGCCTTTGATGGGATTGTGTGAGTCCACCGATCAAAACATTGCGATTCGCTTTTTGGCCGGTTATACCGAATGGTTTAAAAACGAAGTCTCGCATTTAGCGGTTACTTATAACGTCAATGTTATTATGGGTTCTATGCCCCTATTAGACGAAGAAGACGTTTTATATAATGTCAGCTATCTGTGTCGCCGTGACGGTACCGTCGAAGAGCAGCGCAAGATTCATATTACTCCACATGAGCGTAGTGCGTGGGTCATCGAGGGCGGTGATAAGGTACAAGTATTCGATACCGATGCCGGACGGATTGGGATTTTGGTCTGCTATGATATTGAATTCCCAGAACTCGCTCGCCTGCTGGCGCTTGAGGATATGGACATATTATTTGTGCCGTTCTGGACCGACACCAAAAACGGCTATTTGCGCGTGCGTCTTTGTGCCCAAGCGCGCGCTATTGAAAACGAGTGTTATGTGATGATCTGCGGCTCGGTCGGTAACTTACCGCAAGTCGAAAGCCTTGATATTCAGTATGCGCAATCGTCTATCTTCTCGCCATCAGACTTTGCTTTCCCGCACGATGCCATCATGGCCGAAACGACTGCCAATACCGAGATGATATTTTTCTCCGATGTTAATCTCGATAAGCTTACTCATGTACGTAATGAAGGCTCAGTACATAACCTCATTGACCGCCGTGATGACTTATTCAGCCTAAAATGGAAGAAAAAGGCTAAAGTCTCAGCCAGCAGATTGACTGATGAAGACCGTCGTGAAAATTCAGGCAGCGTATTAGAAGGCGATCCGTTACAAGGCCGTGCCCAAAAGCTTTAACACTTTGTAAGATAGGCACTAGCAAAAGCGAATAGTAGAGCACACTAATAAACGGCTAATTATTCAGCCGTTTATTTTTATCCTTTTAAAACGACAGATTTAAACCTAAAAAAGTAGATATCATGCCTGTTAATGCCAACGTTAATAAGAAAGACGCCACCATTAAAACCAAGTTACAGTTAAAAAAAAGCCCAAAACAAAAGCTGCTATCGGTACTTAAAACCTTACTGCTATATGGTCTGGTATTTGTGTTGGTTTATATGGCAATTAACTGGTGGCGGCAACCAGTCATGCCAGCCAATCCGCAGCTGCAGCTAACGGATTATCAAGGACAGACAGTTGATTTAGCGGCTATGAGCGCTGCTAAACCAACGCTGATATACTTTTGGGGTACCTGGTGTCCAATATGCCGCACGACATCACCGATGGTGAATAAACTTGCGGCGGCAAATAATTATCCAGTGGTCACTATCGCTATCAAGTCGGGCAGTAATCAAGAAGTACAAAGTTATTTGAGTGCACATAACTATAATTTTACTACCGTCAATGACCAAGAAGGTAAAATTTTCGCCGACTGGCAAGGGCAAGTGACGCCGTCGTATGTGATTTTAAAAGATGGTGAGATGACCCAAGGACTGACAGGTATTCAGCCACTATGGTCACTGAAACTTAGGTTGTGGCTTAGTTCCAATTTCTAATTAGCATACCGATAGTGGACTTAATTTTAGTGGGTTTATTTTAATATTTCGTTGAATTCTAAAACATTACCATCCGGATCTCGGATGAAAATAAGCTTGCGTCTATTACTGTAAATATGTGGCCCATCGGTAATAGGTATGTTTTCTTGTTTGAGCGTATTTATGAGAGCGTCAATATCATCTACAACAAACGCAGCGTGAGTCATGCCAGGATATTTAATACTGTGATCCTGTAATATATTTTTCGCATGTTGATCCGAAATACCATTAAAAATAAGATTGATGTAGACCCCACTTTCATTCACCATTTCGTTTGCATGGTGTTCCGGAAGGTCAATCTCTTCTTTCCAACCCAAAACCTCATAAAATTGGATAGATCGTTCGCGTTGACTGACTCTAATACCGACATGCTCATAAGCAGTGACTTTGAATGTCATGGCTAAGTCCTCGGTTATAATGCAGGCATGGATACAAAATGTGGTAGTGCCTTGATACGATCTATCCAGTTTTGCAACGCCGGGTAAGGCTCCAATGATACCGATCCTTCGTGGCTAAGCGCTATATAAGGAAAGCACGCTAAGTCTGCTATCGTAGGCCGATCAAGCTCTAGCCAGTCTCTATCTGAAAGGTGTTCATTTAGAATAGTGAGAATTCGAGTTGATTTAGTCCTAGCTAAATCAACATCTAGCTCATAACCAAACTTATCATGTAGCCGCGCATCATTAGGTCCTCTCGCAATTTCACTTTCAGCGATCATCAGCCACTGGACAACCTTTGCCTCATCAACAGGTGTGGTTGGAAACCAGTCAGTTCTATCAAACTTTCGGGCCAGATAAACAAGAATAGCTTGTGAATCTCTCAGGGTTAAATCACCATCAACTAGCACCGGTATTTCACCGAACACGTTGCGTTTAATAGATGCCTCATTCTTATGCTCACCGCCTAAAAAATCGACCGGACATAAAGTGTAAGGTTGTTCAATCAACGCTAAAAACAGCCGTACCTTATAGCAATTACCTGATAACTCTAGATCGTAAAGTTTCATATCTGTTAATCCTATATTGGTTGGTGTACATAACCTACAATAGGATAATGGCTACTTGACGTCAATTTAAATTGTTGAAAACATTGTATTTTTATAATGAAGTACGATGCTTATTAAATAAACAACCCAATAAAGGCCTGCTTTATAACCCTGTTGAATAAAATGATAAAATAATATAAGGCATTAAATAAGTTGCTCTAGATTTAAGTTAATTCAGTAGAAAAAGACCAAAAAATAGCCCGGTAGGTATTAATATCAATACCTACTGGGCTGGCTATTAACTTTTTCTATTAGAAATCCTGATTAAAAATCTAGCTTATTAGCTCACTTAACTCTTTATATTCATAATTTAACGCTTCAGCGACTGCTTTGTAGGTGACGTGACCTTTGGAAGTATTAACGCCTTTTGCGAGTGCTACGTTGTCATTACAGGCTTTTTTAAAGCCTTTATTTGCCAACGCCATCACATATGGCAAGGTAACGTTAGACAGTGCCATGGTTGAGGTGCGTGGCACCGCACCAGGAATGTTTGCGACTGCATAATGAATGATGTCATGTTTGATATAGGTCGGATCATCGTGAGTGGTGATACGGTCAGTGGTCTCAAACAGACCGCCTTGGTCAATGGCAATATCAATGATCACACCGCCCGGTTGCATCGATTTAATCATGTCTTCAGTAACCAGTTTCGGAGTTGCTGCACCCGGAATTAGTACCGCGCCAATGACAAGGTCACTGTCTGCAACACTAGCAGCAATGTTGACTTTGGTTGACATTAACGTCTGTACGCCACTGCCAAACATCTCAGACAGCTCTTTAAGACGTTTAGGACTTAAGTCTAAGATAGTCACATCAGCACGCAGGCCAATGGCGATTTTTGCCGCTTCAGTACCGGATACACCGCCACCAATAATAGTTACTTTGCCTTTTTGGACGCCAGGAACGCCGCCAAGTAAGATACCTTTGCCACCATAAAAAGACTGCAAATACTGAGCGCCAATTTGGGTGCTCATACGCCCAGCAATTTCACTCATTGGGGTCAATAATGGTAATGAATTATCCGCTAACTGAACCGTTTCATAGGCAATACCGGTTACTTTGTTTTTAACCAATACTTTGGCGAGTTCTGGTTCATTGGCCAAATGCAAATAAGTAAATAACGTCAAACCTTCCGTTAAATAAGGATACTCACTTGCTTGAGGTTCTTTGACCTTGATAAGTAAATCGACATCCCATGCTTCTGCAGCGCTCTCAACGATGGTTGCGCCTGCCTCTTTATAATCGCTATCAGTAAATTGTGAACCGATACCAGCATTGATCTCGACATATACCGTGTGACCGCTATCAACTAGGGCACTAACGCCACTTGGGGTCAAACCCACACGATTTTCGTTATTTTTAACTTCCCTTGGGATACCTACTTTCATTGTTGCTCCTTGCATGGTGGTTGTTTGAGGATAAGGCTTAGAACTCAACTTTTAACTGCTCATTTAGTTTTTAGATGTCAGTACAAATATGAGTAATAAAAACAGGGTTAATAAACGCAAACTATAGACGTCAGTGATGGCGGTGACCAATAAGGTCAGCACGTTTGGGTAGATCTATGGATGTACTTTTGATACTAGTAATCAGTATTTATAAATCAGTACTTATAAACAGTCAGGCAGGAAGCATTTATAACGCCCGTCATACCAAGGCAGCTTCATAACTATTAAAATAGTCATGGGTAAAGGTGCGTGGTAGCTTGGCTACTAGAGATTACTAGGCGATACTATTGCAGGTAGTATTATTAATCTACTGATAGTGACGGCTTAGATGGTTGTTTCAGGTGTTTAGTACCGGTGATACTACTTACTGATGGTACGATCTTACGATGATAGCGAACGACTTAAGACAGCAATTATTTGAAAAAAAATTGTACGAGTTACCACTACTTTTTTAACGGCTAACTGATGATAATTGTTTTTTAACGGCTTGTTTTAAATGGCTGAATAGATATCAGCGCTAGCGTGATGATTAGTTATAGCACAGTTTATAATAGGGTGGCTAGCCATTAAGTAAAAAATTAATTATAAATTCATGGTAAACATTTTCTTAGCTCACACGAAATAATTTAGCACAATAATCAACCATTGTTAAGTACAGTTGTACATTTTTTCTAAAATGAGCGATAAGTGGTACTGCTCTTTTTATCCTACCCGACATGCAAATCCCCACGGCAGTGTATTCTACCGTGGGGATTTGTGGGCTACTGATCAGCCAAGCAAGATAATTTATGACATAAAACGTTTTGCGGCAGGCATCTTGAGCATTAATAGCCAATAAACACCACCGGCTGGGATCAAGCCTGCATACCAAGAGATGCTTGAGAATGTCAGCGCAACCACCACGCCAACAATCATAGCGATGACAGCGGCCATATTGACACCTTTATAAGGGCCCTCTGGGTCATAAAGTTTATCAATATCTAAGGTTTGCTTGCGTAGAAAATAGTAATCAACAACTAAGATTGCAAATATTGGACCTAAGAATGCTGAATAAGTTTGAATAAATATGCTTAAACCTGCCGCAGATTCGTCTTTCACCAATTCCCAAGGGAATGTGCAGAATGCCAACAAGCCAACAATGACAGCAGCGGTTTTAAACTTAAGGTTAAAAATGTCCATTAAAGCATAAGCAGGTGGAACAACGTTATTCAAAATATTAGTCGTGACCTGGGCAAAGGCGATAAAAATCATAGTGATGACTAACAAAGGCTTGTTATCGACCGCGCTTGAAAACACACTGATGGGATCAACTTCACCAGTGGCACTGGTTACCATTAGACCGATCAAACCCATGAAAAGGGTCGCCGGTAGGATTGAGTTTGCGTAGATTACAACTTGACGGAATAACCCAACTTCCCTTCGCAATTCGCGTGAATAGTCAGAGACGTTCAGCATCATGGTGCTGTAGACACCCAAGAATAGCATGGTTGCACCCCAGAACGGTGTACCCCAAGTCCCTTCAACATTAACAAGGTTGGTCGAAATAACATCACCGTACTTATTGATTACACTAAAAAACATATAAGCGAGTGAGCCGATGATAAAAACCGAACCAATATTTTCAAGCCATTTTATACCGTGAAAACCAAGGACAGATAAACCAATTTGCAAGAACTGAAAGCCGACAAAAAAGACCACAATATTGTTATAGCCAAACAAGGTATCAGAGACTAAATTTAACGCACCGGCACCGATCCAGCTTTGGAAGCCGAGCCACACAATTGCTGGAACTGAGCGAACCAATGCTGGAATACGGTTACCTGAAAAGCCGAATGCAGACCGGGCTTGCACCATGAACGGAATACCATATTTATGACCTGCTCGACCATTGATCATCAATGCCGCACCGATGACAGTGCAACCAATGGTAATAGCTACCACCACTTGCAGTAAATTCAACGTACCGACAAGACCTGATCCAACCGTGAATGTCCCGATGGATACACACCCACCTAACCAGGCAAACAGATAAGACCAAGGGCCCATGATCCGCGTGGTTTGCGGCGCAAGGCTTTCTTCCCCAACCGCTTTATGATCGAGTACTTTTACCCCTGCCGTCGCTGCGGCAACTTTTGTATTTTCCATTAGGTTTATCTTCCTTGATAAAATTTATTGGTTGGTTTTAGACTGGCATTGCGTAGGCGCCAACTTTACTAGTTTTTAGCCCACAGCCTACCAATGCCTCAACCATACGTGTTGCAACAGCGACGCCGTCAATGACAGGAACCCCTGTTTCTTGAGTCAACCACGTTGTTAGATCTGCCATGCCAGCACAGCCCAAAACGACTGCTTCACAATTGTCTTCTCGTACAGCACGTAGAATCTCATCACGAACTTTTTCACGCGCTCCTGAATCCGGCTCTTCGAGTGCCAGCACTGGTATTGAGGCCGACCGCACACGTCGGCACCGATGGGACAAACCATAACTGTGAATAAGTCCTTCAATCACAGGAACAGAGCGCGGCAATGTAGTGACGACACTGAACGAGGTTGAAATCATGCTTGCCGCTTTGACCGCCGCCTCACATATTCCAAGAACAGGCCCCGAAAAAACTTCGCGGCAGGCACCAATACCAGGGTCATCAAAGCAAGCAACAACGACACCATCGATGCCTTCTGCTTCTGCTTGCTGTAAGCGTTTGATCAAACCGGGTACAGATAAGGCTTCGTCATGGTGTCCTTGAATAGATGCGGGGGCATCAGTTCCAGAGGCACCAATAATTACGGTGCCTGCGCTAGCTATTTGACGGGCACTTTCTACGATCTTATCCGTCATAGAAGTCGTTGAATTGGGGTTCATAACTAAAATTTTCATAGCACCTCACCGTTAATCATTTTATTATTGACAACAAATAATTGTTGTTAACAAACATTGTTAACTATTATTGTTAACAAAACAACTCATTATTAACAAAACAACTGAAAACTTTTAGTATTTGTTGTGAAGGAGAGGATGGCACCCTATAATGGCTGCCATGGATATAGTAAAAACAGAAAAACTGGCATCTAGAGCCGATGAGATACCAGAACAGGCGATTATCAGCTCAATTACAGCTGCAGTGTCAGAACAGCGGTTGCCAGCAGGTACGAAGCTAGGCGAACAAATGTTGAGCGACATATTCAAATGTAACCGAGCAAATGTTAGGCGTGCGCTTTCTACGCTTGCGACCATGCATGTTGTGCAGTTGCGGCCCAATCGAGGTGCTTTTGTCTCAACACCTTCGCCCAAGGAAGCCTGTGATGTGTTTGAGGCGCGCCGCACGATTGAGCGAACCTTAGCGCGCAGTGTGATAAAAAATATTTGCCTGCAAGACATCTCTGATATGCGTGATACGATAGCCGCTGAGGCTAACGCGCGTGCGCAAGGCGACAAACCCGCAGAACTGCGCCTATCACGTGCTTTTCACATGCATTTGGCCACAATCGCCGACAATCAAGTTCTAGAACGGTTCTTGAGCGAACTGACGTTGCGTACTACCTTGATCATTGGCTTGTATAATAAGGTCGGTTCCTCTAGCTGTGCCGAAGACGAACATTTGGGCATTGTAGAAGCGATTGAAGAGCGGGATGAAGAGCGCCTTCTCTTATTGATTGATCGACATCTGAACCATTTGGAGGCTGGCCTTAACTTTCAACACTCTGCAGAACCCTTCTTTACCCTAGCAGAGCAGCTGGCAAGCACAGCAGACTAAATGCTTAGAAAAAGCACTTTTTACTTTGGAGTCACAGCCTTCTGAGTCCGCCCAATAGTGTCCTTTAGGCAGTTTATCCAAATGCAAGTGTCATCAAGGTGTCAGACCGCGCCAGCTGCAAGGTTTGCCGTAGAACCACTTTCAGACCCCAAGTCTGAATTTCTGCACCTAACGATAAATAGTAGTTATATCCACCCTAATCCTGTGATCGACCAGCATGTCGTGTACCTCCCAATAAAAAAGCAAATACTAGCAATATCAACGCACGGCCAAAAAAATGAAGTCGAGCCAACGCCCATCATTTACATCAACTGCTCATTGCCTAGCAACGTCTGAGATCTGAGCATCATGTCCCCTATTTTTAGTCAATTATTTATCCTATAATAGGTGGCCTTGATTTTGCTAATCGTGCTTGCTGATTTATGAGCCACCATTTAACAGATCAAACCCTAACCACTATCTTTCCTGACTATTATCTTTCCACTGTATAAATAGAGACAAAGACAACGACTATGACCGAATCTATCGACTATAAAGATACCTTAAACCTCGCTGACACCTCCTTTCCGATGCGTGCCAATCTTGCCAAACGCGAGCCAGATTGGTTAAGCGCGTGGGAAGAAAACGACGTCTATGGCAAGATTCGTCAGGCTCGCGTTGGCGCTCCTAAATATATTTTGCACGATGGCCCTCCGTACGCCAACGGCCAAATTCACTTAGGCCATGCGGTTAATAAAGTGCTTAAAGACATTATTGTGAAGTCTAAAACCATGTCAGGTTTTGACGCGCCTTATGTTCCTGGTTGGGACTGCCATGGTCTACCAATTGAACAAAAAGTCGAAGCAAAAGTCGGTAAAGTCGGGCAAAAAGTCTCAGCCACAGAATTTCGTGGCCTTTGCCGCGAGTACGCCAGCAGCCAGGTAGCGCTACAAAAAGTAGACTTTAAACGCCTGGGCATTTTTGGCGATTGGGATAATCCTTATTTGACCATGAACTTTGCGCAAGAAGCCAATATTGTGCGTGCGCTTGCTAAAATCTATGACAATGGTCACGTCACACGCGGTATGAAACCCGTCAACTGGTGCTTGGACTGTAGCTCGGCGCTGGCTGAAGCAGAAGTCGAATACCAAGACAAAGTGTCGGACGCTATTTATGTCAGTTTTGATGTATTAGATACCCAAAAGGTCACTGCCTTTGCTGCGATTGACGAGGCTGAGCTAAAAGATGGCATTGCGGCGGTCATCTGGACGACAACGCCTTGGACCTTACCTGCAAACCAAGCCATTGCTGTACATCCTGAGCACGACTATAGTGTAGTGAGTACTGAAAAAGGCAATTTGCTATTAGCAACAGAGCTCATTGAAACGGCTTTAAGTGCGCTTGATTTGAACAATCAAGGGGTATTAGCAACGGTAGCAGGCCGCGAACTTGAAGGTATGCATGCTCAACATCCCCTTATCGAAGATCGTCAAGTGCCGCTTATCTTAGGTGACCATGTTACGACCGATAGTGGTACTGGTCTGGTACATACTGCACCTGGTCATGGTCTAGATGATTATATCGTCGGTCTCAAATATGATTTGCCCGTTGAAAACCCAGTCAGCGGTACTGGCGTCTATTTAAGTACGGCCGCTGTATTTGCAGGCGAGCATATCTACAAAGCCAATCCAAAAATCATCGCTACCTTGCATGATAACGGTCATCTACTGAGCCATACTAAAATCGAGCACAGCTATCCCCATTGCTGGCGTCATAAGTCGCCGATTATCTTTCGGGCAACGCCGCAGTGGTTTATTAATATGGAAACTCAAGGGTTGCGTGAACGCGCTCTTGCTGATATCTCATTGGTGAATTGGACACCCGCATGGGGCAAGAGTCGTATTGAAGCGATGATGATCGGTCGTCCAGATTGGTGTATCTCACGCCAGCGGACGTGGGGCGTGCCCATTGCTTTCTTTATCCATAAAGAAACTGGCGAGTTGCATCCAAATACCTTAGCGTTGATGGAAACTGCTGCCCAGAAAATCGCTGTAGGTGGGGTCGAAGCTTGGTTTGATGCCAGCTGTGAAGACTTCTTAGGTAGTGAGGCCGCTGATTATGATAAAGCCACTGATACTCTCGATGTCTGGTTTGACTCAGGAACGACTCATTTCACCGTACTTGAACAGCGTGATGAGCTGACCAACCCAGCTGATCTGTACTTAGAAGGCTCAGATCAACATCGCGGCTGGTTCCAGACCTCGCTACTAACTTCTGAAGCCATGTACGAGCGCCCCCCGTTTAAGCAAGTATTGACCCACGGTTTTGTGGTTGATGAAAATGGCCGCAAAATGAGTAAATCACTTGGCAACATCATCACCCCGCAGGAAGAGATTAATAAAACCGGCGCAGATATGCTGCGCTTATGGATTGCCTCTAGTGATTATCGTTATGAGATGAATGCGGGTAAAACGGCCTTTAAAGGGGCGATTGATATGTATCGCCGCATTCGTAATACCTTACGTTTTTTATTAGCCAATACCGATGACTTTAGCCCAGTGACCGATAGCGTAGACATTAAGGAGTTGGTTAGCCTCGATAAATTTACTATTGAGCGGGCGCAAACCGTACAAGCCCAAATCATCGAAGCTTATGATGCGATGGACTTTCACCAAGTTACTCAGCACATCACGGCATTTTGCTCACAAGACTTAGGCGGATTTTATCTAGATATCATCAAAGATCGCCAGTACACCACCCAAGCCGATGGTAAACCGCGCCGCTCAGCTCAGACCGCGATTTATCATATTGCTCAAGCTTTGATTCGTTGGATTACACCGATTCTATCCTTTACCGCGCAAGAAGCATGGGAAGTGCTGCATGGTATCGATACCAATTCAGAAAATTCAAATAACTACGTCTTTACCCAAACCTGGTACGAGTTCCCGGAATTGGAGTTAAGTGCGATCAGCACTGATGACTGGCAGCGTATTATGCAAGCTAAAGATATGGTCAATAAACATATCGAAACTGCACGTGGCAACAAACTCATCAATGCTAACTTATCCGCTGATGTGACGTTATATGCTGATGGTGCGATGCATGACAGCCTAGCAAAGCTTGGAGAAGAGCTGCGTTTTGTATTAATTACCAGTAGTGCAACGCTGCAACCGATTAGCCAAGCCCCTACTAATAATGAAAAGCAGATAAATGCTAAAGCAGAAAATAATCTCGAAAATAGTACAGACGAATCGGCAGATTTGAGCGTGACAATCAAGGCAGCTGACGGTACTAAATGTGTACGCTGCTGGCATGTGCGTGATGATATCGGTGTCGATCCTGCCCATCCCGAGCTATGCGCACGCTGCGTGACTAACGTCTTTGGCAACGGCGAGGTGCGGCATTATGCATAACACGCCTGAGCGCGCGAGTAACAATGATGATGAGATTGATTTAAATGATGGTAGTTTAGATGTTGTTAATTTAAATAATGATAATTTAGATGGCGATAAAGCGGTTAATCAATCAGTTGACCCCAGTGAAGATCATGCGCCTAAACCTGCCCATGTGACGACAGGAAGCTCATTAACGCCTAAAGGTCGGCTACTCAAAACGCCAAAGCTGATCGCTAATGGCAAACGCGCCTTTGGGTGGTATCTGCTGTCACTGGCCGTACTTATGCTTGATCAATGGACAAAGTGGCTGGCGGAAACTAAGCTGAATTTTCATGAGCCCGTTGCAGTTATTGAGCCCTTCCTTAATTGGACACTGGCCTATAACTACGGTGCAGCGTTTAGCTTCTTGGCAGATGCTGGCGGTTGGCAAAAGTGGTTTTTTTCAGGTTTGGCACTGGTTATGTCCCTGTTTTTGATAGTCTACCTGATTAAAGTACCGCGTAACGCCAAACTGTTATCTATTGGTTTGGCATTGGTACTCGGCGGCGCAGTGGGTAATTTAATAGATCGCCTGTTACATGGTCACGTTATCGACTTTATTCATGTTCACAATGCTGATATCTGGCATTACCCCATTTTTAATATTGCCGATATGGGAATTAGTATTGGGGTGGCGTTGATTATCATTGATATGTTATTTTTAGAGAAGAAGCGGCAACGCTAATATAAATCAGTACAAATAAAAAACCCTGTCATAGCTTTTTATGGCAGGGTTTTTTATTTATTAAAAAATCTAGTGATATGTTGGGCCATTACAAAAATTAAGGTAATAGCATTATAGTCAATCCATAATAATATGAATACAAGGAAGCCAAGTGCAGGCTATACATCAGTATGGCTAGCGAGGTTGATGATGTAATCGCTTTATTGTGGGGAAACGATATCAAAAGACCTCCAAATCCCCACCTATCAGTATAAACAATAACCCTGCCAAATTAATCAATACCGTCAAATAATAAGTCATCCGAAACTCAGATTTTTGAGATTTATGGCGCAAATAAGTCTGCGCAACCATCGCCCCTACCCAGCCACCAAGCGCACTTAAAATATGCAAGGTTGATTCAGGGGTACGCCAATTACCGCTGTTGGCATCGGCTTTGTCTTTGGCATAAGTCAGGTAAGTTATAAGCCCTAATAGCGCGTACCAACCAATAACTAGCCAGCTGAGCTTATCGGTAATTGCCAGTAGTATCAGCACCACATAAAATCCAGCACCAAGAAACAAACGTTTCTTTTGTCCCGCTTCAAATTCTGCCTGACGGCTACGCTTTTGATTACGGTGGCGAATCTGTTGGTTCTTTTGCGCCATCTGTTGTTGAACGAAGCCAAGCTCTTGTACTTGCTTTGCTTGCGTGCGCCCTTGACTGTCTTGGCCGACGGTAAAGATAACTTGCTCGCCAATATCAGGACGGCGCGGGGCTTTAAACTCACTGACATGAAAGAATACCGACTCGCCCGCTTCAGTCTCAATAAAGCCAAAGCCCTTATCTTCTTGCCATTTATTAATACGGCCTTGTTGTTTGGTTGTCATACTTACCTATTTTTCTGATTATTAACTATTCTCGATAGTTATTATATCTTTTTAAACCTCTAAGACGTGTTGAGCATTCACAAATAAGTACTGCTGATAGATGAAAAGGTTCCAGACAAGACGCAAATTAACGATAATGCTGGTGCCTTAACCAGGTTTGCCACGCAATAGGGCCGTATTTTAGCTTCAGCCCGAAGGCACAGGACTATTTTTTGAGGCTATTTTGTTAAAGCTTATTCTCTTAGAATGTCTAAATTATATAGTCTTTACCTTACATAGCCTAAAAAACAGATTCTGTCAGTGCCATGGTTAAATATTCAACACGCCCTCACTTCATTTAGAGTTGACCGTCTTTAATACTTCCATTCGAGGGTTGGAAATTGCCAATCGTAGCGGATAGCCAGCATGCGTAAGGTAAAAATTGTACTCATAACTGAGATATCAGCAACCCAATCTGTTACGCCCAAATGCTGCAGTGCAAAGTAGAGAACACCGCCCGTTAAAGCTGCGGAGATATAAATTTCTTGCTGCAGCACTAGCGGAATCTCGTTGCAGATCATATCGCGAATGATGCCGCCAACCACGATAGTAATCACCCCTAATAGTAATGCCACGGGCATATTTTCGCCCATACTATCGGCAACCTTGACCCCGATTAAAGTAAATGCTGACAGACCGATAGTATCGGAGAGTTTGAGGAACCTATCGACTCGTCTTGAGTTAGGGTGAAAAAATATTTGCATCACCAATGAAGACATCGTGATGACGGTAAGGTAGCTCATATCTACCATCCAAAATAGCGGATGTCGATCCAAAATTACATCGCGTACCGTGCCGCCACCAATAGCAGTAACTATAGATACCAGCAAGCAGCCGAATACATCAAAGTTTTTATGCTTGGCCAGTATCGTGCCCGAAATACTACAAGCCACAATGCCGATCATATCAAACAAATATATCAAAGAGCGCGGGTCAAAAGTGGTGATCAGCGCTGCAGGATTCAATGCAATAGCCAACATGGGCGAGTCTCACTACTGTCGTAATTATTATTAAACGATATGGGGAGGGATAACTCTAAAAAATAGTCTCTGTCAATGTTATGGTTAAATGTTTAACACGGCCTCATAGAAAAATCTGAGAGTGTGCTCTTAGATTTTTTTAATCACATATATAACGTGTTCTATATTCACACTAGATAACCATAATGTAACTGTTCAGTTAAAGAATGTAAACAATAAGTTAAAACTTGGTAGGATTCTAAAAAAGGTGCTGAGAGAAGGAGGCAGTTAGGTAATTTCTGAACCTATATAGGACGCAAGAAAAATAAGCTTTGGTTCATATTATTGAGCATTCTTCTAGATCAATGAAGGCTATAGCTGATGACAGCATCGTTTTTGAAACACTATCTAATATTTATATCTACGCTCAATGCTTACCATGACATAACCGTGCATAATCATCTGGTTATGCTAAACTATTTATCGTGATTACCCTCCTAAATCCTACTTAATAAAGGATATGCCCACCTATGACCGAACCTCAGTTTATCAATCCCAATGAAGACACACGTATCACTTACGGCAGTCTTGTTAAGCTACATTTTGAAGTCACGCTTGAGAACGGCACTGTCATTGATTCCACCTTTAGCCGTGACGCCCCAGTCACCTTAACCATCGGTGATGAGAGTTTATTACCGGGCTTTGAGCAGGTATTAATGAACTTACGCGCTGGTGACACCCGCAGTGCTCACCTCGATCCTGAGCAAGCTTTTGGTGAAGGGAATCCTGATAATGTTCAACATTTTAGTCGCACTCAGTTTGCACTGATTGCTGATAATCCAGAGATTGGGATGATGATAGAGTTTGAGGATAAAGGTAAAAACACCCTACCCGGTACCATTAGCGCGATAAATGATGAAGAGATCGAAGTTGACTTTAATCACCCTCTTGCCGGTCAATCGGTGTTATTTAAAGTTAAAGTATTTAAAGTGACGCCGCCTGGGGTAACTGGGGTGCAGATAATGTAATAGCTTAAGTATTGGGCACTAACAGCGATAAAAACTATCAGTAGCCTTAAAAATAACTCTTAAAATAAAACTAGAAAAGGATATCTGCATGCAATATCAAATGCTGCCACAGATTAATGAAAAGGTTTCCAAAATTTGTTTGGGGACGATGACTTGGGGACAGCAAAATACTGAAAATCAAGCGCACGCACAGATGGATATGGCACTAAGCGAGGGCGTAAACTTTTGGGATACCGCTGAGATGTATCCGTCACCGCCAGATAAAGACAAGCAGGGCGATACCGAGCGCTTTATGGGTTCGTGGTTTAATAAAAACAAACAACGCGATAAAGTCATACTTGCCAGCAAAATGTCACCGATGAGCTTTTTGCGCGATGGGCAAACGCGTTATAACGCTGAGCAAATTAGCGGCGCTATTGATGACAATCTACAACGCTTACAGACGGATTATATTGATGTTTATCAGCTGCATTGGCCTGAACGCCAAGCCAATTTTTTTGGCCAACGCGGTTATGATACGGAGATGGCAAATCAGTCATTAGAGGGTTTAACACCATTTTTGGAGACCATTAGCGCTTTAAATGACGAAATTAAAAAAGGTAGAATTCGTGCTTACGGACTGTCAAATGATACTTCTTGGGGCCTTATGCGCTATCTGTGGGAAGCGGATAAAAACAACTTAATCGCGCCTATTACTATTCAAAATCCATACAGCTTACTCAACCGTCTTTATGAAGTCGGACTAGCAGAAATATCACATCGTGAAAATGTCGGTCTGCTTGCTTACTCGCCGCTTGGTTTTGGGGTATTATCAGGGAAATATCTCAACGGTAAGCGCCCCGCTGGCGCGCGCTTGACCGAATATGATCGCTTTGATCGTTATGTCAACGAGCAAGCGCAATGGGCAACCGTACAATATGCCAAAATTGCTGCTGACGCTGGTCTGGATATGGCGCAGATGGCCTTAGCTTTTGTTAATTCACGCCCGTTTGTCATCAGTAATATTATTGGGGCCACTAATACCGAGCAGTTGAAAGCCAATATCGATAGTATCAATTTGACCTTAAGCACAGAGGTATTAGACGCTATTGAAGCGGTACACAACCGCCAGCCAAACCCATCACCCTAGCTGATTTATTACGGCAAAAAACCTGTATTCCTAAATAATAAAAAGGCGTCAATTATAGCAATTGATGCCTTTTTTAAACTGGTTGTAATACCCTGTAAATGCTTAGGTTTATTTAGCAAGCGGCGTATTCAGTACCCGCGAATGCAGTTCTACTAAACCGTCTTGCATGCGCTGTTGTAGCTTATTGGTCAGCTCACTTTTTGTATGGCCGTTTGGATCTAACGGTTCAAGAGGCAACACATAAGCCGTCACATCTTTGCTATCCAGCACTCGTTTTATACTGGCTTTCATAGTCAGTTTGCCATAATAAGGCAACTCTTCGCTTAGCGTACCGTCTTTATTGACATAAGCTAATACCAGCGGCTGAATGGGCACTCCAGCATCGATAGCTGCTTGTAATAGCGTACCGTGGATACGCTTAATCTTCTTACCATCCGTGGTAGTCGCTTCAGGGAAAAATATCACCGAAAAGCCTTCATTCAAAAAGCTGGCAATCTGCGCTGTTACTGATCCAACGTCACCAGAGCCACGCTTGATAAATACCGTCCCTGCCGCATGAACCAACCTACCAAATATGGGCCAATCACCAATCTCAGCTTTTGATAAGAAAAAAGCGGGGCTCACACTACCTACTACTGGAATATCCATCCACGACACATGATTGGACACCCATAAACCATGATGCTGCGGCACAGGCTCGACTTGAGCTACTGTGACTCCAAAAGAACCGGCCATCTTACGGCAAAAAGTCTGAATATAACGTGGGAGCCTTTCGCGTGGGGGCTCTCGAAAAGCACCAATACGCTGTGCGGTACGCATACCACCAGCAATAGTGGTCGTCATACCAGCAATTTGTTTACCACGGCCCAGTTGTTTTTTGAGTGAAAAGCCTGATTTAGGTTGGCTCATCTGTGTCCCTCACGATTAGATATCTGTAAAAACGAAATAAGTATAGCAAAATTCTGTCAGTCAGTGATGATTTGTTCACTCGGTTGGGTTTTACAAAATTTTTCTGCAACCCCTTCTTTTCTACCACTGTGATTTTATCATTACTGTTATATTTATTAGCAGCATTATATAAGCCCTATTCATTGCGGCAACTCTAGAATAATAAATTAAATAGTAATTTCTGTAACATAAAACCATTACCAATTATGCTTAGACCCTTTAACATCAAGTGATAAGACTGCATATACGTGGTTATCTGAACGTTGCTTTAATACTAAATATTGATATCGTTGAATATCATTCAATATTAATAGTAGCGGTTTATTTACTTTATTCATAGGTGATACTCTTTGGACTATTTTGAAAAACATAAAGGTGGTGAGCGCGCCATTTTAGTACATTTAGACATTCGTCAAATGCAAGACCCTGATGATTTAGGCGAGTTTGAATTATTGGCAGATTCAGCAGGCGCAGACCGGCATGCGTTGGTAACGGGTTCACGTATGAAACCTGATGCCAAATACTTCGTTGGTAGCGGTAAAGCACAAGAAATCGCTGAATTGGTTCGTGAACACGACGCCGATATCGTTCTTTTTAACCATAGCTTATCTCCATCGCAAGAACGTAACCTTGAAGCCTTGGTACAGTGTCGGGTATTGGATCGTACCGGTTTAATTTTAGATATATTCGCGCAGCGTGCACGTACTCATGAAGGTAAACTACAGGTAGAGCTTGCACAATTAAACCATCTATCGACTCGTCTGGTACGTGGTTGGACGCATTTGGAACGCCAAAAAGGCGGTATCGGTCTGCGTGGTCCTGGTGAAACCCAGCTTGAGACTGACCGTCGCTTACTCCAAACACGGGTCAATCAGCTCAAAAGCAAACTTGAGAAAGTAAGACAGACTCGCGCCCAAGGTCGGGCAAGAAGACAAAAATCAGACGTGCCGACCATCTCGCTAGTGGGTTATACCAATGCGGGTAAATCAACCTTATTTAATCGCTTAGTCGATGAAAATATCTATGCCGCCGATAAATTATTTGCGACTCTAGACCCAACCTTACGTCGATTAGATTGGCAAGGCGTTGGTCGGGTGGTATTGGTCGATACCGTTGGTTTCGTACGCCATCTACCGCATGAACTGGTAGAATCTTTTCATGCGACCTTAGAAGAAACCTTAGAGGCAGATCTATTATTGCATGTCATAGATTCAGCCAGTGAAGATATGCATGAGCAAATCCAAGCAGTAAAAGATGTGTTGGCTGAAATTGACAACAATGTGCCTGTACTCAATATTTATAATAAAATTGATTTGACTGATGAACCTGCCCACATCGGTTATGCTAGCGAAGGCCAACCCAATCGCGTTTATGTCTCATCGAGAGATAATTTAGGTATGGAAGAGCTATCGCTAGCAGTGCAACAACTGCTTACCGGTACGCTGACCACGTTTGATTTGACGCTACCTTATAATGCTGGTCAATTCAAGAATACTTTGTACGAGCTGGGCGTTATTCAGGAAGAAAGCTATGATGATTCGGGTCATGAATGCCTAACCATTCGCTTACCTAGTGACAGGCTTAAACAGTTATTAGGTCAAGCCGAATTATCACCGTTGGACGTGTTGCCACTGGCACAAGCGACTTTACTACTGCCAGTTTTAGAAGCATTTGAAGAAGGCAATGAAGAGAATAAAAGTGACATAGATGAAGGTGAGGAGGAGTTAACCGCTGATGGTTATTTAGCAGAAGAAAAAGTGGTCGATTTCCATATTGATACTGAAACTGATATCGAACCTGGTATTGAAACTGATGCTGGTTCTAAGATTGATAGCAATAAGACGGTTAATCCACAGCTATAAACTTTAACTTTATTTAATAATGGATTGAGTGTACGAGCTGAACTTGGGCTTCTGTACTCAATCCATTTTTTAACAACTCTTAGCGTAGAACTCCCCCACTTCTAAAGCGGTGGGTAGTTCATTATCTTTTCTAATAGCCGTTTAAGTAGCGTTTTTATATCAATGGCAGTTAAAACTTATCTTCAATCCAAATCTGATAATCAAATCTAATTGGCAAGCAGGTTTATTAGTTACTTTATTAGCTATATAATCAAAGAAAGTGTATTAACAAAGTCAACATAAGTCTTTATGGATTACTCTTTATAGATTACTATCTATAATTACCACCCTATTCTAAATCATGGCCGTCTGCGCCAATGACCCTACACTCTATCTTGTTATCCTAACCTTAATAACAATATTCTAATGATAGTCTCTTAATAATTGTCAACGTGGCAAGGATTGTTTATGAAGCCTAGCAATGGCCCCAAACTACCATTATGGATTGCCTTAAGCCTAACGTTGGTTATAGTCATCGTCGTCCGCGAATCAGCCGTGGTCATTTGCCAATGGGCGGGCATTGAAAAAGCGGCCAATGTGGTTGGCATGGTCGCTATGTTTCTAATACTCATAACCTGGCGGATGATTATAGGGTTACCAAACTGGTTGACTAGAGCCAGTAATATACTATTGGTCGATAGTGGTTTTGCATTTTTGCCCGTATCGGCTGGTGCAGGTTTGTTGCTGTTTGCCTTAGGTGATGAGCTTTGGGGCATCATGCTGACTATGGTGATCAGTACATTAATACCCCTTTGGGGACTGGCCATACTCGCCAATCACTGGTTGAGCAATACTGCTACTAAGCCTACTAGCAATACTAATGAACATAAGGGGCAGTCATGAATTTTTTAGCAGCCGCCCTAAGCTTTGATAGTGTGATTGTTGCCACTATTGCCGCGATACTATTAACGCTAGCCGCACATGTGACTGCACGCGTACTGGCGCGGAAACTATCCGGACTGCCAATGGTCATTACTGCCATAGCCTTGGTCATCGTATTTTTATTTATTTTTCAGTGGGATTATAACGACTACTATGACGTTGCTAAACCAGTATTTGACCATCTATTAGGTTATGTAACGGTGCTACTAGCGATACCGCTGGCGGCCATGAACTTTAAGGGTCTGCCCGTTAAGCGTCTGACCATCATTGTGGTAATTGCCAGCGCGGTTGGGGCATTATTACCCATGTCATTGGCGTATCTGTTCTCACTCAGTCATGACACTGTACTGGCGTTTGCGACGCGTTCAGTGACCACCCCAATTGGCTTGAGTGTGGCAAGCCTTATCAAAGCACCGCTAGCGATGGCCAACCTAATTATCATTGTTTCGGGGCTTATAGGCGCAACCTTAGCTCGGTTTTTATTTCACGGTATTGATGACGATCGTGCCAAGGGTTTAGCATTAGGACTGGCAGCTCATGCTTTTGGTACGGTTGAGGCCTGGCAAATCAGTCATACCGCTGGACGTTATGCGGCTTTCGGATTAGCGGTAAATGGCTTGCTCACTGCCGTTTGGGTACCTATATTTATCAGTGCCGTTACTGTTTAAAATCATCTAGCTTGGCGTAACTTTTTCATATTAATGACCCTTTATCTTTTTAACTCTCATTCATATGAGTGATTTTAATTTTCTCTCCTTTTATCTTTAATATTGCTCGGTTAATCTGTATTAATTGGCATCAATAAGGCTATTATTATTACCAGTTTTATAATGCCATGACTATTGAGGTATTAGCGCTATATTTAGAGCCAATAAACTTAATGTTTTGATTTGGTTAAACTTTTTTACAAATCAAAGTTAGTTTTGGCTGCCTTTACAACCCTTCTGATGGGTCTAAAAGTTATTTTATGCTATAGTAAGCAATTATTATTTTTTGTATCTATTACAAGTGGTTTCTGATTAAACGTGATTTTTGTCTGGGATTTATCGCTATTTAGACAACTCTTGTTAGATAACTTTTGTAATCGCTTTGACAAGGCAACTAGTACCCTTATAGACCAAGCGATTTGCTATTATTCGATAAAAAGTGATCTCTATATGATAAATGTTACCACCTTATTTGGCCGCTGCTTTTCTCCTATCTTGCTGACTACGGTCGCACTATCTACCTTATCTATCACCGCCCAAGCCGGTAATATGTATATCTATAAAGATCAAGGCGGACAAGTATTACTCACCAATGTTAATCCAAGTGGTAGTTTTGATAAATTTACTAAAAAAGTAAAAGTCACCTATTATAAAGACTCGAAAATATATGATGGTAGTAGCAATAGTAGTAACTATGGCAGCAGTTCCGCTAGTAAGAGCGGTAGTCGCGATGCTTATGATACTTATATTCGCGCTTCTTCAGCGCGCCATGGCGTTGATCCAGCGCTACTAAAAGCTATGATGCATACTGAGTCGGCATTCAATCCAAATGCGCGCTCTCCGGTAGGGGCACAAGGTTTGATGCAATTGATGCCAGCTACTGCCCGACGTTTTTCAGTCGGTAATCCGTGGAATCCTGCCGACAATATCGAAGGCTCAGCGAAATATATCGCTTGGCTTATGCGCCGCTTCAATAATAAAGTTGAATATGCCGTTGCTGGCTATAATGCTGGTGAAGGCAATGTAGATAAATATAATGGTATTCCTCCTTTTAAAGAGACTCGCAACTACGTTAAAAGCGTCATGAGCCGCTATCATAGCTTATATAAGAACGATTCAGGACTCTCTGACAGTAGCATAAGTGCTAGTAATGCACCCAGCGGCGGCGGAATGCAAACCGTCAGCTACGGTACCAGTAATAATAGTGGCAGCGCCAGCTATTCCAACTCAGCCTATGCCGCATTACGTTAATAGAATTGGTTAAAATGTCAATATAAACAACAGATACAAAAAAGCCCGTTAATCAAATAACGGGCTTTTTTATGCTTGGTCGCTTTAGTCATATCTTACAATATTAAGTATAAAGCCAGCCTGTGAATGCCCAATCAGAAACTCTAATCGGCACTCACAGCTATTTATGAAATGACTTTTATGAAATAGCTTTTATTAAATAATTTATAACTTACTTGTTGGCCAATGCTTGGGTAGCAGCAACTTCAGCAGCAAAGTCTTCTTGTTTTTTCTCAATGCCTTCGCCAACTTCTAGACGTTTGAAAGTTAGCACTTTTACGCCTTCCGCTTTTAGAACGTCGCCAACTTTTTTGTCATTGTCCATAACGTATGGTTGACGTAGCAAGGTTACTTCGTCTAGATACTTACGTAAACCACCTTCAATCATTTTTTCAACGATATTGTCAGGCTTGCCAGATTCTTTTGCTTTGGCTTCGATGATGTCTTTTTCGCGCGCTAATACGTCAGCCGCAACGTCGTTATCATCTACTGCGACCGGGTTAAATGCAGCGATATGCATGGCAAGATTTTTGCCGGTATCATCATTGCCACCTTCAAAAGATACGACCACACCAATACGTAGACCGTGACGGTACGAGGCAATGTTAGAGCCTTCGATAGTTTCAACGCGGCGTAATTGGATGTTTTCACCGATTTTTTGTACCAAAGACACACGTGCTTCTTCAACCGTTTGACCATCGCCGTAAGGCAATCCAGCGATAACAGCGACATCAGTAGTGTCATTTTCTAACGCAATATTGGCCACTTTTTCTGCAAATGCAGTAAAGCTGTCATCTTTTGCGACAAAGTCAGTTTGGCAGTTAACTTCTAGCAAGAACGCTTTGTTATCGCCTTGTGCAATGATGATAGCGCCGTCAGCTGCAATATTACCGGCTTTTTTAGCCGCTTTTGCTTGACCAGATTTACGTAGGTTATCAATGGCAGTTTCAACATCACCGTTTGATTCTTCTAACGCTTTTTTACATTCCATCATGCCAAGACCAGTACGGTCGCGCAATTCTTTTACCATTTTGGCAGATACTTTTACTTCTGTCATAAGAGTTACCTTAGTATTGTTATGTATAAGGACATCAGCAGTGGCGCTAAGTTGTGAGCTTGCGCACGCTTATGTCTATTGATATATAAATATAGGGCTTAAATTTTTTTGCTTCTCAATCAAAAAGCCAACGATCAAGTTAACTCTGATGTCTATAAAACTTATAAATAAAGCATTCAGCGCGGGCGATAATACTCGTCCAATAGCTGCTTACTCGTTAATAGCTTGGCCTACTAACAACAAGGCATGACGAGTAAAACTACATCATGCCTGTTATGAGCTTTTATGCTGTTGTTAACGTTATACGAACGCTGATAAAAAAACTATCAAAGCATTTATATACGTTGTACGCTGAACTTATAGGTCAGCTTGTGCTTCTGCTGGGGCTTTTACAGCAGGTGCTTCTTCTGCTTGTTCAACAGCAGCTGGTGCGTCTTCAGCAACCGGTGCTTTTTCTGCAGCTTGTTCTTGCTCAGCAGCATCTTTACCACTGGCTTGAGTCTGTGCATACTCTTTGCCAGCAATGATGGCATCAGCAATAGCAGTGACATACAAAGTCACGGCACGGATAGCATCGTCATTTGCTGGAATGATGTATTCAACGTTATCTGGGTTAGAGTTAGTATCAACGATACCAATAACTGGGATACCTAGATTTTTAGCTTCTTTAATCGCGATCGCTTCATGATCGACGTCAACGACAAAGATTGCATCAGGTAGGCCGCCCATGTCTTTAATACCGCCTAGTGAACGCTCAAGTTTTTCCATATCGCGAGTACGCTCTAGCGCTTCACGTTTGGTTAGCTTAGCGAACGTACCATCTTCTGCTTGTTTTTCAAGCTCTTTTAGACGATTGATTGACTGACGTAGGGTTTTCCAGTTAGTCAACATACCACCCAACCAGCGATGATCAACATAAGGCATACCAGCGCGAGCCGCTTGCTCACGGATGATACCGCTAGCAGCGCGTTTGGTACCAACGAACAAGACTTTATTTTTCTTGCTGGCTAGACCGTTTACGTAGTTTAATGCTTCGTTGAAAGCTTTAACAGTGTGTTCTAGGTTGATAATATGGATTTTGTTACGGGCACCAAAAATATATGGTCCCATTTTTGGGTTCCAAAAACGTGTTTGGTGACCAAAGTGAGCGCCCGCTTGTAATAAGTCACGCATTTCGATTTTTGTTGGATTCTTTGTAGCCATGTTAAATGTCCTGTTGGTTGGGTTATGCCTCCACATCACAAAAACTGCCTATCTAGCAACACGCATCTGCTAACGGTTAATGCCTTATTAAAGCAGCACCGTAACTGTCTATTACAAGCAAATTAATCAAGTCGCCAAACACCCAGCAATTCTTTACCATGATGTGTGTGTCATTGGTTGGTTTATAAAAATGAGCTATGGTTCAAATTTAAAACTAAATTATAGGAATAGCTGCGCTGTATTTTACCATAAAAACTTTGGTTACTGCTAGTACTATTGTGGTCGGTATATCATGTGAATACCATCTATTCCGCATCATCAAGGTTCAGGTTACGATCAATTTTCCAAATCAAAAAACAACCCAAGCTCATCAACATAAACATTGTAATACCAAGCTTAAGAACCGGATTGACCGGGAATAGATTCAATAATAGACCGCCAAAAATGCCCACTGAAAACATCAGCGAGCCTTGCATTGCACTTGCCATTCCAGCACGGCGTTTTTGAAAGGCCAGCGCAATAGCAGAGGCGTTCGGCTGAGTGAGGCCAAGGCCAGCAATACAGAAGAAAATACAAACCAATACCAATGGCAGCCACGCGTCACTACCAAAAATGAGACCTAAAACGAATAATCCTGCTGAAGCGATCACCTGCATCATCGCCCCAAATCGCAACAAACTTAAGATACGGAAGCGATTAATCAGCCATTGATTAAGCTGCGTTAACGCCACAAATCCTGCCGCATTCATCCCAAAAATCCAACCAAAATGAGTAGATGAGATACCATAATTGTCCATCAACAGCTCAGAGGCCGCGCTGATATAGACGAACATCGCCCCCATCAGTAAACCGCCACCAATGGCTGGATAATTAAAAGTCGGATCTTTAAGTAAATCCCAATACTGACTGAGTACTTCTTTAGCGGGTCGAATATTACGGTTTTCTTCGGTCAGAGTCTCAAAAAAGAAAAACTTGGTTAATATTAAGTTAAGGGTACCAAAAGCCGCCAAAAACCAAAAGATAGAATGCCAACTAAAAAACTGCAGGAATAGCGCGCCAAGCGATGGCGCTAATATAGGCGCTAAGCCCATCACTAAGATCATGATAGAAAATGCTTTTGCAGTCTGCCTAGCAGTGAGCCGATCACGAATCGCAGCGCGGGTAACCACCGCACCCACACAGGCACCGAGCGCTTGCAAAGTACGCCCTGCAAACAACACATATTCATTATTAGTCGTCGCGCAAACTATCGAAGCAATCACATATAAAGTCATGCCAATATATAAAGGCTTGACACGGCCAACGCGGTCACTAAAAGGTCCATAAAAGAGCTGCCCAAAGACCAAACCGACAAAGTACGCGGGTACGGAGTTGGCAATAAAAGCCGTCGGTACACCGAAGCTTTCGGCCATTACTGGCAACGCTGGCAGATACATATCAATAGATAAAGGGCCAACGGCGACAATAAGCCCAAGCATCATAATCCATGCAATAGGCAATTCTGCTGAGCGTACACGAGTGGGGCTAGCGGCTTGATGGGACGAAGTAGATTTTGGAGCAGACATATTTCAAACCATAGATATGAGGTTATTATTTTATTATTAATACGTTGAGTTTATTAACTTTTAGGCATTAACGCTGTTGTTGATTATTATTTTTTCGGTGGCTGGCATTATTTACCACTGCGGCTATAGTCAGGTCAAAATAAAAGAGAGTCGTTCATATCAGCAGCACGGTATCGTTTTTAAATTGGATCGACTCTAGTTAAAACTAAAAAAGCGCCGCGTAGGCGCAAAAAACAGCAGACAGTGTTATATCGTACTATCTACTGATATTACAATGGGCGACTGGGGTTCAGCAAGCCGCGTTCACGTAAAAGCTACGGTGCTCAGTCATTTAGAGGTTGAGTTAGCGAAACTGGCGCTTTGTAAATGCGGTACTGGCTTGCTTGGCTTTTTTGAGGGCGAGCTTGCGATTACGCCCGAGCATTAGTTTAACCTGCCAAATTTTTTCTTGGTATAGCGTTAGAGCTGATTGTTGATACATAGCATTGATAACTCGCTTACTGGCCAGTACCGCATCAGGTGAACGTTGTGCAAACTCAGCAGCAAGTGTCTCTGCATCTTCTAGCGGCGATGCGCTACAATGACTAATAAGTCCTAACTGCTTACCTTGCTTCCCATCAAAAATACGAGCGCTCATCGCTAGCTCTTTTAACACATCTGCACGCACGACGCCCAGCGCCGATTGAGTAAGCCCCATGTCTGGTACTAAGCCCCATTTGGCCTCCATGATGGACAACTTACAATCAGGATGACTGATACGCACATCACAAGCTAGAGCCAGTTGCAAACCTGCGCCAATACAGTGGCCTTCTAACACTGCAATGACTGGAATTGGCACATCACGCCAAATTAGGCAGACACGCTGAAATAAACTTTGGCGCGGTTTAATCAACTCCCACAACGCATAGGCTTGGTTTTTTGGTTGATTTAAATCCCCCAAATCAATGCCCGCACAAAAAGTCTCTTCAGCGCCATTGATAATCACCGCTCTTAAAGTTTTATCTTTACTGATATGAGTCGCAACTTGGATCAGTTCCTGCATCATCTCAAAGCTCATGGCATTTTTTTTGTGTGGACGGTTTAAGGTAAGTGTTAAAGTATCTTGAGTAATACTCAATTGCAGGGTCTGATACTGATAAGCGGCAACAGCGTGCATGACAATCCTTATTAATGACAAATGAGCGACAATTATGATCTGTAAGAAAAGATCTATAGTCTGTCTACTATTGACCCTGCACTAATTTTAACAGGCTTATATCCGCCATACTGCATTAATAACTGACCATCAAGATAGCGGTTTATACCGGTTTGCTGTCAGCAATATTTAGCGCAGCCCATTAACGAGATTTTATCATTTATAACTTATCGGTTCGGTCATATTCTTGCTATCTATATGATTTTCTACCTATATCATTTTCCACGTCATGTCATTTTCGCTGAGACGATGATAATTCAGCTGCGGATAAGGAGATAAATCAAGCATTTGTAGATTGGTTAGCGACAGCAATAATACCTCATAATAAGGTTTGAGCATTGCAAATTGTGCTGGGGTGATATGTTGAATATTCAATAAACATTTATCCTCCAAATTTTGACTGGCTTGGCGCAGTTGCGGTACGCCCGTATAGCGACTGGCACCCAATATACGATGTGCAATCTGCGAGAGCTCACTGCGGTCACGGGCTTGCCATGCCTGACTCAAAGCTTCTTTTTCATCAGCAATAGTATCCAACATCATAATAATGAGCTTTGCCGCTAAATCTGGTTTATTAGCAGAACGGGTCAAGGCATCTTGCCAATTTAAAATATCTAAAGTGTCATGACTGTTATCACTATTATCGTTAGGTGCTAATAGGCTGATTTGTTTTTCATCTTGCCAGCCTGCTTGATTCTGTAGTTGCTCTGGGTAGGCTGCACTACTGTCATAAGACAACTGTCGTTCAGATTGAGCGTCACGTTGCGAAACGAATTGTAGTTCACGTAAAGTCTCATCACGTGGTCGGCTATCACGCAGATAATCGTCACGGATTTTCTTCAGCGATAAAGGCCGTGGTATCTTTTTATCTGCGGCCATATCGCTAGTAGTGATACTGTCTAAAGGTTCTTGAGGTACTGCACTTTGAGGTACAGAGCTTTGACTAACAGAGCTTTGATTTGACAAACTTTGTGCTGATACTACTGGTGGTATGGCGTTGGTCGTTGATGCCGTACGGCGTTGAGAGGTTGCCGTTCGCCCTAGCCATTTTTGTAACACTTGTAGTAATTGTGGCTGGCTGATGGGTTTACCCACATAGTCGTCAATGCCGCTTGCAATGAGCTTATCACGCTCATCCGATAGTCCATGGGCGGTTAAGGCAATAATAGGAATATGACTGTCTGCTGCTTCAACTTTACGGATTTGTTTTGCAGCCTCACGTCCTGACATACGTGGCATTTGAATATCCATAAAGATCAAGTCAATCTTGTCTTTATCTTCAGTACGGGCTTTATCTTCAGTAGTATCGGTAGTCGATAACGAGTTAGATGAGGTTTTACTAACTTGGGCGCGCGCTTCAGCTTTTGAGATTTGGGTTTTGTTTGAAAGACTTTGCTGCTCAGATTTCGTCGTTTTTTGGTTTTTAGTTTGCTGCTTACTAATAAGCTCAATAGCGTCAAAACCACTGTTAGCTGTGATGACATGAATACCAAGCTCACTAAGTAGCGCATCTAGTACCAATAGATTGGGTAAATGGTCATCAACTGCCAGTACGGTCACTCCAAGCCAACGCTTCTCTTGCGTTTGTACCGGTGTGCTGCGCTTGCGGGTATCGAGCATGGCATATAGCTGCCGCTTATCTAGGGGCTCATATAAAATATTGGCATGATAACGGTTTAATAACGCTTGATCGACGGAGACTTGATAACCAAATACCGCAAGCTTACCTTGATAATGCAAGCGAATTTGTTTAAGCAGCGCCATCATGTCATCTTGAGTATCGTCATCAACGATCACCCAATCCCAGTAATTGCCCTGCTCTTTTAACGATTCAAGTACGCCTGGTAGTGAATTGGCTTGGGTTAATTTAATAGGCAGATTTTGCAAGCTGGCCTTAAGTACTTGTCTTGAAGCGGTATGATTAATCCAAACTAAAACGTGAAACTCATCGGTGGCACTAGCGAGTGGCGCCAGAATCGGGGGCTCAATGGTTTGCCCAGTGGCTGCCTCTAACACATCCACATGGGCGGGCATGCGAAACCAAAACGTCGCACCTTGATTGGCAATGTTTTCTTGCATATTGTCATAAAAACCAATATCACCACCCATTAGCCGGGTCAATTGTTTAGAGATAACTAAGCCCAATCCTGTACCACCGTATTGGCGGGTAATAGACGGATCGCCTTGACTGAAACTTTGGAACAGCATTTTTTGGTCGGCATCTGAGATACCTTTACCGCTATCTTGAACACTGATCATCAGATAATTATCGCGATGATCATCCAAGCTGACTCGCACCACTACATCACCAACGTCCGTAAATTTAATAGCATTGCCGACAATATTGGTCAGTACTTGCTTGAGACGTAGCGCATCGCCAATGATACGCATGGGTACGTCGTTATAAAACAATACCGCCATCCGTAGACCTTTTTCTGCAGATACTGGCGAGAGCATATCAACCACATCATAAATGGTATCGTAAAGATCAAACTCGTGACGGTCTAATACTAACTTACCCGCTTCAATTTTGGAGAAGTCCAAGACATCGTTGACCAATGCCAATAAATGCGCAGACGATTTTCGAATGGTTTGTACATATAGATCTTGCTCAGCATTCAGTTCACCGTGACGCGCCAGTAGATTAATAAAACCATCAATGCTGTTTAATGGTGTGCGCAGCTCATGGCTGATATTGGCCAAAAATGCAGATTTAGCTTGGCTGGTTGAGATAGCGGCATCGCGTGCATTGCGACTTGAGATATTTTGCATTTCCATCTCATCGAAGGCAAGGCGTAGGTCATCTTCGGTTTGTTCAGCATGATTTTTAAGCTCTTGAAAACTGCTGTGCAGGCGGCGTAAAGTTTTAACCAAATCCTGCTGCAATAAGTTCAACTCACCATCAGACTCAACCGGAATAGGTTTGTATAAATTATCGACATGGGTACGCTGTAATTGCAAGCGCAGCTCATAAATAGGGGCAATCCAGCGCTTGGCGTAGATATTTAGACTTAACAACAGTATTAGGATAGTGAACAGACCGGTAATAGCCAGCGCCATAGCGATACGATAGCGCGCAATGTAAAGCGGCTCGTTATCCATATCAACTAGCAACCACAGCCTTTGCCCTTCAAAATCACCCAATACGCTGCCATAAGCCGTACCTATAGAGGTCGACTGTTGTGATAAAAATCTCTGTGAGACATCTATCAAAGGCCAGGTCTCATTGACGCCGTAACCGACGGTCGCAAGCACTTGGTTGTCTTGATTAATAATAGCAATGCGCTGTACATGCTGCTCAGACTGCATGCGGCTGAGCTTATCGCGAATGGCTACTAGCGTCGCCATAGCACCGTGCGGTGCTACATTGATACTGGCATCACTCTCATCAACTATTGCTGAACTAGATACCCCGCCTAGTACTTCCTCTGAGAGCGCAGCACCATTAAGACTACTAGCGCGCGCGCCAAGATACCCAATATAATGGTCAGAGTGTACCTGTGACAGCGGCAGCTGCGAATTATTCATACTGGTCTCAAGCGCTGCCTGACTGGCAGATGCCATGCCATCGATAATTTGCTGAGCTGTTTTTTCATTGTCTTCTAATTGCTGGCGCTCTTGCTCAAGTAAAGCAGGAATGAGCTCAGTGACCATCGGTTTATAACGTATCAATACCGCCTCAGCTAAAGCTTCTTGCTCTGAATTACTGGCGCGCATAGTCTCATGGAACACTAAAATACCACCGACTGCGGCCAACACACAGATTGGCAAAAACACCAGTATGATTAATTGACCATAGGCGCTACTGGTATTAAAGCGTTTTTTATATGCCATACTTGATTTAAACCTCAATGACGTTTGCACTGTTTAGACTTGTGCTAGTTACGTTTGTTCGGCATTAATAACTACCCGTTAATATGATTGACATGGCGAGCGACTTGAATACCGTCTCTTTATGTATCAAACTCTTTATGTATCAAACTCTATCACCGTTTCAATACGGTGATAGAGTTTAATGGTAGTTGCTTTAATGGTAGTTGCTTTAATGGTAGTTACTTTAATAGGGGTTATTTTAACAGTATTCTACTTAGGGCGGGTTTGATATTCAATGACGGCTCTCACAGAGACTATTTTTTAGACGATGCCATCAGCGCAGCTAAAAACAAAATGATATAATGCCGTAAGTTTTTAGCCGCCATAATCGTTACCCTAATTTCTCTAGTTAGAATTGAGCCTGTTCATGATGCTTCATGGGGTGATAACCACTCTTTAAATTGTTATCTATCCAAATTATTCAAGAACTAGAATTAACTATTAAATCAACCTTTAAAATACAAACAAGGATGCCTTATGTCGTCTACGACCATGCCAAACGCTAACTTTATCACCCAAGTCACTGATCTTGCTGATTGCGTGGGACAGACGCCATTAGTTCAATTGCATCGTCTGCCTGAACAAGAAAACATCGTAAATGGGGCAAAGCTGCTGGCCAAACTTGAAGGTAATAATCCAGCCGGTTCTGTTAAAGATCGCCCTGCTTTTAATATGATTTATCAAGCTGAGAAACGCGGTGATATCAAGCCCGGTGATACCCTCATTGAAGCCACCAGCGGTAATACTGGCATAGCATTAGCGATGGTAGCAGCGATGCGTGGTTATCCAATGACTCTTCTGATGCCAACCAATTCGACCCAAGAACGTAAAGATGCGATGGTGGCCTATGGTGCAACCTTAATCGAAGTTGATGAAGGTATGGAAGCCGCACGCGACTTAGCCTTACAGATGCAAACGGACGGTCTGGGCGTGGTATTAGATCAGTTTAATAATCCCGATAATAAGCAAGCGCATTACCTGACCACAGGTCCTGAATTATGGGAACAAACCAACGGTAAAATTACGCACTTCATCAGCTCAATGGGCACTACAGGCACGATTACAGGAGTGTCACAGTACCTAAAAGAGCAAAATCCGGCAGTAAGAATTATCGGCCTGCAACCTGATGAAAATGCCTCTATTGCCGGTATTCGCCGCTGGCCTGCTGCTTATATGCCTGGGATTTATGAGGCAGATTTAGTCGATGAGGTCATGGATATTGATCAGCATATTGCTGAGGTTTATATGCGTAAATTGGCCAAAACTGAAGGTATTTTTGCTGGGGTTTCATCAGGAGCAGCGGCATGGGCAGCCATACAAATTGCGCAACAGAATCCTGATGCAGTGATTGCTTTTATTGTCTGTGATCGCGGCGATCGTTATTTGTCTACCGGTTTATATAACATTGATGACAGCATTGATAATGCTATCAATAATGACGCCAAATAATTATAAGGATTGATGTAGTCGCCCCTAAATAAATCCAATACCATAAAACCGAGCGCAGATAGTAGCTGGCTTATCAAAGTAGGTAAATCAAGCAAGGTTGACACAATAGCGGTTTTATATAGGTTTGACTATAGATAAGGATTATTTTATGACTCACGCCCTACCTTCTAATCCCGTGCTGGTCTTCGACATTGAGACTATTGCCGATACCGCTGCCGCTCGCAAAATTTATCCACAGCTGGCTGATTTGAATGATACTGATACGCTAAGTGCGCTAACGGCTATTCGTATTCAAGAAGCCGGACATGACTTTATGCGTTTGCCATTACAGCGCATCGTCTGTATTTCAGCATTTTATGTGCAAGGTGAAAAGAAAACCTTGTTTTCATTGAGTGCTGAACACTTATCAGAACAAGAGATTTTGCGTAAGTTCTTCAAAGCTTTTAGCGATCTTGATAGCTTGCCACAACTGATCAGCTGGAACGGTTCAGGGTTCGATATTCCAGTGCTGATTTACCGTGCCATGCAATACGATTTGTCTGCACCTTGGTTATTTGAGGAAGGTGATCGCCATAAAAATATGCGTTTTGACAACTATGTTAACCGTTTCCAAACTAAACACCTTGATTTGATGGATAGATTTAGCCAATATGGCGCCAGTCGCCGTGAAGCAATGGACGTGGTCGCCAGCCTCTACGGCCTACCCGGTAAAACTGATGTGGATGGCAGTATGGTTGGTGCTTTGGTTGCTCAAGAAGATTGGCGGACGCTATCAAGATACTGCGAATCTGATGTGATGAATACTTGGCTGATTTATCTACGCTGGCTGCGCTTGACCGGCAAGTTAACGTCAGAAGGCTTTGGTTTTTGGCAGCAACAAAGTCATGATTATTTGGCACAACTCACTGAAACAGATGGCAGCGTACGCCATCAAGAGTTTATTGCTGATTGGATATCTTTACCCTCATTATAAGTGATGACATTTATCATCACTCTTTTTATCATTTATTGTTAAGGCAGGTTTATGCAACCCACCGACTCGAATACTTCTACTACACCCGACGCCACGCAACCCACTAATGACAATCAAGCCATTATTACGCCGCCCAATAAGAAAAAATCTAAGCCCTCATCGCGTACGCGTAAACGATTAAAAGACGCGCAGCCACTATCTTTTACCATTGACGGTTTATCACATGATGGTCGGGGGGTTGCCGTTTATGGCAATGGCTTTGGCGAGGCAGACGGTCATGTAGAAGAAAAACACGGTAAGAAAGTGTTTGTTAGCTTTGCGCTACCGGGTGAAAGTGTCGAAGTTAAGCTGACCAATAGCCGCACTAGCTTTGAGGAAGGTGATGCGCTCCAAGTCACTGCCAATCCCAATCCTGAGCGCGCCGTACCACCATGTCCCCATTTTGAGGTTTGCGGTGGTTGCAAATTACAACATTGGCAGCCGGATGCTCAAATCAACTTTAAGCAGTCCGTACTTGCCGAGATGTTAATGCATCAAGCAAACGCTGAGCCTGATACTTGGCTTGCCCCAGTGGTTGGTGACCGTCTTGGCTATCGTACTAAGGCACGACTTGGTGTGCGCTATGTCGCCAAAAAAGAAACAGCGCTAGTCGGATTTCGTGAGCGTTCTAGTAATTTTTTAGCCGAGCTCAATGAATGTCATATCTTAGACCCAAGAATTGGCTTTGAGATTGAGAATTTAAAGGCACTTATCAGCTCGCTTGAAAGTCGCAGTCAAATCGCCCAGCTTGAGCTGGCGATGGGTGAATACCTACCAGAATTGCCTGATGGCGATCAACCGGTGGCGCTAATTGTGCGTAACTTATCCCCATTATCAGATGCGGATGTGGATAAGCTCAAAGTATTTTTTGCCGCACGTAACTGGCAGCTGTACTTGCAATCAAAAGGCGTTGATAGCATCAAGCGTATTGCACTTACTGATAACGATGACATGAGTCAGCAGTTTGGTCGCCTATATTACCAGCTGCCTGAATACGATTTAACTTATGAGTTTATTCCTACCGATTTTACTCAAGTCAACCTGTCGGTGAATCGTCAGATGACCAGGCTTGCGTGCGATTTATTAGACCTAAAAGCTGGCGAGCGAGTGCTTGATTTATTCAGTGGCTTGGGTAACTTTAGTTTGCCATTAGCACGTTTGGTCGGAGAGACTGGCTCAGTTGTGGGCGTTGAGGGTAGCGAGGCCATGACCCTACGCGCTGCTGAAAATGCTCGTCGTAATGGTATCAATAATACCGAGTTTTATAGCCAAGACTTGACTCAGGATTGTACCGATCAGCCATGGGCCAACCAAGGTTTCGACGCCCTGCTTATTGATCCACCACGCTCAGGTGCTTGGGAGATTATGCAGTATCTGCCTAAGTTTAATGCTGAGCGTATCGTTTATGTCTCATGTAATCCTGCTACTCTCGCCCGTGATACTAAGGCACTGCTAGAGCAAGGCTACCAGTTAACACATGCTGGTGTCATGGATATGTTTTGTCATACGGGTCACGTCGAGTCGATTGCGCGCTTTGAGAAAGTATTAACTTAATTTTACTTTCGATATACCGTTAAACATCCTATCAACGGCGTTTAGCTCTAACCGATAAAAGTTTATAAAATGACATTATGCTGACACATATTATTATTACAGAGCTCTGCTTGAATCGTGGTTTTAATATGAGATAATAACACCAGTATGATAGGTATATTCTTTAATTAGAATATGGCATATACTGGCGTTCATAGCCTTGAAATACAGGCTATTGACCTTTATCGCAGCTGCTGAAAAATGGATTTTTTAGCAGCTGCGTTGATTTGTATCTGATAATTTATTGGCGGTTAGATCAGGATAGCGCGTAGCAGATAAGGCCATAAATAATTTAAAAATAGCTAAGAGGACTCGGCTATGGTAAAGATTCGTGAAGGATTACCCTTGGTAGATGGACAAACCACGCAAACTGACAGTGCGACATTAACAGCGCAACTGGTCGCCAGTCAACGCTCTCAGAAGTCTGCTAATAGCTACGCCCAAATCCCATTTGATATTAAGCAACAGCTAGCTACTCACAAGCTACACACGACGTTTGATCGTTCAGTACGGCACACTTATAATAGTCATGACCCTAAATTTGACAATAAGTATTTAGATACTACTCTTTTAGACGAAGCGCCCCTGCTCTCAGAAGAACTTGAAGCTATCGACTTGAATCATGCCAACATTGATGTTCCTGCTTGGCTAGACAATGTTGCTAAGCGTATCGGACAAGAGTCAGTACCTGAGCTGACCATGGCCTGTGATTTCATTCGCAGCCGTATGAATACCAGTGAGTCTGAGCGTTCAGGCGCCTATGTGACTGGCATTGGCATGACAGATATCTTAACGTATCTTTATCAAGATGAAGATGCGTTGGTCGCTGCTATGCTATATCGCAGTGCGCGCAAATCCTTAATCAGTTTGGCAGATATTGAGCATAACTTTGGTGCTGATATTTCCACCTTAGTCAGAGACACTTTGGCGATGGGTAAACTATCAGAAATTATTGAAAGCAATAAACGTCTAGAAGATCACTTTGTTAATAATCAGCGTGATCAGCTGTCCAATATTTATAGCATGCTCATCTCGGTCACCAATGATGTGCGTGTAGTACTGATCAAGCTTGCTGAACGTACTTTTGCCATGCGCGAATTAACCTTTTCTAATGCCGAGCGACAACACCGTGTGGCACGCGAAGTCATGACTATTTACGCACCGCTGGCACACCGTTTGGGTATCGCACAACTTAAATGGGAGCTTGAAGACTTAGCTTTTCGTTATCTCGCTCCTGAGCGCTATAAAGAAATTGCCAAATTATTATCCGAAAAACGTAGTGAGCGCGAATCTTACATTCAGCGGGTTGAAAACAAACTTACTGACGCTTTAAGCGAGGCCGGTATTGCGGGAGAAGTCTCGGGACGCGTCAAACATATTTATTCTATTTACCGAAAAATGAAGCTTAAAGGCTTATCCTTTGATCAGCTTTATGATATTCGTGCCCTACGAGTATTGGTCACTAATCCCTCAGACTGTTATCACGCTTTAGGCCTAGTACACGGCTTATGGCGCTACATTCCTGAGCAATTTGATGACTATATTACCAATCCAAAATCGAATGGCTATCGCTCACTACATACTGCTGTTATTGCTGAGAACAAGTCACTTGAGGTACAAATTCGTACTCATGAAATGCACTTTGAAGCTGAGCTTGGTATGTGCGCGCATGTCAATTATAAAGAAGGACTGAAGAATAAAAAGGACAGCTATCTTACCCAAAGAATTAGCTCACTACGTCAATTGCTATCTGTTAACAATGAAGCCCGTAATCAGCTGCGCTCAGCATTAGAAGCAGGTGAGACCCTAGATGAACACGAACTTAATGAGCTTGACGAGGAAGAGCAACTCGTTGATTTTGATGAACTTGAACGTATTTATGTTTTCAGTCGTGATGGTGATATTACAGAGCTTCCCAAAGGGGCAACGGTGCTCGATTTTGCTTATTATGTACATACGCAAGTCGGTAATCGTGCCCAAGCGGCACGGGTCAATCAGCGCTATGTGCCGCTGACTTATCAGCTTAAAACTGGCGAGCAAGTCGAAATCATTACCAAGGCTTCGCGCGAACCTAATCGTGATTGGCTGGTGGCATCACTGGGTTATATTCATACCAGCCGTGCGCGCTCAAAGCTGCGCCAATGGTTCAATAAGCAAGATCGCGATAAAAATATTGAGATCGGTCGTCATATGCTGAGTAAGGAGCTTGAACGCTTATCAATCCATCCCAATAGTCTTGACTTGAATGATTATACTCATTTTTTCCATGTCAATCACGCTGATGATATTGTCGTGGGCTTGGTGACTGGTGATATTAGTCTCCATCAACTGACGGGTCGTATTTCGCGCGAGCTCCACTTAGAACCAGAAAAGCAGGAAGAAGAGTTTGCCCCAAGCGTTGATCCTAAGACCACAGGCAAGATTGATGCTTATAAGATATGTATCGATGGCTTAGATAATATTGAAATCAATTTGGCAGGCTGCTGTCATCCTGTGCATGGCGAGCCGATTGTCGGTTATATTACTTTATCGCGTGGCGTTAGTATTCACAATCGTGGCTGCCCAGAATATATACGTCTGATTGAACGTGATCCTGAGCGTGAAATCAGTGCAGGTTGGAAGTCTAAATCTGGTCGTTATCAGCCCGTTGATATTCATATTGAAGCTTATGATCGTCGTGGCTTATTGCGTGATTTGACTCAAATTATTGATAAAGAAAACGTTAATATTCGTCAAGTTGAGACCATGAGTACTGATGACAATATCGCTTTTCTAAAATTTCATATTGAAGTCTCAGGTCTTGCACATTTATCTAAACTGTTGGCCAAGCTTGAGCAACAGCCTGGTATTCTACATGCCCGTCGTGCCGTTGCTTAATAATCTATCATTTAGTGTCTGTCTTTTAGAGAGGGACACTCGCTTCTTTTAATAATATATATTTTTAAAAAACAAGGTCATCATAAAAAACCACTATGCCTGAGTTGCCTGAAGTCGAAACCACAAAAACCAGTCTGAAGCCATTACTAGGACAGCAAGTTGCTGAGGTAAACGTTTTTCAACCAAAATTGCGTTGGATGATGCCAGATGATTTGGTTGAATTAACAGATTACACGTTGCAAAATGTCGAACGCCGAGCCAAGTATCTAATCTTAACCTTTGTTCCTGCGACAGTATCTACAACCAATGAGAAAAATGTGACTGATAAGATAATTTTATCGCCGGAACGCCAGCTCATTATGCATTTAGGTATGTCAGGAAGTCTGCAGCAGCATCCTATTGGCACTGATAAGCGCAAACATGATCATTTGATAATGACGTTTATCGATAATAACGCTACAAAGATGCAGCTACATTATCATGACCCAAGGCGCTTCGGTGCGGTATTATGGTATGAGGACTATAGTGCAAAGTTGCTGAATCATTTAGGTCCCGAGCCCTTATCGACAGATTTTACGGCCGACTATTTATATCATCTGATTCAGCGTACGGCTGTTTCTAATGAAATGTTGGCCAGTAAGTCGAGGAAGCGCCCTATCGCGCGCGCTATTAAATCAGTCATTATGGAGCAGCAAGTAGTGGTTGGCGTAGGCAATATCTATGCGACTGAAAGTCTCTATCTAGCAGGTATTCATCCAGCAACCCCCGCCCATCAACTATCCTATGAACAAATTGTACTCTTAGTCGATCATATTCAAACTATCTTAAAAAAAGCCATTGAACTTGGGGGCTCAACCCTGCGGGATTTTACAGTAGCCAGTGGTCAAACCGGTTATTTTCAACAGACTTTAAAAGTCTATGGCAAACAGGGTAAATCATGTCCACACTGCGATACTGCGCTTGATAATATTAAGATTAATGGTCGCGCCAGTGTTTACTGTTCTAATTGTCAGCCGTTATAAGCAAACATGAAAATATTTCGCTTTTCAAAAATTAAGATAACAAATTTATTGGCAGTGCTCGGCCAATAGGCGCATTTATGTTGCTTATCAGCACGCATCTTGCTTTAATAGTGGTTAATGCTGCCGTTCAATTAGTCTTAATCAGCAGTGCTCATTATTCATATTGCTTATAAGTTTTAGGACCTCATAATGACTATCAATGCCAAGCAACAACGCCCTGTTAAGTATAAGCTTCTAACCACAATTATAAGTGTCAGCGTTGCTATGGCAAGTATGCAGCCTGCATCAGCGGCGATAGAAATAGATGAGACTGATTTTGGGCCTTCTTATGAAACCATGGCAGTAGATACGATCGTTGGCAAACCCTTACAGCTAATCACAGCCATTGCTGGTACCGCAGTTTATTTGGTTAGCCTTCCCTATTCCCTTATCGGCCGCAATGCCGATCAAGCGCAGCAAAAGCTATTTGTTGAGCCTTGGGATGCAATGGGACGTTGCTTGGGCTGTACGGTTGCTGAAGACAACTATTACAAGTCACAAGCAGTCAATGATAACGTCGTACGTATCGTCGTCGATCGTCCCTCAGAGATTTTAATTAATACCAATGATCATGTGATTGTCACGCCTTAACCTTAACTTTTATAAGTACCCATCAAAGCAAAACCCTTAGGACAATTTCGTTAAAAAGACAGCATTTATATAACAGTTTTCATATAAAAACTAATGCATAAAAAAAGGCTAACATCGCGTTAGCCTTTTTTATTTCAATCCCAATTCTCATCAAGAATAGATATTAAGCACCTTTCTTACGACCATGACGCTTACGTTCACTTTCAGTTAAGTAGCGTTTACGAATACGGATAGCTTTAGGCGTCACTTCAACCAGCTCATCATCTTGAATGAATTCAAGCGCCTGCTCAAGGGTAAACTTAACCGCTGGCGTTAAGGTCAAAGCCTCATCAGTACCACTAGCACGGACGTTGGTGAGCTGTTTGGCAGTTGTAGGGTTAACGGCCATATCATCATTACGTGAGTTCAAGCCTACAATCATACCTTCATACACTTCAAGCTGAGGCTCTGCAAACATCTTGCCACGTTTTTGCAGGTTAAATAACGCGAAGCCTAAGCAAGTACCCGTTGCCATAGATACTAATACACCATTAGCACGAGCACCGACATCACCGATTTTTTGTGGACCATAATGCGAGAAGCTTGACGTTAAGATACCAGATCCTGAGGTCAAGGTTAGAAACTCAGAACGGAAGCCAATAAGACCACGAGCGGGTACTGTTGCTTCAATACGCATACGACCTTTGTTGTCCAACACCATATTAGTCATCTCGCCTTTGCGTAGACCAATTTGCTCCATAATGCTGCCTTGATGCTGTTCTTCAATGTCAAAAACCACATTTTCATACGGCTCTTGTAGCTTACCATCAACTTCTTTAATGATAACTTCTGGACCTGATACGCCAAGCTCGAAACCTTCACGGCGCATGTTTTCGATAAGTACTGATAGATGTAGCTCACCACGACCTGATACTTTGAACTTCTCAGGTGAGTCTGTGTCTTCTACACGCAATGCCACATTATGAATAAGCTCACGCTCTAAACGCTCACGAATATTACGTGACGTAACGAACTTACCTTCACGACCTGCGAATGGTGAGTTATTTACCTGGAAGTTCATCGATACCGTTGGCTCGTCAACGGTTAACGCTGGCAAGGCTTCAACATGATTAGGATCACATATCGTATCAGAGATGTTAAGCGCATCAATACCAGTAATACAGATAATATCACCTGCTTGTGCGTCATCAACTTCGATACGCTCAAGACCATGATAGCCCATGATTTTTAGAATGCGGCCGTTACGTGTTTTACCTTCTTTATCGATCACAGTCACTTGCGTGTTGGTTTTAACTTTACCGCGCTGAATACGACCGATACCAATAACACCAACAAAGCTATTATAATCTATGCTTGATATTTGCATGCGGAATGGCGCATCTGCATCAACCTGTGGTGGCTGTACAACATCTACAATGGTTTCAAATAATGGCGTCATATCATCAGCAAGATCGTCTGCTTCCAAACCGGCAACACCATTCAATGCAGACGCATAAACAACTGGAAAGTCTAGCTGCTCATCGGTTGCACCAAGGTTATCAAACAAATCGAAAATCTGATCCATTACCCAGTCAGGACGTGCACCAGGACGGTCAATTTTATTGATAACAACGATTGGTTTTAAGTTTTGCTCAAATGCTTTTTGAGTCACAAAACGTGTTTGTGGCATTGGTCCATCAACAGCATCAACGACTAAAAGTACGCAGTCAACCATTGACATGACACGCTCAACTTCTCCACCAAAGTCAGCATGACCTGGGGTATCTACGATGTTGATACGATATTCAATATCTTTTTTAGGGTGCTGCCATTTAATAGCAGTATTCTTGGCCAGAATCGTAATGCCACGTTCTTGCTCAATATCACCTGAATCCATTGCGCGTTCCGCAATGTTTGCACGGTCACCGAAAGTACCCGATTGATGTAATAATTTATCAACCAAAGTCGTTTTACCGTGATCAACGTGGGCAATGATTGCAATATTACGCAAATTTTTAATGTCGTTCGCCATATAAAATGCTCGTTTTGTCTTAATAAAAGGCAGTAGCAGTAAGCGCCGCTGGATAAGCTTTCATCATCAATCAGCCAGATAGTTCACTCTGCTCTTAAACGCCTGCACAATAAGTGCGCTGGAATAAGTAGTAACAGTAGAAGTAAACATCTATACCGATACATCCATCGTACCGTTAGCCATGCTAGTGTACACCCTGTCAATTTACAAAGTGTTTGGGCGGTTAGTATAGCATTATTGCATCATGAATTTATGCAATAACTTATTTATCTGAATGCTTTATTTCAAAGCAATAAAAAAAGCCACCTTAAAGGCAGCTTTTTTTGCAAATTTAGCGCTGATATTTTATTTAATAAGCAGTTGCTTACTGAATAACCATATCTTTAGTTTGTTCAACAGTCATGGTTTTGTCACCAGTGATGATGGCATATACACGACGGTTCATAGCGCGACCTTCTTCAGTATCGTTTGGCGCGATTGGACGGTCATAACCGTAACCAACTGTTGATAGACGGTTTGGTGCAATACCAAATTCGTTAGTCAACATAGATTTTACAGCAACCGCACGGGCTTCAGACAGACGTTGGTTATAACGTGCTGATGGGCCAGTTTTAGAAGCATGACTTTCAACGCGAGCGGTAGAGTTAGGATACTCACGCATCTTCTCTGCTACTTTAGCGATCTCAGGCTTGTATTGGTTTTTGATAGCTGATTTATCGTTATCAAAGAATACACGAAGTTCCATTTTCAGCTCGTCAGTAATATCTACTGGTACTGGGCAACCACGTTCATCTACAACCACATTCATTGGAGTGCCTGGGCACGCATCAATGCTATCTGGTACGCCATCACCATCTGAATCAACATCTACATCAGTTTCAACAACAACGATTGGTGGTGTATCCATAGTAGGTTCTACTACTGGTGGTACAGCTACTGTTGGGGCTAAGTGACCACCAAGGACGACTTCTAGACCAGCTAAGGCCATGCCTTCCCACCAGTTGTTATCGAAGTTATGGATAGCACGGGCTTCACCACGTAGGCTTAGTGCATCGTTAATACGATACATAGCACCTAGACCTAAGTTACCAATAGTATCTTTTGAGCTTGATACTTCAGTACCAGCTGGAACGTTAACACCAGGTGTTGTGTTGTCAGTAACATATTGTTCTTGGTTTTCTACTTCAATTTTAGATTGACCAGCACCAACTAGAACGTATGGCTTGAACTTGCCATCAGTATAACCAGTGAATTCTTCAGTACCGATTAAGAAGTTACCAGAAATCATGGTTTGTTCGATATCAAAACGGTTAACACCAGCATCTGCAGAATCTTCAGAAGCTTCGCCATTCGCACTTGATACACCATATTCTACTTGGAACTGAGTAGAAGGAGTAAGCTCGATACCTAGAGCGGCACCAGTATATAGGCTACTTTCTTTAGCAACGCCGCCATTATTATTGCCACGATCGCCATTACCAATTTGATCACCATTGGCGTTTTCGTAAAGGTTCTTACCAGTCGTAAGAATTTCACGCTGTTCATCAGCGGCTTCGTCAGTGTAATGATAACCTAATAGTAGTGGGCTGATAGTAACGCCAGCGTTCGCTGCTAAAGGCGCAGCTGCTACGGCAACTAGAGCTAAAGCGATTTTATTCAATTTCATGGACTTCCTCCAAAGGATGATTTGAGTGATGTGTTAAGCAATATCACTTCCTAAAATGCCTCAACAATAGACATCTTTTTAGAATGTGTAATTATACAACAAAACCAATTAGGAAGTAGCTTATCGACTATCAATTAAGTTTACAACTTTTTTCGTTAGGCAGCTACACATTATTACACGATAGTGTTGTAACTAAAACACAATCGCCCGATTATTTTACTGAGAACTAACATACCTTGCATTTTTCGTCTTTTAAATGTCAGTTCACAATAAATAGAACTAAGCCCTATCTGCTGTCTGTGCTTAGTCTAATACAATTGGTTTTTTTTCTCTATTATTAAAACCCAGCATTCACGAATTGAAACATTTTTTGACAGTAGGTATATATTCTGTTTATATGGAGATAGTAAACATAATTTGATTTTAAAGACAAATATTGAAAAATAAGGCTAATTATTAGCGTATTGTCGCAATGAGAGGCTAAAGGTAATATAAAAAAGGCTAATTATTGTAAAGACCCGTTAAATGGTATCGCTCAGTCTAACTGCACTATATATAGAGGTAACTATCATTTAGAGCTATATTAGGCAAGGCAATAACGAATAATCAATAGCCCTATATGTTTATATTCAATTGATTTAAGCGTTACCAACTATCAACTGGTTTATAGGTGATCAGTGAAAAATGTTTCTAGGTTTTGTTCTAAAAGTGAGGTGATTCCTATATTCCATGTAGATTATAAAATTCTTAAGAACAGTCCAAAATACTATATCGAACGTGGTTTTACTCTGGTAGAACTGATAGTAACGATAGCAGTGTTAGCGATTATAACGGCTATCGCTACACCAACAGTGCTAACACAACTGGCTAATATGGAAGCCAAACGCATCCGGTATGGCTTAGTGAGTACTCTTGTCATTGCTAAAGCTGAGAGTTATATTCAACATCGAAATTTACTTGTTTGTTTATCAAACACAGGAGGACGATGTGATAAAAACAGTAAGAAGAATCTACTATTGTTTATGGATAAAAATGACAATCAGGACTACGATGCCAGTATTGACGAGCTATTAGAGAAGCAACGGTTAGACCCTGAATACGGCACACTACATCTACGTGCTGGCGGACGACATTATGTCAGATTTGCCGGTGATAGCGGCAAGCCACGCGGGTTTTTTGGACATATTAAGTACTGCCCAAGCTCGACCTATAGTCAAGCTATGTATCAAATATCATTTAATCAAAACGGTATCATTAAGTATAAACCCAATCGTATTCATGATACGGGTTGCTTATAAATGCTTTATTTAGCAAATAAAAAAGTAAGGCTTGTGAGGCATATTAATTGGCATTAATTAGGAACCCCTAACTTCAAGCTTTATGATACATCGCTGTTTTCATCATAGTCACTGCTTGTGCTAAGCCTACAAATACAGCATCAGCGATGAGCGCATGACCAATATTAAGCTCGTAGATACCGTCAATTTGCGCAATGGCATAAACATTATCGCGTGTTAAACCATGACCGGCATTAATCAAAAGACCATCATTTGCTCGCTGGGCAGTAGTTACCGCTTGCTTAATACGTTGTAGCTCAGCATTCTGTGCAGCGCTACTACCTGCTAGGCTAGCCTCAGCATAGGCACCCGTATGTAGCTCGATAGCATCAGCGCCACAAGTTACTGCTGCCGCAATCTGTTGGTCTTCTGGATCAATAAACAATGATACCTTGATATCAGCTGCCTGTAGTTGAGTGATATAGTCTGTCAACCAAGCAACCTGCCCTACCACATCAAGACCGCCTTCAGTAGTCAGTTCTGCACGTTTTTCAGGTACCAAACATACCCAAAATGGCTTTACCTTACAAGCAATTCCTAACATCTCAGTAGTCGCTGCCATCTCTAAGTTTAATCTAGTTGTTATTTGCGGAGCAATCTCATAGACATCCGCATCTTGAATATGACGACGATCTTCACGCAGGTGAATAGTAATACCATCCGCACCCGCTTGCTCACATAATAATGCTGCCGCTACAGGACTAGGATAAGCAACACCGCGTGCTTGACGTAACGTTGCCACGTGATCAATGTTAACGCCTAATAGTGGTTTTTTTTGTAGTGGTTGGTTTTGGGCTTGCTGTTTAGGTTTTTGTGCAGTTGTAGACAGTAGTGATGAGGTAGCCATAAAATATCCTTTTAATAATGGTACTCAGTTGATGGGCTGGACGTACTAGTAAACGTTCGCTATAGCGCTTATATTAAACATAAGCATCTATTAGACTATAAATTTATTGTTGATAGCGTTGTTGTTGTTGCCACAATAAGCGGCTTTGTAAGGGCTTATAATCAAGCAAGTGGTCAATCAAGTGTCGATGTAGGCGTGACCATGAGCTAAGCGTAGTCGCTGTAATACCCGTTTGCACCATCATGAGTATTTCGCTACCACTAAACACTGCTTGCAAGACACTATTTACTGAATGATCGGAGGCAATAATAGGTACTAAACCCACATCGGGTAAAAACCGATAATCACACTCTGGCTCAATAGCAGCAAGAGTGCTGTCATGCGCAAGCGTTAAGCCAAAGCCCAACTCCTTGAACAAATAATTCTCAAAACGCCGCAAACTTAAGCGTAGCTCAGTAGCGGACAAGGGCTGCTTAAGCTCCAACAAGCTATCTTGATAATGTTGCCACAATACTGGCATAGGGTCTTCGGTTGGCAGTAGCTTCCAGAGAAGCTCGTTGAGATATAAAGCAGCGTACTGCTGTTGACCGTTGATCTGCTGATAGGAAACTTGCTCTGCTGTAATAACGGCGCTATCAGCTTGAGCCATATTAATCTGACTAAAGGTTTTTAAATCACGTTTACCTGTGGCAAAAAGCTGTAACGGTATAAATAGAGGTGCCCCTTTTTTACCAATACCGTGCACTACCCCATGCTGCTGCGAGAATAAATAATAGAGCGCACGCTTTTCTTGATAAGGGCGCTGATGTAATAAGTAACCGGTTAATGCTTCATTACGCATCTATTATTACCTCAGCGATGACCATATGATCGCAGCGCTACTTTTTAATCGCTATTAATAGCCCAAGCTGGTCAGTGCCCGTTCGTCATCAGACCAACCACGTTTGACCTTCACCCATAGAGTCAACATAACTTTTTTGTCAAACAGCTGCTCCATGTCTTTACGGGCGTCAATGCCAACTTGTTTAATACGTTGACCTTTGTCACCAATGACGATGGCTTTTTGGCCACTGCGTTCAACATATATCGTCGCATCAATAAAGGTACAGGCTTTGCGCGGACGACCAGTCTTAGGATCAGTATGGGCCGCTTCATCTTTAAATTCATCAATCTGTACGGTTAAGTCGTAGGGCACTTCATCACCGGCACTACGCATTATCTTTTCACGGATAATTTCACTGGCTAAAAAGCGCTCAGAGCGATCGGTAATCTGTTCTGTATCATAAATAGGGGCGGCAATTGGCAAATGCGAGGCAATCACTTCTTGCAGGCGATCAAGATTCTGACTCTTTAATGCCGATACCGGTACGATATCAGCAAAATCAAAGCTATCACTAAAGGTTTCAATTAATGGCAGGATGCTACCTTTATCTTTTAAGGTATCGGCTTTATTAATGACCAGCACTACAGTTAGATTGGTATCGCCAAGCTTTTGTAGCACTAGTAGATCATCATCACGCCATTGATCTGAATCCACCACAAATAGCACTAAATCAACATCGACTAGTGCTGATACAGCGGCTTTATTCATACGCTCATTGATAGCGCGCACTTCATTACGGTGAATACCAGGCGTATCAACGAACACCGCTTGCATCTCATCATTAGACAAAATACCGTGAATACGATGGCGCGTGGTTTGTGGCTTACGCGAAGTGATAGACAGCTTTTGACCCAATAAATGATTCATCAAAGTAGACTTACCAACGTTCGGACGACCGACAATTGCTACATATCCTGTTTTAAAATTGTCTGCAACGTCAGCCTTACTACTCGGCGCAAAAAAATCTTCAATGGCAACGTTATGATTAACTTCGACGCTTTCATTGAACTCAATATTGTCATTAACTTCAATACTGTCATTACTCTCAACATTACTAGCATCTGCTTGATTATTGTCTTGCTCAGATTCTGTATTATTGGCTAGGTTTGTATCAATATTTTGGGTCATATTATCAGCGTTATCTTCATTAGGTGGCAAGGCGGTGCTGTTGCTCATAGGTCGATCCTGTAAGGAGTATATAGTGAGACTAGCTACCTTTTATAAGTTTTAGATAGGGCAGCTAGACTAATATTATTTCGAATGTATTAAAAAAAGGAAAATACTTAAATTAGACTTTAGCGCATTTAGGTGTTTAATTTTTTTGATCACTGCTACTGCATATCAGACACTTCAGTAATAAGATATTTGCGCTAAGGATATTTGCGTATAAATATCTTACGAGCGCTTTTTAAGTAAGCTAGGTCGTTTATACAATTGATTGATCATCAGCTCCGCTGCTTTTTGTTCAGCGATACGGCGACTTTCGCCAGACTCGGTGATATTAGGACAATCACTGATATTAACCTGACAGCGCACCACAAAAATCTGATGCGGCGCATTACCACGCGTCTCCATTAGCTCATACTGCGGTAAATCAAATTGTTTAGACTGTAGCCATTCTTGCAAGCGACTTTTAGCATCTTTGAGTACTTTTTGTTCATTGACGTCATTGATAAGACTCCCATACCACGCCAATACACAAGCACGGGTAACATTCATATCTTGACTGTCTAAATAAATAGCACCAATTAGCGACTCTACAGCATCGGCTAATATCGAAGCGCGATTGCGTCCCCCACCTTTACGCTCACCAATACCTAAGATTAAGTGATTACATAGCTCTAGATCTTGGGCAATAGTCACCAGCGACTCTTGGCGCACCAAAGTAGCACGCATACGCGTCAAGCGCCCTTCGTTTTGGGTAGGATAGCGATGATATAATGCCTCACCAACAATCATACCCAATAAGGCATCACCTAAAAACTCTAAACGCTCGTAGTTTTTTTTGCTATCGAATGAGCGGTGAGTCAGCGCAAGCTTGGGTAAACTTAAATCCTTAAACACATAACCTAGCTTGCGTGTCAGTACTGCCAACTGTTGGATAAAGTCTGAGCTGACAACAAAGCTGTCCGCAGTCGCGCTATTTTTTTTGGCAGTAGGTATCGTTTGGTACTGTGGTAACGTTGGTTTCATGCGTGGCTTTTGGTTATCCGGTTATTTTTACAAGTGGGGTGGTTTGAATGAGTGTAATCAAACAAAATTTGTATCATAAACTACTTTTTAGATAAACTAACAGTCTGTCTATAGTCGATCGTAGGTACAGCAACGATTAAAAAAGCGCCATTATTGTTAATATCAGCATAACATCTAATCAATAAAATGATTATAGTCGACACCAAATAATTAGAATATAGGGAAGACGAGCTTAGGTAGTAACTGGCTTATGACAGCAAGCACAGTAAGCGCATCTTACCCTATAGTCTTTTCATATAAATTTGATGATATTAATCAATAGCGCCATTGCGGGCAAAGGTCGGTAGATTCAGACCTGGCGGCTTATGCATCCAGATATATACGGCTTTACCCGCTAAGTTATCATCTGGAACAAACCCCCAAAATCGACCATCAGCACTGCGATCACGATTATCACCCATCACAAAGTACTGACCTTCAGGTACGGTAACATGCCACTGCATACCTTCAGAATCCACCACTTCTGGTGATTGCTGCTGTAAAAATGGCGCGTACTGCGAGCTGTTCATTCCGTTTAGATAGCGCACTAGATGTTCATGCTCGCCTTGAGTTTCTTGAAAATACTGGGCGTACTCTTCTTCTTCTTGGCCCATTTGCACCGCCCCATCCTCAGTGAGTACTTGCCCTGGTGCGACTTGTCCTGCTGAATATAATTGTGAGGTCAACTCAGGATTAGCATCAAAATTTATTGGCTTGGTATCTACCGCTATATTATTAATAGCAAGCTTGCCTTGATCATAGCTGACCGTATCACCCGGCAGACCAATCACGCGCTTGATATAATAAATACTTGGGTTTTCAGGGTAGCGAAATACCATGACATCACCGTGTTCAGGGCTGCCTGTATCTATAATTTTATTATAAGTCAGCGGCAGACGAACCCCATATGCGTATTTATTGACAGCAATAAAGTCGCCAGTATATAGAGTCGGCACCATAGAGGAAGATGGAATGTTGAATGGCTCAATTAAAAATGAGCGCACAAACAGCACCACCGCCAATACGGGGAAAAAGTCATACGCCCAGCGTACCGCCCAGCTTTCTTTACCCGGACCACGCGATTTGCGCTGTTTCCATACCAGCTTATCTAATAGCCAGACCAGCCCTAAGCCTAAGGTTAATGGCACCAACACTAAATTAAAATCAAAATCCATACTCAATTGCCTATTAACGAGCTGCTTATCTGACAGTTTTAACGGATAAGACTAACAATAGTGACTTATTATTTTCAATAATTGTTAATAATTATTATTAATAATGACCTGTATCTAACTTTTAAGCATACACTCGATTATCTAATCTACTTGCAATACGGCTAAGAAGGCTTCTTGTGGAATCTCCACATTACCAACTTGCTTCATGCGCTTTTTGCCTGCTTTTTGCTTAGACAGTAGCTTTTTCTTCCGCGAGACATCACCACCATAACATTTGGCTAACACGTCTTTACGCATGGCTTTAACCGTACTACGGCCAATGATTTGGCTACCAATAGCGGCCTGAATCGCCACATCAAACATCTGCCGCGGAATCAGCTCTTTCATCTTACCAACCAGCGCATTACCACGGTAACGGGCTTGTGCTTCATGAACAATCATTGCTAAGGCATCAACTTTATCACCGTTAATAAGCACATCAACTTTGACTAATTTATCTGCTTGATAACGCTCAAAGTTGTAATCAAGTGAGGCAAAGCCGCGTGAGACTGATTTTAGGCGGTCAAAGAAATCCATCACCACTTCGCCCATCGGAATATCAAATATCAGCTGAACTTGTCTGCCCATAAAACGCATGTCGACTTGTGCGCCGCGACGCTCAATACATAGAGTCATGACATTGCCCAAGTAATCTTGCGGTACTAAAATCTGGCAGCGGGCAATCGGTTCACGAAACTCTTCGATATTATTAGGTTCAGGCAGTCTTGATGGGTTATCAACGTACATGATTTCGCCATCTTTCTTCACAATCTCATAAATTACCGATGGCGCAGTAGTGATTAAGTCCAAGTCGTATTCGCGCTCAAGACGCTCTTGGATAATCTCCATGTGCAGCATACCTAGAAAGCCGCAACGGAAACCAAAACCGAGCGCATCTGAAGTATCCGGTTCAAAAAACAACGAGGCATCATTAATTTGTAATTTTTGTAGCGCCTCACGAAACTTTTCAAAGTCAGTAGATTCGACTGGGAACATACCCGCATACACCTGCGGAGTAACTTGCTTAAACCCAGGGATACAATCGACATCAGGCGTCTTAGCATGAGTAATCGTATCGCCGACCGGCGCGCCAGCAATGTCTTTAATACCCGCAATGATAAAACCAACTTCACCGGCTTCTAAAATACCAGTATCTAATGGCTTCGGAGTAAAGACCCCAATTGAGCCGACCGGATGCGCATCTTTAGTCGACTTAATATAAATTTTATCGCCTTGGCGTACCGTACCTTGGCGCACACGTACTAGTGAGACCACGCCCAGATAATTATCAAACCATGAATCGATAATCAGTGCTTGTAGCGGCGCTTCGCGATCCCCTGTCGGCGCTGGAATAAACTCAACCAAGGCCTCCAGCAGCTTATCAACACCAAGTCCAGATTTTGCTGATACGCGCGGTGCATCAATCGCTTCGATACCAATGATATCTTCAATCTCTTGAATAACGCGCTCAGGCTCTACTTGTGGCAAGTCAATTTTATTCAGCACCGCCATTACTTCTAGGCCTTGATCAACTGCAGTGTAACAGTTGGCAACAGACTGGGCTTCGACCCCTTGTGCGGCATCGACAACCAATAATGCCCCTTCACAGGCGGCTAATGAGCGTGAAACTTCATAAGAAAAATCCACGTGGCCTGGCGTATCAATAAAATTGAGCTGATAACGCTCACCATTGGGGTGATCATAATACAAAGTCACCGACTGCGCTTTAATGGTAATACCGCGCTCACGCTCAATATCCATGGAGTCGAGTACTTGCGCCTGCATTTCGCGATCTTGCAGCGCGCCGCACATTTGAATAAAACGATCAGCAAGGGTCGACTTGCCATGATCAATGTGGGCAATGATAGAAAAGTTACGAATATTGGCTAATGCAGTCACAAAGCGCCTACTAAATAAGGGGTGATTGAATAATGGGAATAAAAAATGATGTCAGGCGCAATTAATAAAATAATCGCCCATAATTAATATCAGCTGGTTCGCTAATATTATCGCCTCAAATCAACAGCTCATAGCGCTTACTAATACACGCAGGCATGTGCAGGTATTCTAGCAGTTTTCTGCTATAAAGTAAGGCGATTTTGTCAGCAAGCATTTGATTTAACGATGAAGTTAAAGCGTGATAAGCATTATCGTTTAATAAGCGAATCTTATAGCGGGGATTTATGAGAGTTTTTAGTTACTGCTAGAGAGTCATTACTTAATAATATATTGTTATTTAGGAATATTGTGCTCGGAGAGATTAGCCTCTAAGTTGATGTTCTCTTTTTGGTGCAAATATTTATACATCCAAGGTGATTTACCATAAAACGCGCCATTTAACTGGGTTTGTTCTATCAGATATTCACGAAATCGTAGGTAAAATTCATTATCTGGAATTTTAGGATGTTGCCAAAATTTATCGAGTGTCTTTGGATCAGTCAACTTATGGGTGTTATAAATCGCCCTTCCCATTATTTTGGTAGGCTTTTTATGGTACACCGACTGTAGACCGGTCGTGCTGTTGATCGTAACCATGCCAATACTGTGCTTCATAAGCGTTGGCAAATGCATATCACAGCCATAAAAAATGCGACTACTAACTTGGTAGCGCTTGGCTAAGCTGGCTACCAGTTCGCGATAGTCCCGATGCCCGCGATCTAATGGATGATGCTTGAATACCAGCATCTGGGTTTTATAGGCATGGGTTGCAAAGCTGGCAATAGTCTCATCAATAAATTGCACCACATCATGGTAACCACTATGGTGGGTTATTTGTGAGTCATTATGCACTTGCAAACTAACTACAAAGTAGTTATTGCGGTCTTGAGTGGTCAGACGCTGTTGGAGATGTTTATCAGGTAGATAGTCGCGTAGCTTACGCCATGGTGCTTTGAGCCATGCTATCGCCTCTTGCCAAGCGGTCATACCACGGTAGTGTGAATAGTGTGGATAACGTGCCTTGTATAGCCAAGCGATAATGTAATAAACAATAGCAGCGATGCTCAAACGATAAAAACGATTATGAGTGTATAACGGATGGTCATTAGCTTTGTTAAGCGCCTTAATATCGGCAATATTTAACCGTGAATAACCATTAATACCGTATTCTTGTAAAGTAATATAATCAGGGCGTAGATACCCTTCTTCAAAAACAAAAAAAGAGATGCCTAGGCGCTCACATAATTGTGCGGCTTGGGTGTGATGTGGACGACAGTCCCCAAAGCAAACCACCGCATCAATACTATTTGCTTCAATAAACGCAGTCAGCCAAGGAGAAAATTGCGCCAAGGTATCCGTATAATCATAAGCATCTGCATGCCGATAAAAAAATGCATCACCAGCATTAAAGTTAATTTTACTAACTTTAATGTTTTGGCTTTGTAAAAAGGTCGCAAAACGACTAAAAAATCCACCCATTTTTCCTTGTAACAGCAAGATATGTCGATGAGTAAGCAATTGATGCATCGAAGCTGCCATAATATTGGGTTACCATTAATTAATGAATGGAAAAATGAAGACGAATGACACAATAATTTTAGGCAAGCAAATATAGCCTGCAAGTCATTATAACGAAAAAGAACACAGTTGTCGTAAAGGATTTAGGCGGCTAAATTAAGCCTTGTTAACTACAAAGCCGTTAGGTTGACCGTTTACGCAGAAGCTGCTGGAATCTATAGCGCTGCTGCATAAAACGCGTAGCGGCCTGACGTTTAATTTGCATCGGTATATTAGATATGGCTTTAGCATTTATCATCTGTGAGTTATTGATATTTTTATCATCCGTTACTTTATCGATAGCAACCATGGCTGTAGGCGGATATAAGTGATCAATCACTTGCTCTACCTGTGCTAAGCCATAGCCTTCTGGTAAACGATATAAGGGATAACGTATTAGCGCACAATATAATAACTGTTCTAGGATTAATGGGGTACTGCGCTGACGGCGCTGTAGATAATTGGCCTTTGGTGATAACGCTGCATCTTTATCTATGGTTAAGCCCCAACCTGCATAAAAGGGCAAACCATAACAAACGACCTTAAGATTACGTAGCAATGCCTCAAAGCCAGTCAATGAGCTGATAGTGTGTACCTCGTCAACGCAGGCTAAGCAATCTGGCATTGCGGTATCATAAGCAACGGCTTGCACATCTTTTAAGTATTTTGATGCAACTTTACCAGCACGCAGTCCCGCTTCAACATCCGGATGCGGTTTATAAATTAGATAAGCATTAGGATTGTCCTGCCGTACTCGCTCAATCAATGCACTATTGGTTTGAATACGTGAGCCACAATACTGTACAGAAAGGTCATCTTCAACTTGTCCAACGATCAGTATTCGCAGTTTTGACGTTGTTTTTGCCGCTTGTAGCCAGGATGTCTGTGAACTAGATGCATCAGTATTGGTATTACCAACATTATATTTACTGACCCGCTGAGTCAACAGCTTGTTTTGCAGCGTATGTACTCGCGCTGTTTGCCGTGGTGTTAATACCTGACAATCACGTAGCAATACCTCCAAGTCTGAAGTCTGGGTCGCATCGTAATAAATGCCGCGCTTATCTATGACTACGGACAACGGCGCTAACAATGTAGCTCCTAAGCCATTGGAGCGAATAAAACCATCTTCCATACAATAAATAGGTGGCACTACTGCTAACTGCGGCATGGTCGTTTGTTTTTGTAGTGGTTTTTGCAGACGCTTCTGTAACTGTTGCCGCTTTGCTAGACCCCAAACCAATAGGGGCTGCTGGTAATTGACCCGAAAGTGGTCAGGATGCAATAGGTTTTTTAGACGAGGCTTGGGTTTAATAAATAATGAGGTACGTGGCAGATCGACAAATGCCTTAACAAAGGGCAGTTTCCAGCGGCTAAACTCATATACCGTCAGAGCACCTGCAAGATACGTTTGCCAATAGCGATTGGTCAGTAACCATTCTATCGCAGTATCAATGTCACAAGCTTGCTTGGTGGCCGGATCGACATAGTGGCTGTAGTCAATGTAGGCACTATAAAATAGCATTTCTAGTGATACTTCTAATGATGGCTCTAACAGAGGCGTTAACTTGGCAGAGAATTTCTTTTTTCGTGATGACCTGACAGCGTTGACAAGGCTATTGTCAGCATTTGATGACGACGCTGAAAATAGTTGCCGACGTTGCTTGACCTTTTTAAGTAAACGTTTGGGCGCCCCACTATCGTCAGTAAGCCCCCAACCACTATACCAATTTACCCCAAAACAATGCACGGTTTTACCGAGCAGTAACGCCTCAAAACCCATATGTGAGCTGACGGTATACACCTCATTCACTTGAGTTAACAGCTTAATAGGATTGAGTGCTTGCGATAATACGCGTACGTTTTTAGGCAGTTTAAGGTCGGTTAAATAGCCTGCTTTTGCTGCAGGGTGGGCCTTTATCCAAATATGAGCATCGGGGTGAGCACGGCAAGCAGCCTTTAACATGCGTTTAAACTGACGTTTATCGGCACCTGCCCCTGTAATTGAGGCATCGCCTGCGACTTGATCGATTAATAAGATATGCGGCTTTAATGTGCTGTTTATTGCGTTAGCATCTGCAACAAGCTTATCGAGTGACGGGCAATGAGTGACCGCGTTGTATTTACTTAACTGCTCATCACCAATACGCGCTATCAAACCCTGAGCGTGGTCTTTGTCTGCGCTGGCCTGATTAGAATCATTTTGTGCGCGCTCAATAATTAACTGTTCAAGGCGTGAGGGTTGAGTCAGATCAAAATAAATACCAATATCATCAATCACTACACTAAGCCCGTGACGGCTACTAATGCCTGAATCTAATGAGCGTAAAAAACCATCTTCGATACTCAAAGTTGTAAGACCCTGCCGTTTAGCAGCCTTGGTTGCACGTTGATAGCTTTTTTTATGACCCCAACCAATAAAGGCGTCAGGTAGTGGATTAGATAAATAGTTAAATCGACGTTGGGTGAGCTTAGGGAATAGCGTTGCCGTTTTGGTGCTCAGTCTCTGTTGTAGACCTGACCATAGATACCAGCGCTGAATGTCTGCTTGCAACACTTGCGCGAGTAGCTCATTGTTATGGCGCATACCTTTGCCAATAACGGCCAGTCGGTTTGGTGCTAGAGTTTTAGATAATAAGGGCGACTGAAGCACGTCAGCAGATACAGACGTTGTAAACTTGACTGATATCTTGTCATCATCTGCTGCGCTTCTTATCATTGGTGATACCTTCTTTGATCGTTTATTTCTCAAACCATACATACAGCCTTAATCGTTATAAGTCTAATATAACTTTAGCTGCAACGGCCAGCTGATAGACAATCTGCGATAAACCGCGCGCGATTTCTACTCGTTTGGTTTTCACTTTTGGCAATACCATAATCTCATCACCTTGCTGAATACGGTAAGCAGTATTAACCACTTCATTCGCACCATTCTGGTGAATAATTAAGATCTCTTTAGTATCAGCATTGTCATCGAAGCCGCCTGAGTTGGCAACATAATCGCCGACAGTATAGTCAGGATTAAAGGTCAATGCCCCTTGTGCCCGCACTTGACCATTAACCGTAATGATCGAGGTTTGTGCTGGTACTTCAATGATATCACCTTGCTGTAAGATAATATCTTGCCACGAATTAGGAACCACCACTATCTGTCCAGTAGGTTGCACGTTACGGGCTTTGGCAACGAACTGTTTGACTAAATTAGCATCATCTTGACGCAGTGCTGCCTCTTCCCGCGTGGTTGATTGCGTGGCAAGGGTTAGCTCTTCTAGACGATCAAGTGACTTATTGATCATGAGCTTTTGCTGCACAGCGACAGACTCACGATAAATAGTCAAATGGGTAAGCTTCGCTAATGGGCTTGGCTGCAACTGCGAAACGATATCTTTGAGACGGGCGCCATAAGGTACTACCACCGCACCATTACCGGTATGCGCGCCTTTAACCTGCACCGCAATCGTACCGGCATAACGATCAGAGGTTACTACCATTTGGTCGCCGTTATAAACCCGTACGTTTTGTGCATCTGCAAGCGTATAGTATTCTGCCGTTTGCGCCCGACCCGCACTACGAGTAATGCTGACGTTGGTGGCATTGGCAGCAGGATTGGCCACTTGTAATACATCACCAATGGTTAGATCAGTGACATCAAACTCAAAAGTATATTCGTTCTGAACTTGCCCGCCCACTTGAAAGGTTTTTTTCTGTGGGGCAACGGTAATCACATCGCCATCTCGAAACGAGTAAGGTTGCAGCTTACCAGCCAATAAAAAGTCATATAAATTGACTTGCTGGACCAGTTGACCATTACGGCGTATTTGAATGTCAATATAACTACCGCGTCCAGGATCTACACCGCCTGCTCGGTCCAAATATGACAATACTGAATCCGCCGCTAAACCACCATAATAGCCCGGCTGGTTAACAAATCCGGTGACAAATACCTTCACTGGCTGAGCTTGCTCTAATGAGGCATAGACGCCGACGTTTGAGCGATAAATACGGCTGACTGCGCTTTTAACCACACTTTGCAGGTTGCCATTTTGTACACCTGAAATACGAACGGGACCGATATTAGGTAGAAATATATTACCTTGCGGATCGACCGTCATAGTCGCTGCGTACTGATAGGCGCCCCACATCCGTACTTGTACGTTATCACCTGGATTAATCACATATCCATCATTAAAAGTCGAACCAGAGGTGGTCGAAAAAGCGCCACGGAACAGCTGTTCACCAAACATAAGGTCTTTAGTGTCAATATCTTGATAGGGACGCGTGGTATTGATCACTGACTGGCTAGGTAGGCTGGCTGCATTAACCGCTTCTTGAGTCGTTGCTTGACCAGGAACACCACCAGCAAAGGCCTGAGTTGACACGTTAATATTATTACGGTTTTGATCTTGGCCCATGCTGTTAGCACCCGTACCAAAACTAGACCCTGCTATTTGATCTGCATAACTGCTTGCTGCTAGTGCTGGGACGCTGGTTGCAGCCAGCGTCAAGCTGAGCACTTTGATCGCTTTGATCATTGGCACGATACGACGTGGTTTCATGTTCATGAGCTGTATTCCTTTGCTGATCTGCCGATCATTACTGGTATCTGGTTGTTCAAGTTCGCTAAGTACCGGGCACTGCGAGTGTTTATTAATGATCAATTAGTTACTATAGCGTTGGTCAATAAAACTAGCTACGGTGGTCACGAACGACCGCCATCACTAAACGCACAAAGCCATAAAACATCAATAACAGAGCAAGTGATGTCCAAATAATATAGATACTACGAGGATATAGTGCTTCCTCGGCTTCATAAGGTGTTGAGATAACAATAAGGTTCTTCATCTTCTTAAAGGCTTCTAATCGAGATTTTTCAAGCGATGATAAAGACAGCTTATACAGCTCAGTAGCAAATTCCACATCGGCTTTAATGGTTTCAAATTGCACGGTTTGTCGATTAAGCTTAGTGGTATTCGGTGAGGTCAATTTGGTCTGCTCTTGAGTAATTTGCTCATCAACCGCTTTAATTTGACTTCTTAGTGACACCACTTGCGGGGCATCGGGATTGAGATAGCTAAGCAGTTGTCGCTCTTCGGTCCGCAGTGAGCTAAGTTGCCCCTGCAAACTCCCAATCAGTTGATTGACAATCTGTGCATTGGCTTGCGGGTCAAAAATTTCATTTTGATTCTGATAAGTAAGCAGTTGCTCTTTGGCATCATTTAGACGGTCTTGTGATTCATCGAGTTGGGTTTCAGCAAAAACCAGCTGATCGCGAGCGACCTCTTGTGAAATACGATTCACAAACTGCTCAGACTCACCCAAAATAGCTTTATTTAAAGCATACGCATACTTTGGCGCAAAAGCTTCTGTCGATACAGTCAACACCGAACTTTGCTCATCTAAATCGATATGTACACGTTTTTTAAAGTACTCAAGCAAATCCTCTTGACTGGCTTCAGGATCAATCTCATAAATAGGATCTGAGCCATCCATATAATAAGCGTCACGAAACTTAAACTTATCATCTAAACGTTTCACCATATCATTAGATAAGATATATTGAGTTAAATAAGTCGCATCTTCTTTGCTGGTACTATTAACGCCCAATAGCGCAGATAGACCACCGCCTGCAGATATATTAGTATCACTAACTTGCTTGACCACCACATCGGCAGTTGAGACAAAGCGCGGATGCGCAATCGTCATAACATAATAAATCACCAGCACCCAAGGGAGGATCACCAAGCCGATAAACAGCGAGAAGTTGATAATCTTATTTTTTCGCTTTGTGGACATGCTCTTCATATACCTCAATCGCTTCTTTTGTATCTTCAAACACATGTGCTGTTTGATCCATTAACACAATACCAATATCGCAGTTACGCTTGATGTCACCAATATTATGCGACACTATCAAAAATCCTGCTTGGGCACGGCGGGCGGCTAAAATATCTTCACTGCGCTTACGAAAAGCGGCATCACCAACAGCCCCTGCTTCATCAAGCATATAATAATCAAAATCAAAGGCCAAGCTGAGACCAAAGGTTAAGCGCGACTTCATCCCTGATGAATAGCTTTTAACCGGCATATCAAAGTAACTGCCGATATCAGCGAACTCTTCAACAAAACGAATCTTCTCATCAATATAAGGACCACTTGAATACAGACGACAGACAAAACGTACGTTCTGGCGTCCGGTTAAGCTGCCTTGAAATCCACCTGCCACGCCAACTGGCCATGAAATGGTAGAGTTAGTAATGATCTCACCATGGTCTGGCTGATCAAGCCCGCATATAATACGCAGCAAGGTTGACTTACCAGCGCCATTACGGCCTAGCAAACCCACATTTTGTTTATCACCAATGGTCAGATTTAAATCTTTAAATAAATAATGTCGACCTTGTTTGGTCATAAATGACTTGGAAACGTTTCTTATTTCAATCATTTATTTACCTTACGTCAGTTATAAGTATTGTACTTAGCGAGAACGAATCATATCTCGCTCAGCAAATTTATAAAGTAGTAATCCTAGGAAGTTTACAGCAAACATCCATTTTAAAAAGTACCCTATATCAATATGATAGGCTGGATAATTGGGAGCAAATGCATGTCTAATTAACTCAATATTATGAATAAAGGGATTGTACAGTAGATAACTAAAATAAGGCTCGGGAATAATATGAATGGGATAAATAATGCCAGACGTAAAGTACAGTATAGTAAATAATATAGTTATTACCTTACTAATCTCGCCGCCATAGTAGCCAATTACCATCATAATAAGGGCGATGCCAAAACTAAATATAAAAAGCGTTATCCAACAAAATAATACAATATGAAGATTTTCTAAGTTGGCATATATATTAAAGAAAGACAGACCCAGTAATAGCAATATTGAAGTAAAGAAGTAAATGACTAGCTCTAAAAATGAACGAGCAATAATGACATCAATGTGCCTAATCGAGCGATACATCAATAGACCCTTGTTAGCCTCAACAGCACCTAGTGCTCTGGTTGCTATTTTTTGAAACATTCGAAAAGGAACCATCCCCGTGACTAAAAATAAAGAGAAATCCATTCCTGGTACTAAACGCTCACGAATAGCGCCAAAAATCACTAGAAATATAAGGACTTGGAACAGAACCTCTAGCGGGGCCCATAAATAGCCCAATCGGTAGCCACCAAAGCGCGTCTGCAGCTCACGCATAAGCAAGGCATGAAAGGCAGCGCCCATGACCTTGAGACCACTGCGATGCTTAATAGGGCGATAAGGAGGCAATTGTACAGACATAGCGTCACAAGACTTCACTAAAAACAGTCCCTATGATAAGTAAGCGCGACATAAGTTACAAGAATTAATCTGTGAACAAACAGATAAGTCTATGAATCAGTAAGAAATGAGTAAGTAAATGAAGATAAGAGATGGATAATAATTTTTCTCATGTCCATATCATGCTGAATAACTGGCAAGTTATTTTAGGCAAAAAAAAACCAATCACAAAGGATTGGCTTTTTAAATTTGAGCAACTACCTATAAATGGTGGCGATGAAGAGACTTGAACTCTTGACCTCACGATTATGAGTCATGCGCTCTAACCAGCTGAGCTACATCGCCATTTAAGGCTCGGTATTATGCCGAAACAGGAGACTGACGTCAACCCTTAAGCAGCATTTCTTGCAAAAAACATTGAATTAAATTCAAAATAATTGCAATTTTAAAATACCAAGCCTGTACTACAATGTACTTTTAAAAAAAAGCACTTAAAAAGGTTTGGTAAACCGATAAGCCGGGTTCTGTCGTGGACAATCATTCCTCTAGGCGTATCATCGCTAATACGCTCAAGCAACCTACCCGCATCGAACGCGGGCCGCGCCATACCGATGCCTATTTGGTCTTGCTACGCGTGGAGTTTACCATGCCGTGAACTGTTGCCAGCCACGCGGTGCGCTCTTACCGCACCCTTTCACCCTTACCGATAACATCTTGCGATGCCAAAGGCGGTCTACTCTCTGCTGCACTGGTCGTCAAGTTACCCTGCCCAGCCGTTAGCTGGCACGCTGCCCTATGTAGCCCGGACTTTCCTCCCCTGCTCATCTGTTGCCAGTGTGCAGCGGCGATTGCCTAGTCTACCAAGCGCGCTAGTATAGCAAACCTTACACTTAGTTGGGAAAGTCTTTTACGCTTATTTTTAACGATACAACAAACCAATTAAATAAAGTCTTTTGGTAAAGTTAAATCATGATTGTGTGACGTATTATTCAGCTGTTTATATAATGACAGCCAATGGCTATTTGGATAGTTCTGTTGAAGATAGTTTTGCAAAAAATTAATCGTACTAGCTGCAATCTGTTCGTCTTCGTTATGAATATGGTTATAAACAACGCTATGAACCGTTAAGCCACGCGATTTTATTGCTTCAAGGCTAAGCAAAGTATGATTGATACTGCCCAAACGCCCGGAGGTGACTAAAATAACTGGATAACATTGAGTGGCAATATAATCTAAGGTTAATAAGTCCTCGGTTATCGGCACTAATAACCCGCCTGCTCCTTCTAGCATCACTACTTCATATTCAGCTTGTAAGCGTCGAGTAGCGCTCGTAATCAACTCAGGGTTAAGAGTTTGCCCTGCAAGCTTGGCGGATAAATGCGGTGACGCAGGCTTCTCATAACGATAAGGACAAGTTGTATAATCAAAGTCGCACGGTTGTAGCGCAATGCCCATCAATTGACGATGAGTAATAATATCATCGGCGATACCCATCTCGCCACTATCTGAATCTATTGCTACGCCGGTCTGCACCAGTTTTTGGGTAATGACATCAATGCCTTGCTGCTTGAGCGCTTTTGCAATCATGCCAGTGGCATAGGTTTTGCCAATATCGGTATCGATACCGGAGATAAATAACACGCTCATAACTGACCTTTAAAAACATACTGATTTAAAAAAAACGCAGTTCGGCTAGCAGTAATTTTTGCAACCTCTGTCATGTCTGCGAACAGCAAGCGATAAAAATTTGATAGCCTTGCGATTTTTATGACCCGAATCTATTTCATTTAGTATTTACTGTCACTGGTTTTGAAATTTGAGCCAAATAAATGGTCACCACTTTTAATAATGCTTGGCATAAAGTCACAAGTTCTTCATCGGTAATAATATACGGCGGCATGATATAAACTAATTTCCCAAAAGGTCTAACCCAAATGTCATTATCAATCAGCAATGCCTGAAAAGTAGGCATATCAACGGCTTCGTCCAGCTCAATCACAGCGACTGCACCCAAACAACGCACCTCGGCAACGCCTTCTACAGTTACTGTAGCTGCGAGCTCCTGTTCCATAACGGCTTGCATGTTTGCGGTACGCGACTCAATATCATAGGACACTATCAAATCAATCGACGCACAAGCGACTGCACAGGCCAGCGGGTTGCCCATAAAAGTAGGGCCATGCATGAGGGCTGGATAATCACTTTGGCTAATCGTATCAGCAATGCTGCGCGTGCATAAGGTTGCAGCAAAGGTCATATAGCCACCCGTCAGTGCCTTACCAACAGTCATGATATCAGGGCTGATATTGGCATGCTCGCAAGCAAATAATTTACCACTACGCCCAAAGCCAGTCGCAATTTCGTCTGCAATCAATACTACTTTATGCTCATCGCACAACTTTCGTAATAGCTGTAAATATTCAGGGTTATAGAAGCGCATGCCGCCAGCGCCTTGAATAATCGGCTCAATAATAAAGCCTGCTAGCTTGTCGCTATTCTTATCAAAAAATGCGGTTAACTCGTCGCGCTCATCTTCCGTCAAAGTACGCTCAAAACCTAATGGCGGTGCGGGTACAAAATGCTGCATGGGCAATTGATTGCCATACAAACTGTGCATGCCAGCAACTGGATCACAGACACTCATCGCATGCCAAGTATCACCATAATAACCTGAATGGGTAGAGGCAAACTGCTGCTTGCTTGGACGGTTGGCGGCAATCTGATATTGCAACGCCATCTTTAACGCCACTTCTACTGCGATGCTGCCACTATCGGAATAGAAAATCGCATCGAGTCCAGCAGGGACAATATCTAGTAGCTTTTTGCCTAAATCTATCGCTGGTTGATGGGTCAAACCACCAAACATCACATGCGCCATTTTACCCAGTTGTTCAGTAATAGCAGCATTCAGTTTTGGATGATTATAGCCATGGACGCTCGCCCACCATGACGACATGCCATCGATGAGGCGCGTGCCGTCTTGGGTGACAATATAAATACCATCGGCGTGGTCAATAACGATATTGGGATAAGTAGGCGGCAGGCTGGCATAAGGATGCCAAAGATGTTGTTGGTCAAAGTCACTTGTAGACTGGTCCATACTGATAGTCATAGTCTTGTCCGTAAAATATTAGCTCTTTATACCCATTTCAAAAAACAGTCTAGCTAAGCCAATATTCTCAAACTCACTAAGCCTACGAACACAGCATTTGCACGCGTCTTCCTAGTTGGCTTTTATTTTTAGAGAAAGTATTAGAACGAATGCTTCTTAAATAGTGGTTAAATATGGGTAGTCGTTTTTAACAGTCATGTTTAATAGTGACTTACTTGCCCAGTAGCTTATTTGCCAGTAATCCGTTTGTATTTTGACATCAAATCGCTTTTCGTTTCGACATAATTAGGGTCATGAGGGATACAATCAATCGGACAAATCACCACGCATTGGGGTTCGTCAAAATGTCCGACGCATTCGGTACATAAGTCAGGGTCGATAACATAAATATCGTCGCCTTCTGAGATGGCATCGTTTGGGCAGGCAGGCTCGCACACGTCACAATTAATGCATTCATCCGTGATTAATAACGCCATAAACTGCTCCTTAGTTGTTGGGATTGGCTATTGTATTTTTAACTTTTAAATATTAGATACAAAACCGAATTAGACACGTTTTATTTACGTGCGGCGACGCCACTCCACAGGCTGCAAAAATTTCTCCCAGCCACCCTATAGCCGTTTCAAAGTAAAACGACTATACATTTAGTTTTTGCGTAAAGGCTTTCGCCACACAATCCGGAACGAATTTAGTGACATCACCACCAAGTTTAGCGATTTCGCGAATCATAGTCGATGAGATAAACGAGTAATTCTGAGAGGGGGTTAGAAATACCGCTTCAAAGTTTTCATCAAGCTCGCGATTCATATTGGCCAGCTGAAACTCATATTCAAAGTCTGACATCGCCCGCAAGCCACGCAGTACAGCGGTGGCATTCTGTTCACGCATAAAGTCTACGAGCAACCCTTCAAAGCCAATCACCGATACCTGCGGCAAATCAGCAAATACGGTCTCGACCAATGCTACGCGCTCCTCAAAGTTAAATAAAGGTTTTTTATGATGCCCTGAGGCCACGGCAATAATCACTTCATCGAACAGTTTGACTGCCCGCGTGACCAAATCAACATGACCGTTAGTAATGGGGTCAAAAGTGCCAGGATATAAAACTCTGGTATGTAAACGTGAAGTAGGTATAGGAAGGCTCATAGCAGGACTAATGTAGTCGATAGTATTACTGCGTATGCTAGCAAATTTTGCCTAAATTTGACACTTATCTGCTACATTTGTTATCACAGCCTACTTACCTTTGCACCAAATGCTTTGCTACAATAGGCGGTTCGACTCATCGACTATTTATAGTCAACGTCAGATAGATAAGTTTGACTATATAGTAAACCAAATATAAAACGGTTACCCGGATGCAAAGTGAAAATTGTACGCTTAGTGCATTAAGCAAGTCTAGCAACGTAACAAGTTTGTAGTTGGTTCGCTATAAGATGAGGAACTGGTCAGACGAGGACGCCACGTCTAGAAGAGGAAGCCATGTCAAAAAAATCAAGAAAACCTGACAATCAAATTTGCGCCAATAAAAAGGCTCGCCACGAGTACTTTATTGAAGAGACTTTTGAGGCAGGTTTATCGCTCCAAGGTTGGGAAGTTAAAGCCATCCGTGCTGGCAAAATGACGATTACCGAAGCCTACGTTACCTTCCGTAATGGTGAAGCGTTTTTATTTGGGTCGCATGTTCAAGCCTTACTCTCAAGCTCGACGCATGTCGACCCTGATAGTATTCGTACGCGCAAGCTACTGCTCAATCGCCGCGAAATCGAAAAACTATTTGGTGCGGTCAATCAAAAGGGCTACTCCTGCGTACCGTTGTCTTGTTACTGGAAGCGCTCAATGGTTAAATGCCAAATTGCGCTGGCGGTAGGTAAAAAGCAGCACGACAAACGCAAAACCTTAAAAGATCGCGATTGGGAACGTGACAAACAACGCGGCTTTAAGCAGCATTTAGACTAGGTATTTTAAGTTAAAAACAAGCCTGTTAAGCTATGGCAAAACGGACGCTTCAACCTATTGGCTGAAGCGTCCGTTTTTTATGTTGCTATTTTTTCTTAAGCAATTTGCGCATTTATTATAGCTCGCGTATTGCGACGAGCGCGGCGCAGTTGGCGAACACCATGAGCAATTAAGAAAATAATACCTACCCAAATTAGTCCATAACTATATATCATCGCTGACTCAAACGGATTACCCAGTACAGTTATTGCTAAAATAAACAACAGCGCTGGTTCTAAATAACTCATCATGCCGTAGACATTCACCGGTAGCATTTGACTGGCATCGATATTGGTTTTCATAGCCAGTACGCTAAGTATACCGAGGCCTGCCAGCATAATTATAAAAAATCCAGAGCCTGCCACCATCATCAAATTACTTGGCGCCACTAGGTATAGATAGCCAAGCGCAAAGGGCGCAAATAAAGTCAAATCCACCAGCATACCGGTAATCGCATCGATACCTTGCAGTCTGCGCAAAATATAATATAGCGGATAGGTACCACAGACCCACAAAGTTGCCCACGACACGCTTTGAGTACGAATAATTTCACTGCCCACACCGACTGCCGCAAATGCAACTGCTAACCATTGTAAGCGGCTGAGCTTTTCGCCAAACAACACACAACCGAACACCACCATCATTAGCGGAAATAAGAAATAGCCCATCGCTGTCTGTACACCTTGCCCATTAACTGGTGCCCACATAAATAGCCATAACTGGCTTAAAAATATCGGTGTTGGCAGCAGCAACCATGCCCACTGCTTAACTGAGCGCAAGGCACGCAGCTTATCAATATGCAGATTTAACCGACCACTGATGAGCAAATATCCTATCAATACTGCCCACATTGCGAGCATGCGCCAAATAAATACTTGCGTACCTGATAAAGGGGCAAGAAAACTACTGTAGGCATAGAGCACGCCAAACAACACGTTAGACACTATGGCAAATACTACGCCCAACATTAAGGTACGCTGTTGCACATTACCAGTCGTCCAGATAGCAGGTAATAGCCACCGTGATAAGGTGGACACTAGCGTATTGGATAAGAGTGAGATAGACATTCAGAACACCATAAGTTGGGGTAAAAGGTAAAAATCATATTTAGCAACTTTGCTACTTTTCGCGTTGCTATTTTTTATAGCTTACTGACGGCTTTTTGCTTATACGGCCTATTTTACAGGGGTATCGTGCAAAATTATCTCAATATCTATCTATTTTTGATTTTATTTATCTAAAATTAGGTTAAAAATTATTTTAATTATTAAATTTTGGACTATATTGATAATAATTATAAATATTTACTTAATCACCTGGCTTTTTTATTGATAAAACGATTTTTATTTTAAGTAACTATCTTAGAGAACCCATGCTTATGAGCCAGACTTTAGACGATACTGACAAAGCCATTTTAAATTTGCTGCAAGATGATGCCACGCTGCCGCTAAAAACCGTCGCGGAATATGTTCATGTGTCAATTGCCACTGCTCAGCGCCGTATTCAAGCGTTGATAGATAGCGGCGTGATTACCAAACAAGTCGCTATCGTCAATCCTAATAAGGTGGGCTACGGTCTGACCGCCATAGTGATGATAGAGATGGAGCGCTCTAATACCTCGATGCAGCATCGATTTGAGCGTTTAATGAACGCGCAACCTCAAGTAATGAGCTGCTATGAAGTGTCGGGCGATTTTGATTTTTTGTTGATGGTCAATGCCAAAAACATGATTGATTATCACCAATTTACCCGCAGTCTATTGACGCATGAGAATAATGTGCGCAATTTCAAAAGTCAGTTTGTGATGAACTTTACTAAGAGCGGCACCAAAATTATGCTGGATTAATTGCTATAGAAAAGTTAAATAATTTATTCTATTTTGACTTCATAGCAAGATGTAGAATATAGGGAATAGCAAAAATTACGGACACAAGGCCGTAGACGAATAGAATAGATACCAAAGTTCCAATATGAATACCGGTTGCGCTCATATCTGCTAAATATTCAAAGGTGAGTAAAGCGATACCTATTATAGGGATAAGCAGTGCAACTATAAGGTATTTGCTAGTAAAAGCTTTAGATTGAAAATAGCCTTTTTTAGAGAAGTATATAGTCGCAATGATATGTATTAAAAATGCTGGGACCACGACAAATGACGCATAATAAAAAGTAAACATGCCCGCCATATCTGAGGCATTCGCCAACCTTGGTAACAATAACAAAAGTGCAAACGCTACTTTTCGGTTTGGCATTTTCATTCCTAAAAAATATTTATTTAAAAAAACAAACTGTCCCATAATATTGGAGCACATAGTTGGCCAATAAACTAGAAATATGTCAGTTACTACCAATTTCTTGTCACAAGTATTATCACAAATACCTGTTACTAATGCCCTTATATAAGCAGATTACCTCACGCTATCAATAACTTATCGCTAACTGAATGTTATTCATGTTAAGATGAGCGGTTTTTAAATCGCCCAATTCCTAGCCAACAGGTCCGCTCATGTCTGCCGATACCATCGCTCGCACCGCCTTTAAACAAGGCACTAAGCCCCTTTACGATTACGACAAACATTGGGCAAGCTGCTATGAGCCTGCACCGTATCTACCAATGACCCGTAAGGAAATGGACGCGTTAGGTTGGGATGCATGCGATGTGATTATCATATCCGGCGATGCTTATGTGGATCATCCCAGCTTTGGTATGGCTATTATTGGACGTTTGCTAGAAGCACAAGGCTTTCGCGTGGGTATCATTGCCCAGCCAGATTGGAAAAGTAAAGACGCCTTTATGGAACTCGGCAAGCCGGTTTATGCCTATGGCGTGACTGCTGGTAATATGGACAGCATGATTAACCGTTACACCGCTGACCGTAAAATTCGTAGCGATGATGCTTATTCTCCCGGTAACGTGGCGGACAAACGTCCTGACCGCGCCGCTATTGTTTATAGCCAACGTTGCCGTGAAGCCTATCCCGATGTGCCTATTATTTTAGGCGGCATTGAAGGCAGTTTACGCCGTATCGCTCATTATGACTATTGGTCAGATAAGGTACGCCGCAGTGTTTTGCTCGATGCCCGTGCTGACGTATTACTATATGGTAATGCCGAACGCGCTATTGTCGATGTGGTACATGGTCTATCAAAAGGCTATAGTTTTGAGCAAATGAGCAAACTGCGTGGGGCCGCCTATTTGCTAACACCGAGCCGTCGCCATTGGCAAGCGGATATGACCGAAGTTGCCAGTAATGATGTCGATACGGTTGGTCGCGTTGACCCGATTATCAATCCTTATGTAATGACTGAAGACATTGATAGCTGTAAAGTTGAACAAAACAAACCTTCTGACTCACCCGTTGGGCAGTCAATGTCAGCGCAGTATCAAGGCTTTGTCTCAGAACCGGTGACTAATAAAGTCATCAACGCTGACCAAGTCGATGAAGATACTCAGGTGGTACAACTACGCGGCTTTGATAAGCCTCAAACTGACAAACCAAAAACTGCTCTTAAATATAAACTAAAAATGCCAGCGCGTGAAAAGACCGTCATTCGTCTGCCCGACTACGAGCACGTTAAATCTGACCCCGTGCTTTATGCGCACGCCAGTCGAATTTTGCATCTTGAAACCAACCCTGGTAACGCCCGTGCATTAGTACAGCGTCATAGTAGCGGCGCCGGTAACTCATTCACCTCGATTGATGTGTGGCTTAATCCACCACCAATTCCACTGTCAACGGAAGAGATGGATTACGTGTTTGACTTGCCTTATGCACGCCTGCCGCATCCGAGCTATGGCGATGCGCGTATTCCTGCTTATGACATGATTAAATTCTCAGTCAATATCATGCGCGGCTGCTTTGGCGGTTGTACCTTTTGCTCAATTACCGAGCACGAAGGGCGCATTATTCAAAACCGCTCTGAAGAGTCGATTTTACGCGAAGTTGAAGCCATCCGTGATACCGCGCCCAGCTTCACCGGCGTAATATCTGACCTTGGTGGCCCAACCGCAAACATGTATCGTTTGAGCTGTAAAGATGAGAAAATTGAAAAAAACTGTCGCAAACCCTCTTGTGTCTATCCTGACGTTTGTGAGAACTTAATTACTGATCATAGTAATTTGACCAAACTATATCGTAAAGCACGTGATATTAAAGGCGTCAAAAAGATCCTTATCGCCTCTGGTCTACGTTATGATTTGGCCGTTAAAGACCCTGAATACGTCAAAGAGCTGGTCAGCCATCACGTTGGTGGCTATCTCAAAATTGCTCCTGAGCATTCAGAAGAAGGCGTGCTGTCAAAAATGATGAAGCCGGGCATGGGCAGTTATGATCAATTTAAAGCCATGTTTGAACAGTTCAGCCAAGAAGCCGGTAAAGAACAGTACCTCATTCCTTACTTTATCGCCGCCCATCCGGGTACCAAAGACGAAGACATGATGAACCTTGCGCTTTGGATTAAAAGCCATGGCTACCGCGCGGATCAAGTGCAAGCGTTTTACCCCAGCCCCATGGCAACTGCCACTACTATGTATCATACTCATAAAGATCCGCTGCATAAAGTCAGCCGTACAGAGGGTGATATGGATATTGTCAAATCTGGCAAACAGCGCAAACTACACAAGGCTTTTTTACGCTATCACGATCCAAAAAACTGGGCACTACTGCGTGAAGCTCTCAAAAGCATGGGTCGTGGCGATCTTATTGGCAAAAATCGTGGCTGCTTAATTCCACCATTTAATGCCAGTTTAGAAGGGCGCGATGCCAATCAGGACAGCTATCAATCGGCGCGTAAAAAGAACAGTCGTCTGGGTAATGACTCGGTAAAACGCCACAACCATGTCGCTACCAAAAGTGGTGCTTCTGCTGCGAAAAGTCCAGTGGGCAAAAACTCTAAAAGAGTCAGTAAAGGTAATTTCCAAACCCAGCACACTGGACTGCCGCCGCGTAAAACCAAGTAAAGTAAACTTATCGATCAGCATAAATAAGCTGCTATAAATTAACCTAGATAAAAAGCGTACATCAGTCCTTAAGCTGGTGTACGCTTTTTATTAGCTATTCATTAGCTTGGCTGAATAATTACATTAGTCATTAGTTTAAGTAACGAAGCTAACATCTAAGGAACAATTTCTAACATTGTCGAGATTGGCTTTTCGTTACTATGAACGCCATACGCTTAATGCGTTATTAAAACTAAAAACACAATGATTTTTACATTTTTGGAGAAGACCATGAACACCATGATGAAACTAGCTACTGCCCTACCAGCTCTTGCTCTACTTAGCGCTTGTGCCACTACTGCCCCTACTATGCCTAAAACTGAAGCATCAGAAAGCGTAACTGACGCCGCTTATGATCGGATGGCTCCAGCACCTTATACCTGTACTGATGACAGCCAAATCATGGCAAAGCAATCAATAAATAAAAAACAAGTCATGTTAAATGCGACGCTACCTAAAATAAAATGGTCACAACAGCCAATTATCCTAAATGGTGCTGTACAAGGTGATACCGCAAGCTATGTGAACGAATCTAACCCAGAAGTTGTCTATGCATGGCACATGAAAGGCGATAAAGGCATCCTGGCTATGAAATGGGCCGATGGTAAAGAATACCAAGTAAACTGCCAATTATAAGTCGTTATTATTATTGAAAAAATGACTGTTGTAATAATGATTAAATGAGCAGTCAATTGTCATAAATAACCAATTGTCATAAATATGAGAAACAGTCATCGAACGATGGCTGTTTTTTTATGCGTATTGCTTATAGAAAATGGTTTACTATAGGGCTACGTTCATACCAGCAGCACAGTATCGTTTTTAAATTGGATCGACTATATATGAGATGACTCAGTTTTGTTGGTTTAAGTAGAGAAGCGCGCTAAAAACTGTCAAAATAGCCATTATATAAAATGTAGTTCATTCAACTTCTTCTCGAATATCGTTTAAACCTTATAAATAGCCGTGGCAAGAACAGTCTCAGTTGACAGTGATAACTATCAATCATGAAAAGTATAAAAGGAAAAATATCGATGGTGAAGCGTCTAGTAAGTATGATGATATTAACGGCATCGAGCCTAGGTATGCTAACTGGCTGCGATAATAGTGCAGATCCTATTGACACTACTGATACCAATTCTAAGGCAGCGGTGCCGATTGAGCAAAGTGAGTCTGTAACATCAGAGTCGTCCGCAAAAGCAACCGCAACGCCGAAGACTATCGACTGGTCAGCAGTGGCAAGCGGTGAGTCACCTGCACCACTTACTAATTACGACTATCCGTTTGCACTTGATAGCGAATCGGTACGCGCCTATTCTGACTACTTCAAGGTCGATAACGCCACCGCCCAGCACAATCTCACGGTCGGTATGGCCAGCAACGAAGCCCTATCCAATATATTAGATGAAGTTGGTGGTAGCTATGTCTCGCACGAGCTTACTGATGGCGAAGCAGTAGAGCTTATCATTCATACTACTCCCAATATTAATGCTAGCAGCTATGATTACGTGCTCGCTGATGACTTTGCTAAAGGGCTTGTTTTACCTATCGTCATTAAACCCGATGGTAAGAAAGGTAGTGTGGATCCGCATAAAGGGTCGTAGAAATAGAAAATTTAGTAGCGTGTAGCAGAACTCGAGATTTAAAAGAATCAACCTAAAATATACCCATAGAACGTAGGTTTTACTATTCTCAACCAATACTACGTTTGCTAATAATTATTCTTATAGATTCCATAAACAAGGGATTCGATGTTTAAATCATATTATTAGCACCATTCTTTGTTCAGTTCAGATGAAGCTTATGAAGGATTATTAAGTTATGGGATGTTTAGCGACAATTTACCCTCTTTTTTACAATCTATTGAATTTTTTGCTTGGTGTAAAACACAAAAAGAATCCACTTTCCAAAAAATAGACACTACTCCAGTTTATTATGAAAGCATCAGAAATATAAATATCCCAAGAATTATTACAATTCCAAATCCTGTAGCCTATAGAAACCTTTGCTTCAATTTGAAAAATAACTGGAATGATATTCTATTACACTTCCAAACCTATACAGATAATCAGGATTGGAAAATCAGTAGAATACATATTAGAAAAACTAAAGAGAATAAAAAGATCTTAGTCATGGGGAAATATGACACATTAAGAGTCATATTTCCCCAAGTGGATAAAGATCAACTGTTTGATATGGGTTTTTCTAACTATAAAGAAGATGATAACCCATTGTTGAAGTTCAAAATTGGAGCAAAATTTCAGGCTCATGCAGACGTTTCCAACTGCTTTGGAAGCATGTATACCCATTCTTTGACTTGGGCAATTGCCGGTAAAGTTAATGCAAAAGTAAACCGTAGAGGGTCTTGGTTTAACGATTTAGATTCACTTTTGATGAATACGAACAACGGTAAAACACACGGTATTTTGATAGGTGCACATGCATATAATTTAGTTTCTGAAATTATATTGGTTGTAGTCGACTACCATCTAGTCAAGAAGGGTTATAAATTTATAAGGCATATTGATGACTATGCTTGTTTAACAAAAAGCTATGGAACTGCAGAAAAATTTTTAGCTGACTTATCTAATGAATTGCGAAAATACGGTCTAATCCTCAATGGTAAAAAAGTTTCGATAGAAGATTTGCCTGCTACAAGAAACCCAAGCTGGGTCATTGATATTTCTAATCATCCAGTAAGCTTATTAGATTATTTAGATTACACAGTGATGGTTAATTATTTAGACTTTCTACTGAGTTTACTTAAGAAAAATGATGATGATGCAACTATATTAAATTATGGAATAAAAGTCATAACTGGAAAACGTGCTTCTAATAATGCTGTTGAGTATCTTATAGATACGGTTCATCATTTAGTAATTCTCTATCCTTATCTTGTAGGTTTACTTGAAAACCAGTTGTTTGAAAGATATAAAGTAACAACCTCTACAATCAAAAACATATCTGATAACCTCCTCATTTATGGAGCCAAACGAAATAGTTATGAGCTTGTAGCATATTCAATATATTTCTCATTAAAATATGATTTTGAATTCGATATAAACTCCCCACTGTTAGAAAAAGTTGGTAATCTTGATGATTGCTTAACATTGCTGCTTGCCTATTTGTATGATAAAAGGAAATATGGAGCTCGTAGCAGAGTAATTAAGCAGCATAAAGTAGTAGCTGAACATCTATATGATAATAATGAAGATGGTTACTGGTTATATTATTATGAGGTTTTACCATCTAATAAGTTAAAAGATTACTGGAATAAAATGAAAAAGGATAAAATTAGTTTCTTAAAATCAGCTTTTATCACCTAATAAAAACATGCTTCTTATAGCATAACTATAATTTGGTGGGTTACGCTATTGCTAACCCACTCTACCAATCAAATTTATGAATTTTCTAATAGCGCCAAAAACTCATCCTCACTAACCACCTTAACCCCCAATTTCTCCGCTTTCGCCATCTTTGAGCCAGCTTTCTCTCCTGCCAGTAGCGCAGTGGTTTTTGCTGAGATACTACCGGATACTTTTGCACCCAACGCTTGCAATTTAGCTTTGGCTTCATCGCGCGCCATGCTTGCCAGCGCGCCAGTGATAACCCAAGTCTGCCCGTCAAGTGGTAAATCGCTAGAGATAATCTGCTCGACCTTATCCCAATGTACACCCGCTTCGCGCAGCTCAGTGATGACTTCAATATTATGCGGGGCACGGAAGAACTTATAGGCAAGCTCAGCAGTGATAGTGCCCACGTCAGGAGTTAATAGCAGAGCCTCAATATCCGTTGCCATTAAGATATCAAGGTCGCCGAATTGCTGGGCAAGGTTTTGGGCGGTGGTTTCACCTACTCCGCGAATACCGAGCGCGTAGATAAATCGTGACAGCGTTGTATGTTTACTGGCTTCGATAGCGGCGATGATATTTTGTACTGATTTTTCGCCTAATTTTTCAAGGGTAATCATCTCTTCTTGGTGATTATGCAATTGATAAATATCAGCCACGGTTTTGACCAAACCATGATTAAAAAAGCCAATCAGCCAGCGTGCGCCCAGCCCATCAATATCCATGGCACGACGCGAGACAAAATGAATCAGCGCTTCTTGCTGCTGCGCCGGACAAAATAAACCACCGGTACAGCGTGCCAATGCTTCATTTTCGGGTAACACTACCGGAGAGTCGCATACTGGACAGGTAGACGGTAGCTTGACCGGCTCAGAATCTTCTGGGCGCTGTTCATGCCAAACCCGTGTGACTTTAGGAATAACATCACCGGCGCGGTGGACGCTAACCATGTCGCCTGCACGTACATCGAGACGTTGAATTTCGCCAAAGTTATGCAGGGTGACATTACTAACGGTGACGCCGCCGACTTTTACCGGCTCTAACTTACCAACAGGGGTAATTTGTCCGGTGCGACCCACTTGCCAATCGATTGATTGTAAGCGTGTCATAACGGTTTCGGCAGGGAATTTATAGGCAGTCGCCCAGCGCGGTTCACGGGATAAAAATCCCAGCTGCTGTTGCAGTGCCAAACTATTAACTTTAATCACTGTGCCATCAATCTCAAACGGCAGCTCAGCGCGTGCCTCAATCACAGACTCGTAATAGGCTTGGGCAGCACGTGGGTTCGGTACGACTTCTACTGCACTGACAGTAAAGCCAATGTCTTTAATCCATGCCAATGCTGCTGATTGAGTGTCGATGGTGTCCGGTAGACCTTGGTTAATCGAATAGCCATAGAACGCTAGCGGACGACTTGCCGCTATCGCCGGATTAAGTTGGCGCAAACTGCCAGCCGCCGCATTGCGCGGATTGGCAAAGGTTTTATCTTCATTTTCTTGTGCCAGTCGATTAAGACGCTCAAATCCTGCCTTAGGCATCACTACTTCACCGCGCACTTCTAACAGCTCAATATCAGCCGCGTCTGCTAGCCATAGAGGTAAATTGCGAATGGTTTTAGTATTTTGAGTGATGTCTTCGCCCGTTTGTCCGTCGCCACGCGTGATCGCTTGGATAAAGTGTCCATGCGCATATTTTAACGATACCGCTAGCCCATCTAGTTTAAGCTCCATTTCGTATTCAGGGTTTTGCTGGGCGACACTTAAACGGTCATTAACCCGCCGCATAAAATCGCGCAAATCATCATATTCGAACACATTACCGAGCGATAGCATCGGTGTATCGTGGGTGACTTGGGTAAAGGCAAATAGTGGCACGTCACCGACTTGATTGATCGGACTGTCAGGTTGCACCAAATCAGGATATGCTTCTTCCAGCTCAATCAAAGACAGCCGCAATTGATCGTATTCGCTATCTTCTAAAACCGGATTATCCAGTACATAATAGGCGTTATTATGAGTTTTTAGCGCATCGATAAGCGTGCGCATTTGCGCGATAATAGCATCGTTAGATGTCGCGTTGGTTGAGGCAGCATTAAGGTCTAATGTGGTGCTTTTTTGAGAGGTGAGGGGTTGAGAACTTACTGGTTGAGAGTTGGGCAGTAAAATAGGGGTAGTCATAGTCGGCATCTTTGCTATTTAATATGCCGATATCATAACAAGTTTGGCGGTAATTTTGCACGGATAGCAGACGCAAATAACGTAACATATAACCTAATACTAACGTCGTTATTTGCATCTTTTAGCTGTTTTAAACTTTTAAGTGACTTAACTTTTTAGGAGATTTAACCCTCGTGTTTTCTAACCTTCTCATTTTCTAACCTTCATAGTCACGGACTTGATTGCGCAGCTGCTGTTTATATTCAGGGGTAATTGGCTCGTTATTTTCGTCGAGCATTATGGCATTTAAGTCATCGGCCATCATATAGGCGATGCTCATCATACTATCGAAGCTACGTAGCGCTTGTGGATGCGGCAGTGATAAAAACACCACGACACCGTTATAAGTGTTGGTCGCCACACTATGCGGATCGAAAGGTGCAATACCATTATCAGTGATGCCCATCATACTAAACCAAAGCATACCGGTGCCGTCTTTTTGCTCATAGCGGTGAAACATATTCATCGCACCAAAGCGCAAACCGTATTTATCAATTAAGGCCAGTAGCTCACGGCCACGAATGATTGTCGTCGGACGATCACGGTACTGATGGGGTAATATGGTGATATTGATATTGTCTTTGGCATTAATTAATGGACCGTTCTGTACTTGATCAACTGGCGCAAGTAAATGCTGATCCAGTATCGGACTGTTATCATTAAAGCTAGGCTCTTCTACAGTATCGATCACTGGCATCAAACTATCAGTAGCAGACATTAAACTTGAAAAAGCATCAGGTTCTTGAGCGCTATTGGTGGGTGCATATTCATTATTCTCATCACCGTGCAATTCTTTTGATAGAGGCGCAAACTCAGCATTATCTGCATGCTGCTGCTCATTCTGCCAGCGCGCATAATCAACGTCATGCTCTTCATTGTTACCACCGGCAGTATTACCGCGACCTTGCGTCAACTGCGCATCGATATTGGTGTGTGTCTGAGTCAAGGGTTCTTCTTCGACTACCGCATTCAGATAATCACGATTGGGGCTAATAGTAGTTTCGCCGGCGACCGTATCATCAAAGTCTGGCTGATCGACAATGTTACGCTCATGACGCGGGATAATCGGAATACCATTTTTGTCATAATTGACCGCCACTTCACCAGCGTTTTGGCGACGCTTAAGGCTACGAATGACCATAAACAGCCCTGCAAGCACGATAAATGCAGCAATAGCAATTAATATAAACTGAATAGCGGTCATGAGAAATACATCCTAATATATATGACAAATGGGAATACATCGGAGGGAATAAATGGCAATAGTCTAGCATGGCTAACTAATGCCGTCACCACATTGTGATGGTTTATAGTCAGCTCACTGTATTTGCGGTATGCTTTTAACCTTATCTGCCAGACCTATTTTTATAAGCCAGCGGTAATCAATACTCGGTTTTCTTACATCACCTTTATATTATACTAATAAGAAGATGTATACATTAATTGGTAACCGTTCATACCTTTTATTAAAGCAAATCATTAAAGTAAAAACTTAGCTCAGATAATCGCTTACCACTTAACTTTACCTTAACTGTCAATAATTAGTTATCAATATAGTGCGCCGCCTCATCTAGCGAGACACTAACCAAAGTTGAAATGCCAGCGCTTGGCATAGTGATGCCTTTGAGCTCATCAGCAATCTGCATGGCCAATTTATTATGACTGATAAATATAAACTGTAAGTCGGCAGCCAGCTCATGAATAAGGCTGGTAAAGCGAGCGACGTTGGCATCATCAAGCGGCGCATCGACTTCATCAAGCACACAAAATGGCGCCGGATGCTGCTTAAAGATAGCAAAAATTAAGCTGAGTGCCGTCAATGTTTTCTCACCCCCTGAAAGCACTGCAAGGCGACTGTTACGCTTGCCTTTAGGTTGCGCCATTAAGGTTAGCCCGGCGCGCCATTGTTCTGATTTTGGTGTATTAGCAGGCATATCCTCTAAATTTAAGGTTAAGCTAGCATGACCACCGCCGAAAACCTTAGCAAACAGCTTAGCCATCTCGATATTGACGGCATTCAGTGTTTGCATAAATAAGGTCTTGGTGGTCTCGTCGATGGATGCAATCGCCGCCGCCAAAGTATCCATGCTAGCAGCAATATCTTCAGTTTGCTGGGCAAGTGGTGCTAAGCGCTCATTGATGTCGGCAAGCTCGACAACGGCAGCAAGATTAACCACGCCAATCTTGCTGAGCTGCTGCTCAAATTTGGTCTGCTCAATTTGTAATTCACTGATTTTATCTGTACGTACACGGCGTTCATGAGTGATAAAGTCGGTTAACAAGCTGGAAACACTAATAGTCTGCTGCGCTGCTTGGCCATTCGTTTTATCGTTACTGCTGATTTTGTAGTACTCAGCTAAAGCGTCATGCGTGTGACTACTGGCGTCTGTTAACCGCTGCTCACTAAGCGCAAGCTCGGTTGCATGACTTGCTAATTCGCGTTGTTGGGTTTGTAAATTGGTTTGCAGCGTATCCAACTCGATCTGCTGTTGGCTATAGTCTTGCTTAAGTGCAATTAATAGGATATCGCGCTCAGTTAACAAAGCTTGCTGCTGATCACAGGCAGTTTGTGCTTTTTGCAATGCCGCCTGTACATCTGGCAACTGCTGCTGATAACGCTCAAGACTCGTCAGTAGCTTTTGCTCGCTTTGCATTGATTTATCATGTTGCTCGGTTGCCCGCGCTAAGTTACTGACGCTATGCTCAAGTCGAATGTCACCTTGTTGAATATTGAGCTGTAAGGTTTGCCATGCTTTATCATTCGATTCACGAGTGCGGCTTAGCTCGTTGCGTGCGGTTTGTAGTTGCTGACAGCTGGCTTTTGCTTCAGCTAGCCTAGGCGCCTGTGCGTTCATATCTGTCTGTATCTGCTGCTGCTCGCCATCTAATACTTTTTGTTCTTGTGCAAGCTCCTGCTGCTCTTCTGTGAGCATGATTTTATCAGACTCTAAACGCTTTAACTCAGCCTGTAGACGCTCATGGACAGCTTGCTGCGTGCTTAACTGCTGCTGCTTTTGGTATTTATCCTGCGTTAAGTGTTCAGCTTGAGCGCGAGTTTCTTCAAGGCTAACCGTCAATGCAGCATAATCACGTTGGCTATGATTAATGTCTTTCTGCTGGGTTTGAATTTGGGTTTCAAAATCATCAAGCAGAGCTTCTAACGCTTGATGACGTGTGCGCTGCTGAAGACGTTGCGTTAAAAACTGATTGTCTATTTGCCCGTCGTGCACGCCTGCAAGTTGCGTTAAATTTATCGTGCCTACGCTACTTATTATCCAACCATCAGTGGTTAACAATATCGCTGATGGCGGTAATTTTTTGAGAATAACAGTAAGTTCTTCTGTTTGCTCAAGGTTGGTCTTGTTAGCGTTTTGATCAATATATAAATAACACTGCTGCCATAACGCTAAATCTGGCTGCGTAATCAGCTGCGATAATGGTATGACTTTATTAACGATCTCATTTGATAAAGTATCAATGAAATCATTTTTCTGGTTATTATTTTGGATAGCGGGTAGCCATAAGCTATGGCTTACCTTATCTTTTTCGCCATCCTGCTGCTGGTAAGCCAGCAACGCCGGCAAATAAGCTTTAAGCGGTTGCCATAAGTTATTTGTTGTTTGAGCGTTATCATTATTGCTATGTTTGCTCGGTATAAATACATGACTGTCCAACCATAGCGCTAATAGTCGATCTAATAGTTGCGCATATTGTTGCCCTTGCGCACTAAGCTCAATCTGCTCACGTAAGGTACTAATAGGTAACTCAGGCAGCGGCTGACGGTCAATTGCTAATTTATCTATATCACTTTGGGCAGCAAATTTATGATTTAAGCTATTGTCTATATTTTTAGTGGGCTTCAAATGTAAAATCTGATGCAAAGTATCGTATTCACCTACCAATAGTGCCTGCCGTTTTTCATATTCAGCAAGACTGCGCTGCTGCTCACTCAAACGCTGCTGTAACGTCATTGCTTGCGGTTGTAGCTCGAACAGACGCTCTTCTACGCTATCTTGTTGACGTGCGATTTGCTGTAACTGGCGGTTTAGCTCATTGATTTGTTCGTGCGTGGGCGGACTTACTGAGTCCTTATCATCACTAGCAGCTATGGTAATTTTAGAAGTAAGAATAGGTTGTTGACTCTGCGCCCATAACGCTTGCCAACTGTGCTGGCGGCGTGCCCATTTATCTTGACTGAGCTGATGACGCTTTTGTGCTTGGATATTCAATGCTTGCTGCTGCTCAAGCGCACGTACACTCTCTTGCAGACCTGATAGTTGATTTTGGGCATCATGCCACGCACGTTGTAATGGCTGCTCTTCGCCCTGATGAGCTTCACGTTTGGCTTTTAGCTCAGCAAGCTGTGGTCGCAATATTACCAATTCACCCTGTTGTTCCAATTGTTGCGCTTTTAGCTTTTCAATCTCAGCCGTTGCCTGCTCACGCTGCTGCCTCAAACTGACAAACTGCTGCTCGATTTGATTGCTTTGTGCTTTGATATCGTTGAGCTGATGCTCAGCTTGCTGGTAAGTTAGCTGCTGTTGATAATGCGTGCTTTGAGCATCGTCTTTGAGCCACTGCTGTTGGTTAATATTTGTGGTCAGCTTATCTTGTTTAACCTTAAGGTGTTCGTAATTATCTTGCAGTGCTGCCACTGCTGTAGCGTTACGCTCATGCGTTAGCTTGTGCTGCTGCTGAGTGTATTTGGCCTGATATAATTGCTGGATAGCCAGTTGCTGTTTGATATCAGCAAGACTGGTAGTCACCTGCTTATAACGCTGAGCACTGGCCGCTTGTTTGGAGAGGGTTTTTTGTTGGCGTTCCATCTCACTCTGCATATCGTATAGACGCGCCAGATTATCCTGGGTTTTTTGCAATCTTTTTTGCGTTTCTGCGCGACGTGCTTGATAGCGTGAGACTCCTGCTGCCTCTTCGATAAACTCACGTAGCTGCAATGGACTTGATTCAATAATACGCCCAATCATGCCCTGCTCGATGACCGCATAACTGCGTGCGCCCAGCCCTGTACCCAAAAATACATCGATTACATCACGCCGGCGGCAACGCGTGCCATTAATAAAGTAGTCTGAACGCCCCTCTAAATTCACCTGCCGACGGACAGACAGCTCTTGGTACAAATTGAACTCATGGCGAATGCCGGTTTGCTCATCTTGGGTATGCTCAAAGGTCAACTCCACACTGGCGACACTTTTGGCCGCTTTATCTTGTGTACCCGCGAAAATGACATCACTCATCGCCCCACCGCGCAGCTGCTTGGCAGAAGTTTCACCCAATACCCAACGAATGGCATCAATCACATTTGATTTGCCACAGCCATTGGGCCCGACAATGGCTGTGATACCGCGGGGAAAGGTAAAAGTAGTTGAGTTAGCAAAAGACTTAAAGCCTGCCAATTTTAGAGATTTTAAACGCATGAATAATCAGTAATATCAGCAAAAACAGGCGGCTATTCTACCTGAAACTGGGGTGGATTTTTGGGGTTTATGAAGATTAGAACTATTAGTTGTTATTCATAAAGACGCTTACAACACCCCAATACCACTCAATAGCAACTGCCCGCCAGCGAACAATAGCAACACCCCAAAAGCGCGTTTAAGCATTAAAGCGGGCAGTTTGTACGCAAGCTTTGCACCGACTTTTGCCATAATAAAGCTAATTACTGAAATACATAAAAATCCAGAAATATGCACAAAGCCTATCGTGCCTTCCGGTAAATTTTCAACATTTTGACCAAACCAAGCAAACCCCAACGCCCCAGCAACTGCAATTGGCAAACCGCAAGCAGCAGCCGTACCCACTGACTGCTTCATCGTCAGCCCGGCCCAGTTCAAAAATGGCACCGTCAAACTACCGCCGCCAATACCAAAAATAGACGAGGCCAAACCGATACCCGTACCTGCACCAAATTGTACGCCAGTAGAGGGTAGCGGTTTGCCCAGTTGTTCTTTATTAGAGAAGAACAGCATTTTTATGGCGACTAATAATGCACCGCCGCCAATAATGGCTTTCAATGCTTGGCCATCAATCGATTCTGCAACACCCGCCCCTATTAAACTACCGATAACCAAACCCAGTCCCATTTTACGCCAGATATCCCAGCGCACGCCGCCACGCTTATTATGCGCAGTCATTGAACTGATTGAGGTCACAACAATGGTCGCCAAAGAAGTACCAATCGCTAAATGGGTAACCACTTCAGGCGGGAAATGATAGGCGGTAAAAATCCATACCAATGCCGGTACGATAATCATCCCGCCGCCGACACCAAACAAGCCAGCGCAGACACCCGCGAATGCGCCTGCAATCACAAACCATACATATAACATCATTCATTTTACCTTTTGATATATTTAGTTTTTATTGTGTTCAATTTTTATGATGCTTAGCTTTTACTATGCCCGCCTTTTGTTATGCTCAACTTTTTGGCATACTTAATTTTAGTAGACTTAACTGTTATTAAGCTTATTTTTATATAATAATGGCTGGCAGCCTTACTGTTTAATGTTTAAGACCAACTTTTTGTCTTTTATTCTTAACAATCGCCTCAGTATATCAAATATTGTCTTAACCACATTGACTAAACTTATGCCACCACTTACAAGCCTATCACCCTACTTATCTGGGCTAACACATCGTCATGTTGTCAGCAGCGCCTCTACCAATAGTGAGCTGATCGAAGCTATACAAGCTCAAATGCTGGATACAGATACGGCACATCTATTGACCGCTGAAACCCAAACTGCGGGGCGGGGACAACGTGGGCGCTCGTGGCAGTCACCGCCTGGTAATGTCTATCTCTCTTTATATCATCCGATCAAAGTGCCTGTCAGCGGTCTATTGTCATTAGTTATTGGTGTAGAGCTGGCAAAGATGCCCATTATCCAGACACTTAATGAACAACTATTAAGGCAAAGTCTGACACCTATCGGGGTAAAATGGGCCAATGATTTAGGCTTTTATAGAGGTCATCAGCCGTCTAAAGGCCCTAAAAAATCTCATGAGCTTGATAAACAAGTCATTTATTTTAATAAACTTGCAGGTATTTTAATTGAACCAGTATGGCAGTTGGGGAAACTGGTCGGGGTAGTTATGGGTGTTGGCCTTAACGTACAAGCCACACCAGCGCTCACAATGCAGACGAGTGAGGGCATGAGCTATCAGGCAATTAGTTTGCAGGATATCGAGGAGATGATCAACCCTATAGATGCGTCTACTTCTGCTAAACTGCCTACGCAAGAAACCAGCAGCGCGACCTTGCCCAGTCTACAAGAATTATATCAGCAGATCAGTCAAGCGTTAATGGCAGCGGTAGCATGCTTTGAACAACTGGCTAACGATAAAATAAAGGCGCAAACCCATTATACTGACGTTTTTATGCAGAAATTTATGGCGCTAGATGCGCTCACAGGTCTGCGCTTACGAGTAACTCAAAATCATAATGGCAGTCCGCATATTATCACCGGTTATGCTTGCGGTATTGATACACACGGATGTTTGCAATTACGCCAAGATAACGGTAAGATTTCCGCGCTTTTTACCGGTCGTATTGATGTGATTGGTATCGATTAATGCACTATATAGCGCAAGTTGTAAGCCGCTGATAACATTAAAGAAATATGCTGGATACTGTTAGTGAATAAGATATAAAGGAAAGATAAGTAAGAATTGTAGCTGGTTTATCAAGGCAGTTGCATCAAGCGTCTTGGACGCTATAAGCACTTGGTAGTTTATTCACTCTATATAAGGATATTTATGCTCTGGCTTGACTTAGGAAACACTCGTCTTAAATACTGGCTCACCGATGATATTGGGCAAATTGTCTCACATGATGCCAAACAGCATCTGCAAGCGCCTGCCGAATTACTCATGGGTCTGACCGACCGCTTTGAGCGCTATGCCCCGGACTTTATCGGAATTTCATCGGTACTGGGCGACGAGTTAAACGTAAAGGTGTCAAAAACCTTAAGTCGGCTAGATATTCCTTTTGAATTTGTCCATGTTGATGCCAAGCATACGCTTATGCGTAGCGATTATGATGCCAATCAATTGGGCTGTGATCGCTGGCTACAGATGCTCGGTGCGGTAGATAAAAAAAAGCGCCAATGTGTGATTGGCTGTGGAACAGCAGTGACCGTTGATTTAATTGACCACGCTGAACATTTGGGTGGTTATATTTTTCCTAATATCTATCTACAACGCGAGTCGTTATTTTCAGGCACCAAACAAATCACCATATCTAATGGTACCTTTGATAGCATTACCCAAGGCGTGACCACCCAAGATGCGGTACATCGGGGCATTTTGCTGTCTATCGTTGGCGCAGTGAATGAAATCAGCAATCGTCACCCAAACTTTGAGCTGATTATGACCGGTGGAGATGCCCATATGATTGCCCAACATGTCAATCGTCCAGTGCGCATCCGTGATGATTTAATGTTGAATGGTTTGGCTCGATATTTTGATGATAATAAATAACTAAAATATAAAAACGTCATAAAAATCAGCCCATAAAAAAAGCAGTAAGTATTAAACTTACTGCTTTTTTTTATTTAACAACACATTTTAGCTGTTTGCTATGACGAATAACGGCTTGTATCTTATGATAGCTACCCGCTTATTTGGTCTCGTTAAACAGCTCACGACCAATCAGCATCCGGCGAATCTCGCTGGTACCCGCACCAATTTCATACAATTTGGCATCGCGCCATAGACGTCCGAGTGGATATTCATTGGTATAGCCATTGCCGCCAAAGATTTGAATGCCCTCGCCTGCCATCCATGTGGCTTTTTCTGCGCACCATAAGATGACACTGGCGCAATCTTTACGAACTTGACGACTGTGTCCAGCACCGCGTTGATCCAACATATCGAGGTTTTTACCCACGGTATATAAAAAGCTACGCCCTGCTTGTAGCACGGTGTACATATCGGCAACTTTGCCTTGGATTAGCTGAAATTCACCAATGGCTTGCCCGAACTGCTTACGGTCGTGAATATAAGGGACAACGTTATCCATTACTGATTGCATGATGCCAATAGGGCCGGCGGCCAATACAGCACGCTCATAATCCAAGCCGCTCATCAATACTTTAACACCAGTATTCACTTCACCTAAGATATTTTCTTTGGGAACTTCAACGTTATCAAAGGTCATCTCGCCCGTGTGACTGCCGCGCATGCCTAGCTTATCTAGTTTTTGTGCAGTACCAAAACCTGCCATGCCTTTTTCAACGATAAATGCAGTCATGCCTTTAGAACCAAGCTCAGGATTGGTTTTGGCATAAACTACCATCACATGGGCATCAGGACCATTGGTAATCCACATTTTATTGCCGTTGAGTACATAATGACCGTCTTTTTCTTCAGCTTTTAGTTTCATGCTGGTGACATCAGAGCCAGCACCAGTTTCACTCATCGCTAGTGCACCGATAAATTCACCACTAAGCAGCTTGGGCAGATATTTTTGCTTCTGCGCTTCAGTACCATTACGCTTAATCTGATTGATACATAAGTTTGAATGAGCACCATAACTGAGCGCGACTGATGCTGAGGCGCGGCTAATCTCTTCCATCACGACCATATGCGCCACATAGCCCATATCGACACCGCCGTAAGCTTCTGGGACGGTAATGCCATGCAAGCCTAAATCACCCATTTTTTGCCATAGATCCATTGGGAATTCGTCGCTAGAATCAATCTCAGCGGCACGCGGAGCAATTTCATTCGCCGCAAACTTTTGCACCATATCACGTAGCGCATCGATATCTTCGCCAAGCTGAAAGTCTAATCCGGGTAAACTCATAACGGTTCCTTATGTTTTAATACTAAGTATTTTTTGAGTATGATTAATAAATCTTAAATAAATAAGTTGCCATCGGTTGTTACCAATCGATAGCTCAAGATTAACGCTGATTAATCAACGCCCGCGCGACATTTGAGCCATTAGGACGTTCTAAAAATGCACTGATACGCTCGCCCGCACTGACCAACTTATCCAGATCGATGCCGGTACTGATACCCATACCGTGTAGCATATAGACCACATCTTCAGTCGCCACATTGCCAGTTGCGCCTTTTGCGTAGGGACAGCCGCCAAGCCCAGCAACCGAGGTATCAAACTCACGGACTCCTAATTGCAGTGCCGCTAAAGTATTGCTTAAGGCTTGACCATAAGTATCGTGAAAATGACCAGATAGCGCTGATATATCAACGTGTTCAAGCGCTGCTTGTATGGCACGCTGTACCTTAATCGGCGTACCAACACCAATGGTATCAGCAATGCCAATCTGTTCTGCGCCAATCTCAACCAGACGCTTAGTGACGTACGCGACTTGGCTGGGGTCAATTTCTCCTTCATAAGGACAGCCAACCGTACAAGAAATAACGCCGCGTACTTTGATTCCCTGAGCCTTGGCAGCCGCAGCGACAGGAGCAAAGCGCGCAATACTTTCGTCGATACTACAATTGATATTTTTTTGGCTAAAAGTTTCACTTGCTGAGCCAAATATTACGATTTCGTCAGGACGATACGCTACCGCATTCTCAAAACCGCGCATGTTTGGCACCAATACAGAATAACAAACATCCGTATGCCGTGTGGGCTCAAGCGCAGTCAATAACTCGCTATTATCGCCCATTTGTGGCACCCATTTAGGCGAGACAAAGCTGGTGGCTTCAAGCTTCTTAATTCCTGCTGCTATCAAATCATCAATCAGCGCTTGCTTAACGGCAGTTGGCACCATTTTTGACTCATTTTGCAAGCCATCACGCGGACTGACATCAACAATTAGAACGTGGTCTGGATATGAATGTGTCATGTATGCCGTCCTTTTTTTTAGCTAAAAACTACTCATTGATAGATTATTTAGTATAAACAGCAATATTTTTAACTGTCGCTATCCCTATCAATGAGCAGCAATTCATCACCATCGGCAACTGAGTCGCCAGCAGCAAATAAGAGCTCTGCTACTACGCCATCAGTCGGTGCAGTAATGGTGTGCTCAATTTTCATTGCTTCAATTACCGCTAACGGATCGCCTTTTTTGACCGTATCACCGACCGCTACTTTAAAGGCAATCACTTGCCCTGGCATTGGTGACTTTAAGCTGCCAACAGCAGCGTTATCCTCTCCAACATGTGCCATGATATCAATCAAATCAATCTGATCACGTCCGGCATCGGTGAAGATGTGAACGGTCTCATCATGTACCCAACTTTGGGCGCTGATACGTGTACCGTCTAGCCATAACGTATGATTGTGCGCATCTTGACTACCATAGCTGACATGGCCTTTATATAAAGGGCCCGATAAAGAGGCAGGCTGCTCAGTAACCACACTGGTAGCTGTCTGATTATTTGCATTATCAGTATCGTCACTTTGAGTCGCATCTTGCTCAATAATAAGATCAAAGCTACTTAGTTTATCAGTACCTTTGGCATTACTATTATCTGAGCTGGTTGCATTGTGCCACTCACTAATATGTGCAATGTAAGGCTGATCATGATAAACAAAGCTAAACTGGCGCGTATAGTCACTATAAGCACGGAACCCTGTAGGCTGACTAAAGGGATCTATATTTTGAGCTAACGATTCAGTCGCAAGCTTCTGAGTAATAGCAGTCGTAATAAGCGTAGATAATTCAAGCGGCTGCTGATCAAAGAGATCATCGCGTTCACGCTCAATCAGTGCGGTATCAAGATTGGCATGACTAAAGGAGTCGGTATTAATAATATAGCGCAAAAATGCCACGTTATTCGGCAGACCAACGATACGCGTTTGCGCCAATGCCCGATCGAGCTTGGCCAATGCTTGCGCACGCGTTGGCGCATGGACAATAAGCTTGGCAATCATTGAATCATAAAAAGGACTGATAACATCGCCCTCACTTACCCCATCATCAACGCGCACGTCAGTGCCATCGTTTGTAATAATAAAAGTACTGTGCTCGGGCTTTTGATACGTAAATAACGTCCCAGTTGCTGGAAGGAAGTCATTATCAGGATTCTCAGCACAAATGCGTGCCTCGATAGCATGACCATTGATGACTAGCTGATCTTGGGTTTTTGGTAACGGTTGGCCAGCAGCAACCAATAGCTGCCATTCGACCAAATCGACACCAGTAATGGCTTCGGTAACCGGATGCTCAACTTGCAAGCGCGTATTCATCTCCATAAAATAAAAATTCATGGCTTCGCCGCGTTGCTCAACGATAAACTCTACCGTCCCTGCACCCACATAATCTACGGCACGAGCAGCCTCAATAGCAGCAGCGCCCATTTCTTCTCGCATACTGATATCAACGCCAGGTGCAGGCGCTTCTTCAAGGACTTTTTGATGGCGACGCTGCACCGAACAGTCACGCTCAAACAGATGCACATAATTGCCTTGCGTATCACCGAATACTTGGATTTCGATATGACGTGGTTTTAGCGCATACTTTTCAATGAGTACCTGATCATTACCAAAGCTGGTTATCGCTTCACGCTGACATGATTCTAATAACGCCGTAAAGTCAGCGCTCTTTTCAACCACCCGCATGCCTTTACCACCACCACCAGCACTGGCTTTAATCAGTACCGGATAGCCGATGTTATCTGCTTGCGCCTGTAAGAATGCACCATCTTGATTGTCGCCATGATAGCCAGGTATCAAAGGTACGCCTGCCGCTTCCATCAAGCGCTTGGACTCAGATTTGCCACCCATTGCGCGAATAGCAGCCGCTGATGGGCCAATAAATACTAGACCTGCATCATGACACGCTTGGGCAAAGTCCGCGTTTTCACTCAAAAATCCGTAGCCTGGGTGTATGGCCTGTGCGCCAGTTTCTTTAGCGATTGCAATGATCGCATCACCTTTTAGATAACTGTCTTTGGGGGCAGAACCGCCCAAATAGACGGCTTCGTCACAAACAGCCACATGTTTAGCTTGGCGGTCAGCGTCGGAATAGACAGCGACGGTGCTAATACCCAGACGCTTTGCAGTCGCTGCCACTCGGCAGGCAATCTCGCCACGGTTGGCAATCAAAATTTTAGAAAACATAACCATCCTTGTGTTTTTTATCATAGCATCAGCTATTGTTGGAATCCTGACTTGACTATTTGATGCTGTCTATTTAGTGCCAATTTAGTTTTTATTGATAATCACTCTATTGTCTGCCATGCAGGGCGTCGTTTTTGTAAAAAGGCTTGGACGCCTTCTTTACCTTGCTCTGAAGCACGAATATCAGCGATACCTTTGACCGTTTTCTTAATAAGCTTTTCGGTCATAGGTTGCCCAGCCACCTCATGAAGTAAAGTCTTGCAAGCTTTTACTGCCTCTGGGCTGTTTTTGACCACGTTTTTACAGAATGCCGAAACCACATCATCAAGCGATTCTTCACTGACACGATCATGAATAAAGCCCAACTGACGTGCTTTTTTGGCATCAAAAACTTCTGCACTCAAAAAGTAACGTTGTGCTGCTCGAGCACCCATTGCGCGAATGACATAAGGACTGATAGTCGCTGGAGCGAGACCTAGCCGCACTTCACTTAAGCAAAAATTAGCAATCTTAACGGCAAATGCGACATCACATGCGGCTACTAAACCCATACCGCCCGCATAAACATCACCTTGGATAGCAGCGATAGTTGGCTTTGGGCACTCATAAATAGTCTTGAGCATTTGCGCCAATTTGTCAGCATCCGCTAAGTTTTCTTCATAGCTGTAATCCGCCATGGCGCGCATCCAGTTCAAATCCGCCCCAGCACAGAATGCTTTACCTGCCGCTGCAAGGACGACGACACGCACCTTATCATTTGCCCCTAACTGTTCAAACGCTGCGGTCAGCTCACTTATCATCTCATCATTAAAAGCATTACGCTTCTCAGGGCGGTTTAAAGTGACAGTAGCGACGTGCTGTTCAATAGTAACCAATAAGCTTTGATAGTTATCCGTATAAGTACCCGTTTGAGCGGTTGCCTTATTTCCAGAGTTATTATTTTTTGTCGTATTACTTTCCATGCGAGTCTCTTTTATTTCCTGATAGCGATCAGATTTTTGGCCTGTTTATTGCGAGCATCTCAAAGCTATCATATATTTATAGCATTCATACCTACATTCTAAAGACGCCGTAAGTAGTTTCTTCAATCGGCGCATTATGAGCAGCGCTAAGAGCCAATGCTAACACCGTACGGGTGTCAGCAGGATCAATCACCCCATCGTCCCATAAACGCGCAGTGGCATAATAAGGGTGACCTTGCTCTTCATACATCTCGCGAATAGGCGCTTTAAAGGCTTCTTCATCCTCTTTACTCCACGCTTCACCTTTACGGTCATAATTATCACGCTTAACAGTCGCGAGTACCGAAGCAGCTTGCTCACCACCCATTACCGAAATGCGCGCATTTGGCCACATCCATAAGAAGCGTGGGCTATAAGCGCGACCACACATCCCATAGTTACCCGCACCGAATGAACCACCAACGATAACGGTAAATTTAGGCACTTTAGCATTGGCCACTGCCATTACCATCTTAGCGCCGTGGCGGGCAATACCTTCGTTTTCGTACTTACGACCAACCATAAAGCCGGTGATATTTTGCAAAAATACCAAGGGAATTTTACGCTTACAGCATAGCTCAATGAAGTGCGTGCCTTTTTGTGCCGACTCGCTAAATAAAATACCATTGTTAGCAATAATACCCACTGGCATACCTTCGATATGCGCAAAGCCGCAGACCAAAGTAGTCCCAAAGCGTGCTTTGAATTCATCGAACGCGCTATCATCGACAATACGCGCGATAATTTCTCTAATATCAAAGGGCTGGCGCGTGTCGTTGGGAATAATACCATATAGCTCTTTGGCATCATAACGCGGTGGACACGGGGTAATTTGATTGGGAATATGCTTGGCTGGGCGGTTAAGATGACTAACAATATTGCGCGCCAGTGATAAGGCGTGGGTGTCGTTTTGCGCCAGATAATCTACCACGCCTGACAGACGCGTATGCACATCACCGCCGCCTAAATCTTCTGCAGTGACTTCTTCACCAGTAGCTGCTTTTACCAGTGGCGGCCCACCTAAAAAGATAGTCCCTTGATCTTTAACAATGATAGATTCATCACTCATCGCTGGCACATAAGCACCGCCTGCAGTGCAGCTGCCCATCACCACCGCAATTTGTGGAATACCAGCAGCACTAAGATTGGCTTGATTAAAGAAGATACGGCCGAAATGCTCTTTATCAGGAAACACTTCATCTTGATTGGGCAAGTTCGCACCGCCTGAATCTACCAAGTAGACACAAGGTAAATGGTTTTCTTGAGCGATCTCTTGCGCACGTAGATGCTTTTTGACCGTCAACGGATAATAAGTACCGCCTTTTACGGTGGCGTCATTACAGATAATCACACATTCGGTACCGTTAATACGACCGATACCCGCAATCACGCCAGCAGCTGGGATATCTTCGTCGTACATATCGTAGGCCGCCATCGGAGCAATTTCTAAAAAAGGCGTCCCAACATCGAGCAGACGTTCAACACGCTCGCGTGGTAACAGTTTGCCTCGTGCTAGATGCCGAGCACGCGAACGCTCTGAGCCACCTTGTGCTATTTTTCGCAAATGCTCATGAAGATCATCTACCACTACTTGCATAGCGGCACTATTTTGCTGAAATTCAGCAGCGTTTGGACTCAATTTACTGGTTATGATGGCGCTCATGATATCCCTTTTTATATTCTGGTCTTTTATTTACCACTTATCATTTTTAGCCTGTTGTTAACAACTGCTTTTGACTACTTCGCTATTTTAAGCCCAGCTCTGCTTTCATCAGTTCAACGATTTTATATTTTTGAATTTTACCGGTAATAGTCATCGGATATTCAGTAACGAAACGATAATAGGTTGGCACTTTATAATGGGCAATGTGCTCACGGCAGAACTGCCGTACCTCTTCTTCAGTCAAACTATCTGGCTGCTTGGGTACAATCCATGCCGCCAAAACCTCACCATAACGTTCATCGGGTATACCCACGATTTGTACATCACGAATTTTTGGATGACGGTATAAATAGTTTTCGATCTCAACGGGATAAATATTTTCACCGCCGCGAATAACCATATCTTTGCTACGCCCAACAATTTTGACATAACCGTCTTCGTCTATAGTGGCAAGGTCGCCAGTATGCATCCAACCGTCTTGAATGGCCTCGCGCGATTTAAAGCGACTGCCCCAGTAGCCTTTCATTACTGAATAGCCACGCGTGAGGAGCTCACCAGTCTCTCCTATCGGGACAGTATCACCCGTTTCAGGATTGATAACTTTTACTTCAAGCGCTGGCTGTACCAATCCGACTGTCGAGACCTGCTTATCAAGCGGAGTGTGCTCATTGGTTTGGCAGGAAACTGGACTGGTCTCAGTCATGCCATAAGCAATGGTGACTTCGCTCATATGCATCTTATCAATGACGCGGCGCATCACCTCAATCGGGCAGCTAGAGCCCGCCATAATACCCGTACGCAGGCTAGATAAATCAAAGCTATCAAACTCAGGATGGTCGAGCATAGCAATAAACATCGTCGGCACGCCATGCAAAGCGGTACATTTCTCCTCTTCCACCGTTTGTAATACCGTCAACGCGTCGAAGCCATCGTTGGGATAAAGGATACAACCACCATGGGTTAAGACCGCTAAGTTACCGAGCACCATCCCAAAGCAATGATATAACGGTACTGGAATACACAGTCTATCTTCTTCGGTTAGGTTCATGGCCTCACCGATAAAATAGCCATTATTTAGAATATTACGATGGGTTAAGGTTGCCCCTTTTGGCGTGCCAGTAGTACCGCTGGTAAACTGCACATTAATAGCATCGGTATTTTTGAGCTGCGCCTGTCTTTCAGCCACGCGTGGGTCATTGGCATCACCCTCACTCATCCATGTAGAAAACTTTTGCATGAAATTAAAATATTCATCGCTATCAGGTTCATCAATCCAAATAATGCGCTCGATAGTGGGTATTTCAATTAGATCCAGCTGTTGAAAGTTTTTATGATAAATTTCAGGGCATAATTCGCCAATCATCTGTGCGTAATCACTGCTTTTAAAGTGACGCATCAACACCAACACCGAGCAGCCTAATTTATTGAGCGCATACTGTAACTCAAAGGTGCGGTAAGCAGGATTAATATTAACTAAAATAACCCCAGCTTTTGCCGTTGCCAACTGCATCAGTAACCATTCGGCGTTATTATGCGACCAAATACCAATGCGATCGCCAATCTCAAGTCCCATCTCAATCATACTACTTGCTAATTGATTGGCGTGCTGTTGTAGCTCACGATATGTCCAGCGGATATTTTGATGGCGCGATATCAACGCTTCACGCTCAGGGTATTTATCCACAATAGCATCAAAAAAGTCACCGATAGTTGCCTCAATAAGTGGCACATCAGGACCTTTATCATAGCTTTGGGTGAGTGGCGCGTTGGCAGAGCGTGCGCCCATGTTAATGCCTGGGATATTATTAAGAATGGTATCAAAATAGGTGGATTGGGTCATAACGAGTCCTTTCGTTTTGCTTTTTATTTTGCTTATTTATAGCTTATGGGTAGGTCTTTCTTCCTTGAATAGGTCTTACACAACACTAACTACTATAACGCCTCAAATGAAAGCCTGTCAATGATACCAATACAATATGTATCATTTAAATGATAAATAGGCAAAATATTATCGATAGCCAAAAGCTTACATATAGGTTAAATGCCACAAACTAGAAAGTCAGCTACGCACTATAATGGCATAAAACCAGCTTTATCAATACCTAATACTATCAGTATTTGATTACTGAGTGCTTCTTTATATCGCGGGCAATTTATTCTAAGCCTAACTCTACTTTCATTTGCTCAATGATTTTATATTTTTGAATTTTCCCAGTAATAGTCATCGGATATTCGGTAACGAAGCGATAATAGGTTGGCACTTTATAATGAGAAATATGCTCACGACAGAACTGCCGTACCTCTTCTTCAGCTAAACTATCCGGCTTTTTAGGTATTATCCAAGCGGCCAACACCTCGCCATAACGCTCATCGGGTATACCAACCACTTGTACATCACGAATTTTGGGGTGACGGTATAGGTAGTTTTCGATCTCAACGGGATATATATTTTCTCCCCCACGGATGATCATATCTTTACTGCGCCCAACAACATTGATATAGCCATCTTCATCCATAGTCGCCAGATCGCCAGTATGCATCCAACCGTCTTGAATGGCCTCACTCGTTTTAAAACGACTGCCCCAATAGCCTTTCATCACCGCATAGCCACGAGTCAACAGCTCTCCGGTCTTTCCTAGCGCTACGATATTACCGGTTTCAGTATCGATAATTTTGACTTCAAGCGCCGGCAATACCAATCCTACCGTGGACACTCTCTTTTCAAGCGGCGTATGCTCATTAGTCTGACAAGAAGCCGGACTGGTCTCAGTCATCCCATAAGCAATGGTAACTCCGCTCATATGCATCTTATCAATGACGCGGCGCATCACCTCAATCGGGCAACTAGAGCCGCCCATAATTCCTGTTCGCAAGCTAGACAAATCAAAGCTATCAAACGCCGGATGATCGAGCTCAGCAATAAACATGGTCGGTACACCAAGCAAGCCAGTACACCGCTCCTCTTCTACGGTTTGCAACACGGTCAGTGGATCAAAACCATCATTTGCATAGACCATACAGCTACCATGAGTTAAGGCGGCCAAATTGCCCCCTACCATCCCAAAGCAATGATATAACGGTAAGGGAATACACAGTCTATCCTCTTCGGTTAGCGTCATCCCTTCACCCAAAAAGTAACCGTTATTTAAAATATTACGATGGGTTAGGGTGGCGCCCTTGGGAGTGCCTGTGGTACCGCTGGTGAACTGAACACTAATAGCATCAGTATTCTTCAACTGTGCTTGGCGCTCAGCTATGCGGGGATCATTGGCATCACCCTCAGCCATCCATGCCGAAAACTTTTGCATGAAATTGAAGTCTTCATCACTATCGGGTTCATCAATCCAAATAATGCGCTCAATGGTAGGTATTTCAATCAGATCAAGTTGCTGATAGCTTTTATGATAAATCTCAGGACATAGCTCACCGATCATCTGTGCATAGTCACTATTTTTAAAATGGCGCATTAATACCAATACCGAACAGCCTAACTTATTTAACGCGTACTGTAGCTCGAAGGTGCGATAAGCAGGGTTAATATTGACTAATATGACCCCAACCTTTGCCGTTGCCAACTGCATTAGTAACCATTCGGCATTATTGTGCGACCAAATACCGATACGATCGCCAATCTCAAGTCCCATCTCAATAATGGCGCTGGCTAACTGATTAACCTGCTGCTGCAGTTCTTGATAAGTCCAGCGGATGTTCTGATGACGGACAACTAGCGCTTCACGCTCAGGATATTTATCTACAATAGCATCAAAAAAGTCACCAATAGTCACTTCAATAAGTGGCACATCAGGGCCTTTATCATAGCTTTGAATTAAAGGTGCATTAGCAGAGCGCGCGCCCATATTGACACGGGGAACAGTATTAAGAATAGTATCGAAATAGGAGGATTGAGTCATAACGAGTCCTTTCATTTTGCTTTGTTATGGTTTTTATACTGACATATTCTTCCTTAAATATGTTTTCTATCACCCTATCTACTATACTGAATTCAATGAAAGCCTGTCAATTTTATCGATACAAGATGTATTACTTAGATAATGTTCTGCTAACTTCTTATTTTATTATTGAATTGAGTAGTCAGAAGAATACTTGGAATAATAAATCAAAAATACGATGTAAAAAATAAAAAGCCGGCCATATGCGTTTATAGCATGTAGCCGGCTTCATTAATAATCAGTATCAGCCGTATCTAGCAATCCGATAAGCATTGGCGACTCATTATTGATAATTTAAAATGATAAGTGGCTATGCTATAGCGGATTACTAATAGTTGCTAACAGTTACTAAGCGTTAGGTGTGACTGGCGCTTTAATCGTTACGGTCGCCTTTACGGCGCTATTGTCATCGAGCAATTCCATTATAAGCTCATCAGTACTGTCAGTTTTTACCTGCCAATTGCCCTCAGCGCGCGGCACACCGGTTGCCATGACAGAAATGGCTTTGTTTTTTAGGCGAATCATGGGCGGCTTATGCTCGTAGCCAGTATGTTCTAATCCCAAAATATCGTCAGCAATCGTTGCTGCTTGTGCCCGTAATGGTGCCACATAACGGCAGGCTACGCCGTCGATTGACATGCAATCACCAATGGCATATATATTTGCCGCATCAGTACGCAAAGTTGGCGCATCAACGACAATGCCGGTTCGACTATCGAACTCGACGCCGGCAGCGGCAGGTAATTTATCATCAACGATGAGTCCCGTACTGGCAATAACATGATCAACGATAAGTAATTTAGGTTGTTGAGTACTGATGTCTTTTGACCCTGAATCTAATGACCCATAACTGACGTGCAAAGTGCCATCACTATCACGAGTGACACCTGACACCTGACAACCACCCAAAAATTTAATACCTTGTGACTCAATCGCCTTTGTAATACGCGCGGTCGCTTGCGGGGGTAGCATTTGCGATAATGGCGCGTTATTCAAATCAATTAAAGTGACTGTATGACCGGCTTTGAGCAAATCTTCTGCAATTTCAGTACCGACCATGCCAGCGCCAATAATAGCCACACGCTGACTGCCCGTGGCCAATTGCTCTTGTAGCTGGCCAAAGCGCTCTATATGGTTGACATGCCAAACCAAATCTTGTGGTAAGCTTTTGGGAAATATTGGATGCGCGCCCATTGCCAATACGAGCTTGTCATAACTGATAGGCGTTGGTTTGTCATTAGCCGAATCAGACGACTCAAGATGTAATTGCTGGCTGGCTGGGTCAATATCGCTCACGTTAGTATTGGCAAGTAACGTCACCTGCGCTGCCAACGCCGCATCAGATCCTGTTGCACGGACTAAGTCTGAAGCGCGTTTGTTTTGGCTAATCGCCATCGTCAGCATCGGCTTATGATAGCGGTCACCATTATCAGCAGTAATTAAAGTAATCGGCATGTCTTTATCTTTACTGCGAAGCGCATCGATGACATGCCAGCCAGCTAGGCCCGCCCCAATAATAACAACACCATGCGCCATGGAAGAATTCTCTACACTCATATTGGCTCCAAAACAAGTTTTATATCGTGAGTTTTATATTTTTTATCAAAAATGATTACCGCTATTGTAGCAGTAAAAAGACAGGCACTCACGTGAACAAAGCACGTTGACAAGATGCTTTAAATTTATTAGTTTACTTCCACAAAAAAGCGCCTTTTTTATAGACGCTTTAGAGAAAAAAAGAGAGAACGAACAAATTAGTTATTAATAATTTTTGACAAGAACATCTTCGCACGCTCACTACGCGCTCCATCAAAGAATTCAGTCTTACTACAGTTTTCAACGATATAGCCTTCATCCATAAAAATGATACGATTGGCCACTTGACTGGCAAAGCCCATTTCATGAGTGACACACATCATCGTCATGCCGTCGCGTGTCAATTCTACCATCACATCAAGCACTTCTTGAATCATCTCAGGATCTAATGCTGAGGTCGGCTCATCGAACAGCATGGCTACCGGATCCATCGCTAGAGCACGAGCAATCGCTACCCGCTGCTGCTGACCACCAGATAGCTCGGCTGGATATTTCGCCGCTTGCACGGTCAGTCCTACCCGATCCAAATAAGCCATTGCCTTTTTTTTGGCTTCGCTTTCGCTGCGTCCTAATACCTTAATTTGAGCTACTGTCAGATTATCAATAATGGTTAAGTGCGGAAACAGCTCAAAATGCTGAAACACCATGCCGACGGTACTGCGTAACTTAGGCAGATTTGTCTTTGGGGCGCCAACAGAGATACTATTAACCATGATCTCACCTTTTTGAAAAGGCTCTAACCCATTAACCGTTTTAATCAAGGTGGATTTACCACTACCTGATGGGCCACAGACCACGACCACATCACCTTTATGCACATTCGCACTACAGTCAGTCAGCACTTGAAAATCGCCATACCATTTATTGACAGCGCTCATCTCGATGACCATCTCGCTACTAGCATGGCCATTATCCGTGACCAGCCCACCAAAGTCGTTCATCTGCGTATCAGCCTTACTCATTGCTGTCTCCTACCTTTCGCATTTATAAATAATCGTATTGAGCTTAAAAATATATCATTAAAATTCTTATCAAAGCTTTTGATTAAGACCCTTAATCAAAAGCTTTAAACAAAAATAGTCACTAGAACCTCAGACGTTTTTGTACTTGTTGCACGCCAATAGACGCACTGACACTGATGATAAAATATACTGCACCGGCACCTAAAATATAGGGCGTTAATAAACCCATCAGCTCACCGCGCACGTAGGCGGCGCGAAAAAAGTCTGTTAGACCGATAGCAAATACTAAGGTGGTATCTTGGAATAAAATAATACATTGCTGCAAAATCAGCGGTAGCATCTTGCGAAAGGCCTGCGGCAGAATAACCAAACGCATGGTTTGCCCATAGGTCATGCCTAGCGCTCTAGCAGCATTAACCTGCCCACTACCAATAGATTGGATACCAGCACGTACCACTTCAGAGAAGTAGGCCGCCTCAAACATCATAAACGCCACCACACACGAAGCAAAGGCAGCATCTAGTTGCAGGTATTTACCTGCTACCCAAAAGTAAATCATTGGGACGGCAAAGTAAAACCATAGCAGTACCAGCAGCAACGGTACGGATCGAAAATAATTGACATATAGCTTGGCAGGAATCTCTAAGGCTTTAATACCCGATAAGCGCATTAAAGCCAATATAGTCCCTAAACTGATACCACCAATAATGGCTAAAAACAGCACTTTTAAGGTGGTCAGCATACCGCCCAACAAGCCTGGGTAGGCTGTGGCAAGTTCGGTCATCATACTCATTTCTGACCTCCTGCGATAAGCCCAGGTACGCGCAGTTTACGTTCAATCAATCCCATAATAGCAATCAGTGACAGGTTGAACACCAGATAAATGACGGTCGCATAGGTATAAATCTCAATATTGTTTTGAGTATATTCACTAATAGTTTTGGTTTGACTGATAAGCTCCATAACCCCAACCAAAGAGGCCACCGAAGCATTTTTAAAGCAGTTGGTCAGCTCAGAGCTCAATGGCGGCAGGATAACGCGGAAAGCTTGCGGTAGTAATACTTCTTTATAAGCTTGGGGGATACTAAAACCTAGTGCGTAAGCGGCATTGATTTGTCCTTCAGGTAGCGACTGTATACCCGTACGCACTTGCTCAACAATACGCGCAGCGGTGAATAATCCTAGACCGATACTTGCTGAGAGCATGGCTGAAGTATTCGGAGATAAATCTTTATACCACCACTCTTGTAAGGCGGGTGTTAACCAACCGGGGGCAACATAAAACCAAAAAAACAGCTGTACTAATAAAGGAATATTACGAAAAAACGTCACATAGGCGGTACCGATACGGCGGGCAGTCTTATTTGGTAAGGTGCGCATAATACCAAAGACAGTGCCAATGACCATGGCAATTGCCCACGCAATACTGCCAATTAATAGCAGCCAGCCAAGACCAGTAAGCATCCAGTGGATGTAAAGTTCATTGCCGATGCCAGTCTGCTCGAAGAGCACGCCCCAATTCCAGCTATAGTTCATCTTTGTCTCTCCGAGCAGCGATTAATAGACTTACGCGGTAGGTCGGCTTAAGATATTGGCCTGCCCGCATAAGTAAGCTATGTTGAGGGACAAAAGCTTGTTATTGCGCAGTAGCCGCTTTAGGCTCAGCGCTATCGTGTGGATTGGCAATCAGGGCTTTTAAGTTATCTGACATCTCAAAGTTTAGATTGACGTTCTTCGGTGGAATTGGGTTTAAGAACCATTTGTCATAAATGCTATTGATTTCACCTGAGCTGAAAGTGTTCGCTAGGGCTTCGTCGACAACCATCTTAAACTCTGGATCGTCTTTACGCATCATACAGCCATAGATTTCAAACGATTGCGGCGTACCGACAATAACCCATTCATCAGGGTTTTTAGCTTTGGCTTTTTCGCCTGCAAGCAATACATCATCCATCATGAAAGCATCTGCACGGCCATTCTCTAGCATCAAGAAACCTTCCCCATGGTCTTTAGCTGAGATGATACTGGTGTTCATCTTCTTCTCATCATTATATTGACGAATATAACGCTCTGAGGTGGTACCTGCGGTGGTGACTAAGGTTTTACCTTTTAGATCTTCAAAGTCGTTGATTCCAGAGTCTTTCTTAGTCAATAGCCGTGTGCCAATCTCAAAGAAGCCATTGGAGAAAGCGACTTGTTTTTGGCGCTCTTCGTTGTTGGTGGTTGAGCCACACTCAAAATCTACGGTACCGTTTTGTACTAATGGGATACGAGTTTGTGAGGTGATAAGATTATAACGAACGTTAAGATCGGGCATATTCAGTTTTTGCTTGACCGCTTCGACTACTTTCATTTCAAGATCGTGCGCATAGCCCATCGGCTGATTGGGATCATCTGCAATATAAGAAAATGGAATTGATGAATCGCGATAACCGACCACGATAGTGCCTGAGTCTTTAATCTTTTGTAGGGTACCATTAGGATTCGCTGCTGCCTCAGTGGTTGCCCCATCTGCTGGCATATCATCAGTGGCTGTTTGGCTGCTGTTATTACAGCCGACTAAACCTAATGCCATAAAGGCAGCGAATGTTAACGGTTTGGAGAGTAAATAAGCCATGAGATATATCCTTTTATCACATCATTACAAAATTGGAAGAGAGCTTAGGTGTCACTGGCGTTATTTACGTCATCGCCATGCATCCGTGCTGTTACTATGAGTTATCATAGTGCAACTTAATGTTACTGTACAACAATTTTACCAACGTTAGTAATGTTTTTTTACTAAAGGTCTAGATTTGATTTTTATCAACATAATTTATATCTTCAATCATAGGGGTGATATAAATAACTTTTGTCTCAAATGAACTTAATTCTCAACTCTTTAGTGCAAAATAAAATAGTTTATTTGTCAGGAAAGCCAAATGATTTCTAGAACAATACTGTCTGCACTATTATTGATAAATTATCAGCAATCCCCATAAAGATAATACCTTCTCAACAATACAACTGACCTATGACTCAAGATACTCAAACCTCAAATACTGATACCAACACTATTGATAATGACGTCCGTCAACGCTTTTTTATTCAAGACTCGCCAGTACGCGGCGACGTGGTACGCCTGTCACGCAGTTATGCATCGACTATCGCTCAAAAACCTTATCCAGAAGCCATTAAACGCTTGCTTGGTGAGATGTTGACCGCTGCAAGCTTACTGATCGGTACTCTAAAAATTAATGGTCGTCTGTCCATTCAATTGCAATCATCAAATAGCGATAGTTTGCTCAACTGGGCAATGGCGGAATGTGATCATTCCGGTATCATCCGCGCGCTTGCCAATTGGAAAGCCGATAGTGATGATCAAGTACAAGCGTGGGAAAATATGCAGAGCGCCAATGAGGCATTTGCAGAGCTGGGCGCGACCGGACAAGGGGTGTTATTTATTAATATACAGCCTGAAGGTGGCGAGCCTTATCAAGGTATTGTCGAACGCAGTCACGACAATTTAGCAGACTGCTTAGCGCATTATCAGAAACAGTCTGCGCAAATTCCAACGCTGATTAATCTCGCGTCAGATGGCTTACAAGCTGGCGGCATATTGGTACAATTATTACCGCGCCGTGACGATGAAGAGCAAGAGCGTGTCGATACTGATCTATGGCCGCGCTTGTCTGTGCTAACCCACACGATTAAGCCTGAGGAACTTACTAAGTTACCTGCCACTGATATTCTATATCGTCTGTATAATGAAGAAGACGTAGTATTGCCTGAACCGACTGTACTTGAGTTTGGTTGTACGTGCTCAAAAGAAAAATGCGAGACGGCGATATTACAAATCGGTCAAGATGAGATGCTGGATGTCTGTGAAGAGCAAGGCGGTCAATTTGAAATGGATTGCGGTTTTTGTGCTTCGGTATATAAGTTTGATAAAGAGGATATCACGGCATTATTTGCTGAGTGATTTTTGCTAATTGGTTTCATTAAGTCTGATTTATTATCTAAAACCCTTGAGTGTGATGCTTGAGGGTTTTTTTAATATTTATAAGGCGATAGAGTGGCTTAATAACGTCAGCTATTTATTTTGCCCCTCTAGACGATAAGAAAAATTAAAATCTGGGGTACAACCTCAGCTGACGATACTCACCCACCTTATTCTCACTCAGATACCAATTCTTACTCAAATACCAAACAAAGCTAAACATCTACTGTTCAAAACACTCTATCTAAATCATTGGGATAGGAATAGATGCGAGAGCTCGGCTCATACTCTCCTTGACTGGCGTCACTCAGCCCATTATCTAATAACCAGGCGACGACTTGCTGATGTACCCTTTCGTTATAGAGTAAATTGTAATGGCTCACTCCATAAAAAACGGCCTTACGCTCTTCTGGCACAAACAAGGCATGCTCGCCAGTATGCTCACCTAGCGCAGACTCTATCGTGACCAGACCATCACCTAATAAGCTTGTCGCCTTAGAATCATAATGAACCTCGCCTAATGTGGCGGCAATACAGTAAGTACGAATATGCAAAGGCAGACGAGCAGGATGGCGAAATTCTTGTGGGAGTACACTGCGACCTTCTAAAGATTTCCAATCCTCATCACGAATACTGCCATAGCGTAGGTCAATGATGCCCGCACTACGCAAATCGCCCAGTTTGGCTAATGACCCAGCAAAAGGAAGCTTGGCAATCCTATCCTGAACAAAATAACCAATACGTTCAAGGCTTGCGCCATGATGCGGTGAGCCCAGAGTGATGAGATTACCCACCTGTTTTACCCAGTTAAAGCCTTGTTGTTTACCATAAAACAGCGCACTACGAGCGACCAAGCCACCCATACTATGGCCAATCAAATCAATTTGCGAGATGTCTGGATTGTTCTCTACTAAGTTTTGGAGTACTTTAGAAAAGTTGCGCCCATTGCTAGAAATACGTCGTCCTGTATTATAATTAAGGTATAAAACGGTGGATAACGGCTGACTGTGAATAATGCGTTCACCCAGACTGTCACTTTTGGATGGATACCAGCTTAAATGACTCATACAAAGGCCATGACATAAAATAATAATACGCCCTGATACTTCACCCTGTTGCACATGTTGGAGATGGCCACCTCTATCGTATAAAACCATCGAAATGGCGAGTGGATTGTGATGATTAACTAGATGGTCACCCATAACACCATTCATAACATTGAGCAGCTGTTTCAATTTTTTAGGGAGAGGTTGGGCGTTTTTTTGATTGCGAATATTGTTATACAGCCATAACCCTGATGTTAGATTGTTGCCTACCAGCGACGTCATATAGCGTACCGTGCCATAGATTCGTCCGGTGATACCGCGTTGCCATTTAGTTCGGTTGCTGTCATTAAAACGCCCTAATGGCCGTAAAATAATCTCACGGTGAATGGCTTCTACAATATCTGTGACTTCAACCACACCCATCGTTGCAAGCTGAGCTAGCCCTTCAAAGAAATCAACCAAAGAAATAGGCTTATCGAGAATCGAGTCGTCGTTGTCACCCGCCATTAAGCCAGCTGTTTCATCCACATAAATAGTTTCAAGCTGAGCCAATTGTTCATACACCTCACTCTGAAATTGCGCGCCAACATCAGAACTGGAATCAGAACTGGAGTTAGAATGAGTATTAAATTCACGCTGAGTGTGGCTCTCACTGGTAGAGCTATCATGGCTGGCATCGGATGATTTTGGACTGGACATATATTTGATAGTTTCAGCGGTAAGGATAGCTTTATATACTATCCTGTAAATGAGATAAACAGAAGGGGGTGATTTGACTTACAGCTATGCTTGTTATCAGGGATGTTGGTAGGGTTTTGAAGTGACTGGTTTTATTAGAATATTTTTAGCGAGTGTGGGTGTTCTCATCTTTTATTATACAAAAAACTGCTAATCTGGAGCCACAACCTACGATACATAACAAGTTTGTAGACTGGGTTAGCGAATGCATAACCCGTTTTTATCATAACAATAGCCAAGCAAAATCTATAGAACGGGCGTCTGCCACTCATGCGCCCCTAATACCAGTTTGAGCTCATCACCCGCTTGCAATAGGCCAACGCCACTTGGTGTACCCGTCATGATGACATCACCTGCTTGTAGGCTAAAAGCATGGCTAATTTCAGCCAGTAACTCGTATACTGGAAATAACATTAAAGCAGTATCACCATCTTGTTTAAGCTCATTATTGATATAGAGCTGATAGCTGACTGTACTCAAGTCACCAAATGCTTGCGGGTCAATCCAATCGGCAAGTACACAAGCGCCATCAAAACATTTAGCACGCTCCCATGGTTGACCTTTATCTTTCAGCTGACTTTGCAAGTCGCGTAGGGTTAAATCTAACCCTAAAGTCACACCACCAATCGCTTGCTTTGCCTGCTCAACAGTTGCCGCACTCAAATCAGCTGATAGCTGAATACAAAGCTCCGCCTCATAATGTGTATCACCATAAACCTGCGAATCTGGGCGCACTATATTATTACGAACAGAAACCACAGAGGATGTGGGTTTCATAAATAATATCGGCGAAGTTGGTATGTCATTGCCCAATTCATGAGCATGCGCCGCATAGTTGCGTCCGACGCAAACCACTTTACCAATAGACGCGCGCTTAATACGATTAGAACTGGTATCGCTTTCATCTTCATTGACGCTAGCAACCATGGCATTAATTAAAGATATATGCGGCGATTGGCTCATAGTAAACTCTCATAGTAAAATTTATTAGTATGGTTAATGAATACAGCGATATTTAATGATAGGGAGCTAGGTAATAGTATGGGTGGTCACATCTGGCGGCACATAAGTCATATAGCGATTCATTTTTTTCTCAAACAGTCTAAAGCTGAACAAGATAACCCACGACAACAGCAAATAAACAATACCAGCCGCGAAGAATAGCTCCATCAAGGTATAAGTCCGCGCGCTAATGGTACGTGCCACACCGGTAATGTCCATCAAAGCGATAGTTGAGGCTAGTGCACTGCCTTTGAGCATAAAGATAACTTCATTACTATAAGCGGGTATTACAATACCAAAGGCTCTGGGTAAAGTAATTCGCGTCAGTTTCTGCCATTTTGACATGCCAATAGCATCAGCAGCCTCAAGTTCACCAATTGGAATGGTCTGAATAGCGCCACGGATAATTTCTGCTAAATAAGCGCTGGTGTTCATGGTAAAAGCAATGATGGCACACCAGTAAGCTTGACTGAGTACTGGCTCCCATAAGAAAGAGTTGCGTACTGCTTCAAATTGCCCAAGTCCGTAATCAATTAAGAATATCTGTACCAATAGCGGCGTGCCACGGAAAAAGAAAATATAGAGAAAGGGTAATATCTGTACTACCCAGCTTTTGGACAAGCGCAGTTGCGCTAAAATCAAGCCAAAAAACAGTCCAATAATACCGGAGATGATTACCAGCTGTACGGTCAATACGGCACCGCCTAGTAAGTCTGGTATATGATCAAAAATAACCTGCCAATTCCAATCCATGAGTGACTCTCCTCTACCCTAGGGTCGATTGACGGTTGGTTGATTGACGGCTAAGCTTTTTAGCATAGCGCGCCGCTGGATTGGCACGCCATTCAAGCCACATCATAAAGCCGGTGATCAGCATCGTTAGCCCCAAATAAATAATCGCCGCTGCCATATAAAAGGTAAACGGCTGCTGAGTCGACTGCGCGGCGCGCGATGACTGATACATAATGTCTTTAAGTCCAATGACTGATACTAAGGCGGTATCCTTGAGCAGCACTAAGAATAAGTTACCTAGACCCGGTAAGGCAATTTGCCATACTTGCGGTAAAGTAATGCGATAAAAAGTCTGTAGTGGACTCATACCAATTGCTTGGGCCGCTTCACTCTGCCCTAAAGGTATCTCTTGAATTGACATCCGAAAGATTTCGGTCGCATAGGCACCGAAGGCAATGGACAACGCCATTACCCCGCCCCAAAAAGCACTAATCTCGACGTAGTTGTTATAGCCGAACTTTTTGAGGACACTCATCAACAGGATAGAACCGCCATAATAAATGAACAATACCAGTAGCAGTTCAGGAATACCGCGCATCGTCGCCGTATATAAGGTGGCAAGCTTACGTAGCAGCCAGACATTAGACAGCTTGGCAGTGGCACCAAGCAGCCCTAAAGCCATACCTATAATTAGGCTGGTCATAGCAAGCTTAATGGTGACGGTGGCGCCGCTTAGTAGTAGCGCGCCAAATCCTTGTAAATCAAACACAGTTGTCCACTCAGTCTCTTTATGTTGGAGCGTGTTGAACGCGTCCTAGCAAGTTAATAAAAGCAAGTTAGTAAAATATTAGTTTCAAGAATCAGTACCTAGTCAGTATTCAACCATTACTCATAGCCTTCTGCTGCCTACTGTAGCGCAGCGTATTGCCCTCACGTATGAGAACCGTATTAAGGTATAGCCAATTGACTCGATAAAAATGACCCGTGATTTTATCATATTCAAGATGCGCTATGTTACTGCTCGCATGCAAAAGCTGCTCCCAAATAGACCTTAATCATGCTAAAAACGATACAAATAGGGCAAGTTTGTCCAAATTACCTAGTCAATCTTTACAAAAAAAACAAAAAGGACATCACCTGCATGGCAATATCCTTTGGAGAATTACGATAACGCTGGCTATTTAATAACAGCTATTTAATAACGAGCTAGTTAGTGACCGTATCTGCTATTGTATTGGCTACTGCTGGGACTGCAAAGTATTTTTGATTGATATCATCATAAGTACCATTGGCCTTTATATTGGCTAATGATTGATTGATTTTCGCCTGCAAGTTATCACCAGGACGAACAGCGATTGCAAAGTTATCATTAATATCTATCTCATCACCTTTAAGGACATAATCACTGCCTGACGGTGAGTTGAGCCATTGTATGGCAGGCAATTTATCAGAGACCATAGCATCAACGCGACCTGAGCCTAAATCCAAAAACGCATTGCTCAAAGTATCATATAGTTTCATTTCTGCTTTTGGATAAGTTTTCTCAAACCACTGTGAAGATATCGTTGAGCGCTGAGCGGCAATAGAATGCGCATTGATATCGCTACTATTACTAGGATCAAAACTGCTGTCTTGTTTGGCTAAAAACACCAGACTGTTACTAAAATATGGTTCGGTAAAGCTCACTTGCTGCGCGCGCTCTGGGGTCACTGACATAGCTGCCACAATCGCATCGTACTTGCCAGCTTTGAGACCAGGAATGATGCCATCCCAGTCTTGCGCGATTATCTCACAAGTGACTTGCATATCCGCACATATCGCATTAGCGATATCAATATCGAAGCCGCCAAGGGTGCCATCGGCATTGGTATAGTTAAAGGGCGCGTAAGCCCCTTCGGTACCGATACGCAGCACCCCACCCGTGGTCGCGGCAGCATCAGTGCCAGTCTCTGCACTGGTATCAGTAGCATTATCTTGACTGTTGCTACAGCCTACTAGCGCTGCGATAGCCGTTATCGCAAGCAGCGACTTCGACAGACGACGCATACTGGCGGTCTTAATGATTGATTGAGTAGCCGCTATAGCTGGGATGGAAGTGCTGCTTATAGTCATCCTTGATTCCCTTCCTAAATAAATGTCTAAGGCCTACTCATTTAATACCAATGGACTTTATCTAACATCACACAGAATTAAACATCATACAAACCTTAATTAATTGACTACTTGATAAGCCTTATTAGTTAGTTGCTGCTTCTACTTGCTCTTTTTTAGCAATTGATGCATTAGTATCAACGTCAGTATTGCCGCCGTTAATGACCATGACGTCTTTTACGCTACCTGTTGCAACTGCTTTTTGAGCGGCAGCGGTTGTGCTGGTACCAAAGTAGCTTCCCGTAATTTGATCATAGGTGCCGTTGTCTCTTATCTCAGCCAAGGCTTTATTAAATTTGGCAACTAAAGGATCGCCTTTACGAAAACCAATACCCATCGCATCATCATTAGTACTGATCTCTTGTCCTTTAACTTCGTAGTCTTGACCAGCTGCTGTTTTTAACCAATCAATACCGGTCACTTTATCTGACATCATAGCGCGTGTGCGGCCTGAAGTCAGATCCAAGTAGGCATTATCTTGAGTATCATAAAGCTTGATATCAGCTTCTGGATGTTCGTCCTGCAAGTACTGTGAAGCAACGGTTGCGCGCTGTGAAGCAATAGGCTGACCTTTTAGGGCATCAATACTGAAGTCATCGCCTTTTTTAGCGATTAAGATAATACTGCTATAAAAGTAAGGATCAGAGAATTCCAATACTTCTTGACGCTCAGGAGTGATTGAGATACCGGCCATAATGGCATCAAATTTTTGGGCGTTTAGTCCCGGAATCAAACCATCCCAATCTTGGGAGATGATGTCACAGTTCGCTTTCATTTGGGCACACAAGGCTTCAACCAACTCAATCTCATAACCAATAAGCTTGCCATCAGCATCCGTATAACTAAAAGGCTTATAGCTTGATTCGGTGGCAATTTTTATAGTCATTGGTGCGGCATCAGTTGCCGTATCGGTAGCGGCGCTATCTTCTGGGGTTGAGCTATTATTACAACCAGCCAGCATAAGTATGGCAGCGCTAAGCGGTGCTAGCCATAAGGCTTTAGTATTCATTGACGATGTTATTGATAATGTCATTTTCTATTCCTTAACGTATCGACCAGCAGTGTAATGACCGCCGTTCATTAACCCATATTTATTGACCAAAGTTTGCCTGTTCAAGACGCGCAAGCTCACCGTTACTACGGATTTCGCTTAGTGCCTTGTCGAAGTCGTTTTTGAGTGGGTCACCTTTGCGGACAGCAATGGCAATATTGTCATTATTGTCAATCTCATCACCAACAATACCGAAGCCATCAGGATTGTCTTTTAACCATGATTTGGCAGACACTTTTTCAGCCAAAACCGCATCACTACGACCAGATTTTAGATCTAGATAAGCATTGTCGTAATTATCATATAACTGAACAGTGTTGCCGTCTTTACCTTCATAATTATCTTGTAGATAGGCACCAGGCGTGGTTGAGCGTTGTCCCCCTAAAGTCAGGTTTTTTAGCGCCGTAGGATCAAAGTCGCTTTTAGGATCAGTCAGCCATACCATCGTATTGGCAAAATAGGGCTCAGTGAAGTCAACCTTTTCTTGGCGCTCGGGCGTTATAGACATTCCCGCAACAACGGCATCATATTTTTGTGCCAATAATCCAGGAATAATGCCGTCCCAATCTTGAGCAACGATTTCACATTTAACCTGCATTTGCGCGCATAAGGCGTTAGCAACATCAATATCATAGCCCGCTAGACTGCCATCAGCGTTGGTATAGTTAAAAGGAGGATAAGCGCCTTCGGTAGCGATACGAATGGTCTTGCCGGCAGCATTTGAGTTAGAAGCTTGCGCGTCGGTGGCATCTTGAGTAGACGGGCTACAAGCACTAAGCGCCAGTGCTACTGAGAAGGTCATCGATGACCACAATAGGCGAGAATTCGACATCATATGTTCCTTAAATTCTGATAGAGGATTCTGATAGAGGTTCTGGTATTTTTATCCTCTGACGTCCTTGCCAGATAATAAAACCAGATAGAAATATAGTCACAAGTACGGATAATACAGTCACAAGTACGGATGAGTAACGACAAGTTATGAACCAATCGATAATACCTGACTCAATTATCAAAAACAAACGTTTTACGTATTGACTGTTATTATTGGGTGATAAACGATCAGCTGGCTTGTTGCAGTATAGGATAAAAGCTAACGGTTAAAGTTGGTTTCAGCAGCTGGTTTATTTGAATGATTCAAACATGGGCTTAATAGTGCCTGATTGATTATTTTCAGCTAGTTTTGGTGATGGGCGGCCATAAAGTCTCTCACTCGGGCTGATTTTGGGTTATCAAATACTTGCTCAGGCGTGCCCATCTCTTCAATAACACCTTGATGTAAGAACACCACTTGGCTTGATACTTCGCGAGCAAAGCGCATCTCATGGGTAACGATCAACATTGTCCGCCCTTCTTCTGCCAGCTCACGCATTACCGCCAGTACTTCATTGACCAGCTCAGGATCAAGGGCGGAGGTAGGTTCATCGAACAATAATACTTGGGGCTGCATCGCAAGCGCCCGTGCAATCGCCACGCGCTGACGCTGACCACCTGATAGGTTCGCCGGATAGGCGTCTCTTTTATCGAGCAGACCGACCTTATCAAGCAACTTTTCAGCATCACTAATAGCCTGATCTTTTTTGATTTTTAAAACTTGGGTTGGCCCTTCAATGATATTTTGCAAAATTGTCTTATGCGGCCATAAGTTAAAGTTTTGGAACACGAAGCCCACGCGCGCGCGCAAGCTCTCTAACTGCTTGATATCTGCTGCTTGCATCTCACCGGACTTATTAGGCTTTAGTATCAGCTGTTCATTACCAATACTGATACTACCTTGGGTTGGCTTTTCAAGCAGGTTAATACAGCGTAATAAAGTGGATTTACCAGAGCCAGAAGAACCTAAGATAGAGATCACATCACCATCATAGGCAGTGAGTGACACGCCTTTTAGCACTGCCAATGAGCCGAAGCTTTTATGAACGTCTTGGAGATCTAAGGCGATAGGGCGAGTCGGTTTTTTGTCAGTATCAAGCATGTTTTAAGAGACTTCCAATAAATATGAATAAAAAGAGTGCGGCAAACAATATAGAAATAATGGCTTAAAAAATTTTTATCAGGACGCTTATAACTGTAGTCAATCTTGGATAGGTCATGAACAAATTCGCTCATTAGGTACCAATAGCAAATAGTGATAATAAGTACCGACATTAAGTCCCGATAACAAGACCGATGATGAGCGTGCGACTTATAAACCAATCGTCCCAACATTGTCGCCTAAAATAACATAAAAAGGCAAATTTTCTACCTTTCTTTCTACTTATCTTTTATATAAAAAGGCGCTCAAACTGCGGTTGCATGTCTGAGCGCCTTTTTACCACTGGCATAACCCTAGCAGCATTTTATCTAATAAAGCTAATAAGTCGAGACGTGCTCTTCTGTTTCGCTACCATCTAATACCTCAGAATCATCAATAGCGACGCCTTCATCAGCAGTGGCAATACCTATATCATCACTAGCCATGGGCTCATTAGCCATATCATCATTGGACATAGGCTTATTAGAAGTATCTGCACTTGCCACCCCAGTTGCTTGTTGCTCAACCGTAGATTGTGCGTCGACACTAGGATCCTCTTCAGTAGTGGCCGCGCCTTTATCTGCGCAAGCACTGAGTGTTAACGCAGCAGCTGCTAACGACATGTATAACCATTTTCTGGACATTGATGATTGGGTGATTGTCTTTGTTTCTCTATTGATAGTAGTCATCTCGACTCTCCATTCTCTGGTCAGCAGTAATAGCCTTGCAAGCGATACTGATAAGTAAGACGTTAATAAATAAAACATTAATGAATAAAACGTAGTCCATGTAACATTGATCAGTATTTAACTATTTAGTATTTCACTATACTGACAATTAAACCTAGCCACCTTAGTAATTACAGCAGAGTTGTGTTAAAAATACGTAACTATAAATCTGTCATGCTATAAAGTTCACGTTATAAAATAATCACTAGCTGTCATTGAAAACGGCTAAAAAAGTAGATAGAGCAGCATTAGGCACTGCTCTATACACAGGTGCTGTTCACAAATTCATCTTTACTATCGCTCTAATCTCCTCTATGTTAAATAGCAGAACGCTATAAAAACGATAAAAACCCTATTTTTATTGATTATTAAGGATAATTAGTAGATTTTCAGCGCTTTTAATCCACTTTATCTTATTTAAACTATTTTTATAAAAATCAGATATAAACCTTTATAGCCAATTTACAGACATAAGGAAAATGATCTATGAGTCCATCAGATACCACAGATATTACTGCTTACATGCAAGAAGTCGGTCAACAAGCACGCGCTGCTTCTCGTGCTCTTGCCGCTGCCAATACTGGTAATAAAAATGCCGCACTCATGGCTATTCATGATGAATTGGTCAATGCCAAACAAGATATCTTAGCGGCTAATAAGATTGATATGGATAACGGCAAAAAGAATGACCTTGATGCCGCCCTACTCGACCGTTTAGAGCTGAATGACGAACGCTTTGATGGCATGCTACAAGGTCTTAAGGATGTCTCAACCCTCCCTGATCCGATTGGCGAAGTTACTGATATGACTTTTCAGCCGTCAGGAATCCATTTGGGTAAAATGCGTGTGCCACTGGGTGTGGTTGGTATGATTTATGAATCGCGTCCTAACGTGACCTTAGAGGCGGCATCACTGGCACTCAAATCAGGTAATGCGATTATTTTGCGCGGCGGTTCTGAAGCGTTTGAATCTAATCAAGCGATTGCTAAATGTATCCATCGCGGTCTAAAAAAGGCCGGATTGCCTGAACATAGCGTACAAGTGCTGCAAACTACTGATCGCGCTGCGGTAGGCGAATTGATTACTATGACCGAATATGTCGATGTGATCGTGCCACGTGGCGGTAAAGGCTTGATTGCACGTATTAGCCGTGATGCAAAAGTACCAGTAATTAAGCATCTAGATGGCAACTGTCATACCTTTATTGATCGCGATGCCGAGCCCAAGATTGCAATTGAAGTAAGCGTCAATGCCAAGACCCATCGTTATGGCACTTGTAATACCATGGAAACCTTATTGGTTGATGAGGCAGTCGCTGATGACTTATTACCTCAAATTGCCGAAGCTATCATCAAAGCTGATGATGCCATGCAACTGCGTCTCGATGATAAGTCGCAAGCGATTTTGAAAGACAATGCCAAGCTTAAAGGTCATCTGTCAGCCGCGACTAGCGAGGACTGGGATACCGAATATTTAGCACCGATACTGGCCGTCAAGGTTGTAGCAGGGATTGATGAAGCGATTGAGCATATCAATACTCATGGCAGTCAGCATACCGACGTCATCATCACCGATAATTACAGTAAATCGCAACGCTTTATTCGTGAAGTGGATTCGGCAAGCGTGATGATTAATGCCTCGAGCCGTTTTGCAGATGGCTTTGAATACGGACTGGGTGCTGAGATTGGTATCTCAACAGACAAAATCCATGCCCGTGGCCCAGTTGGACTTGAAGGTCTGACCTCACAAAAATGGATTGTCTATGGTCATGGCGAAACTCGTGCTTAATGAGCTGTTGTAAGCATCAGTAATAATGTTAAGTAGCTATATTAGAGTATCCAAAACGCCAGTATTCGTGCTGGCGTTTTTTTATGCTTAATTTGTAGCGTCTAATCAGGGAACAGAACATGTTGTTACAGGCGATAATCTCCCTACTGTATATTTTTTAACCACTGATCATTACAATAGCGCCACCAAATTAAATACGACGCTAAAATGAGCCAAGCCATTTAATTTAATATACTGAATACAGCAGCGCTGTCCCTGAGTAGGCAGTCAATATCCATATTGATGATGTATTTGATAAAAAATTGTCTTTACTGCTTTGGCAAAAAATGTGGTTTTCCAAGCTTTTTTGCGCTTAATTGGGACAGTGCTAGGAATTACTTACCAGATAGCGCTATTACTCATTGACAGCTTTACTTAGCCGATGTTGAAACATAATTAATGAAGGTTTGAATCTCTTTAAAGTATAATTGAGAATGCCTATAAAATTTCGGTAAGCCGCAGTTATGGATTGTGGCGTCGGGTAGAGATAAATGATTTATTTCAGCTACTTACTACAAAAACCTGAATTCGGGATAAGGCTAACTTTATCCCGAATTCAGGTTAATTTATGTTTATAGAAAGGATCAACTTATGGAAGTAACGTTAAATGGCTATTACACGCTGATATTAGCAACCTTAGTGCTTTTGCTTGGACGCTTTTTGGTTAAGAGAATTAAGTTCTTAGAGGACTTTAATATTCCAGAGCCAATCGCGGGTGGTTTGATTGCTGCGATTATGGTTTATATCCTTAATTTGGTTTGGGGATATAGCTTTAACTTTCATCAAGGATTACAAACGGCAACCATGCTGATGTTTTTTGCGTCTATTGGACTCAGTGCTGATTTTGGCAGACTTAAAGCAGGTGGTACGCCTTTATTAATTTTCACCATCGTTGTGTCCGTCTTTATTGTCTTGCAAGATGTCGTTGGCGTGGCAATGGCGAGCGCCCTTGGCCTTGATCCTCTGCTCGGTTTAGTAACGGGTTCTATTGCTCTCACCGGTGGACACGGCACAGCTGGGGCATGGGGCGTGGTATTAGAAGAGCAATACGGGGTTGTTGGAGCGACAACGCTGGGTATCGCTGTTGCAACTTATGGGTTGGTAGCAGGCGGTATCGTTGGTGGTCCTGTAGCGCGCAGATTGATTCAAAGATTGGGGTTAGAACCCACACCCGTTAATCCAAACCCGAGTAAGGTTGAAAAACTCGCCAGTGAACAGTCATTATACAGCACCAAACATAATGAAGATGAGGTGCGTAGCAATAGAGAAATGTTTGAAAAACCGGATAATATTCGCCTCATTACTGCATCTTCCACTATTGAGACCTTAGCGCTATTTGCTGCTGCTTTGGCTTTTGCAGATATAATGACCCTAGTTGCAGAAGGCACTGCATTCGAATTACCAACTTTCGTCTGGGCACTAGCAGGCGGTGTGATTATTCGTAACTCGTTGACCATGACTTTTAATTTTGACATGTTTGACCGTGCTATTGATGTGATTGGTAATGCCTCTCTGAGTCTATTTTTAGCAATGGCGTTGTTGTCATTAAAATTATGGGAATTGACTGAATTAGCAGGCCCGGTATTGATTATTTTGCTGGTGCAGACTTTGGTTATGATTGTGTATGTTTACTTTGTAACCTTTAGGGTGATGGGCAAGAACTATGATGCCGCTGTTTTGTCAGCAGGACATTGCGGTTTTGGTATGGGAGCAACCCCAACTGCTATTGCCAATATGCAGGCAGTAACGGATCGCTACGTGCCATCGCATAAAGCATTTTTGATTGTACCTATGGTTGGTGCCTTCTTTGTCGATATCGTCAACGCGACCGTGTTGCAGATATTCACTAAATTACCATTTATGTAAGCTGATAACATCAAACCACTCTGAATTAAGAGAATAAAAAACCGCCTAGCATAAGCTAAGCGGTTTTTTTCAGTTTGACTAAATCTTATAAAGACTAATTTCTAGCTTATTAAACAGCTGCTTTCTGATTTTTAGCATAAACAGGTTTTTTCGCACAAAGTGCTTCAACTTTTTTGCGAGTATCAGCAATCACTTGCTCATCACCGCGACTGTCGATGACATCACACATCCAATTAGCCAATTCTTTGACGTCAGCTTCATCAAAGCCGCGAGTCGTTACTGCTGGCGTACCGATACGGATACCAGAGGTCACAAACGGTGATTTTGGATCATTTGGCACAGCGTTTTTGTTAACAGTAATATGCGCATCACCCAACCATTTGTCCGCCTCTTTACCCGTCAACTCTTGCTTGACCAAGCTGATAAGCATTAGGTGGTTTTCAGTACCGCCAGAGATGATTTCATAACCACGTTCTTGAATGACAGCGGCCATTGCTTGGGCATTTTTAACCACTTGCTGCTGATAAGTCTTAAAGTTATCTTCTAAAGCTTCTTTAAAACAAACCGCTTTGGCAGCGATCACGTGCATCAACGGGCCACCTTGGTTGCCTGGAAATACCGCTGAGTTTAATTTTTTCGCCAGTTTTTCATCACGAGAAAGAATCATACCTGAGCGTGGGCCGCGTAGTGTTTTATGCGTGGTAGTCGTTACTACGTCCGCGAACGGTACTGGGTTTGGATAAACGCCAGCGGCAGCAAGACCAGCAACGTGCGCCATATCTACCAGTAAGTACGCACCAATTTCATCAGCGATATCACGAAAACGCTGCCAATCAACCACTTGTGAATACGCTGAAAAACCAGCAATAATCATTTTAGGCTTGTGCTCACGCGCTAAGCTATCAACTTGGTCATAATCAATAAGACCCGTTTCTTCAACTAAGCCATACTGTACGGCGTTGTAGTTGATACCTGAAAAGTTAATGTGCGCGCCATGAGTCAAGTGACCACCCGCATCAAGGCTCATGCCGAGAATGGTGTCATTGGCATCAAGAAGTGCCAAGAATACGGCTGAGTTGGCTTGGCTACCTGAGTGCGGCTGAACATTTACATATTCTGCGCCAAACAATTCTTTTGCACGGTCGATAGCCAATTGCTCAACCACGTCTACATGCTCACAACCACCATAATAACGCTTGCCTGGATAGCCTTCTGCATATTTATTGGTTAAATCAGTACCTTGGGCTTCCATTACCGCTTGCGAGCAATAGTTTTCTGAAGCAATAAGTTCAATATGGTTTTCTTGACGAACGCTTTCAGCGGCCATGGCTTCAGCAAGTACGGGATCATATTCTTTGATAGATATATCTTTAAACATATTCATGTCCTATAGAGTGAGGTGACTTTTATTAGAAGGAGTTTATTAGCATAAAGCTATTAGAATAAAACTATTAAAAGGGGTCAGCCTATAATCGGCTTATCGTACTCAGCAATAATTTTGATGCCTTCCTGTATCTTAAATTTGCTGCAAAACAAGTGTACCATGAAACTTTATGTTACGAGCGCAAAAAATCTCACCTTATCTTGAGTAGGATACATGGGGATATTTTTTCTATATAAATACATATGAATCAGTAGCTTATAGATATAAAATACGACTAGCAACTGTCAATTTATATGGAAGTTATTAACCAAAAATCTAGCGATAAGAAAGCACCATAAAACACCTGACTAATTGGTCAACTACTTTAGTTTATTGATGAAATATTTAGGTGTCCAACATTTTTTGACAGAATTGTGGCAAAAATGTCTCACTGATTAATAACGTGCGCCCATACCAATCATAACGCGTTTGTCGTTGCCAACCCTTGGCCGTATGGCAAATAAAACGCTTATTAGGCAGAGTACGGCGACGCTTAAACAGCACATAGCCAATAGGCGTACCTTTTAACTGCTGTAGACGCCTTGCGCGTCCTTGCAAACTGGGTAGAGGAAAAATACTTTGCGCCCATACCCACGGTAGCTTATCGTTTCCATATAATTGTGCTTCTCGCACCCATGCTAGCATTGGACGATTAAGTGCCGATCCTTGTAACCCTAATTGCCGCTTTTGAGTCAACGACAGCACCCGATAACCCTCAAAACTACGTTGTACTCGTAGCGGTTGCCTCGCTTTTGTTTCTAACACTGCTGTCAAAGAACCTTCAGTATTGAGCCATGGTATCAGCTCAGCCGGCGGTAATATATTGGTTGAATGAGGAAAATAGCTATTGGACATAGTAAACGGCTATAAATTAAAAACTAAGGTTAAAGATTTATGACAAAAACTCAGGCATATTATCCACGTTAAATGGCAAAGCTTCATGGGCTTGCTGACGATATTGCGCCATACGCATACGATCTTCGCTACAGAAATTAGCAATCGCCGGTACAAAGCGTGGATCATAAATACGGTGTAACGAGTGAGTCTTAGTCGGAATGAAACCACGAATTAGCTTATGTTCCCCTTGGGTACCCGGATCAAAATAAGTCAACCCTTGCTCAATAGCAAACTCAAGCCCTTGATAATAGCACAGCTCAAAATGCAAACTGTCGTACTCACCAAGCGCGCCCCAATAACGACCGTATAGTGTGGTCGTTGGTAAATCCTTAGCAGGTTCAGGCTGGTTAGGAACATCATATAAGAACAAACTGCTGGCGATAATCTCACCGCTACTATCAAGTGCTTGTGCTAACATCAAATGCTCAGGCATACTTTTTGCCAATGCCATAAAGAAATCTATGCTCAAATAAGGCTGTTGCCCACGTACTGCATAAGTCATCACATAACAATGATAAAATGCTTTCCAATCCGCCTCAGTAATATCGTCACCACACTTGCGCTGGCAGTGAATACCTTGCATAGCAACTTTTCTACGCTCTGCACGAATGGTTTTACGCTTCTTCGCCTTTAAGGTCATTAAGAAATCATCAAAGTCTGCAAAAGGTTGCCCACCCTCAGCTAGGTTTTTATTTTGCCATAAAAATTGACAGCCTTGACGCTCTAAAATGAGTAAAGCGCTATTATGACTGGCTGTATTATCACTACTCAATTCAACCATGCTGTTTTCAATAGCTTTATCTATGTCATCAGCTATAGATGCTGTAAGGTTTGCTAATTCAGGCGTAACAAACAGTGCGTGCCAGCTTGATGCGCCTACTTGCTGGGCAATATCGTCTACCCCAGCTATGGCTGTATTAATAATCTCAGCACTCAGTTGTTCACCAACTGTCAGCCACAAACGTTGACCCGTAATCGGCGTATAAGGCGAGCTAGTCACCAGCCGTGGATAATAATCAATGCCATAGCGTGCATAAGCTTCTGCCCACGAATGATCAAAAACAAACTCACCTTGGTGATGGCCTTTTACGAACACAGGCATCACCGCAATCGGCTGCATCTCGGTATCTACCTCGTTTTGGCGGTAAACCAATACGAAAATAGGCAACCAGCCTGCCCGCTCGCCAATGGCACCAGTGTCACTCAATGCTTGCCAAAAGGCAAACGACATAAAAGGGGTATCAGGGGTCTGCCACTCGGCGCGTTTCTGCCAGCTCATATCGCTAACTAAAGCATACTGTAAACTCATACTCATATTACTCGTTATCGTGATATTTTTATTGGTAATCTAGCCTAGCAAATTTTTAATAGGTTGCTGTCACAATTTGCAAAAATCATCTATATTTTTAATTTATAACCAGGCACATTTAGCTGTTGGTTAACCGTATATCAAACACTTATTAGTCTTAATCGTCATTACTGTATATCTTGATGATAGACTTATTAAATTTAGGAGCACTGCTATGCTACCTTTTCATCATACACTCGCTTTTTCGACCATCAAATCAGCATTAGGGTCTACTGTTATTATCAGCAGTATATTACTGCTAACAGGCTGCGACTCTCAAAATAAGACAGCTGATAATACTGCACCAGCACAAACCGAGCACTCAGGCAACGCTGTTGCTGAGAGTGCTACCGTACCAATTGATACGGTAGCAGTCGAAACTGCCACTACTGAGGCCAACAGTGAGCCATTAACGACAACCAATCAGCAAGCTGTTAGTCCTTTAGGCTATGCAGAACTTAGCTTTGGACAGATTATAACCCCTAAAATTTTGGCGAATCGGGGACTGTCTAGGGGAGACAATTATAATGAGCAATGCTATTACGTGAGTAATCCAAAACTAAGCTATATTGATAGAGAGTATGGAGAACGTGCCTCGGTGTTATATCAAATTATAGATGATAAGGTAGCGTCAATAGTCATTCAGGATCCCACAACGTTATTTTATGTAGACATTAGTGTAGGTGATTCAGTTGATGAAGTCATGACGACTCATAATAACAATTTGGTTTATGAAGTCGATAAATATGATCAATCAGGTAACTACTACCATCTCATTCATGATATTACAGACGAGCGCGCTACTACCAATAGCACCAATCAAGTGAGCACAGTGAACGATCTGCCTCTGCAAATTAAATACAATATAGTAAACGGCAAAAAAGTTATTAATACTGCTAGTGATACAGATATTGAGTTAGATAAATGGACACCCAGTCAACTTGCACAGCTACAAGGTAATGTAGAAACGATAGAGATTGGTATTCCAGCTGCCATTAGGCTCACTGAAGGTTGCTCATAGCATAGAGTAAGGAAAATTAGACGCTTATAGGCCTTATCAAGTGTAGTAACACTCTTTAAAGAAAGCCTCCTACACGAATATAGGTGACTGACGGGTTGTTTTATTTTTTAAAATAACCTTAGAGGTTATCTACCTATTACTTATATTTAAAAAACAGCGATGCTATGGAAAGGATGATATTTACGCTGATGACTGATAGAATATGGGTCTTAATAGTTTAATATAATTCAGATACGCACGATACGAGCGCAAAGAGTATACTTGGTTCATTATGCGAGATTGACATCGTGTTTGTCATCGTATCGGATTTATAGTGAATGAACTAAACGCGTCGTCAACACTTCACTTTCAGGCAGTTTAGATTAAATCGTCAACGTGACTTTTGAATGAAGGTTAACCAAAGTTAACGAGAGAAAAATTCTAAGTAGGCTTAAAATTCTCCAAGAGCCTACTTATAAGAAACTGCTTATAAAAGATTGGCCATAAGATAATTAACGTAACCGCATAGCCCATTATTGCATAAGGGCTGTATAGAACTATTGAATCATTGAATTATATTTAAGCCTTATTATCAACGACAACCAAAAGGAATGCCCTACTACAATGTCAAAAATTATTTATACAAAAACTGACGAAGCCCCAGCGCTAGCGACTCTATCATTCTTGCCTATCGTTAAAGCGTTTACTCACACCGCAGGAATTTCTATTGAAACCACGGATATCTCCGTTGCAGCACGAGTGTTGGCTGAATTCTCCGATTACTTAAGAGAAGAACAACGCGTTCCCGACAATCTAGCTGAGCTTGGTAGACTGACGCAAGAACCTGACACCAATATTATTAAACTACCTAACGTCAGTGCCTCTATTCCCCAGTTAAAAGCGTGCATTAAAGAGTTGCAGGGCAAAGGCTACGCGATACCTAATTTTCCAGATGATCCAAAAACGGATGAAGAAAAAGAAATTCGTCAGCGCTACGGTAAGAGTTTAGGCAGTTCGGTTAACCCTGTTTTACGTGAAGGTAACTCAGATCGCCGTGCCCCAAAAGCAGTTAAGAATTTTGCGCGCAAACATCCGCATTCTATGGGTGAATGGAAGCAATGGTCACAGACGCACGTATCGCACATGCACAGTGGCGACTTCTATGCTGGTGAGCAATCTATCACTCTAGACAAAGCGCGTACCGTACGTATGGAACGCTTAGCTGAAGATGGCACTGTTAAAGTCTTAAAGCCAGAGATTGCTTTGCTTGACAAAGAAGTCATAGACCTAATGTTCATGAGCAAACAAGCGCTATGTGAATTTTATGAGCGTGAAATGGAAGATTGCCGTGAAGCCGGTATTTTATTTTCGTTGCACGTAAAAGCAACCATGATGAAGGTTTCTCACCCTATCGTATTTGGGCATGCGGTTAAAATATATTATAAAGATGCCTTCGAGAAGCACGGTGCTTTCTTTGACGAGTTAGGTATTAACGTTAATAACGGCATGGCAAGTCTGTACGAAAAAATTGCAGAGCTGCCAACCAGTAAGCGTGAAGAAATTGAACGCGACTTACATGCATGCCAAGTACATCGTCCCCGTCTTGCGATGGTTGATTCTTCAAAAGGTATTACCAACTTCCATTCACCCAGTGACATTATTGTAGATGCTTCTATGCCCGCCATGATTCGCTCAGGTGGTAAAATGTGGGGCGCTGATGGAAAAATGTATGACTGTAAAGCGGTCATGCCAGAATCTACCTTTGCGCGTATCTATCAAGAAATGATTAACTTCTGTAAATGGCATGGTAATTTTGACCCAACCACGATGGGTACCGTCCCTAATGTGGGCTTAATGGCGCAGCAAGCCGAAGAATATGGCTCACACGATAAAACTTTCGAAGCCAGCGATGCGGGTATGGCTCGAATTGTTGACGCTGAGACCGGTGAAGTATTGCTTGAGCAGCGTGTTGAAAAGGGCGATATTTGGCGCATGTGTCAGGTCAAAGATGAGCCGATTCAAGATTGGGTTAAATTGGCTGTACGCCGCGGGCGCGAATCAAATATGCCTGTAGTTTTTTGGTTAGACTCTTACCGTCCACACGAAAATGAGCTGATCAAAAAAGTGAGAACCTACCTAAAAGATCATGACACCGAAGGCCTGCACATTGAAATCATGTCACAGGTTCGCGCCATGCGTTATACCTTAGAGCGCGTCGCTCGTGGTCTTGATACTATCTCTGTTACCGGTAATATCCTAAGAGACTATTTAACCGACTTGTTCCCCATTCTAGAATTAGGAACGAGTGCTAAAATGTTGTCAGTAGTACCGCTAATGAAAGGTGGCGGTTTGTTTGAAACGGGCGCCGGTGGTTCTGCACCAAAGCACGTTCAACAGTTGTTAGAGGAAAACCATTTACGTTGGGATTCGCTGGGTGAGTTTTTAGCCTTAACGGTTTCTTTAGAGCATTTGGCAACCAACGACAATAATACTAAAGCGCAAGTCTTGGCGGATACGCTTGATAAAGCCACAGAAACTCTGTTATTAAATAACAAAGGTCCCTCACGTAAAACCGGTGAGATAGATAACCGTGGTAGTCACTTCTATCTGGCCATGTACTGGGCTCAAGAGCTGGCGGCACAAAGTGACGATGCGGAGCTAAAAGCGCAGTTTACACCACTTGCCGAAAAACTAACCAGCAATGAAGGCGCGATTGTTAAAGAACTCAATGACGTTCAAGGCAAACCTGTCGATGTCAATGGCTACTACTTTGCCGATGAAGCGTTGCTCGAACAAGCGATGCGTCCAAGCACCTTATTTAATGAGGCGATTGCATCGTTGTAATTTTTCTTAAGCCATTGTACTTAAGTAATTAGGCCTAATCGACTTTGCATTTTAAAGCTGTTTAAGCCCATACAAAAAACACCTCAACAGTCTAAGACTATTGGGGTGTTTTTTATTACATTGCAGTTGTTAAGACGTTTTAAAACCGCATAAAGAAGCCATCTACTTTAGCAGATGGCTTCTTAACTAATAAAGGGTATAAAATAAATAAAGCGATTAGACATCCATGTGCTTAATCACCGCTTTACCAAACTCAGAAGTACTTAATAGGATAGCATCCGGCATTAAACGCTCAAAGTCATAAGTGACTGTTTTATTCTTGATAGCGCCTTGAATGCCTTCGATAATGAGGTCGGCAGCTTCTGTCCAGCCCATATCACGCAACATCATCTCAGCTGACAAAATAAGCGAACCTGGGTTTACTTTATTCTGGCCCGCATACTTAGGCGCTGTACCATGAGTCGCTTCATAAACAGCGATTGCGCCGCCTTTGTTAGCACCTGGTGCGATACCAATACCACCAACTTCTGCCGCTAGGGCGTCAGAGATATAGTCGCCGTTTAGGTTCAGAGTAGCAATGACTGAATAATCAGCAGGACGCATCAAGATTTGCTGTAAGAACGCATCAGCGATCACGTCTTTAATGACGATCTCATTACCTGTTTTTGGGTTCTTCATGGTCATCCAAGGACCACCGTCTAGCAATTGGGCACCGAAACGCTCAGTTGCAAGCTCATAGCCCCAGTCTTTAAACGCGCCTTCAGTGTACTTCATGATGTTACCCTTATGAACTAGAGTCACACTGGGTAAATCATTATCGATAGCATGTTGAATGGCTTTACGTACCAGACGCTGTGACCCTTCTTTTGATACCGGCTTAATACCGATACCACAGTTTTCTGGGAAACGAATTTTGGTTACGCCCATCTCATTTTGTAAGAAGTCAATTACTTTGATCGCGTCGTCAGTACCTGCTTTCCACTCAATACCCGCATAGATATCTTCAGAGTTTTCACGAAAGATAATCATATCCGTTAGTTCAGGATGATGCACTGGGCTGGGTACGCCTTCGAACCAACGTACGGGACGCTGACAAACATAGAGGTCAAGCTCTTGACGCAATGCGACGTTTAATGAACGCATACCGCCACCAACGGGCGTGGTCAATGGACCTTTGATACTGATCACATAGTCACGTAAAATTTCAAGGGTCTCTTCTGGCATAAAGGCGCCATCATAGATGTTAGAGGCTTTTTCGCCACAATATACTTCCATCCAAATGATTGATTTTTTGCCTTTATAAGCTTTTTCTACTGCCGCATCAACCACTTTAATCATGACAGGAGTAATATCTACGCCGATACCATCACCTTCGATGAATGGAATAATCGGATGATTAGGGACATTAAACGATAAATCAGCATTTACGGTTACTTTTTCGCCGTCTCTTGGTACGATAACCTTATCATAGGACATGGAATAAAACTCCTTAGTAGTATGTTTGATATCCCAAGCATGCTTGTCACTCTATTATACTGGCTACTTTTTATGCTTGTAGCATTGTAAACCCTTACTTTATCAGCAAAAGTAAAGTCGAGTGGCCTGCTTGGCGAGGGTGTAGTCAATCGTTTTAACAAAGAATTAATAGTGCTAAAAATAATATAACGCCTACTATTAATGGCTCATATGATCAAAATATATAAACGAATAGACGCAAACAATAAGTGCTTTTTGCAAAAGTTTAACAATGGTTGATTATTTTTTTTAATCTTAATAAGCGTAGGAACTTTCAAAAACCAACTTCTATATAGTACTAAAGTAAGAACTTAGCTGATAATTTTTCTCGTCTATGAGCGATATACAAGTATCAATCTTGTAAATACCACTATCTTACAATGGGTTTGATTTATCATTCAGTATACACTTATACTTGACTAATATTGATTATTAATCTTGTTTCTTTTGCTGCTATTAGGCTTTAATTTGCATTATCATGCGCGACTCTATCACTTTATTTATGTTTTACATTAGGAATAGCACCGCTATGTCGACTTCAAGCCTCATCTTATTTAATAAACCTTATGGCGTACAAAGCCAGTTCCGTGATGATGGTGGTAATGCCCATACTACGCTTGCTCCTTACTTCACTGATAAATCATTGCGCGTTGCTGGTCGGCTTGATGCGACCTCTGAGGGTTTATTGATTCTAACCAATGATGGACGAGTAAATAAGGCGATTACCCAACCGCCACACACCAATAACTTTAAGCAAAATAACCATAAACAAGGTAAGACGTATTTGGTACAAGTTGAGGGGCTAGCAACACCGACACAATTAGCAGAACTGGCGGCTGGTGTGATGTTAAAAGACGGCAAAACCTTACCAGCCACTGCGGTGCTGATTGCAGAGTCAGACTTACCTATCGCATTATGGCAACGCAATCCCCCTATTCGTGAGCGTAAAAATATACCAACCTCATGGCTGATTCTCACTATTTATGAAGGTAAAAACCGCCAAGTTCGGCGTATGGCTGCGCATGTCGGTCTGCCTTGTTTGCGTTTGATTCGCTGGTCGGTTGCAGGGTTCGAGCTGGGTTCACTGGGAGTTGGTGAATTTGTACGCATTCATCTCAATACCGAACGCTGCTGGCAGTTGGGTATTGCTGATTAGTAGCTTTATATTTTAGTATTCAAATCAGTCAATGCTCAAATCGAAACTTCTAGATCTGAACGCCTATATCTATACTAGTACCATTAAATGTATGCCGTCAAAACCGTTACGAAGTTTTAAACGCTGGGACTCGAACGGGTAAGATTTATCTGTTAAAATTCAATACCTTATTATGTACGTGTGATGGGTTTTATTGACCTACTATTTAGCCCGTTTAAGTTAAGGATATATCATGCTCATCTCTTATCGTTTTGCCCTTCTCGCCGCCAGTGTATCCGCAGCACTCTCGCTTAGCGCTTGTCAGCCTGCCACTGACGATACCGATGCAACACCAATAAAAGAAGTTATGCCGCCACCAGTTGCGGTGCCTGAGACAGAAACAGGGACAGATGTTCATGTTGGTCATGATATGACAGGTGATGAGATGATGGATAGTGATGACCCACAAATGACGGATATTCTCAAAGATTACACCAAATCGATGACTAGAATGCATGATGAAATGATGGTTGGTATGAACTATAATGATCCAGATGTGGCGTTTGCTAAAAGTATGCTCGGACATCATCGCGGTGCAATAGATATGGCTAGTATTGAACTAAGATACGGCACTGACGCTAGCATGCGTAAGCTGGCACAAAAAGTTATCGACTCGCAGCAGTTAGAGATTAATACCATGAATAAGTGGCTTGCTAGCCATCCTGATGCCCCAAAACCCAAGCCTGAAACCCAAGCTATGCAGCAAGCGTATACCGACGGCATGGATGAAATGCATGGAGAGATGATGCTTGGTATCGCAGACCCAGTACCGGATATGGCGTTTGTTCGCGGTATGCTACCCCATCATGTAGGCGCCGTAGATATGGCCATGGTGCAGCTGAAATATGGTAAAGATAAAGAGATGCGCAAGTTGGCACAAGAAATTATCGACGCTCAGCAACCTGAGATTGAATTTATGCAAGACTGGATTGCAATTTATGATACCGATGATGAACTTATTCAGGATGAAAAGGATAAACAAGAAGAGGCTGACGCTAAAAAAGCGGCTGCCTAAATGTTGTTACCCGTCATTATTATTCACCCTATTGTTTATACAAAAAAAAGCTTAATAGCGACTAACATCAAACCCTTGTTAGACAGATTGTTTAGCAAGGGTTTAATGTTAGTCTACTGCTGACAGGATTGTAAAAAATATTATTTATTCTCTACAGTTTGGTCCTAGGCTCAGGGTGCGAGTTTGATATTAAGAACGTGTTATTCCTTCAAGCCAAGTTTGCCATGCCGGAGTCACCGTACTCGCTTCATTTTCTACTCGATTATTAATTCGTGCTAAGCTTAAATTAACCTTATAAGGAGATGACTTACTCTCCTTGTCTTGTTTTTTATCAGCGCTATCCTCTTTTATCTTAGGTACTACTGTGACAGATATGAGCTCATCACGACGAAATAGATGACAGTTAATGTCATGCTGGGCTCTGCTTACAGTAGCCAGCTGCTTGGTACTGGCTTTGATACCATCAAGCGCGATAATGATATCGTGGGCAGAAATACCGGCTTTAGCAGCCAAGCTACCGCGTTGAACCCGATTAACACTAAGTCCGGCTGGCGTTTCACTACAGCGCATGCCCCAAGGGATATTTTTAGCAGCAGTTTCTTTGTTATCAGTATGAATATTAATACCGTTCGCGGTTAACAGCTTTTCAATCGGTAATTCTTCTATGCCATTAACATAGCGGTACTCAAAATCCTCCCAATCTGCTTTTGGTATAAACTGCCCAATGACCGTGCCCATATCGGCACTACTGATCCCAATACGCTGACTGTCTTGCTGCTTGGCTTGGGCATAAAACGCTTTGACCACATCGAACAAGCGATAGCGGCCTTTGCTCTTTTGCAATAATGTTAAATCCAAGCACAGCGCTACTAGTGCGCCTTTATTGTAATAACTGATACCAGCATTACCGGTATTTTCATCGCTACGATAAAGTTTAATCCAGGCATCAAAACTCGACTCAGCGACACTTTGGTGCGCACGGCCATGCGTTTGATAATAGCGATTAATCTGCTCAGCTAATAAGGTCAGATAGCTTGGTTTATCAATCACACCAGATGCCTGCAACATAAAGTCATCAATATAAGAGGTAAAACCTTCAAATACCCACAGCAGCGGGGTAAAGGCTTCTTTACGCAAATCAACCTCTAGCATGACATCGGGACGCACCGTTTTAACCCACCATGCATGAAAATATTCGTGGCTACAAAGTCCTAGGAAACGTTGATAAGCAGCATCTGGCATCTCAGGCTCATCAGCACGTGGTAAATCGCTACGCGGAGTGATTAAGCTGGTAGAATTAATATGCTCAAGACCACCATAGTCTTGACCACTGGCATAAGTCATAAAGGTATAATCGCTAAACGGCGCGTCTCCTAGCCAATTCAGATAAGTTTGGCAAATTTGGGTGATATCCTGCTGTAGTCGTCCTATATTGGCGCTATGCTTACCGGAAATAAAAAAACGATGGCTTAAGGTCTGGTGCTGCTCATCGTGAATGATAAAACTAAACTTATCTTGCACAGCAATCTCAAACGGATGGTCAAGTAGCTGGTAATAACTGTCTGCTTGCAGCCCGTAGGCATGTTGACTGTCGCTGTATAAATGAGTGGCATCAAGGCCGCATGCCAAAGTGATATCACTTTCCTTTTTATCCCCTAGAAACGCTGCTGGCACTAGCAAACTTACTTGTACTGACGACTGCTCCTGCCCCTCAACTGCTAATGCCAACGAGGTAAAGTTACCGTATAAACGCTGCTGATCAACATAAGCAGTACGTACCGACAAGTCATAGCAGTAGACTTCATAATGCACGCTTAGCGTCTGCCCTGCCTCAACTTGTGGCAGCTGCCAGGTGTGTTTATCGATCTTTTGGGCGCGATACTTATTTGTGTGATGATGAGTCGCCTGATGGTCGTGGCTAGACGCTTTATTTTCATCTACTCTCTGCTGGTCGTCTAGCTGATAATGCACCGCAGTAATATGGCGGGCAAATTCGCGCATCAAATAACTGCCTGGAATCCACGCCGGTAGCCAAAGCTGCGGCGCATCTGTACTGGCCGTAAAAGTTAACGAGACATCAACCAGATGCTCATGAAAGCGCGCAAAATCAAGCCGATAATTGATAGCGGCAGTAGTCTTAGTATTTGAATTCTCTATAGGGTTGTCAGAAAAACGAGTAAGGTCAGTCATAGTCAATACTTATCATTATGTTTATAGTCATGTTAAAAGTCCTACGTTAAAAACGCAACTGCTAAGCGCTAAAGGGTTATAACTCATCATGAGTTTTTCATGCGCTTTTAATGGACGTGGCATCAGCTGCGCATAGACATCGTTTTTTATGGAATAAATCGAATTTAACTTGATATTTTCTATATTTATTTTAGCGCTATTCCTATTCAAATCATGGTTATTCCGACTACTTTTATCCAATATGAGTCAAAATTGAACCAAATTAAAGCTAATTGGCACTAATTAAGCTTTTTTATGCTATTTACCTTGAAAGTTATTACTGCCATCTCAATTAAAGATGCTAACTGTTAAAGTTACTCGAATAAACTGACGATAATAAACTGATGACGTGGCTTTTTAGCTGGTTGATTGGCTTTTTTAGGTTTATTACAACCGTATTTAATTTTTATATAAATATATTTAGGATAATCTATGACTACTATCGTAAAAGACACCGCCGTCAAATTTAACTACATTCTAAAAGACGACGAAGGCAACGTCCTTGACCAATCTCCAGAAGGTCAACCACTTGCCTATTTACATGGCCACAGCAACATCATTCCTGGTCTTGAGCAGCAATTAGAAGGCAAATCTGCTGGCGAAAAAGTAAACGCTGTTGTTGAGCCTACTGATGGCTACGGCGAATATCAAGAACAAGCAGTACAACATGTACCACGTGACAACTTCCAAGGCGTTGACGATATTCAGCCTGGTATGCAGTTTCAGTCAGAAGCTGGCGGCCAAGTAATGTTAGTTACTGTTACTGATGTCAATGATGACGAAGTAATTGTTGATGCCAACCATCCGCTAGCTGGTAAGCGTTTGACTTTTGATGTTGAAATCCAAGAAGTACGTGCCGCTACTGAAGAAGAACTTACTCATGGCCATGTCCATGGTGCAGGCGGCGTTGAGCACTAATCTGGTATAAATGTATGATGGAAAATATTTAGACTATGAGTTAATTTGATTAATTTTGTCGTCTAAAACAAAAAAGCCAGTAGCAATGTCTACTGGCTTTTTTTATGTGATAAATTTATGCATATAAAACAAGTTTGTAATATTTAAAAGTCGGCACTATAAATTTTTCACTGCATAAAATTAAGATCTACCAAACGCAATAAAACCGTATAGTGACAAGCACCATACGGTTTCTATTACTAACATCCTTGTTAACGTAACCACCGACCTAATCCCGAGGTAAGTGGTCACTGACAGGCATCCAGCCTTATCATCCGTAATCAGCAAGTCATCCCTGACCCAATCTTTAAATACCAATCCCTAGTATCATTCAACCGTGCCATGAGTTTATAATCGCAGATTGCACGGCTTTTGGTAAGAGGTTAGAACGTCATTACCTGTAAGCATATGCTTACGTAGTTTTTCTTGCTACTTATAAACTACAATTTTTCTTCAGGGCTTATGGTGACTTTTGGATCAGCGCTAAGCATTAAGTAAGCCGCTTCATTGATAAAAGCCTCATCTTCTGGTAGCTCTGTGCGCTCATTAACTTTCATTTGGCTGCGCTCTTCAAACTTGGCATCCATTGCTGCCTGATAGATATTCCAGTTGCCATAAGGACGCTCTCCGCTCGCTATTAGACGTTTATTCTCGGCTGCTAATGAGCTTTGCTCGATTAGCTTCATCTTGGCGCGGCGACTATTAATATCAAGGTTAATTGGTTTTTTCCCATCGTCCATATCTCGAATCTCATTCAGCGTCGATAAGTAGACAAATTGTGGGTTTTGCTGTTGGCGAATGGTAGATTGCTGGTTTAACGTGGCTAGAGTATTGGCACTAAACTTAGCTTCAGGCTTATAGGGCGCAGTTTTAATGGTATCCCAAGGTAAGGCATTTTTCTGCGCGCGCTCACCAAAGGTGGCATCATCATAGATATTGACCAGCTCCACATCAGGGACAACCCCTTTGTTTTGAGTACTGCCGCCCGTGATACGATAAAATTTACGCTGAGTTAAGGTTGCAGAACCCAAAGCTAAATTGTCCAGTTGAATTTGTGCAGAGCCTTTACCAGTGGTGGTACTACCGACCACCAGACCGCGTCCATAATCTTGAATAGCAGCGGCAAATATCTCACTGGCAGATGCTGAAGCTAGATTGGTTATGACAACTATCTTGCCGTCGTATAGCTGCTTGCCACCATCATCATCGCGATAGACTTGAATATTACCGCGATTATCGCGAATTTGTACCAGTGGACCACTTTTTATAAATAAACCCAGCATTCTGGCTACTTCATCTAATGAGCCCCCAGGATTATTACGTAAATCAATCACTAGGCCGTCGATATTTTCTTTATTCAACGCTTTGATTGCCTGCTCAGTATCAATACTGACGCTACGATATTCTTCACCATTACGGCGCGCGCGATAGTTCAAATAAAAGCTCGGTATCTCAAGCACACCTATACGTTTTGGGGTAGCATCAATATTAGGGCGCTGTATCTCTACCACCCGCTGAGTGACGCCTGACTCTTCTTGCTCGATAATATCACGCACCACAGTTATCGTACGAGCGCTCGCTTCAGGGGTGTTGGGCTGACGTAACTTTAGGGTCACCGAAGTGCCACGCTTACCGCGAATCATACTGACGATCTCACGCGTTGACCAGCCAACCACATCGGTCATGGTTTTTCCATCTTTGGCAATACCAACAATTAAGTCATTAGGCTTGATCTGTCCTGTTTTTGCCGCTGGTCCGCCATCTACTAACGTCACAATACGAGTATAGTCTGGATTTTTACGATCAGGGCGGATAGAGACGCCAATACCTTCTAGTTGTAAACTCGATTGAATCTGTAACTCTGTTGCTTGGACAGGCGCATAGTAGTTACTGTGCGGATCATAAGTGAGCATAGCGGTATTTAATACCGTCTCCATAATTTCATCATCTTTAAGACGTTTAAACTGCTCTTGCTGCCTTGATAAGCGATTGAGCAGAATCTCACTGGGGGTGCGCTCATCATTGCGTGCTAGATCTTGTCCGCGAGTAATATCTGGATTGTTCAAAAACACTTTTTCTTTGGCCTTTTCATCTTCTTGACCTAAAGTGATACTCATCAGCTGAAACTTAAGCTGGCGTGCCCAATAGTCGCGCTGGGCTTTTTTAGTCTTAAAGTGAGGAAGTTTTTCACGGTCCAGAACTATGGTCTCACTACCGGTCAAATCGATATCAGTCTTGAGCATCTTTGTTGCCATCTCAAAATACTCATTTGAGCGCTTACGATAGCGCTCAAAAACCTCTACTCCTGCAGATAAGTCACCGCGCTTAAGACGGCTACCGAACTCGCTACCGTACTTTTTCTTAAATTCATCGACATCAGATTGCAGAAACAAGGTGTGATTAGGGTCAAGGCTATCAATATACATAGACAGAATTTTACTGCCCATGTCACTATCGAGAGGCTGGTTAAGATAGTGACTGCGATCAAGTAATGCGGCTACTTGACGGGTAGTGGTTTTTTGTTCAGGCGTCTGTACAAAGCCTTCTGTTTCGGTGTTTGCGACCGCAGTGCCATAGCTTTGGGTAAGAATAAGACCAGCGATGCCCACTGACGCTGCACTGAGTAACCACTGTGCTGGTTGTTTTTTCATCATATATACCTAGTTGTCTTGGTTTAATTTATGGTCTTAAGTAAAAAATACCTGAAATATAATTTGTTGTGATGAGAATATCTTTACTATTATGCTTTAGTTAAGCTAGCACCAAAAGCAAATAAACGCACCCTACTTACCTTTGCTTTATCGTTACATATTAAGTTCTTTATAACTCATTTCTTATCGGTTTCAACATTATTTTTATTACTAATTGCCTGCCGTCAAAAAAGCAATCAATATTAGCATGGGTATAAAGGCTGAACTGTCTCCAACTGTATAAGCAATCTTACACGCTACACTGATACATACCAAACTTTCTGTTATATTTCTTATGCGCTTATAATGTTCTATATTGTTCTTAAGAGGCAACCAATTAATTAGTCTCATATCATTAGTGGACATAGTTACTGATGCATCCACCAAGTTATGCCTAATGACCAATAGCTGGCATAATGAGAGTGTAGTCGAGCAGATCGACTGATTTTGTCTATTATCTTAGTTTAAAAAAGAGCACGCAAGCTAACAGTGTATAACACTATAAGGATCATGCAATGTATGGCGTATTAATGATTGATATTGATAATACAGCGCTGACCGCTGAAGATGTGAGTTTAATCAAACAAGCCCAAGTCGGCGGGGTGATATTATTTGCACGTAACGTGGTAGATGCGGCGCAAGTCCGCGCGCTATGCGATGATATTCGCTACCATAACCTTGACATTTTAATCGGCGTTGATCAGGAAGGTGGCCGAGTGGCACGATTACGTGAAGGGTTTACCTCCTTACCAGCAATGGGAAAACTTGGTGATTTATTTGATCAAGATCCCAGCCGTGCTCTTAGCTGCGCTTATGACTGTGGTTATCTGATGGCAGCTGAAGTGTTAGCGGTAGGAATTGATCTCAGCTTTGCGCCCGTACTCGATCGTGATGGTATCAGCCAAGTGATCGGCGATCGTAGCTTTCATGAAGACCCGCAGGTGATCGTCGCTTTGGCTACTCAGTTTATGCGCGGGATGAAAGCTGCAGGCATGGCAACCACAGGTAAACATTTTCCCGGACATGGTGCTGTCGCCCCTGACTCACACCTAGCAGAAGCGATCGATACGCGTAGTTTTGATCAGATAATGGCAAGTGACATGCAACCCTTTACTCAGACCTTACCGTGGCTCGACGCATTAATGCCGGCGCACGTGATATTCTCGCAAGTTGATAATAAACCGGCAGGATTTTCTAAAATTTGGCTCAAAGATATTATTCGTAAGCAGCTGAAGTTTGATGGAGTACTGTTCTCTGATGACTTATCTATGGCAGCGGCGCAAGCAGCGGGTGATGTCAGCGCACGCGTCCAGGCAGCTATTGAGGCAGGTTGTGATATCGCATTGGTATGTAATGATCGAGTCGCAGCACACGAAGCCGCTGAGGCGGCGCAGGATTTGCCCTACCCCAATCAAAAGCGTATTAAAACCATGTGCGGGCAGATACCTCTATGGCAAGGTGATCTTGAGGCCACTTGCCAGCAGTTTGAACATTGGCAACAAGCCAAACAAAATATATTGCAGACATTTTTTGACCTGCCATCTGAGGGGCATTCATCTAACGACAATCCCCTCTTAGACGACCCTACTGCTTATAAAGCATAAGCACTTATAAGGCCATATATAGAGTCATCGACACTCATGGACTTCGGTTATTCAGTACTAAATAACCTGAATAAAAAACCGCACCTTATAAAAGATGCGGTTTTTTTGCTGTTTAATATTACTGTAATGGCAACTGAACTGACTTAAATGTTTATACTTAGTAATAATAAGCTGGTTTATTAATTGTTAGCTTGTGGGTCGAGTGCTGTACCACGACTTGGATCATCACTATCTGGTAGTAAATCATCATTGTTGCTGTCTAATGGGTTTAAGTCTGGGTCTAGGACACCACCTGTTGCGGTATTGGCGGTATTGCTATCCAAAGGATTCGAACCTGCATCCATTGCATTATTACTTATGCCCGTATCATTATTCAGAGCAGATTCGTCATATACAGTGAACTCAATACGGCGGTTACGGAAACGACCTTGTTCCGTTGAATTGTCAGCGATAGGATCAGTCTCGCCCATACCTTTGGTCATTAGCTTGCTAGGATCCGCACCTTGTGAAACCATATAATCTTTCATTGATTGGGCACGTTCTTGTGACAACTTCATGTTGTATTCAGCAGTAGCGGTTTTATCCGTATGGCCGATTATCATCAGTTTCATATCCGGCACTTGTTCCATAATCTCAACAGCCCGGTCTAATACTGCTTTGTTCACATCGGGGATAACCGCTTCATCTACTTCAAAATTAACCACTTGAAGGCTTAGTGCACGGGCAACATCATGTGGGTCTGGGTTTTCACCAAGCTTATTAATAGCAGCATCGGCGGCAACTAAGCTATTATCAATCTCACCTTGTAAGTCTAAAGGGCCTTCTGCTTTTACCATCATTGCTGGCGCAGCAGCTTGTAAATCAGCGACTAGTTTATCAAGGACATTGGCATCAGAAGCGTTGACGACGATTTCATCACCTTTAATAATCATACTAGCGTTCGGTACGCTTTTGATGATCGGTAGTAAAGAAGCAAGTTGGGCGGCAGCTGGCATATCAGTAGCGAAACCATCATCGATATCTGCACGACATTTATTGGCTTCATCACCAAAGGTAGTGCTCATCGCATTCATGATAGTCATTTGTAGCGCTTCATCGCCGACATTCATGCGGCAGGCATATAAGGTATTGGCTTCGCCGGTAGCGATACGTAAGGAAGCTGGCTCAACGTCAGCAGCTACAGCCATTTGGCCATCGCCCTCAGCTACTTGTTCTGTTATTACTGGGGTTGCGACCGGCTCAGGGTTCTCTTGGCAGCCTCTGAGTAGCGCCCAAGCTAATGCGCCTAGGATAATAAGACCAATAATAGGTAATAGCGCTTTCATAAAGCTGCCAGATTTTTCTTCTTCATGCTGTAGTGGAGCCATGCTCGTGGTGTCGGAAATACGTTCGCCAGCAGGGCCAGCAGCTACCATTCCGGCAGGGATCACAGCACTTGCCCATGCAGGAATATGGTGCTGATAACTGGCAAGGTTGTCATTTAGGAACTGCGGTACCGGTGTCGTTCCTGCCAAGCTCTTAATTTCATGATAGGCAAGCGGAGCCGACATAGCAACTAGACCACGAGAGGCGGTTGCATCCACATTATGGGCGCCAGCAAGCTCACGCGATATACGATCACGGTTCGAGCCATCAGTCCATACTCGGTCGTAAAACCCTTGATCATCACGCGCTATATTCTCGTTCTCAAAACGTCCATAGGTATCTTTATCCGCTAAACTTGCAGCAAAAATAGCGTAAAACTGTTCAAGAAGATTCTTTTTAGCAGGGCTATGATCATCACCAAGTACTGCTGGGCTGACCGTCTTCGTTAAGTGACTAATAATATCCATAATAGATTTCCTCCATTGATTATTGCTTATATTATTTGAATTTTTCGATGTTTGGCATCTAATAATAAACAATTAACCTGTAAATGATTAAGTTAAAAAATTGATTATAAATAAATCAAGGTAGTAAGTTAGCTTATAAAGGTTCAAACCTGTAAGTCTTGCCGTGACTTAATGTAGAGTTAATTAATATAGAGGCACTTGACTCATATTTTCTTGATTAACGTTACTTATTAATTTATTAAACTGAAGTTATTATAGGAGGGTTAGATGAGCTCTCACAATAAATGCGTTGTTGTTTAAATGATATTTTAGGTAATGTTTCAGTTGTAGCACGTAACTACAATAGCAATATAGTACGAATCACTTACACAGGCATAACTAACCGTATAAACAAAACGGATAAATAGCAACTAAGAGAGACTAAACAGCTGAAAAAAAGCTGTTTAATACTTGAAATAACGGAATAAGTTTATCTCTCTAGATATAAACTTTGTCGTACAAACTTAGAGTATACGAAAGGCTTAGATTAAGATAACGGCCTATAGTGAAAAGCATAAGGCTATAATATGAGAGTACTTTTACGTTTATAGATTGGTTCATTCATTCGCTTTACCTGTTAGAGGTAATATTTCTATCAACGGGACGGCCGCCCTGTGCTGGCTCCGCAACAATAACGTTACTAGCCAAATCCTCTACTTCAGATAGTGACATAGTACCTGCCCGAGCGCTAGGAGCATCCCTAGTCATAGTACTGTTTTGGCCATAGTTGCGTAGCGACGACCTAGGCGTAACACTGTCACCGGTATCATCATCTGACGCTTGATAATCTGCTTCGTTATTGGTATTCACGTTCGCATTATTATATTGCTTGTTTGAGGCTGCACGGTTTGGGTTCGCTTCAAGCTCATTATTCAAACCAGTAATAGCAGGCATCTTGTTCGCATTTAGGCTGTTAGTCGTATCATTAGGCAATTGTATAGGCGCGACGCTACTAACAACGATTGCCGGTACTAAAGTACGTATGTCAGTGAGCAAGCGTTGAAGAATCATGTCATCAGGTGCTGCTAAAATAATGCTGTCATTTTGCAAATGCAGGCGCGCAAATGGAGCAGATTTTAATAGGGTTAATATAGTAGGTAACATTTTTATATTAATATTAGGAATACTACGGGCTACCCCTTCTTGTATAACCAGATCACAAATCTGCGCCTGAGTACCAAAGCTCATATCTAGCGCCTGTTTAAGTGCGTCTTGCAAACTTGCGTCGCCGACAGAAGCGCTACAAGTGTAGAGACTGCCACTATCGTCCACGCCAATGATAAGTTCGACCGAGGTCAATATCGGTAGTGGTAGCTCAGTCGTAGGCGGTGTCACCACAGGGACGGTAGCCATAGACTTTATTGGGGGTATGTTATCAGGCTTTATGACAAGTGCCCATACCAGTACAATTGCAGTGAGCGCAACTATCAATAACAGCAGACCAACCCACACATCGACTCTTTGGTTACGAGCCTTTACTTTTTCTCTATTCTTTAATTTTCCCTCTGATAAATGATAAGCAGATAAATTGGCATGGATAGCATCGGCATTGGTAGCGGGTCCATCAACAACAGTATCGGTACCTTTAGCTACGCTATCTACATCTTCTAAATTACCTGTATCAGCAGTCGTAATTGGCTCTAAACCAATCAGGGCTGGCACGATGCTGGTCGTGGCTGTGCTTTGGTCACTTATTGGTAGGTTATCAACCGCTTGGTGGTCAACGAATCGATAATCAATAACGGGCGCTGACCACGCTGGCAAATATTGACGTATTACCAGCTCCTGACCTTGTAAAAATGTGGTCAAAAGCTGCCCATTGGCAAGTGCTTTAAGCTGACGATATACCAGTGGCGCTACATCCATTAATAATTGTGTGGTGGCTACTTCGTCAATATGATGGGTTGCCGCCAGTTCTTGAATAATTATCTGGCGTATATTTATATCTTGCCACAACTGCTCAAATAGTGGACTTTCTGCTATGTTCTCAGCAGCTATGCTTCGATCTGTACGCAGCAATTGCGAGTAGACTTGCGGCAGCGCTAGACGTGCGATTAAAACTGCATAGAACTGCTCAAGTAAGCTGATATGTGCCACACTATCATTGTCGTCTAATACAGCTGAGGTAACTGTTTTTTCCAACTGTTCAATAATACTCATAAGATCTTACTTTCGCCGATGTTAGTTTTGAGTCAGATAAAAATATCATATAGTCACTATTATAAGACACGCTCAATGACAAGCAACGCTACTGTCAAAAATTATCCGTATATCAATAAATAAAACTATATATTAATGACTTTAGAATCGGTAAGTTATAGAAATGACAGCAAGAAAAGTTATCCCAAATAGCTCGTTAATATATCAAGCAAGCCTGACGCCGTAGCGAATTTACCTGGGTTTAGTTATATAAATACGGTAAGCATTAGTTACCCTCAATATACGAAGCATTACTAATACGGCTTGATAGACTGTTATATTATAGTTATTGATTATTATTGATTATTTAACCATTGTTTTGTCACGTGTTTAGCTTTTGCTTTATCATCTATCGTATTGGCATTTATTTATCATTTTACCCTACTAAGTAACTGTCATATTTAGACTTTAGATATTGTCACACATCAGGCTTGGCCTAAGGATTACCCCTTGTTTAACCACACTACTCTTATTATCATTGTTACCGTTATCGTTAGTTTATTAGCGTGGCAAAATAAGGCGTTATTTAATCGGCTGATTTTTTATCCACCAGCGATTACAGACGGTCAATGGTATCGCTTCGTCACTCACGGCTTTATTCATGCCGATAGTATGCATTTGCTATTTAATATGTTTACCTTGTACTTTTTTGGACGCGCCATTGAAGGGTTATATAATCCATTTTTGGGCGGCTATGGCTTCGTCGCTTTTTACATACTAGCCATTATTGTGGCCATGATACCGAGCTATATTAAGCATAAAGACAACGCCAGTTATTTAAGTCTTGGTGCCTCAGGCGGGGTGTCAGCAGTATTATTCGCCTTTATATTACTAGCACCTTGGGATATGATTTATTTATTTGCGATTATTCCTATTCCCGCCATACTATTTGCGGTTGCTTATGTGGCGTATAGTATTCATGCCGATAAGCGCGGTGGCTCAAATATCAATCATATGGCGCACATGTGGGGTGGGGCATTCGGGGTGATCGCGACTATTGTACTGGAGCCCCAGATATTACCACACTTTATTAACGCCTTACTTTCGCCCAGTTTTTAAATTAGATACCCACTTATGATTATAGATATTATTGGTGATATTCATGGTTATGCAGATAAGCTCACCGGCTTACTTGAGCAGTTAGGTTATGTCCATAACGGTCAGTATTTTATGCCACCAGATGGTCATCGCGCATTATTTATTGGCGATTTAATCGATCGTGGATCGCAGCAGTTAGCGACCCTTGAGATGGTTTTTGCGATGCTCGATGCGGACGTAGCTGATGCAGTAATGGGCAATCATGAATACAATGCCTTGGCTTTTGCCACGCTTGATCCCGGTCATAATAACAGCCATCCTCAGCGCTATCTACGCTCGCACAATGACGTACATACGCGGCAACATGAGGCGTTTCTGGCAGAAATCCCTTTTGGCTCAGAGACCCATCAATATTGGCTAAAGCGCTTTTATGAGCTTCCTTTATGGCTGGAGACTGAATACGCTTGTTTTGTCCATGCTTGCTGGGATGTGGACAGTATGGCGGTACTCAAACCTTTGCTCACTGCTACTCACTGCTTAACGACACATGCGCTTGAAATAACGGCGCAAAAGCACACCCTACCTTTTGAGGCATTAGAGCGCGTACTAAAAGGGGTAGAAACTGCCTTACCTGAAGGATTAGTAATGGTTGATAAAGATGGTACTGAGCGGTCACAAGTTCGCGTGCGTTGGTGGCTTGATGAGTTAAACACACGCCCTATTCATCAAATTGCCCGCGCCCCTAGCTCAGGACTGGCACAAATTCCAAAAGATGCCATGGCTGAGAATATTGATTTTGCCTTAAAAACTCATAAGCCAGTATTTGTCGGTCATTATTGGCTGACTGGAAATCCTGAGCCTCTCAGTATTCAAGTGATTTGTACCGATTACTCAGCCGCTGTCGATAGTGGCTATTTGACCTGTTATCAGCTAAATACTTCCGCGTCGTTACCCCTTAATGCCGCTAATTTTGTGCAATATCAGCACGATTAGATGCTCATTATTAGAGCCTGTTGTACAGTAGCGATGAAACTTGCCTTTACGGCTAGGGCAAAACTTTTGTATGATGGTCTTTTTGAGGATATTGCATCATGAGCACCACATCCGCCGCTGTCGCCCAACCCGATCATATCGCTTCTCCTAGTGGTCAGCCGAAAGTTGGCATCATTATGGGCTCACAGTCCGATTGGGCAACTATGAAGGCTGCTGCGCAACTATTAACAGACTTTGATATTGCTTTTGAATGCGAAGTAGTATCGGCCCACCGTACGCCTGATAGATTATTTGACTATGCCAAAGGCGCAAAAGATAGCGGACTGCAAGTCATTATCGCAGGTGCAGGCGGTGCAGCACATCTACCAGGCATGTGTGCCAGTCAGACACCATTGCCAGTCTTAGGCGTACCTGTAAAGTCTTCCATGCTTAGCGGTTGGGACAGCTTATTGTCTATTGTACAAATGCCTAAAGGCGTTGCGGTTGGGACCTTGGCAATCGGCTCAGCGGGTGCTTATAACGCGGCACTCCTTGCTATTCAAATCTTAGCGCTGCATGATAATTTGATTGCTACTAAGCTACACAACCTACGTAAAGCGCAAACTGAAACTATTCTTGCCAGCCCAACCCCAGGTATTATTAATACTTAAATACCATCAAAACCATTTTACAAAAAAATATAGATTCGTTTCTTCTAAGCTAATCTTTAAGCTCAGATAGTTTTAATATAAGCGTTCTTTACTTGATATTTATTTTAAGATAGGCTCTACTAAACACAAGGTGCATACGATGCACCTTTTCCTATTTTAAAAAGATTATTTTAAACCCATTGCTAACTCAAAGAGCCTGCCATGACTACAGCCAACGCCTACCCTATTACTCAAACCATTCGCACCATCGGCATTTTAGGTGGTGGTCAACTTGGTATGATGCTCGCCCAAGCCGCCTTACCTCTAGGCTATCATTGCGTATTTTTAGAAGATAACGCTGATTGCCCTGCCAGTCTCTACGGACATGTTTATAGCAGTGAACAGTTAGACGACTTTATTGCAGCCGCTGATGTATTTACTTTAGAGTTCGAAAACACCCCAACAGCAACTGTTGAACAGCTGGCCAAATTATCAGCGAATGGCAACAAACAAGGCATGTTTCCACCGCCGATTGCCCTTGATATTGCTCAAGACCGTTTCAAAGAAAAGCAGCTGTTCAATATGCTTGATATTGCGACTGTACCTTTTATGGCAGTCAACTCACAAGCTGAATTACAACAGGCTTGCGACACTTTAGGTTTGCCTATCGTTCTGAAAACCAGTCGCGGCGGTTATGATGGTAAAGGCCAATATATTATTAAGCAAGACGGTGACATTAAAGCAGCTTGGCAAGATCTCAAAGACGCGGTCAGTGGTAAAGGTAGCCTAACACCCACACCTGCACCTTTGATTGCCGAGGGTTTTATTAACTTTAGCCGCGAAGTCTCTATCATTGCTGCACGCTCGCAAGAGGGTAGTATTCGTTGTTATGATTTGGTTGAAAATCATCATCACCACGGTGTTTTGGCCAAAACTCAAGCACCAGCGATTGGTACTAGCCATTTATTTGCCCAGGCGCAACAGGCGATGACCACCTTGATGAATCATCTCGATTACGTTGGTGTCATGGCGCTCGAATTGTTCGTTACAAAAGACGCGCGCGGTAATGATTACTTACTCGCCAATGAGGTTGCACCGCGTGTCCACAACTCAGGGCATTGGAGCATTGAAGGGGCAATCACCAGCCAATTTGAGAACCATATCCGGGCGGTAGTGGGCTTGCCATTAGGCGATACCGACAACGTTCATCCGGCAATTATGGTCAATGTATTGGGACAGTATCCTGATATCAGCGCAGTTCTGGCTATCGATGGCGCGCATTATCATAGTTATCATAAGGCTGAGCGCGAGGATCGTAAGATTGCGCATATTACCTTAATGCCCAATGATGTCGCTAATTTAGAGCTCGCCCTAGCTAAGTTGGTCGCAGTATTGCCCAATAAGGTTGGACTAGATAAAAAATATGCAGTGGCTGATAAAAACCAAAATAAGCTGAATACTCAAGATATCGAAACTAAACATGGAACCAGCGAGATCAACAAAGATAGCAATAATGAAACTGGTACTGCTGCGGCTACGGATAAAAAGAACAACGCCGACAGCCTATTTGCAAGTTCTGCCAACATAGAGGCCAAGGTGGACAACACTAGCGATAATAAGGTCAAAAAATAATGCAAATCTGGGTTGATGCTGATGCAGTACCGCTGATTGCTAAAGATCTAATTATTAAAACTGCAGAGCGTACCCAAACAATGGCAATATTCGTCGCCAATCAGCCGATTAAACTACGCAATTCACTATGGCTAATGATGACGGTGGTGCCTCAAGGATTTGATAAGGCCGATGATTATATTGTCGAGCATATACAAGCGGGTGATTTGGCCATCACCAGTGATATTCCATTGGCCAATGATATTCTTGATAAAGGTGGCAAGGTGCTGACCACGCGCGGTGTCACTTATGACAAAAATAATATCAAGCAAAAGCTCAATATGCGTGATTTTATGGATACCATGCGTGGCACTGGTGTTCTGGAATTACAGCAAATGAGCGGGCAAAAACCTTATGGCGATCGTGATAAAAAAGCCTTTGCCGATGGGCTTAACCGTCTTGTGCGCTAATAATTGAGCATTAAAGGCTGCGCGCTCCATTTTTTATGGTGAATCAAATATAAATTCGGCACAAGGAAGACCAGTGCAAATTGTAGCTAGCTCATCGAAGCGCGTACATTAAATAGGGCTGATGCTATAACAGATTTTTATTTGGCTCACTAACCCTTGCAAACCTTATACATTCTGTAACCAAACACCCTCTAATTGGCACGCTTCATAACGAAGTCCGTGCTTTGTTCTTGTTACTTTATATCCAGCTTTGGTCATTACTCGTTTTTATATCATCAACTTTATGTAGTGGGCAATGATAAATATTTAGAAAAATAACAACATTAATAATAATAGGAAACATTATGAAAATTTTAGTGATTGGTGCAAGTGGTCGAGTTGGTAGTGATTTGGTTGAGAAGCTACTCGCTGATAACCATCAAGTTATCGGTACTACCCGTCAGGACAAAAAATTATTTGATGCAGATAATTACTCGCAATTGGATTTAGACTTGTTAGCAGATAAAGAGGCTATTCAAAATCAAATGGATAATGACATTGAAGCGATCTATTTTGTCGCGGGTTCTGGAAATAAAAATTTATTAGAAGTGGATTTACATGGTGCGGTCAAAACCATGGAAGCCGCTCAGGATAAAGGTATTCAGCGTTATATCATGCTCAGCACGGTGTTTTCATTAGATACCAAAAAGTGGCAGAGTTCGGCGATTGCGAATTTAAAAGAATATTATATTGCCAAGCATTATGCCGATCAGTGGCTGGTTAATGACAGCACCCTTAATTACACTATCGTTCAAGCCGGCGCCTTAAAAGAGCGCGCTGGCACTGGTAAAATCACTGTCAATAGTTCTGATGCTGGTGAAAATACAATTCCTGATGTGGCAGCGACTTTAGCGGCAGTGCTAAGCGCTAATAGCGCCAGCAAAAAAGTTTTTAGTATGCAGAATGGTGATACGCTAATTAAAGAGGCGATTGCTAATTTATAGTTATTAACGCTATACCTGTTCGTTAGTATATCCAGTCCTTTCTAAACTTATTAGGAATAGGATTTAGTTACGCCCGTCCACTGGGGAAAGTGATAACCTCTTGTAGATTTTTTGCCCCAGTAATGACCATAAGTAGTCTATCTATACCGACAGCAATACCGCTACAAGGCGGCAACTCATCGCACGCTGCTAGTAAATATTCATCAATAGGCATTGGTGGCAGGCCAGATTGACGACGGAGTACGTTATCCTGCTCAAAGCGTTGTCGCAAGGCTTGACCGTCTGCTAACTCATCGTAAGCGTTAGCGATCTCAACACCGTTAATATAAAGCTCAAAGCGCATAGCTACCCTATTGCCATCCTTATCGAGGGCAGTTTTTGCTAAGGCAGCAGTCGCTGAAGGATACTCTGTAATCAAGGTTGGTGAATCATGACCTAAATTCGGCTCAACGGCATGACTGAATAACAAATCAAGCCAGCTTTGACGACTGTCTTCATTATTGTTTTCTTTATCCTTCGAGCTATTATCGTCTACGCAAAAATCAAACCCTATCAAATTTTTATCTTTAACAACCGCTTGTAGCACTTCAATACTAGCAGTCAGGGGGTGGACACCCACAAAGTCCATAAAGGCATCGACATAACGATAATGGTTCATTATCACTGAATGACCATAAAGCATCTCTAACAACTTACCCAGCTCATCTGCCAAATCTGTCAAGCTATAATGCGGCTGATACCATTCCAGCATCGTAAATTCAATATTGTGCCGAGTCCCAATTTCATTATCACGAAATACCGGACATATCTGATAAATTGCCACTTGCCAACTGGCTAGCAAACGCTTCATCGCAAATTCAGGAGAAGTATGCAGATAGTAAGTTCGTGGCTTGTCTTGATAAACTACCTGAGCGGCAACTGACTGTAAAAAAGTGTCAGTGTTACCAGCTTGTGATAGCAGTGGTGTTTGTACTTCTAAAATCTGACGTGCCGTAAAAAACTGCCGAATATCATCCAGCATTTGCGCCCGCTTATGTGCCATTGCGAGCGTCATCGTTGGTGCGTATGTCGCTGTCTCTTTATTATCTGGAATCATCATTATCTACTGCTATTGATTGTTAATAGTTTATTGACAGCATAGTTTTAAAATTTGCTATTGAGGGTCTAAAACTGCCACTCACGACGCAAATGATAATCACGGCGCAGTTGGTCAAAATCGGCTCCACTAACCTGCTCATCTTTGCTCTTTGCCCGTAGCTGCTTATCATCTTGCATGATGTCATAAAACTTGGTTAATCTATCCGGATGCGACTTGAGCTCAGACCATAAATACATATTGACCGGTAGTAGCTGATGCATGGACTGCGCAGGGGTGACCAAAAATCGCTCACATAAGGCTTCATAGACCATTTGCGTCCCGCGCAGCTTACCTTCTAAGGTATAACCGGCGATATGCGGGGTGGCGATAGCCAGCTTCGATAGTAGCCGCTCAGATATCTGCGGCTCATGCTCAAACACATCAAGTGCTACTTGCCGAGCAGTACAGTCAATATCAGCTTCTAATGCAGCGTTATCGATCACTGGTCCACGTGCGCTATTAATCAATAACGTGTCTGGTAACATCGTGTTTAGAGCAGCTGCATTTATCAAATGTCGTGTAGGATAAGCACTACTGTTACGATGATCACTGTCTTTGTTTTCAGTTAGTGGCACATGCAAGCTTATAGCAGCGCTTTGACTAAGGACTTGCTCAAAACTGGCATTATTAAATGGTGATGCTGGCAACAATGGGTCATAACCAAGCACTTGCCAACCTAAATCAGCAGCATATTGTGCCAGCGTGCTACCGATATTACCCAGCCCAATAATACCTAAAGTTAATGGTTGTTGCCAAAACTGCAGACGTAGAGTCAGGATAGCCGTGAGTACATATTGGGCGACCGAATGCTTACTACAGCCAGCGGCATTGGCAAAGGTAATATGACGTGCCGTTAAATATGCCTGATCAATATGATCGGTACCAATAGTTGCCGAACCGACGAACTTAACACTCTGATTACTTGCCAATAACGCTTCGTCTACGGATGTTACAGAGCGAACAAGCAGCACATCAGGCTGCGTATCAGCCAGCAACTGTGCATTAATATCTCGCCCTGCTACGGTGACGATATTAACTGCCTGTGCTGTCCCTTGCCCCAACGTTCGCACATTAAAAAAGTCATCAAGGCTCGCTATATTACTATCAGCAATAATAGTGAGTACTTTAGGACGATTAGGCATAGTAGCCTCTGTATTGAGACCATTAATGTTCATGTTGGTACTGAGGTTGGTATTAATAGCGGTATCGGTGTTAGGCATAGTTCAGCACCTTTATTAATATATAATTTTTGATAATGGGATTTGATTGGATTGAGTCTACAATCCGTAATGCAATGCCTTATATAGTCGATTCAACATAAAAGAGAGGCACGTTGTATTAGCGTGCCACTGGTATGATTTTTTCTTGCGTGCTGATCGCAAACGTGACAGAGGCTGCAAAAAACTTATCTCAGTAGCACTGTGCCATTTCTAAATTGGATTAACTACAGTAGATTACTACTCAATACTATTTCTTATACAAGTGTCAAAGTTTTTTCTTAGCGTCTTTACCCTGCTCATCAAATTTTAACAGCATCTGATTGTCGGTTAATACCACCTCTTTTGGCGCAAAAATCTCATTTTTATGCTGCGATATCCATTCACGCCATACCGCAAGTCCAATCGCTAATACTACAGGACCAATAAATAAGCCTATAAAGCCAAACGCTGTTAGGCCGCCAAGCACACCAATAAAAATAATAATAAATGGAATCTTAGTGGCGCCGCTAATAACAATAGGACGAATGAGATTGTCTACCCAACTGATGACAAATACGCCCCAAAGCGCCAAACCGATACCTTCGGCAGTGTGGCCTTGGCTTAGGAGCCAAATCGATACCGCTCCCCACGCAAATGGTGTCCCAAATGGTATCAGTGCCACTATAAAGGTCGCAATGGTCAGTAAGGTAGGACTTGGCGAACCAGAGAAATAATACCCAATCCCCGCCAGTAATGCCTGCGCCAACGCGGTGAGGCCAATGCCATAAACCACTGCCCGCGTAGTCGTGCCCACTGAATCAATATAACTATCGATACGATTACCGATAATATTGCGTAGTGCTTGACGAATTTGCCGTACCAGACTGGTGCCATCGCGATAGAAGAAGAACAACGTCATTAGCGCCATTCCTAACTTAGCAAGACTACTAAACACCACATCCAGCGCTACTTTTCCATAATACAGGTGCGACTGAACCCAAGCGCGAAAGGCCTCAAGCGCGCCATTAGGGTCTTTATTGATTTGCCATAAAGCATCCTTGATTTGTTGACCGATCACAGGTAGATCTTTCATAGAATCAGGAACATCAAGATAGCCTACTTTGACGCGGTATATTAAATTGCTATAAAGACTGAGCGCTTCTTGCTGCAAGATAAATAGCCCAATGACCAGTGGCACCCCCATCATTAAAGAGATGCTTACGGTCATGATACCCGCACTAAAACTTGGACCAAACTTCGCTTTCTCATGGAAAAAGTTATAGATAGGAAAGGTCACATAGGCCAAAATCGCCGCCCATAATGCAGGCACGATAAAAAACTGTACCACTTGAAAGCATAGAATAAACAGCGCTACCAATAACGTAATGGCAAGCAGACGCTGAATCACAACTTCTTTTGTCCAGTTTTCAATCATAAAGGAGTAACCAAGAACTGACAGCAAAAACATAGCACGCTTTTACTGCAAAATGTATGAATACGCAGATATCGGCTTATGAATAACATCCACAAGCGGTATCTATTGACAACCAGTGTCGATGATAAGCGCGCTAGGAAAATAGTTCGTCGAATACGTCTTTTTATTAGGGATAAGCCAGTTAATAATCATTTGCAAAAAAAAACCTAACTACCAATACTTATTGAACTCATTATGCAATAAGATACCGCAAATAAATAATACTATGTTGTAATTTTTACTTACAATTTTATTTAAAGGCCTTCATCATTCAGTCTATTAACCGCTGAGAAATTATAGTAGCCAACCGCCTTTGGCTTAATACTGATAGCCATTTATTTAGAACATCAAAACACCGCTGCGTTTTTGTAGGGTCAACAATTGATGTTATACTAAAGCTATTATTTTGCGCTACTTTTATTAATTTAGCGCTCAGCATATTTTGCAAACTACTTTTAAGCACTACTTTTGAGATATTAATTTTTAGAGCTGCGCCTTATATTTTAGGCGTGGTGCTAAAGCGGTACATCACCGCCTACACCTATTTTTGAGCCCATAATTCGAGTTCGGAATTCGGATTCGTAATAACTCCCCAAATTTTAAATAATATATTGATAGGAACAATAACAATGTCAACAGACACTGATAACCCAAATCTTAACGCATCAAATGATGCTAGCAACGTTACCACACCATTAAATACAGTTACTTTTGCCTTGGCACAGTCTCATTTTTTGGTTGGCGATATCACCGCTAATGCCGAAAAAATGCGGTCGCTAGCGCTACAAGCTCGAGACCAAGGCGCTGATGTCATCGTTTTCCCAGAGCTTGCGCTACTGGGCTATCCACCGCAAGATTTACTGCTGCGCCCAAGCTTGTCAGGTCGCATCAAAAGCGCACTTTCGACTTTAAGTGATGTTGACGATATTGTAATGATTGTCGGCTATCCGCATGTCGATCATCATGGTACTTTTAACTCTGCTGCTATTTTACATAACGGGCATCAAAAAGGTTTTTATCATAAACAGTTCTTGCCTAATTATGGGGTTTTTGATGAGCGCCGCTACTTTGATAAAGGTCGCAATCAAGTTTTATTTGATTATAAAGGCATTACCATTGGTCTGCTTATTTGCGAAGATTTATGGGAAAAGGGCCCCATTACTGATCTTAAAAAACAAGGTGCTGATTTGGTTGTCAGTTTGAATGCATCACCATTTGAGATGGAAAAACAACATACTCGTAAAGCGATGCTGACTAAGCGTAGCCGTGAGCACCATCTCCCTATTATTTATGTTAATGCTGTCGGCGGTCAAGATGACTTGGTATTTGACGGTGGTTCTATCGTGGTACAAGCTGATGGCAACATTGCTCATGAAGCGCCACGCTTTTTAAATCAGCTTCTAATGGCGACTTTGGATGTCAATACCGCCAAGTTTGATACCCAAGCTAAAGCACCAATGACCCTTAGCCGTGAGTCAGAGATGTATCAAGCTTTGGTAGTTGGCCTGCGCGACTATGTCAATCATTCTGGGTTCTCAGGGGTAATTATTGGCTTGTCAGGTGGTATAGATTCAGCCTTAACCTTATGTATCGCCGTCGATGCACTGGGTGCTGATAAAGTTTATGCGGTTATGATGCCGTATGAATATACCTCACAAATTAGCCTAGAAGATGCGCAGTCACAAGCACGACGCTTAAACGTCTCTTATACCGTTTGTCCTATTTTTGATGCGGTTGAAGGCATTCGTCATACGCTTGCTCCCTTATTTAACAAATCGCCTGCAGACACCACTGAAGAGAATATCCAAGCGCGTGCCCGCGGTGTGATATTGATGGCACTGTCTAATAAGTTTGGGCATTTGGTCATTACCACAGGTAACAAGTCAGAGTTGGCCGTAGGCTACTCTACCTTATATGGTGATATGGCAGGCGGCTTTGATGTGCTAAAAGACGTTTATAAAACCCAAGTTTATAACTTAGCCAATTATCGTAATCGTCTTGAGGACACGCCTGTCATCCCTGAGCGCGTGATTACACGTCCGCCATCAGCTGAATTACGTCCAGACCAAAAAGATCAGGATAGTTTGCCTGATTATGACGTATTGGATGGTATCTTAACCTTATATGTCGATGAAGACATGGGCTATGAAGATATTGTTGATAAAGGCTTTGATGCTGACTTGGTCGCTAAAACTATCAAAATGGTTGATAATAGTGAGTATAAACGTCGTCAAGCGCCAATTGGTACTAAAATTAGCCATAAAGCCTTTGGCCGTGAACGCCGTTATCCATTAGTGAATAAATGGTCAATAAAAGGTTAAATACCTATTATCACTTAATCTCTGTCGTATTAGACGCTTGAAAGTATGATTGGTTTAAGCTTTCATAAAAAATAATCGACTTATTTTACAATTAGCTGGGTGCTTGCTCAGCTTTTTTATTATCTGTATATAGCACTCTTCTTCATTATTCTAAATGTTCACTACGTCCTAATTCTACCTGTTTTTATTCGAGTATTTCATGAGCTTGCTAACCGCTAGTGTCTTTCTTCTTCTATTAATTGCGCTAAGTGCTTTCGTCTCTAGCGCCGAGATTGCGATCGCAGCCGCCCGCAAAGTTAAGCTGCAAATTATGGCAAAAGAAGGGGACGTACGCGCGCATGTCGTCCTCAATATGCAAGAACATCCCGGCAGCTTTATCACGGTGGTACAAATAGTTCTCAACGCCGTAGCAATCTCAGCGGGCGCGATTGGTGAGTCGGCAATCAGCCCCTATTTGGAGCGTTTATTTAACCATGAAGCGCTGGCTTCTATTGTGTCGTTTGTGCTAGTCACCAGTGTGTTTTCACTGTTTGCTGATTTGATGCCAAGACGTCTCGCTATGTCAAACACTGAGATTATTGCCGTAAAATTAGTACGGCCGATGATCTTTTTAATCTTTATATTAAAGCCTATTATTTGGGTGTTTGATGGTGCAGCGAACTTAATGTTTGAACTAACGGGCATCTCAACAGTACGCAAAGACGATATGACTTCAGAGGATATTTACGCGGTAATGGATGCTGGCGCTGAAGCCGGTGTGCTTAAGCACCAAGAGCATCATCTGATCGAAAATATCTTTGAAATGCAAGAGCGTACTGTCACCTCGGTGATGAATCCACGTGAGCATATCGTCTATTTTGATACTAAAACCAGCACCGAACAAATAGTCAAGATAATGATTAAGCAACCTCATAATAAATTTTTGGTCTGTAGCGATGATGATCTTGAACATATCGTTGGTTATGTTGAGTCACGCAGTTTCTTAGCTTTGGTACTTGAGAAGCAAGAAGTTTGCTTAACGGATAAGACGCTTTTAAAACCTGCACTTTTTATCCCTGATACCTTGTCACTGTTTGAGGTGTTAGAGATGTTTAAATCAACTGGCGCTGATTTTGCAGTCATCGTCAATGAATATGCGCTGGTGGTTGGTGTTATTACCCTAAAAGACGTGATGAGTATTGTCATGGGCGAGCTGGTGACGCTGGAAGAGCAGCTTATTATCCAGCGTACTGATAACTCTTGGCTAATTGATGGTATGACGCCGATTGAAGATGTGATTCGTTCATTAGGAATTGTCAATCTACCTCATAGCCAAAACTATGAAACCATCAGCGGTTTTATGATGTATATGCTGCGCAAGATTCCTAAGAAAACGGACAGCATTGAATATGCCAACTATCACTTTGAAATTTTGGCTACCGATAACCTTAGAATAAACCAGTTGCTGGTAACTAAGCTTGATCATGTCGTTTAAAAATACGGTTTTATTGCTACTCTCGAGTACCAAATATTGCGGTACCAACGCGTACCATAGTAGAGCCATTAACAATGGCATCTTCCATATCACCACTCATTCCCATACTTAGCGTATCCCAAGCACTTAATTCTGGATGCATTTGTTTAACCTCATTAAACAGCTGCTGCGTGCGCGCGAAGGCATCAGTATCCGCTTTAGCAGGGATAATCATCAGGCCACGCAGTTGCAAGCGCTCATAACCTTTAATAGCTACTATCAACTCTGGCAACTGTTCAGGGAGGCAGCCTGACTTACTGTTCTCATCATCAATATTAAGTTGAATAAGGACGTTAAGCGGAGGCAACCCGTCTGGACGCTGATCGTTTAAACGTTTAGCAATAATGTCACGCTCAAGCGTTTGTACCCAATCAAAATTCTCAGCAATATCACGCGTTTTATTACGCTGAATACGACCAATATAGTGCCAGACAATATGGCCAGTCTCAGGCTGATCTCGTAATACCTTTATCTTTTCGACTGCCTCTTGTAAGTAGTTTTCGCCAAAATCACGTTGACCTTGTTGGGCTAGCGTTACGATCATCTCAATAGGTTTGGTTTTAGAAACAGCAAGTAAGGTCACGTTATCATTGGTAGTATCGTTAGCATACTCTGACTTACGCCCTGCTTGCGTGCAGGCCTGCGCAACTTGTTGACGTACCTGCTGCCAGTTATCAAGCAAATCGGTTAAATCAAAATTATTCTCAGAATTTTTATCACTGGCATGGAGGTTATTGTGATTATTAGAAGTCGCTTTCATAGAGTTCTCATATAAACAATTCGCTAAGATATATTTATAAGTATTTTTTAGCAGAAGGAGGAAGGCTGATGAATAAAACAATTTGAGCTTCTATTTTTGCATTTTCTTGACAGAGGAGATGGTCAAATACCTAGAGTCTTGTTATTATATTGTTACTTTGTCTAACTTATGCTGTTAATAATAGAATAAAACTAGTTTAGTAAATGGTGACAATATCTCATGTCAAAAAATATTTTTTTACCTTACTCTCATTAATTAATAAGACTGTTTGACTATGGATGACACAATCACGTTGACTATCGAAGATCTGCTGCGCTTTACTGTTAAGCAAAAAGCATCAGATTTACACCTTTCAGCAGGGATGGCAGCCATGATTCGGGTCGATGGTGAAATGACACGTATCAATATGCCAATCATGACCCATCAAGTCGTGCATCAGCTGATTTATGACATCATGAATGATAAACAACGTGCAAACTTTGAAGAATTTCTTGAAACTGATTTTTCTTTTGAAATTCCTAATTTGGCACGTTTTAGGGTCAACGCCTTTAACCAGAATCGCGGTGCGGGAGCAGTATTTCGTACCATTCCTTCCAAAGTTCTGACCATGGAAGACTTGGGAATGGGCGATGTTTTTAGGCGTATCTCAGACTTTAAACGCGGCGTGGTATTAGTGACCGGTCCTACAGGCTCTGGTAAATCTACAACCTTGGCAGCGATGGTTGATTATATCAATGAGACCCGTAAAGAACATATATTAACGATTGAGGATCCGATAGAGTTCGTACATGACTCCAAAAAAAGCCTGATCAATCAGCGTGAGGTGCAGCGTGATACTTTAGGTTTTGAGCCTGCACTACGCTCAGCATTACGTGAAGATCCAGACGTTATCTTGGTCGGTGAATTGCGGGACCTCGAGACTATTCGCCTAGCCTTGACTGCGGCTGAGACGGGTCACTTGGTGTTTGGTACTTTGCATACCAGCTCAGCCGCTAAAACTATTGACCGTATCATTGATGTCTTTCCTGCTGCCGAAAAAGAGATGATTCGTGCGATGTTATCTGAGTCTCTACAAGCGGTCATCTCGCAAACCCTACTACGTCGGCAAACAGGGGGCCGGATTGCGGCGTACGAAATTATGCTGGGCACGCCAGCGATTAGAAATTTGATACGTGAGAACAAAGTTGCACAGATGTATTCATCTATTCAAACGGGTGCTAGTGATGGCATGATAACCCTTGATCAAGCACTCAAGAACTTAGTAACGGAAGGTATGATAAGTAAAGACGTTGCACGCCCTTATGCCAAGCAGCCGGAAGCATTTTTATAGTTCTGGCAGCTTATGCACTTTAGACTTTATCATTTTGTACACCTTTAAGAGATATCTCTTATAACAATACTTTTTTTACGTTAGGTAGGCTATGAACTTTGATAAACTGCTGCAATTGATGATTGAGAATAACGGCTCTGACTTATTTATTACTGCTGATGTGGCACCGTCGATGAAGATGAATGGCACCATTCGTCCAGTAGGTAAAACCCCACTCACCGCTGAACAAACTATGATTTTAGTAAAAAGTGTGATGACAAAAGATCAGCAGCAAGAGTTTGAAGAGACCAATGAGTGTCAATTTGCCATTACTGATAACGCACAGCAAGCTCGCTTTCGAGTCAGTGCTTTTATGCAGCGTGATATGGCAGGAATGATTTTACGGAAGATTGAAAATAAAATTCCTAGCATCGAAGATCTAGGATTACCGCCATTATTAAAAGAGTTGGCCATGACGAAGCGTGGGATTATTCTGCTGGTCGGTGCGACTGGAACAGGAAAATCAACCACTATGGCTGCGATGATGGAGCATCGCAATCAGAACTCACACGGCCATATCATTACTATTGAAGATCCGATTGAATTTGTGCATCAGCACCGTGGTTGCATTGTTACTCAGCGTGAAGTCGGTATCGATACGCTGTCTTTTGAGGTGGGCTTAAAAAACACCTTACGCCAAGCGCCCGATGTCATTCTCATTGGTGAAATTCGTAACCGAGAGGTTATGAGTTATGCGCTTCAATATGCCGAAACGGGACATTTAGTCTTTGCTACATTGCACGCTAATAATGCCAACCAAGCGATTGATCGGATCATTCACTTTTTTGAGACAGAGCGGCATAAGCAGTTATTTATGGATTTATCGCTTAATCTCAAAAGCGTCATTGCCCAACAGCTTATCCCAACTCCTGATAGCAAAAGCCGCCGTGCTGCGATCGAGATTTTATTGAACTCACAGCTGATCAGTGATTATATTCGTAGAGGTGAGGTGCATGAGATTAAAGAAGTTATGACGCGTTCACGTGATAGCGGCATGCAAACCTTCGATCAAGCACTGTTTGACCTATATGAAAAAGATGAAATTACTTACCAGGACACCATCAAGCATGCTGACTCGCCAAACGATTTGCGCCTAAAGATTAAGCTTAGTAATAACAACAGTGATGAAGATTTGAACGTAGGTGCTGATCGTTTGTCGTTAGATATCAAATAGGGTCTAAATTTATATAATAGCTATTCATTAATAACTATCCATTAATAACTACTCGTCATTTACTGCAGATACTGCTTCCCTATATAACTTAAAACTACTGATTAAAAAAGCAGCCCTGATTTTGAAGGCTGCTTTTTTTGTTGATAGGTTATTTTAGATAATCTGATGTACTCAAAAACACATTCAAAGTAATAATCTTGGCACCGTTATTTAGCGCTATCTTTGCATTCTTGATTGTTGCAAATGCCATAAAGTACTAACGAATGTCCCGATAATTTAAAGCCATTTTCTTTGGCGACTTTGATCTGCTCTTTTTCAATAGTTTGATTATGAAATTCAACGATTTTACCGCAGACATCACAGACTAAGTGATCATGATGTTCATCTTGGGTAATCTCAAACACCGATAAATTATTTTCAAAGTTATGGCGCTCAACGATACCAGCTTGTTCAAACTGGGTAAGTACACGGTAAACAGTGGCGAGCCCCACATCCTCACCTTGCTCAATCAGTGCTTTATAAACCTCCTCTGCACTCATGTGATGGAGTTCTGCTTGCTCAAGCAGCTCTAAAATTTTGACGCGCGGCAACGTTACTTTCAATCCCGCTTTACGTAAATCTTGATTGGTAAAAGCCATAATATCCCTTCTGACTGTTAAAGTCTTAGCAAATAAAAACTTAAAAAATATGAGAGAAATAATTGTTATTAATTAATATTTACTGCCTATTAAGCATTACTGCGATAATAAACAGGCAAATTTCATAGTTATTTATAGTGAGTCCTGGTCTACTAACTCTAGCGCAAGTCTATGACTTTATACTATAAATCGTAAAACATAGTAGATATTGTCTGATAAATAATGTCGTAAGTGGTAGGCAATTGCAAGTAAATGACGTATCATTTATCGATGATTGCTGGCAAGACTAGAACGAACCACCCTTAGCCGCGCCTAACCCATTTTTTATGAGTCATCTTATCATGATAAAGCCATTACCCTATTTTTCGCTTAACCGTTCAAGCGCATTACGCAAGCTTATCACTACCGGTATGCTGAGCGCAGCCGTTACTCTTTCTGGCTGCTCATTACTTAGTGTTTATAAGATTGATTTGCCGCAAGGAACGCCCATCACTCAAACGCAAGCGCAAAAGTTAAAAGTGGGCATGAACCAAAATCAAGTACTTTATATCCTTGGTAGCCCTGCGATTAGAGACACTCTTGAGCCCAATCGTTGGGATTATATCTATGATTATCAGGCAGGAACAGAAGGTAGTCGTAAAGGTATCGCCGATGTTAAGAACGCCAGTCAGCACTTGGTCATATACTTCGATGCCAATGGTTTGGTCAATCGCATTGAGGGTCTTGAGTCTCTACCCGCTTCATAATTTCCGTTACTCTAATTTTCAAAGCTATAGTTTCTAAGACAAATTAAACGTAACCGGTTAATACCAACTTCACTTTTTCGCTGAGACCTTACTCTTACGTTGAGACATAGGATCAGCGCTTAAGGTACGATAGACCTCAATACGATCGAAAGGTTGCAACTTGTAATTGAGCGGCTGCTTGTGCGCGTAGATGCCAACATGCCAAAGCTTAGCAGCTGGCGCTTCAATATGCATCACCTGCTCACACCATAGCGCCAAATCAGGGAACTGTACCAGCCAGTCAGCTTGCGATAACGCCTCATATAATGTCGCGCCATTACTAACTTGTAGGGTTAAATAATGTTGGCGCTGGGCATCCTCAGCATAAGCTAAATACACCGTTATCAGGTTTGATTGCCCTAACTTGGCGTCAGCGAGTTTGCTGTTCTTTAGCTCAACCACTGCATCACCCAACCTATCAATGCCAAAATCAGTGCTAAAGGTACAATCAAGCGAATCGCTATCCGCCATAAATTATACAGTGCTTCATTGCCAAAATTTAAGGATTTACGCAAATGGCTGATTTTCATCCGCCAGCCTGCAAAGACAGATAATAATAACACTGCCACACTGCTAATGATGACTAATAGCCCAACCAACCAAGTAGTCGGTACCCCGATCACTAATAGTAGACCTACTACTAATGTTAATACCAAGCTGACCAACAGACCGAACTTATACGCCAATTGCTGAGTACTATAGTGTAGTAAATAGCTGGCAACAAACAAGACCCCAACCCAATATAATAACTGTCCCAAAGGCGGTAAGCTTAGGCCACTAATAAATAAGGCCAGCATCCCTACTACTAACTGTAGAGTCCAAATAGGCAATACTAATTTAGTAGCGCGATACTCGCTGGGCGGTTGTGAACGAGAGCTATTATGGTCACTGTTACTGTCGGTTTCGACCGCGGTTATGGTTTGTTTGGTGATTAAATGTTGACCGAACCAATATAGACCAGTGCCTGCACCAACGCTTACCAGTGCCAATGCCACTGCACGCGCCCACTCACTTAAGCTAACATCAGTCATCGCAAATTCAATAGGTGGCAGACCATTGGCAACGCCTAATAGCAAACCTACCAGCATCAATCCTAACCCAATCGGCAAGGGTGCAACACCAAGTAAGCTTAATAATAGAGCGATAACCATTAAGCCGCCAGCAATGGCAAAGCTTGGCAGCTCAGGGGCGCTATTTAGATCAGCCAGCGCAGCTACTAACCCACTGCTAGCGCCTGATATCACCAACGCTGCAATAATGATAGACACTATCGCTGCCAGCCAGCCAAAACTACGCCATAACGGACTGGCATCTGCCTCGCGAGTTAGCTTTTGCATCCCTGCTAGAGGCGCTTCAGTACTACGATATGCCAGTGCTATCTCCGCATAAACAACCGGTAACGACACCAACAACATAGCTAATAACCAAAGCAACCAAAAGTCAATCTCACCAATTGAAGCGGGTGCAAACCACCGAAACAATAACAGCGGTAGCAGCGCGGCGATAAAATAAGAAGCATAGCGGATCATCATAATCTCAATCCAAACGGTCTAAAGTAAGTAATGTTAATAATAAAATGGAATAGCCAAAAAAATCATATATATAAAATGTTAATAGGTTGCTGTAAATTTGGCTCTACCGACATATACCTATAAAAAAACCCCGAAATCGGGGTTTAATGACTTAATAACAACTGGCTAATGTCTAAATAAAGGCTCAACCAAAAATAAATAATGGTAGCTTAATAAGTAATATTAGAAGCAAACGGCTGTAACTTATCAGTGAATAGCACTTACATAGTCTGCCAAGATACGAATATCACGATCCGATAACTTAGACGCTACAGTTTGCATCATGCCTTTTTCGCCTTCTCTCTCCGCATCATTATAGCGTTTTTGATCATCACTATCGACATCATCTTCACGGCCAGCAGCGCGGAACAATCTAAGCTGGGTAGCGATGTATTGAGAATGCTGTCCACCTAGACGAGGAAATGCAGCCCAGATGTTACCTGCTGCATCTGGTCCATGGCAGCCGGCGCAACCAATCACACCACGCGATTTATCACCGCCTAAGAATATCTTAGACGCTTCTTGTGTGGTCGCAGGATTGGCAAAGCCAACTCCCCAAGGCGCTTGACTAGAATAATAGCCAGCCACATTGGCTAAGTCTTGCTGTGACAAATTCGCCACTTGTGATTGCATGATACCGTTTTTACGATGCCCTGATTTGAAGTTAACCAATTGTTTATATAAGTACTTGACGTTTTGACCGCCCAAATTTGGCTGTGCAGGGACGATACTTACGCCGTCAACACCATGACAGGCGGCACAAACCGTTTCTGCAATTTGTTTACCTGCAGTGACGTCATATTCAGGAACAGTGATAGCAGCTTGTACGCTGAAACTTGCAACGCATAAGCTGGCGGCAGCGATTAACTTTTTCATGGATACGAATCCTACTAACTCGACGTAAGCATTATCTAGAGTGATTGTAACTTAGAGTAATTATACTAATAAGACATTCAGTATAAGCCATGCGCCAACCTAATGTTTAGCGAATTGACCCATACGTTTTGAGGTCTTTATCACAAGCATCCTGAAAGTACTTACTAATATCAGGGTTTATTTTCAATTATTATAGCAAGACTTTGTAGGATTTGCCTACTTAATCGTAACACCTAGTGGTTTTTCTATTAACATCGTATCAGTGCATAGGTTAAAAAAACAAAAACTATATATAGCGAGTTAAACTTGTGCTTTGTTTTATCTATTCAAGATTTTATGTGTGCCTATTGCTTGCGTTTATTATTTACTCATATAATCAATTAATTTTCGATAATCATCGTCGCTACAGCTGTCACATAGCCCGCCCGCTGGCATTTGAATCATGCCGCCTTTAACTGAATTGATCAGTGCTGGTAAGCCTTTTTGCTGCTTGAGCTGTTGCCATTTAGCGCTGTCACCTTTTTTAGGTGCATTGAGCGCACCACTATCATGACAAGCGGCACATGAGTTATTATAAGTCGTCTCAGTATCCGCAGCAGCAACGCTATTTATCATTGCGGTACTGAGCATAAGTATTGCCACACTACCACCCAAAGCGTGGCTGGTTTTGGCCAAAAACGCAGTTATTGAGCGCATAAGATATCTCCTTTGGCTAGTAAATCTCTGGCTGGTACAGCGTACTATAGCGGGTCAATTATTAATGGGATAGCTATTGTTTTTTCTAATGCTGGGTTTTTAAATTCCAATAATAGCTTAAGCTGGGTTAGTCGATTTTGGATGTAATATTGGGCTATTTTTATTACAACTATTTTTAGTATAATTATGCTTTATTATCATAACCCATACTAGCTTACTCACCATTGTAACAATATATGTCAATTTAATACAGTCACAAACCGTTGAGCTTTGGTAAAACATTTTAACGGTGTTGATCATTTTCGCTAAGCACCCATTCACTTTAGTGTTATGCTGTGATTAATATGCTGCTAGCAGTGGGTATTTCAATAGTGAACACCAGACTAAAAGTGCGATAAGACAGTGACTTTTAAGTATAAAAACTACGATTTTATCTTCACTTATGACAGTGTTTTGATTATTATTTGTCTCAAGCCTTTTACTATCCCATCTGAATTTATTTTAATTTCTTGAATGTTAATGAGTCATTTATGAGCACCCCGTTTAAAGATGTCGCCGCTGAACATGCGGCGTTTAATACCAAAGCCCGTCAACGCATACAGCAAACTGAGTTTATGACCTCAGCACCTACCTTCCGCCTTTGCCCGCCCGATACAGGATTCGAAGTGGCATTCGCAGGTCGCTCAAATGCCGGTAAATCTTCAGCCATTAATGCGCTAACCAATCAGCGACAATTGGCACGTTCTTCTAAAACGCCTGGCCGCACGCAAATGATTAACTTTTTCAGCATTGGCGATACCGATAGACGGCTGGTCGATCTCCCAGGCTATGGTTATGCTGCCGTGCCGCTTGAGATGAAAAAAGAATGGCAAGTGGAGCTAGAGGAGTATTTGGTAGCGCGCTCAAGCCTAGCAGGTCTGGTGTTAATGACCGATATTCGTCATCCGCTAAAGTTCTTTGATGAGCAAATGCTATTCTGGGCAAAAGAGGGGAACCTACCAGTCCATATTTTGCTAACCAAAGCCGATAAGCTTAAATATGGCGCCTCTAAGAACGCGCTACTCAATACCCGTCAAGAACTAAAAAGGTTAGGGCTACACTGTACTATTCAGCTATTTTCGGCACTTAGAAAAGAAGGTCTTGATGAGTTAGCGGGAGTCATGGGAAATTGGTACCAGTACAAACATGGCGAGGAAGAAGTCACTGACTTAGCCCTTAATGAGCAAACCACTACTGAGCTCACTAGCACTGAACTAAAAGGTCTTGAACAAGAAAATATTGAGCAAGAAAGTTCTGAACAAACAGTTATTGAAGAAAAAGACGTGGAACAAAAAGATGCTGAGTAAGCAAAAAGGGGATGTATCTATTATTAGCGATACATCCCCTTTCACTTGGTATAGCTTGTTTACTGTATTCTATTAGGTGCAGCGTTTACTAAGCACATAGCAGTTTAGCCAAAGCTTGCGGCGTCTCTACCTGATAAGTAGGCTGTTGCGCGCTAAGCGCTGCGCTAGCTGCCGTCCCATAATCAACCGCAATACTGGTCATACCCAGTTTATTTGCCATTTGAATATCATAAATACTATCACCGATAAATACCGCATCAGCTATCTGTTTTTGCGTATGGTTTAAAATATCGTTAAGCATTTGTGGATCAGGCTTAGACCCTGATTCATCGGCACAGCGCGTTATCTCAAAATAATGATGACTGCCAGAGGCGTCCAAGACCCGATCGAGCCCCCGACGCTTTTTACCGGTTGCTACTGCCAACTGCTTGCCCTGACTTTGTAAGGTTTGCAGCATATTTTCTATAGGCGTAAAGAACGGCGTACGGTGACTGTTAGGGATATAGTAATCGCTGTAGCTTTGCTGAATTGCTAGCCTTTGCGCATCAGTCGCAGCAGGATATAAGATATCGATCCCAGTGAGTAAACTTAGACCAATGATGTCTTGCACTGCAAGATCGGTAGTAACAAAACCATGCGCCTCTCCGGCCACATGCATCGACTCCACAATTAAGCCTATTGAGTCCATCAACGTACCATCCCAATCAAAGATAATTAACGTTTTATCTGCTAAGTCATGTGCTGTTGACGAATGAGATGTTGATAGTGACGAATTATGATTAATAAGGGGTTCACTCATGAATTTACCTTAGTAAATGGCGATAATATATTGCGAATATAGTCATAACCATATAAATTCGTTACAGGGCCAAACATGGCTGAAGTACTCGGTGTACTATCTGCCCGCGGTTTCTTTATAGCGAAAGTAGCGAGAGTATCTAGTTTCAACTAAATTATAGTAGTCGCTTCTTTATTTTTATAAACAAACGACTGATATGAAGACGGTTACCGTTTCATGATAAACGAGTAATCAGGCTTATAAATAAACGTTTAGAACTTACTCAGGCAGCTCAGTTGACTCTGGCAACAAGCTCGAGATATCTTCTGGTAGCGGCGCAGTAATCGTTTTATAACCCGGAATATCTAAGCGCCATGCATGTAAGCACAGACGATGAACGCCTGACTTGTCATGTACATGATACTTAGTATCACCTAAGATGGCATGACCAATATGGGCTAAATGCACCCGTATCTGATGTGTGCGTCCGGTGAGCGGTAGGGCTTCTATAAGGCTTACCGGCTGATTTGCCAGCATAAAGCGTCCATGTACGACAATGTCAGTTTGGCTTTCTTTAGCTTGTGGGTCTTGAGTATCTACCTTAACGCGGCGCTCACCGCTAGCAAGTGTGTAGCGTAGCAGCGGTGCGTCAATACGCTGCTCGTTAACTGCCGGCTGTCCTTTCGCTAAGCATAAATAATGTTTTTGGATGGTTTTGTCTATCAGGTGCTGCTGTAAGCTCTTAAGCGTTGAGCGCTTTTTAGAAATCATCAATAGCCCTGAGGTATCTTTATCAATACGGTGTATTAGCTCTAGGTATTTTTTACCCGTCACTTCGCGCATTGCTTCAATCACGCCAAAGTCCAGCCCACTGCCACCATGTACTGCAATACCTGATGGCTTATTCAGTACCATTAGGCCGTCATCTTCATAGACTACCCGTGCCAGTAAGCTTTTGGCAAACTCGGTACTGATAATTGGCTTATCACGGGTGGCTAGCTGTACAGGTGCAATTCTTACCACATCTTCACGGTGTAATCTATCATGCGCTTTACAGCGCTTATTATTAACGCGAATCTCATCCGAACGAATCATCTTATAGATATGTGGTTTTGGCAAACCTTTTAGCCGGTTGAGCAAAAAGTTATCCACGCGCTGATCGTGCTGATGGCGCGTCACTTCGAGATAATTGACCTTCTCAAAGTTACTAATCTCATCATCGGCGCTTTGCGGACGAGTTTTGCTATTAAAGATGCCAGGGGCTTCATGGGTAGGTGCGTCGTTAGTCATTTTGGAGTTTGTCATTTTTAGTTAGTTATTTACACAAAGATTTGCTATAGTTTAACATGTTGAATGCCAATTGAGCAGAGGCTGCGACAATAATCCTTGTTGCCTTGTATGGCATGTTGCCATTTTAGCGACTCGCGCGTTAGCATGTTGGAGTGTACTGTACAGTAAATGCTAGTATTACCCATCTTAACCAATTTTTAGGGCCTGATGTTTTTAGAATATATATTTAATAACATGCAATGTAATGCCCAATAAATACAATTGATAGAAAATTTACAGAAATTTTAGAGCTTATAGTTCGAGACTGATAGAGTTCAAGACTGATAGATAGTCACGTTACCTACAGTTATATTACATAAAATCTAGTTGATAAATTAGGCAAACGCGCTCATTTATTGATAGATTACAATTTACTCATTTAGCGCATGACCACGACTTGATTTGCTCATCGTTTAGGCAAGCGCAGTTGAGTAAGTGAGGACAGTTAGAGATTAGGATTGATAGTTGCCTGAGTATTGGCGGTCAAATAGATAACGACAATTAAGATAGATATACGACACCGTGCAGATAAGCCGGTCATTTATTCTGTTTGCCAAGTACGCCCCGCGCAATAGTAGCGCAGCAACATCCATAATCGAAAATACTAATGATATTTGACAGATAAATTGATTAATTGACAGATAAAAAGATAGATAAAATCGCTTGACCTAAAGTATTAACCTTAGAACAGAAGCATATCATGCTCTTCATTATAAACTTACAACTTATATAAATAGCGAGCTGACAAATATCAGCCTGATAGCGACATATAGCGTTAATAAGTAAGCATATTAATATCTGGATCTGAATGTTTGATAACATTAAAGTTTGGCTATGACAGCCCTAATGTAAATGATGACAGTCTTACAACCTGCCCTATTTATACTGGTTATTAGCAACAAATTTAAGTTAAGAACCTAAGATTAACAGTAATGTGCAACCGTCATAAAGACGGACAGTTAACCCACAGCCACTTTAGTTGATCGATTTATCGCCTTTAATTAACAGTTAACATCTGTAGAAAATATTAATACTAGCCCCACTTGCTACTGCCACTACCAAAGCTCTCTCGTCGTCGTTATGCGTACTCATAGGATACTGTTATGAAACGCATTTTGATCAACGCTACTCAAAACGAAGAAATTCGTGTCGCCTTATGTAAAGGCAATCATTTATACGATTTCGACTTAGAAAACCGTACTCGCGAACAAAAAAAATCCAACATCTATAAAGGCCACGTCACCCGTGTCGAGCCCTCGCTTGAAGCGGTGTTTGTCGAATACGGCTCACAGCGTCAAGGCTTTTTGCCCATTCGTGAAATTTCTTCCGAATATCTCAGCGGCAATCCGCGCGATGAAAATATCAAAAAGCTCATTAAAGAAGGCGATGAGCTTATCGTTCAAGTCGAAAAAGAAGAACGTGGAAATAAAGGCGCGGCGCTATCAACTTACGTCTCCCTAGCTGGTCGTTATTTGGTACTGATGCCAAACAATCCGCGTGGCGGCGGTATCTCACGTCAAATCTCTGGAAAACTTCGTGAAGATATGAAGCGCATGCTGGGCAATCTTGACTTGGCAAAAGGTATGAGTGTTATTATTCGTACCGCTGGTATTGGTAAAACTCAAGAAGACTTGCAGCACGATTTGAACCATCTGCTTAATATTTGGCAGGCCATCCAAGAACAAAATCAAAAATATCCGTCACCGCGTCTGGTACATCAAGAGGCAGGCGTGGTTACGCGTGCCGTACGCGATTATCTGCGTGATGACATCGCTGAGATTTGGATTGATAACGAAAACGCTTATATTGAAGCGGCAGGTTTCATTGATGCAGTGATGCCAACACAAGCAGAGAAACTGCGTAAATATACCGACTATGAGCCCATGTTTTCTCGATTTAATATCGAAAAGCAAATTGAAACGGCTTATCAACGCGAAGTCCGTTTGCCATCAGGTGGCTCTATCGTTATTGACCAAACCGAAGCATTGGTCTCTATCGACATTAACTCTGCTAAATCAACCAAAGGCTCAGACGTTGCCGAGACTGCTTATCATACTAACCTAGAAGCTGCTGACGAGATTGCGCGCCAGTTACGCCTGCGTGATATGGGTGGCTTGATTGTCATTGATTTTATTGACATGAATGATAATAAGCATCAAAAAGAGGTCGAAAAACGCCTGGTCGATGCCACTAAATATGACCGTGCCCGTGTTCAGTTTGGTGAAATTTCTAAATTTGGCTTGATGGAAATGAGCCGCCAACGTCTTCGTCCGTCATTAGAAGAGTCGACCGGCTACATCTGCCCTCGCTGTCATGGCAACGGTATGATTCGTGATTTGCGTTCTTTATCGCTATCAATTATGCGTCAAATTGAGCAAATTGCCTTAAAAGAACGTCAAGGTGAAGTACAAGCAGAAGTACCCACCGATATTGCCGCATTCTTATTGAATGAAAAACGTGACAGCTTGGTCTATCTTGAACAAGACAGTGGCACCCGTATCACCATTTTGCCACACGCGCATTTAGAGTCGCCTAACTTTAAATTGCACTTTAATCGCGATGGTTTTGCCCCATCAAGTTATGAGCGCATTACAGATGCGCAGCAGCAAGAGCATAGTGGTCTTGGCTATGACGTTGATTGGCAAACGGCTGAAAAAGAGCGTCCTGAGCAGCAGCCAACCCGTCAACCGCGTAAAGTGTCTGATACCCAAAGCAGTGATACCGACAAGCGCTCAAGCAATCAGCAAAATAGTACCAGCGTTAATAATAACAACGACAATCGCAGCCATAATAGCACTAGCAAAAATGCTCATGCGCCCACCTCTTCGACACGTGCACCGCAAAACAACAACAATCAAAGTAGCAGTAATCAAGGTAGCAGTAATCAAGGTAGCAATAATCAAGGTAGCAATAATCAAAGTAGTAACGCCCAAGATAACACAGCGCCAAGTAATCAGAGTCAGAGTAGCCAGCCTCAACAGACTCAACCCGCCCCTGTACCAGTAGCAGCCCCATCTGCCTCTATTGATCAGCCGCAAGCGGTTGCTTGGTTGTCCAATTTATTCGCTCAAGCCCCGCAAGCACAAACGTCGCATAGCGTCAGTAGCCGTGATGCTGCTGAGGCAATCGAAGCTATCGTAAACACAGGTGCACAAAGCTTAGGCTCATTTGGACAAGTCGATAATAATGCCTTAAGTAGTGCTCCGATTCCATCAGCGGCGCAAACCAGCCATCAAGATGATGATAATCAGTCAAATAATCAACAAACAGAAAATAACACCAATCGTCAGCAGTCAAGCCGTCATACTGATAACAATACGAATACCAGTACGAATAGCAATATTGATGATGATAACAAAGGCGATGACAGAAGAAGACGTAAACCGCGTAAATCAAGAGCATCAAAACCGCACCAAAGAAAAGATCAGCGTGATGAGGCTGATAACGTAGACAGCAGCAATGCTACTAATAGCAGTAGTGTTGATAATAGTAGTACAGAAGCTACTGACGTTAAACAGTCTGATAGTCAAGATAAGCGTGATGACAATAGACGTCCTAGCGATCGCAGCCGTAATCGTCAGAACAATGAACGTAATAATAACGAGCGTAATAACACGGATCGTGATGACTCTAATCGTAATAGCACGGATCGTCAGGACAGCTCTACTTCTGAGGAGCAAACTCGGGCCAAACGTAAGCCAAACAGTCAACGTAGCTCACGAGGTACTCTTGAGCGCGGTGAGACCTTAACTGAACATGATAATGCTCAGCAGAACCGTCAGCAGACGACCACCAATAACAGCAAACCGCAAGCCAATACTCGCCGCAATCAAAACCCTAATGAGGTGATGCTGCAGGTCAATGAAGCGTCGGCTAAGCTTAAATCGCCAGAGGTAGTGCATCTGTCTTTAGATGACAGTAAGTCTGAGCAGCTGACAACTAAGCCTACTGAAAAGCAAACTGCTGAACAGGCTGTCCCTAAAAGCAATGTATCTAAAAATGGTAAAGAGGATATTACTAATCAGCAAAGCGTTGTTGAACAAAGTACTGATAAACAGGGAGAAGATAAGCGTAAGTCTATAACCAGTACGCCAGCTGATACCACTCCTGTTAACGTGATTGAAGATAAGGCACAGTCTAGTGTTGAGACTGCTACTATTGACGACAGTCAACCAACTGTAGATGAGCTGCCGATATCTGAAACCAGTACTGAGAGCCAAAAGCCAGTAGAAGCCATAGCAGATCCAGTACAAACCGTTCCTGAAACTCAGGACGTGAGCACTGATAACAGCAATATTACTGAAGCTGCTGAGACTACTGACAGTGGTGATAAAGGTGACAGTAATGGTGTTGTAGATACTGTCGTAAATAGTGTCACAGACAGTAATGCAGCGCTCGAGCTTACCCATGAAGCGTTATTTGCGTCACGTTATGTGACGGCTACTAAGTTTGGGCAAGCCAGTAACGATCCACGTCTCGTACGTCGCCAACAGGCTCAACTACTAGTAACACCCAAGGTGCAAGCGAATGAACAGACCATTAAAAGTGTACCGGCTATCCGCGGTACGGTCGGCGAGTTTATTCATGCCACCCTCACGGACGCTCAAAGCCACTTGGCCAATAGCGGTGTGATCGGTAGCTTTATTGCAGCGATGACAGCGTATTCTCAGCAATTGTCCGCAACGGAGCAAGCAAATACTGAGAGCAACATTGCTGAGGATGATATTGCTAACAATGCTGATAAAAACGCTCTTAGTAACAGTAGCTTTGATTTTAGCAACTACGGCTATCAGCCCCTCGCGGTAGATTACTTAGCACGCTTTGAAGCAATGACTCAAGCGGTCAGCCAGTTTGCAGCAGCGCAAGGTAAAACGTCGGTTGAACCACGCGCTATTAGCAAACGTGCCAGCAATGACCCCCGAGGTCAACATCCTGACTATCGTCAACCAGAGCAGGAGCAGGCCGTATTAACAGTACCTAGCGAGAGCGAGCAACTAAACCAGTCAGATAAAGACCCTAGCGAAACAGTAATTGCGTCGCCTACGTCTGTACAAGCTGAGGTTGTAGCGGAGGCAAGTCTAGTTGTTGATGAGCCTAACCAAGTTGATGAGCATGGACAATTTGATGCGCATAACGTGCAAGCAACTGCATTGACCGGGCAAGTACAGGCCGACGATATTAGCGCTGAAAGCGAGCATTTGTTACAAGCTGATCAAGCTTATCTTGATAACGCAAAGCTTGATGAACCAGCTCCTACTGATATCGAGGCAATGAAGGAAGAGTTAGCCAAAGAGGACAGTCAGGCAAATAAGTCTAAAACGACCATTGCCAGTTATAAAAACATGATCGAGAATGTGGCTGAACAATTATCGCCCCAAACTGGTATGTTTAATCTAACGACCCCAAAAGTCCCTAAGGCGCGTAGCCGTAAGCCTAAGACTGAGCATAAAAAGCCGACGCAAGCTGAAAAATTAGAAACGGATAATTCAGATAGCGACAGTTAATTAGTAGCACCGATATAAGATGATTTTCTAAAAATCCTTGCTACTAGCTCAAAAGTAAAAGCCCCAAAGTTGTCAGCAACTTTGGGGCTTCTTTATATTTTAAATATCGTATTTTATGATCAAATAGCGAATAAAATTACAGCCTTCACATGATCGTAACCTTTCGAAATCAAGAAATATTAATGGGTAGAAGATTCGTTTTTACCGCGTATTTTACCAATGATGGTCACGATAGCAACGACGGCTGCGCCAACAATTAAACCCACCAACGCATTCAATAGCATAGTCGTCATGCTCTCAAAAACCCCGGTCAAATGTGCCAGATCCTCTACCTCATGATGTAAAAAATCAATACCGTGCACTAATATACCGCCACCCACTAAGAACATCGCTAACGTACCGGCAATAGATAAAAATTTCATTAGTTTTGGTGCCGCAGCTAATAGAAATTCCCCTATTTTTTGTTTGGCATTACCTGATTGTTGCATCAAATAAAGACCTAGGTCATCGATTTTAACAATGCCGGCAACTAAGCCATACACACCAATAGTAATGGAGATTGCAATAATAGAGAGTACCAAGCTTTTCTCTAATAAGGTTGCACTGGCTGCTGCCCCTAGCGCAATAACGATAATTTCTGCTGAAAGAATAAAATCTGTGCGGATAGCGCCTTTTATTTTTTGCTTTTCAAAGGCCACTAAATCGATCGTTTCATCAGCATTGGCTTGTAAACGCGCGTTTTGTTCTTCATCATGCGGTAAAAGATGCGGCCAAAACTTATGAATGACCTTCTCCGCCCCTTCATAGGCTAAAAACAGCCCACCACACATCAACAAAAACGTGACTAATGGCGGATAGATAGTGCTGATCAGTAGCGCTGCTGGCACTAAGATAAGTTTATTAATGAATGAGCCTTTGGCTACTGCCCAGACCACAGGCAGTTCACGATTTGCTTTAACTCCTGTCACCTGTTCAGCATTGAGCGCTAAATCATCGCCCAATACGCCAGCCGTTTTTTTGGCGGCAACTTTAGTCATGACAGAGACGTCATCTAGTATCACACTGATATCATCAAGTAGGGTTAATAAACTGGCACCTGCCATGCGCACTCCTTAGCGACAATTCGCTTAAATAAATAAAGTTAGAATAGCTTATATAATGTTATAAAATAATACTATTGGCGATAGCCTACCTAGGCTCAAAGCGGTATGACATAGTATAAATGTATCTTACTTTTAATTTCTCTATATTTATTTATCGTTAGTATTACAGGCGCGACCTTCTAAGTGCTTGTGGCTGTCATTTATAAAAACATGTTAATATATAACGATTTATCACTGCTTAATATTCGTAACTGATTTAGCAAAAATTATTAAATAGTGCCACGCTTACCACCTAAGAAAGCAGCATTTAACCTTAGACTGTATTAACTTTTTAAGCGTTAATAGCGCACTTTTTTACAACGACATTATGATTAGGCACGCCTGCCTATAGGAAACGTTATATGTTCTTTTCTGCTTCTAAAATTAACCCGCCTGCTAACAGGCTTGCTCGTAATAAGTTATCTCGTGCCATGTTGAGCGCATTAGTAGTGATTGTCGCAGCGGGCTGCTCTAATAATGCCGCAGATGCTACAAGCACTAGCAATACCAATATCGTTAATAGTGCACAAGCAAAAACCAGCGCAGCCGTGACAGCAAACGGTAGCGATGCAGCGGTGGTCAAAGCCCTACAAGCCAATCTAAAAACCTCTGGTATTGAAGAAAGTATTATCTCAGCGGTGCCCACAGATATGGATGGTATTTACTGGGTGACTGCCGAAGGATTACCCGCATTTTTTACCGATAAGTCAGGCAAGCATATTATTCAAGGACAAATCATCGCAGTTGGACAAGGGGAACCCGTTGATATCAGTGGCGCATTGGTTGCACGTACAGCTCAAGATGCCCTTAAAGCGGTCAATAAAAAAGATATGATTATTTATCCAGCAAAAGGTGAAACTAAATCGGTGGTTTATGCCTTTACCGATGCAGATTGTGGCTACTGCCGTAAACTGCATGAAGAGATGGACGATATCAATGCCCGCGGTATTGAAGTACGTTATTTAGCATGGCCGCGTAGTCAAGAGTCGATTCCTAAAATGGAAGCTATTTGGTGCAGTGAAGATCGCAACGCGGTGATGGATAAAGCCAAAACAGGTGCAAACGTGACCGCTGCCAGCTGTAACAGTCCGGTACAAACACAAATGGCGCTGGGTGCAAGTCTTGGCGTACGCGGAACCCCTGCCATCTTTACCGAATCTGGTCAGCAAGTCGGTGGTTATCTACCTGCCGCACAACTGGCACAAGCCGTGGGTATTAAATAGTAGCAATTGACATTGTATGGACGTCGCAGACGATTGCCGATATGATACGATAAAGCATAATAACGATAGTAGTTAGATTGATAAGTTAGACTACTGTTTTCTTAAACTATAATAGCTTAGTTGATACAGTAGTCTAACTTATCACCCGCTTTCCCATTCATCTATTTAACTTCTTGAGGATACTGTGAGTAAACCCATCAAACTAGCGATACTTGGCCTAGGTACCGTCGGTACTGGCGTGATCAATCTAATCAACGATAACTTAGACGAGCTAAAACGCCGTAGCGGACGCGATATTGTCATTACCGAAGTCGGCACCCGCCGTCAGCGTGATGATATCGAATCCAGTATTATCCAAAACAGCGATCTGATGGCAACCGCTGCCAGCGACAATGTTGATATTGTTATCGAAGTGATCGGTGGCACGACGCTTGCTAAAGACGTCATCATGCATGCCATCAAACATGGCAAACATGTGGTGACCGCCAATAAAGCGCTACTGGCTGAGCATGGCAATGAAATCTTTGCCTTAGCCGAGGCACACAATGTGCATGTGGCTTATGAAGCAGCGGTTGCTGGCGGTATTCCCATTATTAAAGTCATACGTGAGGCGCTTGCTGCTAATAAAGTCGATTGGTTGGCTGGCATTATTAACGGTACTGGCAACTTTATCATGAGCGAAATGCGTGATAAAGGTCGCCCCTTTGCCGATGTGCTAGCAGAAGCACAAGAGCTAGGCTACGCCGAGGCTGATCCTACCTTTGATGTTGAAGGTATCGATGCGGCGCATAAACTGGCGTTATTGGCCTCTATTGCCTTTGGTATTCCATTACAGTTTGATAAAGTCTACTGTGAAGGTATCAGAAACATCACTTTGCAAGATGTCAATTATGCTGAAGAGCTTGGCTACCGCATCAAGCATGTGGGCTTTGCAGTACGTCGTGAGGGTGACTCTGACCATCCTGATAGCGCAGGTATCGAGCTACGTGTGCATCCCACTTTAATTCCACAAGATACGCTGTTAGCTAACGTTAATGGTGTCAAAAACGCAGTGTTGGTTAATTCACATCCACTCGGTCAGACCCTCTATTACGGTGACGGCGCTGGCGCTGGCGCGACCGCTTCTGCAGTGATGGCGGATGTTATGGACTTAGTACGAGTGCTAGGGACTAACGACCGTGGTCATCATGTACCGCATTTGGCTTTTATCCCTGAAGCGCTCTCCAACACTCCGATATTACGCCCAGAGCAAATGATCACCGGCTATTATCTGCGTGTTCATGCCTATGATAACCCTGGCGTACTAGCAGATATCACCCGCATTTTGAGTGATGCTGGTATTAACATTGATGCGATTTTACAAAAGCCTGCGCACAAAGTCGGCCAAGTACCAGTGATTATCTTGACCCTGCCGGTGGTCGAAAGCCAAATGAACCTAGCGATTGAAAAAATTGAAAAGCTGAATGCCGTCACTGATAAAGTGGTGCGTATCCGTTTAGATGAACTGGCTTAAGCACTCAGTGAGTGTACGCTTGTTTACTAGAAACTTGATTATTGACTATCAAGGGTGCATTATATTGATGATACTTTGCTACCACTTAGTATAACATGAGGTTTATTTACCCTAATACTTGGCGAGTAACTGAGTTTAAAAAGTAAATTATTTTAATAGATGACTTAGATTAAGTGATCTAATAAGTGACTGAGTCAAATCAAAAACATGCAAACAAGGAAAAATAACGATGTCAAATGATGCAATTGTAATTGTTAATGGCGCGCGTACGCCGATGGGTGGTTTTCAGGGCGTACTAAAAGACATGAGCGCTTCTGATTTAGGCGCAGCAGCCATTAAAGCAGCCGTTGCACGCTCAGGCGTCAGTGCAGATAGCGTTGATGAAGTCATTATGGGCTGTGTCTTAACCGCTGGTCTTGGTCAAGGTCCTGCCCGTCAAGCCATGCGTAAAGCCGGTTTGCTTGATGCAACAGGTGCGGTAACCATTAATAAACTATGTGGTTCAGGTCTCAAAGCCGTCATGCAAGCACACGATGGCATCAAAGCTGGTAGCTTTAATGTGGCGGTTGCAGGTGGCATGGAGTCGATGACCAATACCCCTTATCTTATGCCAGGCGCGCGTACTGGATATCGTATGGGTCATAAAGAAGTCAAAGACCATATGTTCCTAGATGGTTTAGAAGATGCCGAAACCGGCAAATTAATGGGCCAATTCGCGCAAGATTTGGCAAATGAGAGAGGTTATACGCGCGAACAGATGGATGAATTCGCTATTGAATCACTCAATCGCGCTCTAACGGCCATCAAAGAGGGCCATTTCGCAAAAGAAATTGAACCGGTTACTTTTAGTACTCGTAAAGGCGAAAAAACGGTTGATACCGATGAAGAACCTGGTCTTGCTGATGCTGAGCGTATCCCAACATTACGTCCTGCTTTTGCTAAAGACGGTACCATTACAGCAGCCAATGCCAGCTCTATATCAGATGGTGCTGCAGCAGTAGTAGTAATGAAAGAGTCACAAGCAAAATCAGAGGGCCTTGATTACCAAGCACGTATCATCGCGACCGCATCAAAATCACGTCATCCAAGCGAATTTACTATCGCCCCGATTGGCGCTATCGAAAAAGTCTTAACCAATGCGGGCTGGTCAGTTGATGATGTCGATTTATGGGAGATCAATGAAGCCTTTGCTATGGTGACCATGGTTACTATGGATGAGCTTAAGATTGACCATGCTAAAGTAAATATCGAAGGCGGTGCTTGTGCTCTTGGTCATCCGATTGGCTGCTCTGGCGCGCGTATCTTAGTGACATTAATCAACTCACTACAGCGTACAGGTGGCAAAAAGGGCATTGCTACTTTATGTATCGGCGGCGGCGAAGCGGTTGCGGTTGCTATTGAACTGGCTTAAGTGTCAGTAGTATTTTAAGAAATTATTATTTAATAGGCTATGTTCAGAAATTTTTAGCCTCTATTTTTTAATTCATATTATCCTTTTTATATTGATTACCGCATCGCCTACGCGCTATGCGGTTTTTTTGTCGCAAAAGTTAAGCAGTTGTTGATTAGTAAAAGTGTGTTTGACTGTCAATCTAACCGACAAACAATAAGCACTACGAGTAGATAGATAAAAAAATTTATCACTGTAAAAAAGCGTTAACTTATAGCGCTGCCATGTTATGCCACTTACAGCCTATTACACGCGTTTACGTCAGATGAACACTTTGCTACCTCGTGCATATATCTCATTTAAAAAACCAATGCTACGATAATTATAAGTTGATTCAGCGGTTGCTTGCTATATTCATGGTCTACTTTATGAATGTTACACTTGACAATCGCAGCAGTAAGAGCAAGTAGAAAAACTAAATTACTCTTATTGTTTGCCAATACTACTATTGATAAATATAATTTTTAATACGGGTAATGGCAAGTTTCTAACGACAGATTTATAACTGGCGTTGTTGTTTAACGCTATTGTTTTGAGTTTTACTTTTAACCACTTATACATTTACTCATATAGAAGGAAGCCAATAATGAGCCAACTTATTCGTTTACAAGATATCCAAGCCACTCACCGTGATCTTATTGGTGATGACTATTATGACCCAACAGGCAAAACTGCTTATGGCGTCGATGAAGACAAAATTGGTAGAATCGATGGCGCATTGGTAGAAGATACCACTGGTCGTATCCGTTATTTGATCGTTGATGCAGGTGGTTGGTTCACCTCAAAAGAAGTGTTAGTACCAGCAGGTCTGGCTCGTATCGTTGGTGATGACGTCTTCTTTGATAGCTTGACTAAATCACAAGTTGACGCCATGGAATTATATGACCATGACTATCAGTATAGCTACAAAGAGCAGTATGAAAACGACCGTAAAGCCTTCGTCGCCGACACTATTCCTGCTGAAGACCGTATGGAAATGAAAGATGCTAACTACGAAGCGCCAAACAAACTTGAGCTATTAGAAGAGCGTTTGACCGTCAATAAAGACCGTATCGTTGCCGGTTTGGTTAAAGTTGGTAAGCATGTGGTTACTGAAGAGCGTAACGTCAATGTTGATTTAGAAGAAGAGCATGCTCACATCGAACGTACCAACGTTGATCGTCCAACAGACCGCCATATCGGTGATGTCGATGGTAACGAAACTATCGAAGTTGAACTAGAAGCAGAACGGGCTCGCGTTAGTAAAGAAACTTATGTTGCAGAAGAAGTGAGTGTTGGTAAAACAACTGAACGTCATAGTGAGACTATCGTTGAGACTATCCAACGCGAAGAGCTTGATATTGACCGTGATGGTAATGTGGTTGACCGTGAAGGCAACCTTGTAGATCGTGATGATATCACTGCCGAAGATGTACGCCGCGCTCGTGGTATGTAAGAGGCTAACCTGTCCCTACTTTATATAAACGTCTCAACTGAGATAAAAATAAAGGCAATACAGATAAGCAGCTGAGTCTCTTGGCTCAGTAAATTAAGGCCAGAGCCCGTCTCTGGTCTTTTTTTATGCCCAGCTAATTTCGCTGTCAATTTATAGTACAGATTGGGATAATAAGCTTCTACCCTGCCATCTAAAAGCTCTTAATTCTAATTATAAGGAATATACTCATGAGTACCAATAACAATGCTAATAATAACAATCTTGCTGATGATCAAAGCTCTAAAACTACCTTGCCATTAGCGAATACGACTAAAATAACAAACCATACTGCCGATAATAAATTGCCAGCACCCAGTGATATATCAGAGATTAATAATAAAACAGCAGCTATCAAAGTACGTGATGATGGTGGATATTTAGAGCTGTTAGAAGAACGCCCCGTCGTCAATAAAGAGCGCTTAGATATTGGCAAAGTGACCGTCACCAAACATGCTCGTACCAAGACCATTACTGTCCCTATCGAGCTAATCGAAGAATATATCACCATACAAACTGACTATTATGATGCCGAAAGTCAAGATATGTTAACAGGCAGTTATGATGACAAAGATATATTGCGTCATATCGAGCCGTCGTTAGACAGTAATGCCGTTGTGACTATCAATGGCAAGCAAGTTGAGATTGGGGAAGCACCTGTTGAGATAATCATTTCACGCCAAGTAGCGACCATCACTAAAGATACTTATGCCATTCAAGAAGTCGAGATCAATAAAACTACCCATACCCATACCGATAGTATTCAGGTTGAGCTCAAACACGAAGAGCTTGATGTGCAAGAAGAGGGTTTTTTAGAACATGAAGCCGGACGCACTCCTAAAAAATAATGTTCATACTAAGTCAATATGACCGACACTTAGTTAGATAATATTTTATTAAATTCTAAAAAATAGCCATAAAAAAAGCAACGTTCGTGTTGCTTTTTTTATTTGAGTGATATGAAGCTACCTATAAACATCTGCCTTTACAATACCACTTATTCTGCTTTGTTACATTCATAAGTATTGACGTTTGACTGATCAGCACCCGCGGTACGCATGACACCTGTAGCCCGCGATTCATGAGCAACACGCCACTGAGTAAAGCCCTCGCTACCATCAATAGCGGTTGCCACTTCAAATACTTCAGGATTAGTACCTTCATTGGTTTTGGTCAAGGTTACGATGCCCATATCCGTATCAACCACAACCTGATTGTCTTCCTCTTTATAAGTCGCCTCAACTTTTAGCTCAGGTGAGCATAAATAGGTCAACTGGGTCACACCCGTGTTTACAGTGGCGATGGTATCTTCTTCCACTTCATTAAGTGTCGCATTGTCAGTTGCGGCTGGCATATCATTTGGCTCAGCAGGATCAGCTGACATCGGTACTGACTCTTCTGCATTGATGCTATCTTCTAGGCTTGAATCAGGCTCTTGTTGTTGACAAGCACTGATGCTGATAGCGCTTGCTAATACGCCAATAAGAAAGACAGAACGATGTGAATACCCAAAATTCATAATTATCTCCTAAATTGATATGATAAATACTATAGCGTGTCCGCATAATCACGCCTATGTTGAATTTGTAATAATATAATCAAATCCCATAAAAATACCCATAGCTGTTAACAGCTACGGGCATCTGATACGTATCTTGTCGACTATTTATATCAATAAGGATATAAATCCTGATATCAAAATTAAAGTAGTAAAAGTCAGGCTAATAATTAAATTTTACCGTGACATTGCTTATACTTAAGCGCAGAGCCACACGGACAAGGGGCATTACGGCTGATATTCATACCGGCATAAGGATTGGGTTCAGCGTCAGTGTTACTACCATCAGCCGCCGCATTCATGCCAGCTGCTGCCACGCCACCACCAAGATTGACCCGCATCTGACCGTTAGCACGCGCGTCTTGATTGGCATTGTCTGGTTCTGGTTGCGACTCACCGGCTAAGTTATCCACGTCATTATGCTCAAATTGCATCTGCATCTGCGCCGCATCTGCACGCTGCTGAACTTCTAAGGCCTCAAGCTCTGCTTTGGTTGGAATATGCACACGTGACAAGTCTTGCACGGTCTCGGACTTAATCGCTCCTAACATCATTTGAAACAATTCAAACGATTCACGCTTATATTCCTGCTCAGGGTTCTTTTGCGCATAACCGCGCAAGTGAATACCTTTACGCAGCTGATCCATTTGCGTTAAATGCTCTTTCCAATGTTTATCGAGACTTTGTAGCATAAAGTGACGCTCAAGCTGAGCCGCACTTTGTTCACCCATTTGCTCACGGCGACCATGATAATGCTCAAGCGCGGTATTAATAATCTTCGCACGCAGCCCTTCTTCATCAAGACGACGATCTTCATCTAACCAGTCATTGAGCGGCATATATAGCTTAAATTCACCTTCAAGCTCATCTTCAAGTCCGTCAACATTCCATTGGTCATCGATAGAGCCTGGCGGGATAAACTGATTAATCATGGCGTTATAAACTTCATTATGCATGATTTCAAGCGCTTCTAGTAAGTCCATATCATCGAGCAAATCATCACGCTGACCATAAATAACTTTACGCTGCTCATTGGCCACGTCATCATATTTTAGCAAGTTTTTACGGGCATCAAAGTCGCGGCTCTCAACCTTACCTTGGGCATTTTCGATCGATTTTGAGACCATTTTATGCTCAATAGCTTCATCTTCGGTGAGCCCCATCGCACGCATCATGTTGACCACGCGGTCACCGGCGAAGATACGCATCAAGTCATCTTCTAATGATAAGAAGAAACGCGACATGCCTGGATCCCCTTGACGACCAGCACGACCACGCAGCTGGTTATCAATGCGGCGGGATTCGTGACGCTCAGAGCCCACAATATGTAGACCGCCAGCATCGACCACTTGGTCATGCTTCACTTTCCATTGGGCTTTTAGGCGCTGCATTTCCTCCGGACTGACTGATTCAGGGTCTTCGATAAATGACTGCCAGTTACCGCCAAGGATAATATCGGTACCACGACCTGCCATATTGGTGGCGATAGTAACGGCTTTTGGGCTACCCGCTTGCGCAATAATATCCGCTTCGCGTTCATGCTGTTTGGCGTTGAGGACGTTATGCTTGACGCCTTCTTGATCTAATAAATAGGACAATTCTTCACTGGCTTCAATCGTTGCCGTACCAACCAATACCGGCGCGCCTTTGGCCTGAATCTCTTTAATCTCGCGGATAATACCTTTGTATTTACCAAGCTTGGTTAAAAATATCTGATCATCCATATCAACCCGAGCAATAGGCTCATGAGTTGGAATGACGATAACGTCTAGATCATAAGTCGATTTAAATTCCGCAGCTTCAGTATCGGCCGTACCGGTCATGCCAGATAGCTTGTCATACAGACGGAAGAAGTTCTGAAAAGTCGTGGTCGCTAGCGTTTGATTTTCAGCTTGAATCTCGGCATTTTCTTTGGCCTCTACTGCTTGATGTAGACCCTCTGACCAGCGGCGACCGGGCATAGTACGACCGGTGTTTTCATCAACGATAACCACTTCGCCTTCATCGACGATATAATGGACATTTTTGACAAAGACATGATGGGCGCGAATAGCGGCTTGGACGTGGGCTAATAATGGCAGACGACTGGGGCTATATAAACTTTCATTTTCGCCCAGCTCACCAACTTCGATTAAAAAGCGTTCGATTTTCTCATAGCCTTTTTCACTAATCTCAATCTGACGGTTCTTTTCATCGATCCAGAAGTCTTCTTCTTCGTTATTCTTGTTGGCTTCTTCATCTTTTGAGCGTATCAGCACCGGAATGATGGTATTGATCAGCGCATACATCCGCGATGAGTCTTCGGCTTGGCCTGAAATAATCAGTGGCGTCCGCGCTTCATCGATAAGAATAGAGTCAATCTCATCGATAATACAAAAGTTTAGAGGACGCTGTTTTTTTTCTTGGAGGCTAAACACCATATTATCGCGCAGATAATCAAAACCGTATTCGTTATTGGTACCGTAGGTAATATCCGCTTGATAAGCATCGACCTTATCTTGCCCCGGCTGCTGTGAGTAGATAACCCCAACGCTCAGTCCCAAAAAGTTAAATAATGGACGGTTTAAATCCGCATCACGGGCGGCTAAGTAGTCGTTGACAGTAACCAGATGTACGCCTTTGCCACTAATACCATTAAGATAAATCGCCAAAGTTGCCATCAAGGTTTTACCTTCACCGGTCTTCATCTCAGCGATTTTACCTTCGTGCAAAGTAATACCACCAATTAGCTGTACGTCATAGTGACGCATGCCGGTGATACGCAAGGAAGCTTCGCGGCAAACGGCAAACGCTTCGGGCAATAACGCCTCTAAGCTTTCACCTTTCTGGAAGCGCGCTTTAAATTCGGCGGTCTTTTGTTGCAACTGCTCATCAGACAGAGCTTGCACGTCAGCCTCTTGGGCATTGATCTTAGTGACCACTTTACGCATACGTTTAAGTTCACGTTCATTCTTGGTACCAACCACACTGCCTACAATCTTTGATAACATAATTTTTTAACCTATGGAAATATTCGATAATCAGCACAAGGTAAATAAAGGCTAGCCTGCTGCCCTTTTATCACTCGCCTAAGTATCACCCAATTAAGTGTGTCGTCATTATATATGGTTATGGCGCTGAGGGATACAAGGGCAATCAGCAGATATTTGCCCACGTCAAAACGTAGCAGATCATGTTAAAATAGAACTTATTTCGCCACCATTTTTCTATTATTATTAATTATTTATCTCATTAATTTAATAACTATACACAGTGAATATTAAATAAAATAGAGTCGAGGCATAAACTCGCGTAACGGGTAAAACATTTTCTGGCTTGCTGTGTGACTGCGTCACTCCAGAGGCTGCGAAAATTTCTCCCAATCACGCGGTATCCATTTTATAAATAGCATTTTATTTAAGCGTAAACAGTTAAAAAACCTATTAAGCCCAGACTTATGTGAGACTCTGTATGCCCGTTAAGCCATCTGTCCAAAATAATAATTCATCCCCTCAAAACTCAGTAACTAATGGGTCAATAAACACCTCATCTAAGCCATTGGTAATAGGCAATGCTGTCTATAATTTGGCGGACCATACACCGATGATGGTGCAATATTTGACTATGAAAGCCGACTATCCACAGGCGTTGCTACTGTACCGAATGGGCGACTTTTATGAGCTGTTCTTTGATGATGCCAAACGCGCCGCAGAGCTGTTAGACATTACCCTTACTCGCCGTGGTACCGATAAAGCCGGTAATACGATTGCCATGGCTGGCGTGCCGTTTCATGCAGCGGATAGCTATATGGCACGGTTGATTGCCGCTGGACAAATGGTAGTGGTCTGTGAGCAAATTGACGAATATACTGATGGTGCAGTGAACTTTCCTAGCCTTCCTAATGTGGGCGAGAAAAGTAAAAAAAATAGTAATGATGCTAATAAAAATAACACGGGTAGCAAAGCCAAACCGGCCACTATCATGCGCCGCGAAGTGGTCAAGACCCTCACCGCTGGCACTATTACCGATGATGCACTCATTGCACCCAACCATACGCCTACTGTGGTCGCTATTGATATCGATATTCCTAAAAAAGGCAACAGCAAGCAGCCACTCCAAGCAGCAGTCAGTCAAATGGACTTAGCGGCTGGAACTTTGACTACCCAAACGCTCAGTGCCGCGACTGATGACATTGAGAGTCTACAAGCACAAATGCTCACGGTGTTAGCACGCTTTGCGCCCAGTGAATGTATCGTCAGCGAAGCCCTCAATGACAACAGCTACGAGGAATGGCTACTGTGGCTACGGAGTAAGCTCGATTGTCCCATTATAGAAGTGGCTGCGACCGACTTTCACCGTGACCATGCGACAGCAACGCTCTGCCAGCAGTTTGAAGTACAGCGCCTTGATGGATTGGGTATTGCAGAAACTCCACTGGCGCAGTCCAGCTGTGCCGCCCTTATTCATTATGCGCGGCAAACTCAGCAGCGCCATGTCCCGCAAGTAAATCAATTGATTGTTGAGCATAACGATGACTATCTGATCATTGATGCCAACAGCCAGCAAAACCTGGAACTGTTCGCGCCCGTTAGTGCTAATGGTACCTCATTAATATCGGTCCTTAATTATTGTAAAACTCCAATGGGACGACGATTACTAATACAGCAAATGAAGCGCCCCCTGCGTCAACACGCGCGTATCAATCAGCGCTTAGATGCGATATCTAGTCTATTAAGTGGCCTGCTACAAACAGATAATGTGACTGATAGTTTAGACAATACTTTGGTCACAAATCTACGCGAGACCCTAAATACTATCGGTGATATTGAGCGTATCAGTAGCCGTATCGGACTAATGAGCGCCAAACCACGCGATCTACGCAAGCTTGCCGATGGGATTGCTAGTAGTGGTCAGCTCACTGCCCTACTGACCAAATCCGGCATTCATCATGAACGCCCCGGCCTATTATCGATGCTGATGCAGCAATTACCTGCGCAGCTACCCGCCGTACAAGCAGTCGCTGAGTTGATTGAGCGTACCATTATCCTAGAACCACCTGCTCATATCCGTGATGGCGGCATGCTGGCAGCAGGATTTGATGAAGATTTGGATCGCCTAACCCATCTACATGACAATATTCAAGCAACGCTGGATGAAATGGCAGAACGTACCCGCCAAGCACACCAACTGCCGAGCCTAAGAGTAGGCTTTAATAAAGTCAGTGGCTTTTATTTTGAGCTGCCAAAAACGCAAGCTAAAAACGCCCCTAGCCACTTTATTCGTCGGCAAACGCTGAAAAATAGTGAACGCTTTATCACTGATGAGCTAAAAGAAGTTGAGACCGAATATTTGAGTGCGCAAACCTTAGCACTGGCACGTGAAAAGCAGTTGTATCAACAAATCCTTACTACTCTGAGCAGCCATTTAGCGGAACTGCAACAACTGAGTGCTGCTATCGCGCAACTCGATGTGTTAAGCAATTGGGCACAACTGGCCCATGTCCATAACTGGCAACGTCCGGTAATGACTAATAGCTTAGATAATAAAAAATCAGACAATACAAACAGTAGCCAACAGAAAATCAGCTTTCATAGCGCAACCAGCATCGATATCAATGCCGGCCGCCATGTGGTCGTTGAAGCCGCTCTCAACCCAACATATAATAATGCTGACCATAAAAGCGCTTTCGTTGCTAATGACTGTCAGCTCGGTAGCTCCCGTGCCAGCAATGGTAATACTAATGGCCACCCTGAACGGTTAATGATCATTACCGGTCCAAATATGGGCGGCAAATCTACTTATATGCGTCAGACTGCGCTCATTGTCCTGCTCGCCCATTGCGGTAGCTTTGTGCCGGCATCTAGTGCCCATATCGGCGATATCGATCGCATCTTTACCCGCATCGGTTCTGCTGATGATTTGGCAGGCGGTAAATCGACCTTTATGGTGGAGATGATTGAGACTGCCAATATTCTTAACCTTGCTACGGACAAATCATTGGTGCTGATGGATGAAGTCGGGCGCGGTACGGCAACCACTGACGGACTGGCCATTGCTCATGCTTGTGTTAATCGGCTATTAGAAATTGGCTGCCTGACCTTGTTTGCGACCCATTATTTTGAGTTGACGCAATTGCCACAGCAACATAATGGTATCCGTAACGTGCATGTGGCAGCCAGTGATATTGATGGACAACTGTTGTTACTACATCAAATTCGAGAAGGTGCGGCAAGCTCAAGCTTTGGGCTGCATGTCGCTAAGATGGCAGGCATTCCTGTCCGAGTGCTTAATGATGCCAAACGCTATCTGATTGATACGCTCGCTGCTGATCAGCCGAAAGCCACTGATGAAAAAACTGACTTAGCTAAGTCAGGAAATGATAAACATCACTCCTGCACTCAGGATATTGTGACTAGCAATATTGCTCATACTAAGGTTCAAAGCAATGTTTCAGGTTATAATCCACAACAAAAACAACTGCTTAGCTTATATGATAAACTTAATGCTCTTGACCCTGACAGCCTAACGCCCAAGCAAGCCCATGATATGCTGTATAATCTTAAACAACTTATTAATCAGTAAAGGGGTTTGTTAAATAGGCGTAAAGGCGCTAAAATACGCTTTATTTTTTATTTAAACGCTTTCGTTTATTTAAACACCTTTTTTATTTAAATCCTTCTTTAGCCATTTTTTATTCATACGCCGAATCAACCACAGGTAGCCATCGCCATGACCTTTGTCGTTACAGATAACTGCATCCTTTGCAAACACACCGACTGTGTCGAAGTCTGCCCGGTGGACTGCTTTTATGAAGGGCCCAACTTCTTAGTCATCGATCCTGATGAGTGCATCGACTGCGCGCTATGCGAGCCTGAATGCCCCGCCAATGCGATATTCTCAGAAGACGAAGTGCCCAAAGGGCAAGAAATATATATTGAACTGAATGAAGAGCTGGCGCAAAAATGGCCGAACATCACTGAAATGAAAGACAGCCTGCCGGAATCTGAAAAGTGGGATGGCGTTGAAGGTAAATTGCAATATCTTGAAAAGTAGCTGATTTATTAAAACGGCTTTATAGCTTAATATAATAAAAACCCACCTAACGGCATAAGCTATTAGGTGGGTTTTTTAATTTAATTTTATTGATTATTAATAAGCTATAAGCTGTGGTTTTAGCCCAATATTTTTGAATTTATACAATCTCGCCGGATAAGATACCTAGCTTACGACAATCGCTCAACTCGTAATAATCATCCCAGCCTACAGCAATCGCTCCGTTCATCATTACCACCTAACTTTTTTTGGGTAATATGCTGGATAACCGTTCCAAAATGTGCGTACTTATGACTGACAGCTTGCTGGTAGACGCAACTTGTCTATAGCTTTTTTCTTGGGCTTACCTGGTGCACATTTCCATCCAGTTATTTGGCCATTTCTATTAACTGTTGGCGTCAACGTCATACGTTTGCCTTTGTTTACTCCAGCGCTAAACTCTACGTTAATAATACCACCAGCCTTTACAGTAACCTTACGAGCATCAAAATATCTACCATCTAACACTTTTGCTTCAGCAGCAATTTGTGCTGCTGCTCCCTTATCTTTTAAGTCACTTCCTTTTGGAAGACGACCACTCTCTGCTACAAATGCAACAATATCATTTTTTAAACCAGAAGTTGCTGTAAAGCCTTCAGTCGCTTGCGCACGTGCAGTGTATTCTTGGTAGGCAGGTAAGGCGATAGCGACCAAAATGCTAATAATTACTAATACAATCATCAACTCTATTAAGGTGAAGCCAGACTGGAATTCAAGAGATCTCTTTGAATTTGATAGAATCATGGTGGCTAAGCTCATAAGTAATAAACGGTTAATGCATGCATCATGCCATGATAATTTTATAGACATAAAAAAGCCAAACATCATGTTTGACTTTTTTATTAGCAAGTAGTGTTTGGATGGTTAGCTGAAATAAAAGCCCAAGCTACGCTTGCTTACAGTGTTTGTGCAGTATCAGGAGTTGAAGTACAATCACCTGCAACCATATTTACTGGAACATCTGTAGTACAGGTCCAAGCATTTGTTGCAATAGTATAAGTATACAATACTGTCTTCGATGTAAGATCTTTGCTCACACCAGTTGATTCGAAAGTATACAGTGCTTTTGCAGCAGTACCAGTACCACTGGTAAAGTCACCGTAAGTCAAATGACCATACTTACCTGTTAAGTTCACACCTAAAGGATTGACACCGTCAGCATTTGCTACGTAACTTTTACCTTGGTCTACGTTTTCTTGTATGGCTGACTGAGTACCTCCTAGCAACACTTGTGATTCTGCAAACTGTGAGCGAGCAATATAGTTCTGATACTGAGGAATCGCAATCGCCGCTAGAATACCGATAATAGCAACAACGATCATCAGTTCGATTAAAGTAAAACCTTTCTGGATATTAGCGTTCATAAGAACTCCTTGGGGATAAGGTGATGACAAGTTTATTAATACGCCATTCAGCGTTAATAACCGTCGTCAATTATAAGTATGGTGGGTATCAGTCGAAGTTAATAAGCTAATAAGCTAATAAGTTAACTTGCTGACTCTCTTGTTATTACTGTTGCAGTTAGTGTGCCAACTTTTTAAGCTTGTTGGATTTACTATATTTTTATCCATATAAAATCAGTGACATATGCTGAACTAATGGCAACATCATTATAGTTTTGACTCTATTTTTTATTATTTATAGATATAGAAAGCAATTTTTATAGGATGAACGGTATTGTGAATTGACAGAGGAGGATGTGTTGGAGCTTTATTAATTAATTTATAGCTTTTTATAATTAATAAAGGTTGATGCAAAACAGTTAGGTTGCTATTTTATTACTAAATATTGTCACTTTATGATACTTGTCATCATTTAACATAAATACCACTGACGTTTTTTGTCAAATTACTTACAGCAACTCAGAGTTGGCATATTTAACATCAATTCCGCCATTCGTCACTCATGCCACATTGAGTAGCTCTACATTTTTGTCCCAAACTGTTTAAACTGAGATTACCATCACCGGCCATTTGTGTGCCAGGCTTTGGTGTGGCCGTTATTTTCCAGTTGGAAGTGAGTGGATTGGGGGTAATTTTTATGTCGTATAACGCCTGGTCTTTAGGATAGCCGACTGTAAAGTCTTTGATAATAGCAGCACTAATCACACTATATTTGCCTTGCGCCAGCTTACGACTTTGAATCTGCGAGGCGATATTATGCATCTCAGCCATCATATCGACACGCTTGGTCTTAATAACATACTGCTGGTAACTGGGATAAGCGATAGTAGCGAGTATACCGATGATAGTAACCGCAATCATCAGCTCCATTAGGGTAAAACCGCGCTTATTGTTTATGTTTATATTGTCAACTCTCTTCATTACCATACCTGAGTGTCTGTACCGCAGTTTTCTGATCGAATAGTAATGCTATTAGTAGTAGTCATACACCGAACGCCGGCGCTTGTGAACATAAGCTTATGAGCTTGCTTGATATAACCATTAGGGTTGGGTACTGCGAACATCTTCCACGTTCTGCCTGTGACATTATCGACAGCGCCACTTGATACCAGACTTTTGGCCGTCGCTGAGATATCTCCATCGACCAACGTTATACGATAAGTATAGTCATCGCCGCTATCTAAAGGCACGTTAATAACGGTATTATCTATCCCTGTGTCTGAACCTAGGTCTGCATAGCCATAAGTGCCACTACCATCTTGCGCAATTTTCTGCGGCATAAAGCCTTTATAGGTCAATGCGCTTGCGCGCCAGCGCTCAAGCTCTATCTGTAGTTGCAACATCTTAGCTTGGGTCTCACGCTCGGCATTGACGAGCGCATATCGGCGATAGCTGGGGAGGGCGATTGCAGCAAGGATGCCAATAATCATCACAATAATCATCAGCTCAATGAGCGTAAAGCCCTGCGTCAGTCTTATAGTACTGTGTTGAGATGTTGAGCATTTGCCGCCATGCTTTATGTTTTCATTCAATAGGGGGCTTGATATAGAGCGTTGCCTACTCATCTACTGGCTCCGCAGTTTGCTCATACCATCTAGTAGAAAACAGTCGATAGCTTAGACTTGTCACCTCTCCACCACCTGAGCCGCTACCTCCTTTTTGATTTTTCTCAAGACTGGATCCTGCACAGTTACCGCCAATACAATTGGTGTCAAGCCTTGCACCCGTTGCTGTGGTGCCTTCATCGTAGTTGATACGACCATTGACATTTACGAGCTCACTAAGCGTTTGCGTTCCTAACAGAATACGTGTCGTCGGGTTCTTTGGGTTTAAGGCGCCAAATGCCAATTCTTGGATACCTTTACCTGCCCGTACAAATCCGGCCGTTCCATTTTTTGATAACTCATCATCACAAATACCATAAGGTAGACAATACATCTGGCGCTCTGAACCTCCTACAATTTGAGCCGCACAGCCACTAACCTCATCATATTGCATTTCTGGGCTATAAGCGGTCATATAGTACACCTCACCAACGGCTAAGCCATCACCCATAGATTTAACATTTTTAATGTTATTAAAACCGTCAAATAAGTTTAGCGGATAGACCCAGCCCTGTTTGGTAGCTAGATTGGGTTTCATTTGTGCCTTTACGCTACTTTTGCTACCCATAGAGGCTTTATTATAAGGCAGCTCAGTCAGATTATTCAAAGTCAATCCTTGAGTTGTCAACGATACTGCTGCGTCTTTTACATATAACCCTTGTTTAGCGATATCACGGTCTATGATGCCAAACAACCGATCCGCTTCTTTTGGGATATCATTACGAAGCCGGGACAATGGATTACTTCTATCACCCGATGCAATATTAACTACCGCAAAAAGCACACCCGCATCTTTATGAAAACTGACTGAGGGCTGACCGTAAAAACGAAGTTGTAGCCCCTTTTTTGCTAAGTCTTTTGATTTGGTATCACTTTCACTGTCTCCACTGGTATTTAATACTCGTACCACGCGGCGCGTGAAGTTATTTATTCCAACATTACCACTCACTGCCTGTCCATTACGTAAATCTACGCGGAAAACTTGTCCACCTAAGTCAGCAAAATAAAGATGATCAATCATGCCATCATCATCACGATCTAAGGTCGTTATCTTACCGACCACACTATGCTTCATTTCAGGCACCTGGATATGCTTATTAGAGGCCCCTGATGAACGGCCTGAAATAGACCACAATACTGCACCAGTCTTCGCATCGGCGATATAAACCGCATTGCCATCTGCCATTGTTTTATTACAGTCTGCAAATACATTATTCGTGGTACCAAGTCGGAATGTAGGGTCTTCATAACATTCATCATAGCCCCCACCAAAGACAATCACGTCTTTGATATTATCTTGGCCCTTGCCCACTTGGACTTTACCCATACCTGGCTCACTCCAAGCCATCCCTAATGCTTGATAACCAGCGGTTGTATTATCAAGGCTGAATAACATTTTGGGTTTATCTAAATCACTAATATCGAGACCATATAGGCCTTTACCACCTTGACGCAGTCCACCGTAGATATATAACTCTTCGGCGATGATTTCACCTGATGACTTGGTATTGGCTTTACTAAAATCATATTTATAACTGCCTTTTGTCATCCATGGCGCATCTACGCCAAACACTGGCGCATTCGCTACTGTACTACCGAGCTGTAGCGCTGCAACTTGGTTTTGTAGAATAGTTTTTGGAATAAAGGCTAAGTTTTCTTGGCCAGTTGCCGCCGATGCAATATGCAGTGCGCCCTCCATTGAGCCAAACATCACATAGTCTTTACGACTCGCATCATCATTGGCTACCATGCCAGCATCGGCATCGATAGTACCATCCTTATCCGTGTCTTTATCTGTCGCATTGATGTTTGCGCCATAGGCCACCAGCGCTGGTCTTGAGTGTATAACGCCACCTAAGATTTTTATATCGCCTGGTGGATTGGCAATAATCTTTTCTAGCTCTTTTTGCACTCCACCTGCTAATTTATCAATACGCAAAGCATCGAGTGGAGTTGGACTAGCATCGTACCCTAAGAAACTCAGTAGATATAATCTAGTAAGTGTTGAATATGAACTGTCGAGCTTATCAAATCCAAATAACTTACCCTTTTCCACACCTATTTTGACTAATTCCTTTTTACCTGCAACGTCATTTTCCACATAGACATTACGTGTGCTGTTATCAAGTTCTTTAGGAATTTTTAGCTGAGCGTAAAACCCACCTGCTGTGATTCTATCGTTGATGTTAATGTTATTGCCGGCAGAATCTCGTGCAGTCTCATTTTTTATACTCCAAATATCTTGTGCATCTGGATTCAAATCATCAGGAAAGCCATCTCCATCACCATCGACATACAATCTTTTATTATTTTGACCATATAATGTACCTTGGCTGACATTATATTTTTTTAAATTACCCGCCCATATTGATAAATCACTGCCGACCTTTGGTTCTAGCATCGGTAAATAGGCATAGGACTTAACGCTTAAGCTACTCAAAGGATCTTGCGGAATGGTGATGGTACCTGCAGGGATACTGGGTAAATCCATCTTCAAATCTTGTATCACCGATAAGACACTACCGACGATGTCTTTGGTATCCTTGGCAAAATAAAACCCGCCTTGCCCATAGCCGCCAACATTATCATACTTGCCAGATTCCATACCTAAGTTACAGGCATTACGTGCATCAGGATTACTACGCGGAATTTGTGAACAATCATAATATTTTTTATTATACTTATATGGCTTTCCGTTAACGTCTTTGAACTTATCAATGGTGCGTTCTACTGAGGTATAGAAGTTTGGATTATCAACCGTATTAAAATCACGACCAAAGCCTACCATTGCCGTTTGTACTTGGCGCTTAGTTCTTAATTGTTTTGCAAACTCACCCATGCATTCCCATCGACTTGTTGAACTACTTCCTTCTAACAGACCACCTGAGCTAGGACAAGATAAACTTGGTGTATTCAATGCGGTGCCCATCATGTTTTTCAGAACGTCTTCCCTATCCATTGCACTTGGAAAACCATCTGTTAGCAGATAGACACCTTTAGCCCCGCACTCTTGAGTATCTGGCGCAACATACTTATTATTATTTACGATGGAGTTGACAGATGTCGATAGCATGCCGCTAAAATAATTAGACGAGTAACCACCCGCTGAACTATTGCCCAACATATAAGCTCCAGCTTCTGTAAACGCTGTTGCCATCGGTGTACCGCCTGATGGATCTAGACCCCTTAAAAATGTATAAATTTTCTCTTTCTGGTTGGTATCTAGGGGTTTTGCAGCTACTTGGATTCTCCCTTGGGTACTCCCTTGGCCTATATCGTAGCCAAAATCACCCACACCCATAATAATATCTTCGTCTACATTCTTAAAGGCAAGCAATTCTAGGATAGCTAACTTAAGCTTGGACATACGGTCATATACTTTTTCACCATCCTTTAAACAATATTCTAACCGAACGTCGTTTTTATATTCATATATTGGATTATAGGTATCTGAATAGACATCATTAGAGCTATCACTCATAATACAGACTTGTTTATTCGCACCGGTTAATTCAGGCGCTGTGTATCGTCTATAGTTCCGATAATAGTTAAGATTGGAAGGAATATCACTGTAGTTGTTGTATTGGTAAAAAGTATACGTGTAGTCGTTTTGATAGTAGCAACTATTTCTTTTGCACTCTCTCTTATAGGCTTCATATATAGTATTATATCCATATACTTCATCGTCTTGAAAGCTGACACTACCCCCCATACTTCCCGACTTATCTAGCATGAGCGTTAAAGTGGGTTTGTTCGATTTAATACTAGCTTGATAGATAGTCAAATCACCACGTTTATTATAGCGTTGATTACCAAATCCATCATCGCTTGTTCCTGCTTGGGACATTACTGGAAATGCCATTAAGGTACACATAACTAGCGTCATAACAGTAGGGCGAAACTGCCGTAATAATGGCATATTAGATTGGATAAGTTTCATAGAGACTCTCGCTATACTGTGGGTATTGATTTGACTGGGCTACTTACCTAGCAATCAGACTATTTTGGGGTGCCACTCGCCGATATATCTAGCAGCTCTTGGCATTTCGCACTTATTTGGCCACTACCTTTACCATACTTAATACATTTTTCGGTGACATTCATATTCTCTAGTTGTACCTCTCCTACAACCACTTTAGACGGCACGCCAATTTTTGTTAGACACTCATTACGCGTCTCTCCATAATAAGTACTTTCATCAGGATTACTTTCTTTGACTCCTGAGATAAAAGAAGTAGCATTTTCACTAGGTTTTTTAAGACACTCAGTAATGTCACCTGCTGAAGCACTAGACATTGCCGGTAAAAATGAGGTTGAATGTATGCGGAAACTTGGAGAGGTGCTAGTAATATCTTCTGTGGTTAATGTCTTACCTAAAGGGACATGTCCAAAAGGCGAAATAGGCACAGACACTGTATTTGGCCTTGTTACTGATACCTGGGTCATGACATTCTGTCGCGCATTTACAAAATCTTCTTCTCTTGTGACCTGACAGAAGCCTCCTGTGGCATCAGCACCTCCTACCAATCTACTTTTGTTAGAGGAGGTCAGCACAGTCGCCTCAGACATGTTAAAAAAGTAGCTTTCTCGGGGACGATAACAAAACACCACTTGATCGCCACGATTCGAGGTTGCGCCAATACTCATAAAATAACCAAAAAACCCCAGGGGCCCGAGTAGCTTGGCACTTTCATCTTTATATTTTGGCTCATTAATAATATTTTCGATATTTTTATTCGTATTATCTGAAGCCGTCAATAATAAAGTATCAATTTGGTCACTAGTTGCTAAACGTAGTGACGTCATACTATTACGTACTGCCATGGTACCCACCAAAATTATTAGCAATAAAAACAGCAAAACGACAATCAATGTTGCCCCTGTCTGAGACTGGTTAATATGATATTTTGGGTATTTATTCATAGTATCACTACCTAGTACCTAGCTGAGTCAAACCCAATCAATCAGATTTGGATTATTTGTTTTGATAGTTTGCATTTCTTAACGTAATATCAGACTCTACTACCGTTCTTATATAATTTTTACTCAAGCCCGTTCTCAACGTTAATTTATTACCCAATACATAAAATTCAGATGGGCTGTTTTCTGTCAAAACGGCATTATCTGAACGTAAAATCAAACCATATTTGATACCTACAATGACGGGTTTTACCTCTAAGCTTAAACTCAGATAATCCTTAACGGTATAGTATTGTAGGGTCTCATCACCCTTCATAGTCGTTGGTAACGCTTTATCTTTCATAGTCGTCAATAGTATGTCAAAGTAATCTATATTCGTTATAAGTTCTGCACCAGCGTCACCAAAATCTTTAATTGTATTGTTATCTTTGAACTGAACAGATATAGGTAATTTTTTTTCTGCTGTACTTTGTTCAGCATAATCGTCCATTATTTCAGTAATATATTTACCGGCATCGCAATATAGAGATAGTTCTGCTGGTTTTGCAGAATCTGGCGCTCTTAGGTAAAAACGTTCTATAATAACCTGTCCATCAATTGCCTCAAGAACGCCACCTATCTTGACTCGCCGCGGCCCTAAAACCAACTGTCCTTCACAATCATACATATTTTGTGGGGCTCGATACTGGATAGTCAGCTGCCCACTTTTCAGACCAAAATTACTAGCTCCTGTCCATTCATTTTTTCCCCCACTACTGGCCTGATCACCTGTATGAGTAAGTAATGCTACTTCTACAGGCTTGCTGCCTATAATAATATCTTTGGGTAAGTTTGTGGCATCAATGTCTTCTGGGTTTTTCAAATTATCAAGTTGCTTATTACCATCTTTATCTTTTGGAGCATTGTTAGCGCTTGTCAATATAATGCCCGCACCGGGTTGATCGTCTTTAACTTTATTGGCTAAACCTAAACTTGCGAGACGGACTTTTCTTTCAATAATTGGTACATTAAAAGTGGTATCCTCAACTAATTCAGAAGCACTGGCTTGGATACCTGCGGTCTTGGTGCTAATGATATAGACTTGTATCACTGCAGCAGATACGAGTAGTCCCAATACCATTGATATCATTAACTCTATCAGAGTAAATCCATACTGAGATTTATTATAAGCATGTTGATACAACAATTTCACTAATAAGCCTCCATTATTAAACAGCTCGATCCTAGCTTGTATGTCCCGTTATTGTTACCACAAGCATTTTTAATATCATCACCAAGAGTAGGTAAAGTATCACCCCAAGAGGTAATAATGCATTGTCTGGCGTTGATATTGGCCATCTCTGGACATGCTGTCATGTTTAGCATGATATCTTGCTCACATGCTAGATTAGCCCCTTTCCATGCAATTAATGCGGCGGCCTCTGATGGGTTACAAGAAACCGTTTTGCAACTGTTTTTGTCAAATTTACTGCCTGCTTGTTCAACCTTAGTACAATATTCAGTAATATTTTTTGTACTGTTATTTAGCTTATTTAATTCTTTAGTAAACTCCTCAGCAGCGAGACTGTTCAAACGCATGTTTTCTAATAACTGCTTTGAAATACTCATTGCTCGACTACGGTCCAAACTTTCATCCGTAGCCTTCAAAGCAGTTAACTGTAATGAACTAAAACCCAATACAGCAACTGCCAGTAATAAAACAGCGACCAGCACTTCCACTAGACCCACTCCATACTGATGCCCTAACCTTATCATGAGCATGTCCCCCCTATCTGGCTAGTAATATTAGCAAGTTTAGTGACACTAACCTGCCGAGGTGTCGCTAAAGAGCTGTCATCGCAAACAGTGTAGGTAACTATTGTATTGACGTGCTTACTAGGGTAAAAAGTGACGCTACTTTGGGCTGCCTTGATAGTACTTTTAGACTCATAGCTGTAGCTGGCAATAGTCCTTGTATCGGAGTTTTTAATATTAATGACTCTAGGGTTACTACTATTATCGTAGCTTAAACTTATAGATTGCCGACGGATGACGCTTTCAACTTTGGCTTCTTTTAGGGCATTGGTCAGCGTTACTGCCGTTAGCTTCACCCGCTGATTGGCAAGCTGGGTGCTGATATTGGGAACCGCTATGCTCACAATAATAGCAAGCACAGCGATAGTCACCATCAGCTCAATCAGGGTAAACCCTGAGTTGGTAGCTGTACGCTGGCAAGACGAGCTATTCATAAAGGCGTCCATCGCAAGATTATATTTATACTGGCTGCTTATAACGGCTACGGGTTTATTGAGGTAAAAGAAGCGTTTATACAGCCAGGTTTCTTCTACTCTCTTCTATTACCTAGCAATATTCATTCCATTATATTTATAGGTAGATAATCGACTGGTATCTGCTAATTACTGGCTTCGCAAGATAATTTTATCCTGTTGGCTTACAAGAGAGATAGAAAAAGCGTGGATAATCAATAATAGAAATAATTGGGTTGTATTTAGTATATAGAAAACAGCAATTACAGCCTAACAGGGGTCAGTTACTTACTTAGTTGTTAGGGCTGCCATGTGCGAGTGCGTAGGCGGAAAGATGATAAAGATTGGATTTAATACCGGTGTTAGGACTAGTAGAACTAGGAGCGTCACTATTATTGGACGGCACTGCGAGTACACGAGCCAACGCTTGCAGGCTTGCCCCTGTTGTCGCCACGTCATCGAATAATAGTATCCGTCTAACAGGCGGCTGTTTAATCAGTATAAAAGCATCATTTAAGTTGGTCAAACGTTCAGCACGCGTTAAGCCTTGCTGACTGACCGTGTTGTCAACACGCTGTACACCATGCCAAAGCGGGATTTGCCAATGCTTAGATAGATAGGTAGATAATATGGTCACAGGATCAAAGCCGCGCTTGATTAAACGGCTAGGCGTGGTAGGCATCGGCAGAATAACACTATTATTACTATGACAGCCTAACGGTCTTGGCAGTTGTCGCAGCACATGGATCAATAATGGCAATTTGGTCATATCTTCATGATGCTTAAAAGCACGGACAACTTGACGGATAGGATAGTCATAATAGCTTGCTGGTTGAATGGGTAACGTCGTACCAACAGCGATATCAACATAAAAAGGCGTCGGTAACCACACGATACTATTCTGACAGTGCGCACAGAGTAGACCGCTATTAAAACGGTTATTAAGCTTGCGTTGTAAGCGTGCAGTAATTGAATGATTGGCTTGTAAAGAGTTAGGGGCAGTTACTGCCTGATTGAGTGAAGATTTTAGTAAAGGCTCGCTGCGATAAACACGGCATAGCTGACAGCGTATACTGAGATACTCTGCCAGCCATAGACCACTTTGATACGGGGCTAAGCGCTGCATAGTATGCGCTATTAATTTATCCCTTATTAAAATCCTTTCCAGTCATTAAGCACGATACCAACACCAATGGCTGTGGTCTCATAGTTATAATCGATGAGAGACTCGCCATAACCTTGAAATAGCTGTACATAGCCATTAACACTCTCTGTTAACGGAAAGACGTAGTCAATTTGCGCGGCTCCTTTGTCAGTTTTGGTATTATAGCGCAAGGTACCGCTAATGCTTTTTTGATCAGGCAAGTCATACAAGAACTTGATATCACCATAACCCATAAAATCTTCAATATCTGGGTTATCATCGTCACTGCCGCCACCATCTACTCGTGCCCATACGCGCGGTACAATAGAGAACTTACCCCATTCAGCACCACCCATCAAATAAACACGGTTCCATGAGCGTGAAAGCGGCTCAGACCGGCCATTGGAATGATGTACTGCCCCTACCCCTAACATCCGCAAACGCCCACCAAAAGGTAGATTGGCGGTAACCGGTTGAGTCAAAAAGACCTCCGGCTGATAGTCAGTGGCGCGAAACGGTCTTGAATTGTCTTCGTTATATACCTGCCAGTGCGATTGCTGAGTATAGCCAAACCACAAATCAGCATTGGTATCAAAAAGATCTTCAGCAACTTTGCTCTTTAGAGACAGCTGAAATTTTAGCTCAGCTTCACGTATATTATTGGACGTAAATTTAACTTCGTCTTGTGACGGTGTACTTGGACTTAAATTAGGATCAGCGGTATAGAATAATGGCAATACGTAGTTTGGGTTATGAGGTCTTATGGTCCATGTACCACGCTCACTGTTTTGATCAAGATCGTAGGCAAGACTGAGCGGCGAGTATTTTTCGATATCACTTTGAGTGACCCCTACATTTTCTAAAACTTGCGATTCTCTTTGCGTCAGTCCAATAGTATCTAGGCTTTCGGTAGTAGCTGACTGATTAGCATCTAGACCCGTAAATATATTATTGTCATCAGCAACGATAGTGGATTTTTCTTCTACAAAGATGACTTGTGGATTACCTGAAATGGTGCTTTTAAAGGTTTTTGCTAGATCTAAAGGCTGCTTGGTGTTGGTATAACTTGGTGTTTTGCCTTGTTCTGCAACTTTATCAAAGCAGGCCAAACGCGCCGCACTAGTTTGCACCTGTGTACATTCAAAAAATAGACGGGCTTGCGCAGCAACAAAAGCCTTACTAGCTATTTTAGTACCGTCAATCGGCATATTAGGGTTGCTTAAGCGCTCATAAATAAATTGTGGCGACTCAGCATCGATCTGATCTGCATTGATCAATAATGGCTCTACAGATGGATTGCTACTTGCTGCTTGCGCTGATAGGGCAAAACAGCTGAGCGTCACACCAACGGCAATGCTTAAATAAGTCGGCGTGCCTTGGTAGGTCGCACTTTGACGCGTTGAGATAATATGAGCAAACATAGGTATCCTTTGTCTTAACTGGCAGTAACGCCAACCGGTAATCTAAGAGATTTAAAAGAGGAGAGTAAGGGTTGTCACTAGATAATTACTAGCTATCACAGAGTTAATATCATAGCGTTAATATTGTTGCTTTAGTGTAATGAAAATATTTGCATTATACTAGCGTTATCATGGTTAAATACAAGCGTAAATCATCATAAAAAGCTAGAAAAATTCATTGACTGACGCACTCACTGATAGCGTATATCATTACCATCAATCCAGCCCCCTTGATGGCGCGCTGCTGGATCATGATGCGTCCAGTGTATTAGTCCGCCCTTGTTATTATAGACGTACTCGCCGTAAAATCTCAATCGAGTACCGCGCACAACATTAGCAACCCGTGGCGCTATGTCGATATTATGGACGAGTAACACCGTATGTGTTGGGCTGATACCGTCTAATTTAACCAGTATTTTTTGATGACGGCTGCCCTCGTTGTCATCGGCTAATGCTTTAATAATCGTGCCACAACCTTTGACTTGTCGATCTGATTGCTGCGCTTTAAAAGCTGCGGTAATAGTAGTGTTTTGGCAAGCATTGTCATTATTATTGTCCTTAGCATAGTTGATAGCACTGCTATTAGTATTGCTACTGTTTTGGTTATCAGCCGTCGGAGATAAAGATTCACCTGGTTGGCAACCCGTCAATATAAGCACAGCGGCAAGTAAGAGGAGTGCTAAGTGCAGAGTAGGCCATACGGAAAGGGTTCGTTTATGTAGAACATTCATAGCGATATCCGCTCAGCAAAAAGTAAACGAGCCAGCGACTGTTGATTGGCAGCGCTGGCTCGTATTTAAAATTAAGAAGTATTGATTTTGAGTTACTTATTAAGGGCCGTCAATGTTTGCTCAAACTCTGAGCGACCCGTTTCACCAACTTGTTGACCAACCAATTGACTATCTTTGTAGTATAGCAGCGTTGGTGGACCGAATAATTTATAACGCGCCAAGATTGCTTTAGAGTCCGCAGTGGTCTCGGTAATATCTAGTCTAACCAATTGCCAGCCTTGCATTTGAGCTGGACGACTATTGAATAAGTTTTTATCCATGATCCGGCACTCAATACACCATTCAGCGGTCACATCAACGATGACTTTAGGATTGGCGGCAACGATAGCATCTAACTGTGCCAGCGTCGTGATGTTCTCATCTGTTGCATTGCTATTAGCTGCTGGCTGACCAGTTGTCGATTGAACCATCATTGGGGCTGCGCTTAATGATGCTAGGGGATGTAGACTGTCATCATTACCTAATGCGGCACCAATAATCAAACAAGCCGCCCAAATACCAGCTACCAAACCAAGCGCTTGGGTCAGCATCCGACCTTTACCCAGCCAGCTCCACGCCCATGTCGCAACGACCATAAACCATAATGCCCATACTAGCAGCATCACTGGTGATACGAACACGCGCTCAATGAGTAATAGCGAGACTGCAAATAGTAATAGCGCAAAGCCCTGTTTGACCCAGTTCATCCACTCGCCAGCTTTTGGCATAATCTTGCCTTGGGTGGCCCCAATTAAAATGAGCGGCGCCGATAAACCAAAACCTAGCATAAATAAGGCGGCGAAACCGAGCAGCGGACTACCGATGGTTGAGACCGCAAGCAATGCCCCAAATAACGGCGCTGACACACAAGGTGACACCACTAGCGCGGATAAAAAGCCAGCTGCTAAACTGCCACCGGCACTCCCCAGTTTACTATCGCCCGCTTGGCTTAGCCCCTGCATCTTATTGGTAATGAAGCGTGGTAAGCGAATACTAAATACACCAAGCATATAGAGCGCTAGCAATACAAAAATCACCGCAAAGCTAATTAAGATGATCGGATTTTGTAGCCATCCAATTATACCTAAAGACTCACCAAATACCGCAATCACTGCGCCCAAGATGCCGTAAGCAATAGAGACCCCTATCGCATAGCTGGTCGTTAGAATAACACCTTTTTTGACGGTTGGATTTTCTTGACGGGCAACAATATTAGCAACAATAGGGAGCATCGGTAGTACGCACGGCGTTAGCGCCAAGCCCAGACCGGCTAGAAATAACAAGCCTAATGCCAACCAAGGATGAGAGGCCAAGCCAAATGGGTCGCTTTCTACTAAGTTATTAGCAACAACACTGGCACTGGCACTGTTAGTAGCGGCGGCGCCTACTACCTCTCCATCTGCCCCAGAAATCGTATTGCTAGCAGTGCTTTCGTCTAAAGAGCCATCATCTATTAAGGCATAATCAATAACCTCGTCATCTATCAGCGCCTCACCTGCTTCAGACGTAAGGCGATTAGCGCCAGTTAAATTGGCAGTTGCTGATGCCGTCGTAGCACTTGCCGCTAACTTGGTATTATTGAGGTTTTCTTGGGCATTATTCGCAAGATTATTTTCAGTTGCAGAGTTTCTGGCAGCAGTACTGGTACTACTTACCGTAGCCTGTTGCGGTGCCGCAGCGATATTGACAGTGGTTTTAATCTTTTCAGGTGGATAGCATAGCCCTGCTTTGGCACAACCTTGCCAACCAATAACAACTGCTGCATTGTGCACACTTTTACCGTTATTACTGGTCAGCGTCGTGGTCGCCACCATATTGACTTGATCAAACACCGGTACTTTACCAAATGTTGGATCATCAATTAGGTTTGGAGACTGATTAAAAGTAAAGGGTGCAGCGGTCACGCCAGCAGGTAACGTCAGTTTAAGTTGGTTTTTATAAACATAGTGCTCGGGAGTAATATCAAAATTAATCGATAAGCGCGTGCCGGCAGTAACAGGTTTGCTGCTACTAGTGACTTGAAAAGCTTTGTCCACTGGCAAAAACTTCGACTGCGTGGCGCTTTGATCATTACTAAATAGATCGCCCAATCCTGCCGCTTGCGCCGTCATTGACGTCGCTGTCAGTCCGGTAAGCAATGTGCTACCAGCAATAGCAAATGCCAATAGATAAGATTTTTTTGCAGGACTGTTTGCGGTTAACGATGGCGTTTTTAGCGATGGGATGCTTTCTGGTGTCTTAATGGACATGAAGGGCTACCTATTTATTACTACTTTATTACTACTATTCGAAATCGACCTACTCAATACCTATTTGCGTGGCACAGCAATGTTAACCGTGGTTTTGATCTTCTCTGGTGGATAGCATAGCCCAGCCTTGGCACAGCCTTGCCAGCCAATAATAACCGGTGCATTCTTCGCCCCTTTACCATTATTAGTCGTCAAAATCGTGGTTGCTACTATGCTTTTTTGCGTAAATACGGGTACCTGACCAAAAGTGGGATCATTAATTGAGACCGGCGACTGACTAAAAGTAAATGGGGTTGCGCTCACGCCTTTAGGAAAACTTAAAGTGAGCTGATCTTTATAAACGTAATGACCTGGCGTGATATCAAAAGCGATCGATAAACGCGTGCCCTTAGCCGTCGCTTTAGTACTGCTGCTAACTTGAAAAGCTTCATCAACGGGCAAGAATTTAGATTGCGCCGAATTATTGTTACCAAACAGATCGCCTAGACCGGCAGCCTGAGCAGTCATAGAGGTCATTGATAACCCTGTCATCAACGAGGTAGTTGCGATGACAAACGCCAGTGCATAAGACTTTTTAGAGGCGCGTTTTATTATTGCGACTGATTTTGATGTTGGTACTTTGATTGACATGAATAACTACCTTTGATTGCTAATATTTAAACCCAAACCTTACTATTGCTAATATCGTCACTACCCATTATCAATGATAGTGCAAGCTTATCTGAGGGCGGCGTTAACTCTGTATCTTTATGATATCTATTATTTATCATTCAACTGCTATTTATATACTGGGCGCTCATAAAAAATATCAACCAATAACGCCTTATTGATTGATAGTTAGTGACTGCACAGGGGTGGCCCAACTAACTAGCTATTGGACATAAATCATTCAATCCTTGATCCTTTATCAGCCCAACTATCATCACTGTCTTTAGTCATAAAATGCCGCTAGTAATAACGCTACAACTGGGCATAAATATCGGTATCCAAATCTTCACCGCCTTGTTGGCCATCAGCACCCAAAGAAAACAAATCATAAGGGCGACTTTCACTACCAGGGGCAACATACTGCATCTCATTCTCCCAACCATCAGTTGGATAGCCGCCTTTAATATAACCGCCTTCAGGATAGTTTTTGGCATCAGCTGGCGGCGTGGTAAGTGCATCTAATCCTTGCGTAGTAGTTGGGTAGCGTGAGTTATCAAGCTTATACATATCTAATGCATTTGATACCGTAGCTAAAGCGGTTTCCGTAGTTTTAACCCGAGCTTTATCGCTTTGTCCGACTACTTTTGGTACTACCAAACCTGCAAGAATAGCCAAAATAACAATGACAACCATAATCTCAATCAGCGTGAATCCTGACTGACTTTTAGAAGCAGTCATCGACGTTGAGCGTTGGTTAGGATGTAGACAAGGCTGATGATTGGGATAAGTGGTCGTAGTTATCACATTTTTTTGAGCTTGATCGGTCATGGTCATAGCGTATTCATCACTGTTAGGTACTAGCATTTATAAGCTCTATATTTTCATAAGGATTAGAACATAAATACTGAAAAGATTATCACTATAGACCATGGTTTTACATTTATCTACTGTGCTACGCCGATTGCCACGATGTGTTAGCTATCTACTCTATATCACCTAATTGTTATCATAATACGGCCGAATAGAACGTGATTGAGCGCTATAGTCTAATAGTAAAGCACTACCCCAGTGTTGTTTCTTTATTACCGATTGTTTGTTACCACCATTAGTGATATAAATTTAAGCGCTAACGTCGCTCAAATGTGAGCCAGACAAGACCTCAAACCCAAATGATTACAGGAGCTACTATAGCTTAACGGCTCATTTGGTAATAGCGAAATTAGTATTTGGTCAACAATATACAACAGTAAGTAAAACTTAAGAAACCTAGAGAAAAGTTAAGCAGAATGGATGTAATAAAAATCGTTCACAGGGGGCGTTTGAAAAAAGAAAAAATTAAAGTTGATAGAAAAAAGCTTATGATAAAAAATTAATAATAAAAAACAATATCCGTCCTTTTAAAGAATACATTAACCTGCCAAATCATTCATGTTGACAATCGGTAGCATCACTGCCATCACGATAATCATTACCACCACACCCATTAATACCAGCATTAAGGGTTCTAGCAAAGACAACAAGGTACTGATAAAGTTGGTCGCCTCTGCCTCTTGCATGTTGGCCGCGCGACTGAGCATGTTTTCAAGCTCACCGGAGTTTTCACCACTTTTGATCATTTGCACCATCATCGGTGGAAAATAGGATGATTTTTCTAGCTGACTGGAGAGACTAGCGCCTTCGGTTACTCGATCAGCAGCATGAATAATGGTTTTTTTAATATGTAAATTAGTAGTGACTGCCGCGCCAATGTGTAGTGCCTCAGTCAGCGGCACACCTGAGCGTACCACTATCGCAAGAGTACTGGCAAAGCGGGCGGCATTAAGACCTTTAGACAGACGCGCTAAGATTGGTAATTTAAGCACGATACTATCAATTGTCAGCTTACCCGCCTGCGTTTGCGCGAAGCGGTAAAATAAAAACGCCGCACCAGCTAGTACTAGTAGCATCAGCCACCACCACTGAGTAATCGTATTTGACAAGGCCAGTACAACTTGGGTAATCAGCGGTAGTGCCTGATCTGACTGCTCAAATACCTTAACAATCTTAGGCACCACAAAGCTCATCAGTCCCATAATAACTGACAACGCCATAACCATTAGCACAATAGGATAGACCATCGCCCCTTGGATTTTTTTTTGTAACGCAAAACGGTTTTCGGTGTAGTCTGCCAGCTGATTGAGGATTAGGTCAAGATGTCCAGATTTTTCACCGGCAGCAATGGTCGCGATATATAACGGCGGAAAGCTGGCTACTTGTTGTAATGCCCGGGCAAAACTCAGACCTTCTAATACTTGCGAGCGCACGGCGAGCATTAAAGACTTGATATGAATTTTTGGCGATTGTTTTGCTACTGCAGCCAGGGTTTCCTCAAGTGGAATACCAGCGGCGAGCAGTACAGACAGCTGACGGGTTAATAATGCCAGCTCATAGGCGGAGGGTTTTTTATAGCGGCTGCGTTGCCGACCTTGTTGGTCATTGACCGCATTTACCTCTACTGGTGTCCAGTGCTTATCTCGTAGTTGCTGGCGCACTTGTCGCGCAGAATCTCCTTCAAGCAGGCCTTTTTGGATACCGCCTTGGTCATCAAGTGCTTTGTAGTGATAAGCGGGCATAGCAGCGAATGTCCTAGGGCGGTCAACCAAAATAGAAATATATAAACGTATAATGGAACAAATATAGAACGGGCACAAGGAAGACAAGCGTTGATTATACGCCTGATACATTAAGCGCGTCTGACACCGTAACAAGCTCGTAGTTGGTTTATTATATACGCTTAAAACAGCGGGGTAGAATCACTACTATCGGGCATCAGCCCTTGTAATAATAAAGCGTCTAAATGCTGCTGCTGTAGTTTTTTATCGAAGTCATTGACCTCAGCGATCAGCATTTTTTCGATACGCTTATCAGAGGCATAAACACTAAGACGCGCACAAATAACGGCCAGTTGATAGATACGTTTTTTGCAATAGCCATCTAACCCTTGCAGCAGTCTCACCATATACGGGGTCTCTAAACTGGCATAATCATAACCCTCAACTACGTCCTCACCAAGCGCAGTAACGCCGTAGCTGATAGACAAATGCGCGCAGAAGTAACAGCTGAATAAGTAACCGACCACATGCCCGATATAATAACCGCGATCATAGGTGAAGCTATTAACCCCAAAATGACCAAGCACGTAACTATTGAGACTGGCCTGATCTTGCACAGGTTTTGGCTGTTTCAGCTTACCGATAGTGGCAAAGTGTAGTGGATTATGTCCGTCTTGGGCCGTCAGCTGCCAGCCTACGGGCTGCTGGGCAGGCATATGATGCACAATATCAGCGATGATATCATCGACCACATGCAGCTGTTGCCACAAGCGATCTAGAGAGTCGGTATCAATTAACCCACGCTTATCCAGCTGCTGTGCCAATAAGTGCTGTTGATATTCTGCAAACTGCGGTTTTAGAGTTTGTACCAAATACGTCGGCCGTGTGCTAGCTGTTGCCATATATAACAATCGCGTACGCTCATGCTGCGCCTGATAAAGTGCCACACGCTGGCTTGCGATGCTAGATTCGCTGATATCAGTAATTAAGCTTTGATTAGAGGATTCCTCAACAGCAAGGTTGCTAGTAGATAGCCTTTCAGTAGAGGGCAAAATAAATAGTGCCAATAGCTCTGATTTGTCAGGCATTACCGCTGGGCTATTTTTTTGCTTACTGTCTTGATGCTGCTGATTTTCAGTAAAATTACCATCATCTACGGTAGACGTAGGCAATCCTTGTTTATTACTCAGATTTTTGATTGATTTAGAGATCGGTTGGGTCATAACATACCATCACCAGCAAAAAATAAACGTCGTCTACAGCACATGACAGTATGATAAACACAGACTATAGCGCCCAGACGACTCACTGTTCTATAGTACCTGAACCCAAGTAAATTGTCAGCTTTACTAGTGCTCAAGCCATCTATCAAAAAAACAGTCTAAAAAAAATAACGCCAATCTACACACATGAACTAAAACTAAATAAATTATTTTAAACACATATATTAACTGGTTTTAATCAAGCTTTTTTGATGCTGCTGACGGTATGTTTTCGGTGATACGCCATAGACCCGTTTAAACGCTTGGCTAAAGGTGGAGTCTGATGCATAACCAACCCGCTCACTGATACGACTGATGCTTTTCTGTTGCAAACGCAAATAACGAGCGGCTAAGCGTAAACGGTAGTCAACCAAATAGGCCAAGGGCGGTATACCAACGATGTCTTTGAAGCGCTGTGCAAAGCTTGAACGCGACATCCCAGCCACCTCAGCAAGCTTATGAATTGTCCAGTTTTTGTTTGGGCCATCATGCATCACCGCCAGCGCTTTTGCCAAATAAGGGTCTTTCATAGCTCGTAACCAGCTGTCTGTCGCCTCCGGTAGGTTCTCGACATAGGTACGCAGACACTCAATCATCACGATACTTGCCCAAAGATTGATCACCGCTGTTTTACCCATACGCGGGTATTCGGACTCCAGCGCCAACAGCTTAATACCCACTTCAAGTACTTCAAAACGGCTTTTGGGCTGATCTTGGTGTTCAGGAAATATTGACGGTAGCGCCGATAGTAGTGGTCGAATCATCTCTTTATCATACTGGCACTCAAGGAGTATCAAACATGAATTTGACGTACCATTATCACTACCGTCATTGAGCGCCACCCTATGGTTTTCACAGTTGATCAGCGTATCATCAAGCGGCTTAGCATTATCACCATTATGATCTAACGCATAACAAATGTGCTGATTGGCGTTTGGAATCATAATCATATCGCCGGTATAAGCTTTTCGTAATTTGTCACCCACCATGATACAAAAGCTACCCGATGCGACTAAGTAAAATAAAATAGTATCTTTTCTGTTTATTGAGTACGACCAATTGCCCGAGCCTTGTAGACAATAATACTTTGTTTCACATAGATGCACATTTTCTAATAACATGCTCAAGGCATCCATTACTTTCTTCCTTAACGACTAATGGCTGGTTAGCCAAGCATGGCAAAGTAAGCCACTGGAGAGATACTATTAAAAATATACATATCCTAATCTTAAATTGAATAAAAAAATGAGCTTTTTATCCTTATAAGCATCTATATCCTTGACTATATTAGTGGTATTTATTCAGCTTAATTTAGTACTTATTAAGTAGAAAATAGAATTAACCATTAAAATCGTTTAAAAAAAACTAACAAATTATTTATAAATACTTAATTATGTTTAGTCTACCCTAAAAATCTTTATATATATACGGACAAGTGAATTTATACTAGTTTGAGTAGTAAGTAAGTTTCGATAAAATAGAGGCATAAAAAGAAAGTGGGTAATAAAATAAAATCAATAAAAAGGCTAGAAATTGGCAGAGCATCCAGCAGTTAGAAGTAGTAATAAAAGAGAGAACGTTAAAAAATAAGCAGGAAAGTAACCGACAGGACAAAATAGTAACGCTTAACTATTGGCGCCTAGAACAAAGAACAGACATAAAAGCACCTATGCAAAGCTACGATTAAAACCAAGCAGACGTAATGGTACAGACGCAAAAAATTGCCAAAAGAGGCAAGCGTTATATTTTATATTTGGATGGTTATATATTTAGATGATTAACAGAGATGAAGTAAAGATATTGCAGAATAAAAATTGGGGCGACTGATGGGACTCGAACCCACGACAACCGAGATCACAACCCGGGGCTCTACCAACTGAGCTACAACCGCCATAACTATTGCCAATAATGGGCAAAATTTGCAGGCTAAATGGTGCGCCTGGCAGGATTCGAACCTGCGGCCACCTCCTTAGAAGGGAGATGCTCTATCCAGCTGAGCTACAGGCGCTCTTAAGGGCTTTTTACATATTGTGTCAAATTCATAAGTTCATGAACTAAACCATTATACATAAAAAAAAGCCTGTAAGGCTCTTAAAATAGATGGTCGGAGTGATAGGATTCGAACCTACGACCCTCTGGTCCCAAACCAGATGCGCTACCAAACTGCGCCACACTCCGATGTTCTCTATATTGATAGCTTGGTTATTAATTAGTGATTTGCGTTGCCGCTACCCTTATTAATTATCTTCGCTACCGAGGTGCATATACTAAGGGGTAAAGCCGATTGTGTCAACACCTATTTTCAACTAATCTTAATAATTTGCCTATTTTTAGCTAAATCTACCGTTTTTTACTGATTTTTATGTTTATACCATAGCGATCTCCGTATTTCATCATCAATTTAAAAGAAAACGACTCGTAGATTGGATAAGGTTTACCTGTATCTCACTATTACTGATTATCTGGTTATTAGCGAGTTGTTTCTGTTTCATTGGTGGTATCGAGAGGCGGTAAGCCATTTATGGTACCTGTCAGCACATTGAACGGCATCAACCACAACTCAGTGGGGCTTGAGTTATCAGAGTCAGAGTGCTGTCTTAGGGCCACAGGTTGCCGCCTAGTATCCGCCACCGGATATACCAACCAAACCTCCCCTGCCCGATACGCTTGCGCATAACTTGCCAGCTGATAAGCATCACTGGCGCTGATAGCACTCGATTGCTCCAAATGCTTCCATTTAATATCAATAACGTGGCTTACATGGTTATAGATACTACGAGTAGTATTAGCAGTAGCCTGATCATCAGTAGCTTTATAAATCAATAAGTCAGGACGGATAGACAAACACGCTTGCCCTTCTGAATCTCGAAGCCATACCTGTTGCGACTGATATAATGGCTGATAACTATTAGCACGCTGGTTGAACATCGCAGCAATTTTCCGACTTGCCCACTTTTCAAAGGCTTGATTCATATTAATCAATAAACACAAACGCAGCTGAGGTATGCGACGGTCTGATAAGCTTTTCTGGCTAAGACTACTCCCCGCATTAACGCTCGATTGTTGTAACAGCCAATAAGCCAAGTCGAGTAATTGCTGCGCTGATTGTAGTTGCTGGGGCATTAACGGTTGAGCGTTTAACTGACGCTTTGCTTGGACATATAGCGACTCTAAGGTACGCATTTCATACCGACTAAACGCTATAATCTGTCGCCACGATGCTAGGGTTAGCGCTGCAGCTGATGGGACCGTTTGCATCCTAGAAGCTTGGCTATCGCCTGTCAGTGGTTCAAGCAATAGCAGCGCGCTTTTGATCAGCCTATTACACAGCATATTTTGGCTAAGCACGCTGGCTTCACACATAAATTTGTGCGGCTGATGTTGATTACGCCGTAGCTGCTCTTTAATGAGCAGTTTACCCTGTAGCGTCGATTGATTATGAATATACGACTGATAATGTTTGCTAGGATGATAAGCGGACAATAGCTGTAAGAATTGCGCCACTAGCCATTCTGATAGTGGCGGCATCTGCTGAGATAATGGTGCAAGGTGATGACTGAGCTGGCCGAAGTTTTTGCTATTCGGCAATTTGCTATCGCGGTCGTTGATTAAATCAGTGAGCATACGCTGCACCCATTGACGCGTTTGTAGTACTTCTTTAGGTTGCGATGCGCTATTTTTTTGTGCACCTGCAATCGCTTTGGGTAATATCTCAAGTGTCATGCCACTTGGCAGAATAATAATGCCAATATAATGTCCGACTTTAAGCTGCCATTGACCACGCTGGCGTTTAACGCTGAATACTGCGAACTCTTGGGTTAGTAACCACGTAAAGTCAGATGTCTGCGTAAAATCATGCACCGTCAAGCGCTGATGCTCAAAGACGGTGATGATTGAAATTTCAGACGCCCTCATTTTTGTATTATTGACCTTGTTATTGAGCTTAGGGTCAGCGCCTAAATTTTTTATCACTGATAAGCCCTCTTAATATAAGCGCTGATATACGGATGACTGCGTAAACTCACCTGTTTTGGCAATAAGATCTGGATTAATAATATAGCCGCTAGCAGCCATCGATTGCCCTAAAAAAGCATTTTGTCCACCCAACATCTGACCTTGATCGGTAACATTTGGCTGGCCGTTTAGATTTTGACTGAGAGCCGCTTGACGGTCCTGAATAAACTGCGCGCTATAGGGCTGCTGTTCATCATTAAATAGATATTGCAAGATAGCAAATTGTCCGCCAGCGGCTTGTCCCAGCTGTGGAATGATTTGCTCGATCAATACCGTTTGTAGCTGATCTAAATGCTGGACGGAAAACAAAAACGCATGGCCCAATTGCGCCTCTTGCCCTAGCGTTTGCGTGATACGGTCATTTAAGCCTGATAATAATTTTGCCAAATCGATTGCTTCTGACTGCTTATGGTCTTCTAAATTTTCAGAAACGCTGATGATGGGTAAAAGTTCGGCTTGTGGTGGGCAGTCAATAAAGCGAAAACGCCGACGTAAGGCCATATCGAGTGGGGCTAAAGAATGGTCTTGAGTGTTCATCGTGGCATAGAGATCAATATTCGCAGGCACACTAAATGCACGTCCAGAATAAGCCAAACTGACTTGCATGGCGTTCGGTTGTCCAGTACGTTTATCAGCCTCAATAAGGCTGAGTAGCTCGCCAAATACCCGTGAGACGTTGGCGCGGTTGATCTCATCTATCAACATCGCATAACGCTGCTCAGGATCATTTGCGGCGCGCTGACATAGCTGTAAAAATGCCCCATCTTGAATATCGTAGCTGATCTGTGCTTGTCCCTCTTTGCCTATAACAGGGCGAATACCTTCAACAAACTCTTCATAGCCATAGGCTTGATGAAAGCTGACCATACTAAAACGCTGTTTATAGGCGGGCGTATTATCTCCCTGCGCTTGTCTAAACTCAGTAAGCTGCTGCGCTAAAGCTCCTAATAGTGTTATAGACTCTGGTAATAAATACCATGCCCCGCTCTCATCTTTATCAAAGTACGCTTGGCCAGCACGATTCTTATAAGTAACGGTTTGGGAGCTTATTGAACTGTGCATTTGTAGCACTGACCAAGCGGTATTACTTAAATTTTTATCGCGATCATTGTGCGCCGCTTTTGCAATATAAAACTCATGCGCTACAAGTTCGGGTACCTTTACCAAATCCTGCTGTTGAAGCTTTAAATCTAAGAATATTAAACAAACGACTTCACGCCAGCTCAATTTATATACTAACTGTGCCAGTAGCTCGTCATTATCAATGGCAGATAAATAGTCAGTATATTGCTTAGCAATCTGCAACAACTGGTAAGTTTTACCAGTTCCAGCGACACCAGTATAGATGATATTTACAGGGGTATTAGGCATAGCTAGACTCGGTATATGAAGAATTCACTCAAAAATCAAACAATCAAAACTACAGAATAAGTAGTGATAGCTAATGCTTTACAACTGATGACTGCTGTGATTTTATAAGGATAAATCAGCGATTTTAAGGGTTTACGGACGATAAATAAGCACATTATTGATAAATTATCATAAAAGCATGAGTATTAGAGTGGCCTCGGATTAATGATATCTATATAAGGCCGGCCGTTATCTAATCGTTACCTTATTGCTATTTTATAAGCGCGGTAGTCTATGCTAATAATAGTAGACATACGCAGATTAATGCTAACATAGCTAAATATATTATGGTCTCTATCTAATTATTATGTTGTTTAACCTATTGCCCAAACTGCTCATTTTGAGGAATACAGTATGTCAGGATTATTAAAAAAACTACCTACTAAGCTGCCTGCCAAGTTACCGGCCAAAATATCTGACGTCCTTAACCCTCAAACGGACACTTCAAACAGTAAAATTAAGCCGGTGAACAATCAATTTACCAAGCTCTTATCGGTCACTAAATATTTACCGGCCGGCGCCCGCTCAACGATTTTATCCAAAGCTTTTGGTAAGGTCGTACCCTATGTGGGCACCACTGGCGTCTATTACGAAACTGTCGAACCTAATAAAGTAGTGGTCAGCTTAAATAATAGCAAGGCCGTGCAAAACCATATCGGCTCTATTCATGCGGTAGCCGTTACCTTACTTGCTGAGACTGCAACTGGCTTTATATTGGGATTAAATTTACCTTCCGATCGCGTACTGCTAATTAAATCCTATTCAGTTAATTTTTATCGGCCCCTTAGAAAAGGTCAAGTTGCCGCTATAGCCACTTTATCCAATGAGCAGCGCTTAGATATCTTAAATACGCCCAAGGGTGAAATGGTCATCCCTTGCGTGATCAATGACCGTGAATCAGACCGCGAGCGTGACCCTATCATTGTCGAGATGACTTGGGCTTGGATACCTAAATCTGAATTAGAAGCGCGTCGGCAAGGTAAAAATCATAAAGAAACCGTGAAAGCAGTAGCAAAAGATACGCCAGAAACTGAGCAAAAAAACCAACCCGCTAATAAAACGTCAGCAGTTGATAATGATCAATAAGACAACCTCTTATGCGCCATACTGTGCGCATTTATAATAAAACATCCTAATAATTATAAGGAAATAACTATGTCTACTCATACTAAAAATCTTAAGACCACTTTATCATCAGTTTTATTAGCGGGCGCATGCTCACTAGCATTAACTATGAGCGCCACAGCGGCACCAGCAACGGCGAAAACGGCTATTAGTCAGTCAGTTAGTAAGTCCGCACCGGTTTTTTATGGGGATGGTGGAAAATATCCTTTTTCTGATGCGGTACGCGTTGGCGATACCTTATATATGTCAGGGCAAATTGGTTTTAAAGACGGTAAATTAGTCAAAGGCGGTATTAAAGCTGAAACCAAGCAAGCATTGGATAATATCCATGCAACGTTATTACAATATGGTTATCAGAAGACGAATATCATCAAATGTAGTGCCATGCTTACCGATATGGACGACTTTGGCGATTTTAATAAAGTGTATCAAACCGAACTGGCTAAGCCCTACCCAGTCCGCTCAGCTTTTGGTGTTGCAGAATTAGCAGCCGGTGCTAGCGTTGAGATTGAATGTATGGCTGCTAAATAGTCAGTCGAGATAACCTTTATAAAAAAGCCCCATATAGTCAATTTACCTTAAAATGGAGACAGCGGGGCTGGGAGAAATTTTTGCAGCCTCTGGAGGGCCATAGCCGCACAGCAAGCGAAAAATTTCTTCCAGTTGTGCGAGTTTATGTATGGCATTTAATATTCATTATGTCGATAATTACTCTAACCAACCATTCTAGCTAATTAGAACGTCATCAGTTAGGGCGCTCTCTTTGGTTACTCTCAGCACTTCCTCTAACGTTGTTCGTCCCGCGATAACCTTGCGCAGACCGTCAGCACGGATAGAGGGCGTTTGTTGTCGGGCATAAGCTTCTAGCTCATATTCCGCGGTATTACTATGAATCATACGCCGTAACGCATCATCGACGGGCACGACTTCATATATTGCTGTCCTACCTTTGAAGCCTGATTGATTGCATTTATCACAGCCAACCGGTTTGGGCAGCTTAATGGCTAAATCCATAGCCTTTACCTTAATGCCAATTTCAGCAAACAATTTAGCTTGTTCAGGATCAGCGGATTGCCACGTATGACAATGTGTGCATAGCGTCCGTACAAGGCGCTGCGCCACTACACCAATCAGCGACGACGATAATAAAAATGGCTCTATGCCCATATCTTGTAGGCGAGTTATCGCACCAATGGCGCTATTGGTATGCAGGGTTGATAATACCAAATGCCCAGTTAGGGACGCTTGTACTGCAATCTCAGCAGTCTCAATATCTCGAATTTCACCGACCATTACCACATCTGGATCTTGCCGCAGCATCGCACGTAGGCTTTTAGCAAAAGTCATATCTACTTTGTTATTTACCTGAGTTTGCCCTATACCATCCAGCTGAAATTCAATCGGGTCTTCAGCAGTCAAGATATTGCGCGTTTGGTCATTCAGATCGGTTAAGGACGCATAAAGGGTGGTGGTTTTACCGGAACCGGTGGGCCCGGTGACCAAAATGATACCGTGTGGTCGGTGAATTAGGCGCTCCAGCTCGTTATAGTCATTATCAGACAGCCCTAAATAAGTCATGTTGAGATGACCGGCTTGTTTGTCTAATAAGCGCATTACTACCCGTTCGCCAAAGCTTGAAGGCAAGGTAGACACCCGCACATCGACCTCACGTCCTGCCAATCGTAAACTGATACGTCCATCTTGTGGCACCCGCTTTTCGGCGATATCGAGCTTGGCCATAACTTTAATACGTGATACCAATAGCGGTGCCAATTGGCGTTTGGGGGTGATGATTTCTTTAAGCTCACCATCAACGCGAAAACGCACTACCAACCGCTTCTCAAAAGTTTCGATATGGATATCTGATGCATTAAGGCGAATGGCTTCAGACAACAACGCATTAATCAGACGAATAATAGGCGCATCGTCTTGTTGATCCATCAAATCTTCAGTCTCAGGGACACTATCCGCTAAGCTATCAAGATTAGGATGGTCTTCAAGCCCGGCGGCAATATGCTGTGATTCACCCGTATTACCCGCATAAGCGGCGTTCATGCGTTTTTCAAAAACGTCCAAGCTGACACTTTCATAGGTAGGTACACCGCGCACACCTTGCTGCTGCAAATACCGCACTGCCTCATTGATAGCAGAAATTGGTGTAGCTGTAGTGAGTACCAAGGTCGGTGGCAGCTCAGGATCAATAGCGAGAATAACCAAAAGCTGATGGCGCTTGGCAAAACTATACGGCAATTGCATCATAAAAAAGACCTGATAAATAAAGACAGCTTTGTAAATAAAGATATAAAAACGCGACGTGCCTAAATGGTTAAACTGGGTAAAGATTGCAAGTAAGCGCCTATGAGTTTGTTATACTAACATTTTGTCTTGTCTGATTAGTAAGCCTTTCGTTTAGCTTGGCTATTCACCAATCAGTTATACACTAGTAGGTTATTTGCTCATCACGTATAACTTTACTGCTTACTCCAATTTATCATTACGATTTTTAACTTTGCTCGCCCGTTATTAGGATGCCAAATATGTCACAAGTCATGACTCAAGCCGCAACCCTTGCTACTGACCACACCTCTCTTACTGATGACACCTTTACGGTTGGTAGTCGGACATTTTCGTCGCGGCTACTGGTTGGCACCGGTAAATATAAAGATATGGATGAGACCGGTACCGCTATCGCAGCCTCTGCGGCTGAAATTGTAACTGTTGCCATCCGTCGTACTAATATTGGTCAAAATAGTCATGAGCCTAATTTGCTCGATGTGATTTCACCAGATAAATATACGATTTTACCCAATACTGCCGGCTGCTTTGATGCCGAAAGTGCAGTGCGTACTTGTAAGCTTGCACGCGAGCTATTAGGCGGTCATAATCTGGTTAAGCTTGAAGTGTTGGGCGATGAAAAAAGCCTATACCCTAATATTATGGAAACCCTTAAAGCGGCAAAAGTGCTGATTGATGATGGTTTTGAGGTGATGGTTTATACCTCAGATGACCCTATTGTCGCTCAAGAATTAGAGAGTATGGGCTGTGTGGCAATTATGCCGCTTGGTAGTCTGATTGGTTCTGGCCTTGGGCTCATCAATCGCCATACGCTTAGCTTAATTATCGAAAATGCTAAAGTACCAGTACTGGTTGATGCTGGCGTGGGAACCGCTTCCGATGCTGCGATTGCGATGGAGCTGGGCTGTGATGGGGTACTAATGAACTCAGCGATTGCCAATGCCCAAAATCCAGTACTGATGGCACAAGCAATGAAACATGCCATTTGGGCAGGACGTGAGGCGTTTTTAGCGGGTCGTATGCCCATACGCAAAATAGCACACGCCAGCTCACCGCAGACCGGGTACTTTTTTCAATAAAGTTCTTTAACAACTACCTTGATAACGGTTTTAATAAATTATTGATAGTGAAACAATAAGATAGACTTAACTTAATTGCTGTTCATATCGATGCGCCGTCATGATGGCGACCTATAGCACGCAGCTCATTGACCTTAAAGGACACGCCATGCGATTGTTGACGGCAGTCGACCAGTTATTCTTACTTCTTGAGTCCCGTAAGCAGCCTATGCATGTTGGCGGCTTGTTTTTATTTGAATTACCGGCTGATGAACAAGGGGCAGACAGCGATTTTGTTTATCAGTTGGTACAGCAGATGCAAACATCTAAGGTACCGCCAAGTTTTCCCTTTAATCAGGTCCTTGATCGTTTGTTATTTTGGAAACAAGATGAGGATTTTGATGTCGAGCATCACTTTCGTCATGTGGCTCTGCCTAAGCCTGCACGCGTTCGCGAGCTGTTAATGTATGTCTCAAAAGAGCATGGACGCTTGCTAGATCGCGCCATGCCGTTATGGGAATGTCATATTATCGAAGGCATTCAACCGGAGACAGAAGATAGCCCCGAACGCTTTGCTTTGTATTTTAAGATTCACCATTCATTGGTCGATGGTATTGCGGCTATGCGTCTTATTCAAAAATCGCTCTCGCAATCACCAACTGAGCCCATGACCCTGCCGGTGTGGTCGCTGATGGCACGCCATCGCAATCAAGTCGATGCGCTAATTCCTACTGGACGTTCGGCTGCTCGCATCATCAAAGAGCAGTTATCTACTATTAAACCGGTGGTTACTGAGCTGCTCGATAATATTAAGCATCATGGTGACGATGACTATGTTGGTACTTTTGATGCACCCATGAGCATTCTGAATCGGCGTATCTCAGCCTCACGGCGAATAGCAGCACAATCTTATGACATGCAGCGCTTTCGCAAAATCGCTGATGAGCTCGACGTTAATATGAATGATGTGATTCTCGCAGTCTGTTCTGGCGCTATTCGTCGTTATCTGCTGACAATGAATGCGTTACCAAGTAAGCCCCTTATTGCCTTTGTACCGATCTCACTGCGCAGCGATGACAGCGCGACAGGCAATCAAATCTCGTTTTTATTGGCCAATTTGGGTACCCATCTAGACAATCCCATGCGCCGATTGCAGTTGATTCATCGTAGTATGAATAGCGGTAAACGCCGTTTTAGGCGGATGAATCAGGCACAAGTTATTAATTATAGTGCCATTGCTTATGCATGGGAAGGGTTGAACGTATTGACCGGTTTGTTCCCTAGAAAGCAAGCTTTTAACTTGATTATCTCTAACGTACCGGGTGCCAAAAAGCCATTATATTGGAATGGGGCGCCGCTTAAAGCTTTGTATCCGGCCTCTATTATAGTAGATGGGCAAGCGATGAATATCACTCTGGCTACTTATTTAGACAAAATTGAATTTTGTATTACCGCTTGTAGTAAGCTATTACCCCATGTGCAAGATATGCTGATGTTAATCGAAGAAGAGCTAAACGTATTAGAGCATATCAGTGAAGAAAAATATTTAGGCTTACGGGAATAAGCCCAGCAGCGGCTACTTATATTCTGAATAACAGCGCAATAAAAAAGCTGACTCCATTACGGAATCAGCTTTTTTTTAATGATAAGGTTTTAAAAGTTTATCGACTGAATCAAATATCAACCGAGTACAAGAAAACCGAGTACAGATAATATAAGAAAGCTAAATGGTTTGACTAGAACATTTATACCGCATCGCGCCATGCCGGTACGACAACTTGCATCAACGGCTTTAGCAATTTTATGTTACAGGCAAAAATAGATCCGGTTTTCATAGAATCATGTGCGCCTTTATGATCGACGACAACTCCGCGCGCTTCGGTAACGATTAGCTCACCAGCAGCGATATCCCAAGGCTTAAGTGACATCTCAAAGTAACCATCAAAGCGACCCGCAGCGACATAACATAAATCAAGCGCCGCTGAACCTAAACGGCGAATCTGACCACCCGCTTCACTGATTTTTTGCAGGCTTTCAAAATGCTCTTTAGCATACGAGATAACTTCACCATTGCGTTTACGCTCAAGCGGATGACCAGTGGTAAATAGACTGCCATCAAGAGTTTTACGCTCGCTAACGCTGATACGGCGCTGGTTTAAACGTGCGCCTTTACCGCGGCTGGCAGAGAACATCTCATCACGTACCGGATCATAGACTACGCCATGTTGGGTGACGCCTTTATGTTGTACGGCAATTGATACACAGAAGTGTGGTACACCGTGTACGAAGTTTTTAGTGCCATCTAATGGATCGATAATCCAGCACCAATCGGCATCTTCGCCACGGCCTTCTTGCATACCGAACTCTTCACCCAAGAATGAATGATTCGGATAGCTACTTTTTAGCGTAGCAATGGTCAATTCTTCGCTAAAGCGATCAATGCGCGTTACCAGCCCATCAAGCCCTTTTGACTCAATATCCAGCTCAATTTTATGACGATTTTGATGCGCATTTAAAATCTCTGCACCGACTTTTTCGGCAGCACGCGCTGCGATGACGACCATGGGTTCCATAAATAACCTATCTGCTTGATGAATGAATAAAAAGGAAGAATACTACATTGACGAATAATGCGATCATGACCGGTCAATTGGCTGTCATATCACACCTGTTAATACGGCTATTAATTTCTAACCGTATGCTACTAAAAATATGTGCTATTAAAAATATAGCCTAAAAATAAAAGACACCCTAACCCTCATCGAACAGACCATAGTTTATGGCTGTCATCAGCTACTGCGCAAGTTGTAAAACAATCAGCACCTACGGCAAGCAGGCGTTACTTTTATCTTTATTTTTACGATTGAAACTACTTTAAAATCAATACTAATTTACGACAGCAATTGCTGAAGCTGGCTGACCACACCTGCGACATCTAAACCACAATCAGCCAATTGTTCTGCTTGTGAACCATGTGCCACGAAGCGATCTGGAATACCCATATTACAAATAGCAGGTCGGCTGATAGCAAAGGTAGGTGAGGCATTTAGTAAATATTCGTTTACCGCACTGCCAGCGCCGCCCATAATCATATGCTCTTCTAAAGTTGCAATATGAGTAATTCCTTGAGCAAGCAAATTCTCAAGTAGCTCAATATCTAAGGGCTTCACCCAGCGCATATTGATGACTTGAACCTGATAGTCTGTAGCAATGCGATCAGTTGTTAACACTTCTACCAACGCTTCAGCTGCTTGTTGAGCGGTTGCCACCATAGTGCCAAAGGCCAATAGCGCTAGCTTGATAGACGCATTGTCAGCGCCTATTACCGACTCTACAACAGCTTGGCCGACCTTATACTGCTGCATTGGGCGTTGGATACTAGCGCCAGTACCTGTACCGCGTGGATAGCGTACTGCCGTGCAGCCTGAGTATTCATAACAAGTATTGAGTAACTGATAACATTCGTTTTCATCTTTTGGCGCAGCAATCAGCATATTAGGTACACAACGCAAAAATGCAAAATCAAATACCCCAGCATGAGTGGCACCATCTTCACCGACAAAGCCGGCACGATCAATAGCAAACATCACGTCGAGATTTTGTAGGGCAATATCATGAATAAGCTGATCATAACCTCGCTGCAGAAACGTCGAATAGATCGCTACTATTGGTTTGACACCCTGAGTGGCCATACCACCTGCCAGCGTCACTGCGTGCTGCTCCGCAATCGCTACATCAAAGAAGCGCTCCGGAAACTGGCGGGCAAAATCAATCATCCCAGACCCTTCTTCCATTGCTGGGGTAATGGCTAGTAGCTTATCATCTTGCGCCGCTTTATCACATAAAAACTGCCCAAACACCTGCGAGTATTTTAATACAGGAACGCTATTCTTAGTAGAGCTTTTATTGTTTTGAGAACCGCTTGTAGGGCTGGCTTCAGCAGGTAATTTACTAATCGCATGATAGCCCACAGGATCGGCTTCCGCCGGTGCAAAACCTTTGCCTTTAGTGGTATAGATGTGCACTAATACAGGACCACGCACTTGCTTCGCTAATGATAATACGCGCAGCAGCTCAGGAATATTATGACCGTCAAAAGGGCCAAAATAGGTAAAGCCAATCGCTTTAAATAAATTGTCTTCTAGCTTTGGTACGTCGCGCTGTTCTTTATGACGCTTACGTCGATCAAAAGCCTGCATATTGGGACGCTGACGTAAGACGGGTTCGCCTGTCTCTGAAATATCGACTTGATATCCTGACTCCCAAAGCATAGCCAAATGCCGTGAAAAGCCCCCAATAGAGCAGGATATGGACATATCATTGTCATTTAAAATCACTAATAAATCAGCGTTTTGTTGTACCGCGTCATTCATAGCTTCAAAAGCCATGCCGCCAGTCATGGCACCATCACCGATAATGCAAGCTACGGTCTGCGCTCGACCTTGGTAACGTAGCGCTAGACTCATACCCAGGCCGGCTGAAATAGAGGTGGATGAATGTCCAACCCCAAAAGTGTCATAGATAGATTCTGCGCGCTCAGGAAAGGCAGTCAAACCAGCTTTTGCACGAATGCTACTGAGCGCATCACGGCGACCAGTCAACACCTTGTGGGCGTAGGCTTGATGGCCGACATCCCAGACAATTTGGTCAAGCGGCGTCTCTAATAGATAATGCAGCGCAATGGTTAACTCAACCACACCAAGATTGGCCCCAAAATGTCCCCCACTTTGCCCAGCTGAGTATAATAAAAACAGACGCAACTCGTCAGCCAAGGTTATTAACTCCTCGGTACTAAGGGTCTTAAGGCTAGTAGGCGCATCAATAGTATCAAGCAGCGGCGTGTTAGGACGTGTCCGCGGTATCACCACATAAGTCTGTTGCAAGCCAGATAGGTGTGCAGCAGAATCGGTAGCCGATAGCGTAGATGACGACGCAGGTGATGACCAGGTCTGTGAGGAATGAGGTGACTGCTGCATAAACCGTACTGTACCTACCAATCTGCTGAAAAGACAAGGTGCCGTCTTACCATATCATGATGCACTGCTATCGTAGTGATACCACTGCATTAGTAATGTATACATTTATAAAGGCAGCACCAAATGGGCGACTATTATACATAAATAATAGACTACGATAAGCTCGCTATCTGACCACTATATATTAATATTATACGCTAATGACGATACAGTAATGTAAGGGTAAAGACTTGTCACTGTATCCGTTAAAATAGTATGGCATAATAGCATTTTTTTTAAACTATCGCTTTAATCATCGTGCGTCGTCTGTGAACTTTGTGTGTTTTTCTCGCAAACGCTATAAATACGGTATTCTCACGAATTAATTATATCGATAATACTTTAACAACAGCGCTAGATTTATAACCCCATGACTGTCACGATATGGTCATGACCACTCCCTCTACTGCCACGATAATCGGCTTATGCAGGACATTAATGTCATATCAATTTATCACCTGTGCCAAATTACCCACTCGTCATGGCGAGTTTGATATTCATGTGTTTGAAAATGAAGACGGTCAAGAGCATGTGATGCTTACTGTCGGTCTGCCCGTGGTCGAACCGATACCAATAGACCCAACGTTAAAAAAGGATGCAGCGCCTACAAAGAACACTGACCATAAGTTATCAGACCATCCTATTCCCCTGGTACGGATTCACTCTGAATGCCTAACTGGTGATGCTTTTAGCTCACTAAAATGCGATTGTGGTTCACAGCTCAATGCGGCTATGCAGGCGATACAAGCAACCGGCTTTGGTGCTATTCTTTATCTGCGCCAAGAAGGGCGAGGTATTGGTCTGACCAATAAGATTCGTGCCTATGCGCTACAAGACCAAGGTCATGATACCTTAGATGCCAATTTAATGTTAGGGCTACCAGCTGATGCACGTACCTATGATATGTGCGGGCCGATGCTGGCTCATATCGGTGTCAAGGAAGTACGACTTATCACCAATAACCCCGATAAAGTAGCGTATTTGATGGATCATGGTATTCATGTGGTTGAACGCGTACCATTAGTGGTTGGCGTCAATGATATTAATGCAGGCTATCTAGCGACTAAGCGTGACCGCATGGGTCATCTGCTTAATAAAGAATTTTACACAGAAGCTCACCTTAATAAATAAAGTAACTAAATTGCTTCATCGCCACAAACGATTACCCTAAACCATTATTATAGATATTTTTATGAGTATTCCTGATATAAATAACAACACCACCGCTAGCAACCTAACGCCCTGTGAGAAAGATATTATACGCGTACGTGAGTTTTTAGTCGATTTGCAAGCGCGTATTTGCCAAGCATTAGAAGCTCAAGAGCACACTAACGGCGGTAGTAAAGTGTTTGTGCCTGATGATTGGGAGCGTCCCGAGGGCGGTGGCGGTCGCTCATGTATTCTAGCCGATGGCGAGATTATTGAAAAAGCGGGGGTAATGTTCAGCCATATTCATGTCCATAATCTGCCTGCCTCAGCAACTGCCCGTCACCCTAATATCGCTGGACGTAAAGCCCAAGCAATGGGAGTTTCTCTGGTTGTTCATCCTAAGAACCCTAACGTCCCTACCAGCCATGCTAATGTGCGCCTATTCGTTGCAGAAGCAGTTGGCGAAGATCCTATTTGGTGGTTCGGCGGTGGTTTTGACTTAACGCCCTTTTATCCGGTATTAGCAGATTGTGTGCATTGGCACCGAGTCTGTCATGATCTTTGCGCGCCCTTTGGCGATAGTGTTTATCCGGACTTTAAACAGTGGTGTGATGAGTATTTCCATCTGCGCCATCGCGATGAGCAACGTGGTATTGGTGGCCTATTCTATGATGACGTTAATTTTGAGAGCCGTGGTTGGAACTTTGAGACCTGTTTTGAATTTATGAAAGCGGTTGGTAATGGCTATCTTGATGGTATTATTCCGATTTTTGAACAGCGTAAAGAGTTGCCTTATACTGATGAGCAGCGTGAGTTTCAGCTTTATCGCCGCGGACGCTATGTCGAATATAACCTGGTTTATGACCGCGGAACTCTATTCGGCCTGCAAAGTAATGGTCGTATCGAGTCTATTTTGGTCAGTATGCCACCCCTTGCCAGCTGGCATTATCGCTTTGAGCCTGAACAAGGGTCGGCAGAGTTTGAATTGACTGATTACTATTTGCAACCGAGAGATTGGTTGACTTTATAGTCCTTATTGGCATAATGGTGGCTAAGATGGTAAACAAGTGTTTTACTGTGTACTAGCTCTATCGTTAACTATATGTATTAAGTAGCTATAGTCATTCGGTAAGACAGTTAATGATATAAGAGGTCAGCTTTTATAGCTGGCCTTTATTTATGTCAATATTATTAGGATAGAGTTTACAACGCATTTGTAGGTCGATTACAAAAAGCTATGCAAGTCATTTATTTTTTTATAAATTTTATATCTATAGTTGAAGTAATGTATTTAGAAATAGTCAGTTAAAAAAACAGCTCTCTTGATAGTATTAATTACATTCGAGGCCCGATATCTACTCACGCGCCTATCAAACTAGCCCCGTATAAAGGAGTCATACATATGGCACAAGCTCTCAATAGAAAATCGTTAAAATCAATTTTAGGTATCACGTTGATGACTGCTGCGCTTGGCCTTACAGCTTGTAGCGGCCCTACTAACCCTGATGTCAAAGCGCGCCAAGATATTATGAAAAGCTATGGCGATGCGATGGGGGTTATGGGCGATATGGTCAAAGCGCCGGATATGTTTGATGCAGAAGTCGTCAAAGAACAAGCTGCATTCCTAGCAGATGCCTCTAAAAATCCTTGGCGCCATTTTGAAGATACCGAAGCCGTTGGTAATGCTAAAGAAGCGGTTTGGAGCAATAACGAAGCTTTCATTGCTGAATCAGAAAAGTTCCAAAAAGTGACCGCTGAGCTGAACACGGTCGCACAAACAGCGACTAGCGTTGAAGACATAAAGCCAGATTTTGGGGCAGTTGGTAAGAGCTGTAAGTCATGCCACACTGACTTTAAAGTAAAAAAAGATGATTAATGTTGTCTAGTGAAACTTTATTTATTAATGAAGATTATATTTATGTAAGCTAAAACAGATAAAAGACAGAAGAATAAAAAACCGCCAATTCTGTTTGAGAATGGCGGTTTTTTATTGTTTGGAACTTATTGATTCTTCAACTTAGATAAAGACTTCTATTTGTGCACTGACGTCATGCTGGTATTTATAGAAGAATCAGCTTCTTGCTTATTCAGCATGGTTACCATAGCTTTCACTGACGGATCGCTTAAATCTAAGGTACGTACCGGAAATGGCATATTGACTCCAGCAGCATCGAGCGTGGTCTTAATTGCTACGATTACCTGATCAATAGATGCGACTTTATTGGCCTGTGTGCCATCATCAATATACCAGCGTACCATCAAATCGACGGTTGAATCGCCTAATCCTGTGGCTATAATGCTCGGCTCATTGTGAGTTGACACGCTATCCACTTTGGTCAGCGCTTGCATAATTTGCGCTTTTGCCGCTTCAATATCATCCTCATAACCAATGCCAACGGCGACTTGCAGACGACGCTGTTTATAAGCGGTATTGACCGTCAACACTGAGGTATATAAATCTGAGTTAGGAATCACCACTTGCCGGCCATCATAAGTCTTAATAGTAGTGGCGCGGATTTTAATATCCTCAACCGTACCTTCATAGTCGCCTGAGACAATCTGGTCACCAATACGAAACGGCTCTGAAATCAGTAGCAAAATACCCGACAACAAGTTTTGGAATATATCTTTAAAGGCAAAACCGATGGCCACTGAGCCAATACCAAGCGCACCAATAAGCTTAGTCGGAGTAAATCCTGGAATGGCAATCACCATCGCAATCATAAAGCCGATAAAAAATATTAAGGCCCCACCTACTCGCTGAAACACTTTGACTAAATTTTGATGGCGACTGCGCTTACCAAGCAACTTAAGGACAATTTTTTTGAAGATCATTGATAGCAACCAAAAAACGATGATTACTATTAATGCTGCCACAAAATAAGGAATACGCTCAACAAAACTACTGAGTAGATCATTAGCGGTGTTTGCAATACTTTGATAAGTCAGTACATCGCCACTAGCCGCACTTTTTACGGAATCTACCTCAGAGATAGGCATGTTATTGTTACTCCTTTACCTGTTCTCGTTATTAACTAAGGCAGCCATACCTTATTTGTTCGCTGTCTTAGTTATCAGTTATATTAGTAAGCGACTTACCACGCTTTTCAAAAAAACTAACCCATCAAACCGGCTTGTACAATCTCAATCCAGTAACCATCACTGTCTTTAATAAAAGCGATATTTTTCATACTGCCCTCTTCAGGACGTTTTTTAAACTCGACATCGTGACTCTCGAACCAAGCTACAGCAGCAGGCAAGTCCGGCACGCTAAAGCAAATATGACCGAAGCCTTGAGGCTCTTGGTTGCCGTCATGATAGCTAAAGTTATCTTGAGTTTCGGTGCCATAATTATGGGTCAGCTCTAAAATACCGCGCTGACGAAAGGTATAAATGGCCAAATCTTCACCCGCTGGCAGGTTATCACGCTCGTCATCCGTTAACTTCGCTAAGAAGTACAAATCAAATTCCATCTCAGGAAACTTTTTTACTGCAAGCAGTGTCATCCCTAACACACCGGTATAAAACGCCAATGACTTGGCCGGATCTTTTACCCGTAACATGGTGTGATTAAAAGTGAAACCGCTGGTCTGAGTAGCGATAGGCTGAATACCAGCCACGCTTACACTGTTTTTTGGTTGATTGATAGTTGAGACTGAGTCAGAGGTAGGATTAGACATAAATATCCTTATTCTAATAATTAAAATGTATTGAATAGAAGAGTCAAAATTGCGGTTTTGTCTCTAAAACAATGTTAGCAATACTGAATCGGTAATGAGGTAGCCTTATCGCCCCCCCCCTCATAGTAAAAAACAATATTTTAACTATGAGGGTTTTGTAAGAGAATACCGTTTATAAGCATGGATTAGCTGTCTAAAAAGCGAACCTTTCCAGTTTCTAAATCATATTCTGCACCGACAATTAACAGCTGACCACTACTTGATAAATCCTCTAAGGCACGTGAGCCATGCTTAAGCTGGCTGACTGACATGCGCACATTGGCACGAATGGATCGATCGACGAGCTCATCCGCATCAACATCTTGTCCATTAGCAGTAGCAAGCTCATGCAGGTTATAAACGCTCGGACGAATACGATCAACGATAGATTGCAAGTTGGGCGAATAATACTGCTCAGGATTTATCATGGCTTCCACGCAAGCGGTTACGGCACCGCAATGTGAATGCCCGAGTACCACCACCAATTGAGTATTGAATTTTTCGGCAGCAAACTCTATTGAGCCAATTTGTGATGGCGCAACCACATTACCTGCTACCCGAATGACGAATAAATCGCCTAAGCCTTGATCAAAAACAATTTCTACCGGTACGCGTGCATCTGAGCAACCCAAGATAATAGCAAGCGGATCTTGATCTTTAACCAACTCTGGACGGCGTTGCATTAATGGGTCAGAATTTGTCAAACTATCCACATAGCGAGCATTGCCTTCTTTAAGCAGGGCGAGCGCTTCTTGACCTGTTTTTGGGCGAGTATCTTTAGTCATGAGAGATCCTTGGTGTTACTAAATGAGGAGGGGGTTAAGATAAATATGAGACTGGCTATTTTTTAGACATAAAATTAGTCATAAAACGATTGTATAGCAATCAGCTCAAAAAATTGATAAAAAATTTCACTTTAATGCGCCGCTTTGTGAAGTCGTCCATGTACAACCATATCAGACAGCATTAGCACCCCATAACACAAAGTATAGCCCACGTAACTTATAACGAAGTTGTGCTAATTTGCACAGAGGGTTTGTTATAATATGCAGCATCCGGGCCGCGCATGCGTTTATGACCCTATATATGACCACGCTCTTTTATAAAGTGCTTAGCATCAATAACGGTACGGATATTTTGGTATCTTAGGAATTCATCTCATGACTGACTCGCCCGCAAACTTGTATACGACCCCTACGGTATCTCATACTGACTCTGCTGAATATAACAGTAATAGCACTAATAATATGCCGGCTGATATACTTTTACAAATAACTGGCCTCAAAAAAACCTATGATCAAACCGAAGTACTGACCGATATCAATCTCAATATTAAGCAAGGTGAATTTCTAACTTTACTGGGCCCATCAGGCTGCGGTAAAACCACGTTATTGCGCTTAATTGCAGGGTTCGAGCAGCCAACGGCAGGAGCAATTTATTTAGAGGGCGTGCAAATGGCAGGACTTCCTGCGGATAAGCGTCCGGTAAATACTGTCTTTCAGCAATATGCGCTATTTCCACATATGACCGTCGCACAAAATGTCGCTTATGGCCTTAAGCTTAAAAAAGTCCCTAAAGACGAGATTCAAACCCGAGTGCGCGATATGCTGGCGATGGTACAACTTGAGCATTTAGCCAACCGTAAGCCGCAAGACTTATCCGGTGGACAGCAGCAGCGAGTGGCGATTGCCCGCGCAGTTATTAATCGCCCTAAATTGTTATTACTCGATGAGCCGCTATCGGCGCTCGATTATAAGCTGCGCTTGCAGATGCAGTCTGAGCTTAAACGCTTGCAACGTGAGCTTGGTATTACCTTTGTATTTGTCACCCATGATCAAGAAGAAGCGCTATCGATGTCAGACCGGATTGCGGTGATGAAAGACGGCACGTTTCAGCAAATCGGCTCGCCTATTGAGATTTATGAAACCCCAGCGAACTTGTTTACGGCCAAGTTCATCGGTGAGACCAATCTATTTAAAGCAGAGGTAAAAGGCGTTTATCTAACCCAGCCAGATCGTGACGGACAAGTGACCAATGGGCGCATTGAGGTCGAAGTATGTGAAGCACAAGCACAAAAGGGACCAACAGCGCTACGCAATTTGCGCTGTCCTGACTTTGCAAACGGCGTACAAGTCGGTGATATCGTTAATTTGCTCCTGCGTCCCGAAGATTTACGCATTTATGAAGCCGATGATGATGACCATGCTGGACTGCTTGGGCGCGTTATTGAAAGTAACTATAAAGGCAGTACCTTAGACTCTATTATTGAGTTGCATAACGGACACCTTATTAAGGCCTCAGAATTCTTCGATGAGGATGACCCAAGCTTTGATTATAAGCTTAATGAGGCGGTTAAGGTCTCATGGGTCGATGGCTGGGAGTGGGTGCTAGCAGACGATAGTGCCATTGATGGTGAAGCGGCTATGACGACTGCGCAAAAGGATATCCGCTAATGGCACGCGCAAGCTCGACTCACTTAAGCAATAAAAGCCCCTTTCGTACCGCAACGTTGTGGCTAATTTGGGGTTGGCTGCTCATTTTTGCGTTGTTACCAAACTTATTGGTCATAGCGGTTAGCTTTTTGACCCGTGATAGTAGCGATTTTATCACCCTGCCAGTTAGCATCGATAGCTATCTGCGTATGATAGATCCGCTCTATTTTGAGGTGTTTTTGCACTCGCTGTGGATGGCAGGAATCACTACCATTATTTGTTTGCTGCTCGGCTATCCTTTTGCATGGCTAGTCTCTAAAACCACAGCACGCTGGCAGCCTTTATTAATGATGATGCTCATACTGCCGTTTTGGACCAATTCTTTGGTACGGGTTTATGCCCTTAAATTGTTATTTGCGACTAACGGTTTAATTAACAAATCGTTGTTGGCGATCGGCATTATTGATACCCCTATTGATATGTTATATACCCAAGGTGCGGTGATTGCTGGCCTAACCTACTTATTATTTCCTTTTATGGTATTGCCATTATATGCCGTATTTACGGACTTACGTAATGACATGCTGCTGGCGTCACAAGACTTAGGTGCCTCAAAAACTCAAACTTTTTGGCATGTGGTGTTACCTTTGACCACACCGGGAATTATTTCAGGTGTGCTATTGGTCTTATTGCCAGCGATGGGTATGTTTTATGTGGCAGATATTTTAGGCGGCTCACGCAACTTACTGGTCGGTAATATTATCAAAAACCAATTTTTAGATGCGCGTGATTGGCCGTTTGGGGCAGCAGCTAGCGTGTTGTTAACCCTAGCGATGGCGGTGCTTTTATTCGCCTATCGGGCCAGTAGTCGCCGTATTGGCAAGACTGATTTTAACGAGGTGGCCTAATGTCTGACTCTGACAACCGCCAAAGGGTCAAAACTAAAGCCCCTCGCCCGCCTAAGGTTTCAAAAAATAAGCGTCCTGTTAAGCAAAATATTAAGTTTGGCAGTATTGCGGCTAAAAGCTATTTGGGACTGATTTATACCTTGCTCTATTTGCCCATCATTATCTTGGTAGTGATGTCGTTCAATAACTCAAAAACGGGCTATAACTGGGGCGGATTTAGCTTAAAGTGGTATGAGTCGCTGTTTAAAAACCAAGCGATGCTTGATTCTTTTTGGCATTCCATTGTCTTAGGGTTGGTCGCCGCAACCGTCTCGACCTTAATTGGCACCTTAACCGCCCTGGCGCTCCATCGTTATAACTTTCGCGGTAAAGGCTTGTTGAATGGCTTATTGTTTGTGCTGATGATGTCGCCTGAGATTGTGCTTGCTATATCCTTGCTCGCACTATTTTTATTAATTGGGCTCCAGTTGGGCTTTGTGTCGTTGTTATTAGCACACATTACCTTCTGCTTGCCGTTCGTGGTTATCACCGTCTTTGCACGCTTGAGTAGTTTAGATGAGCGCCTGATGGAAGCCGCGCGCGATTTAGGCGCTAGTGAATCGACTATGGTACGTACAGTATTGATTCCAGTGATATTGCCAGCAGTGCTGGCAGGTTGGCTTTTAGCCTTTACCTTATCGCTCGATGATGTGGTGGTGTCGACCTTTGTCACTGGGCCTAGCTATGAGATTCTACCGTTGCGTATCTACTCGATGGTACGCGTGGGTCTCAAACCTGAAGTCAATGCTATCGGTACGTTATTACTTGCCGCATCTTTAATATTGGTTATCATCTCGCAGCTGCTATTACGTCGGCGTTAAATTTTGAGTGAAAATCAAACAAACCTTAGGTTATCTTATGTTAGAGCTTCGTCATCTTAATACCTTAACCGCGCTGCGAGCGCATGGTTCACTAGCGGCAGCGGCGGATGAGCTGCATGTTACTGCCTCTGCAGTCTCCCACCAGTTAAAAGAACTGGAGAATTATTACGATATCAGTCTGGTCAACCGTCGCACGCGGCCACTGACCTTTACCCCAGCGGGCAAAACGGTACTGGCATTAGCTGACAATATCCTACCGCAAGTGACTCGCACTAAAGCCAACCTGAAGCGTTTAGCCCATGGGCAAGCAGGCAGAATGCGCTTGGCATCTGAATGTCATAGCTGTTTTGATTGGTTAATGCCGATACTCAATCATTACCGTCGCGAGTGGTCGGATGTAGAGCTGGATTTTGCTACCGGTTTTGAGCCTGAACCCCATCATTTATTGATGGAAGGCGATATCGACTTGCTAATCACTACCAGTAATTTGCCAATCGATGGTCTCAGCTATCAGCCATTATTTGAGTATGAAAGCCGCCTGGTGCTGTCACCGCTCCATGATTTAGCGGAGCAAGCCTTTATTCGGCCTAATGATTTATGTAATGAGACCTTGATTGCCTATCCAGTAGAAGCCAAGCGCCTCGATATTATCGCTAACTTTATGACCCCAGCGCAGGAGTCTTTTAAGAAAATCCGTACCACTGAGCTGACTGCTATGCTGATTCAATTGGTTGCCAGTGAGCGCGGCGTGGCCGCATTACCCGATTGGGTAGTCGCTGAATACGAGAAAAAAGGTTGGGTAGTTTCACGGCCGCTTGGTGATGGCGTTTATTGCCAGCTCTATGCCGCGACCCGTGCTTCAAGTAAAGACACGGCTTATATGCAAGGCTTTGCGAGCTTATTGGAAGGAATCGTTAAGCCATTGTAGTCATTAATTGCCAGTTATGGTCACTAGCTATAGTTAATGGAGTTGGTCTCCCTTAGAACAGATAGAACGTGGCTAGCAGAAATTTTTGCAGCATCGAAAAGTGGCGTCGCCGCACAGCAAGTGAGAAGATTTTCTCCAGCCCCAGTACTTATCGCTTAAGTTTGTCTTTATTTTCATAACAATCGAATTATAAAAACAGCTTAAACAAATAAAACCCAGCGGCAGTCGCTAATAAGGTTAATCCCACATGCAGCCCTACTAATATCAGACCTGCAAACATGCGCCCGTCATTAATTAAAGCAAAAACCTCAGCGCTAAAAGTGCTAAAAGTAGTCAGACCGCCACAGAATCCGGTAATAATAAACAGTTTTGCATTGACTGATACACCGCTACCCATACGCTCAAACCATACTAGGGCTAGCCCAATTAACAATCCACCGAGAATATTGGCGCCAAGTGTGCCAAACGGTATCCAACTGTGTAGTGGGTTAAAGCGTCCTAGCCATGCTCGCAAACAAGCACCGACTGCTGCTCCTAAACCTATGGCGAGCCATTGCATGATCGTATCCTTCAACAAAATAAATATTGATAAGTATCTATTAAATAAGCAAAAAATTATACTGCGGGCAACTCGGTCATGGACCAACGCGGAACACAGCTAACTGCCAAATCATCTGACTGGCCAGCTTGTAAGCGCTGGAAACCCACATAAGCAATCATCGCGCCATTATCAGTACATAAGGCAGGCGGCGCATAATGCACAGTCGCATTTATTTTCGCTAACTCAGTCTCTAACGTATCACGCAGGTGGCTATTGGCACTGACACCACCGGCAATCACTAATCGGTTCATATCAACCTGCTTAAGCGCTTTGATGCATTTTTTCACTAGGGTATCGACCATTGCATGCTGAAAACTGGCAGCAATATCCTCGCGCACTTTCGGGTCGCTATTAGAGCCATTCCCTGAGCCCCCCGAACCATAGGTATCTTTAATTAGGTTATGTACTGCTGTTTTCATACCACTGAATGAGAAGTCCAAACCGCGATGCAGCATGGGGCGCGGTAGATTATAGGCATTTGGATTGCCAGTCTCAGCAAGCTTGGCAATATTGGGGCCACCTGGATACTTTAAGCCCAGCATTTTTGCCGCTTTATCAAAGCACTCACCTGCTGCGTCATCAATCGACTCACCCAATATTTCATATTGCCCAACGCCTTGCGCCGCAATCAATAACGTATGACCGCCGGATACCAATAGCGATACAAAAGGAAACGCTGGCGGATTGGCTCCCATCAAAGGTGCTAATAAATGTCCTTCCATATGATGGACACCAATCGCTGGAATATTTAATCCATAAGCCAAACTGCGTCCAAATAATGCGCCAGTCATCAACGCTCCAATCAGCCCTGGCCCTTTGGTATAGGCAATAGCATCAATCTCATTTTTATTGATGTTACATTGGTCTAATAACTCATGGAATAACGGCACCAGCTTACGAATATGGTCACGACTGGCAAGCTCAGGTACCACGCCGCCGTAAACTGCGTGCAACTCTATTTGAGAATACAACACTTGCCCAAGCAAGCCTTTAGTACCATCATTATTGTCGCTATTTATCAGCTCACTATCAAAAATAGCTAAGCCAGTCTCATCACAAGAGGTCTCTAAGCCCAATACTTTCATGCTTTTGCCTTTATATCGTCGTTTTTGTTTGTATTAAAAAAGCGACTGGTTTCACCCACAAAAAAACCGCCATTGTAAATCACAATGACGGTTAGTTTAACAAATTTCAACAGCCAATATCAGCTAACAGCTTCTAACATATAATCAACAGCCGCGTGGACTTGGGCCTCGCTAACCTTGTCATTCGCTTGAGGCGGCATTTTATTGAAGCCCTTAGACGAATGTGTATAAAGTGTCTCTTTACCTTTGGTAATACGTGCACTCCACGCAGCCGTATCACCATATTTTGGTGCATTAAGCAGTCCATTCTGATGACAGACTTTACACTGGACTTCATACAGTTTAGCACCCGCATCGGCAGCCAATACCTCAGGTTCAGCAGTGCTACTAACTTCTATAGCCGCAGCGTCATCTGGCAGCATTTCTGCTGGTTCAGTCGAGGCAACCACCTCATCAGCAGGGGCTGGCACTTCGGCTTCCACTACAGGCTCATTAATCTCTACGGCCGTCGTTTCTGCTTCGCTAACATCAGCATCTTCAACAGGAGTATTGTCACCACCACTACAGGCACTGAGAGCCAACAGTGCACTAAGACCAAGCGCGGACAATGCCCATTTATTGACTGGTTTTTTATTCATAACGGCTTGCTTAATAGTCATGCTGACACCTTTACCTAATAGTTACTTCGGCTTATCTCTACTAACCCTTTATTAGTACTAGGGCTGTCATTAGCAATAATAGTGATTGCTAAAAATGAACGACTTTTGAGAATTTTGCGGCTTATCATTTTGTAGCTGGCTCAACATCAACCATCTTAGCTGGCAGCTGCAACCATATAGTCAACCGCTGCATGAATTTGAGCTTCGGTGACCCCGTTTGTAGCTTGGGGTGGCATTTGGTTAAAGCCTTTTGCCGAATGCGTATATAAGATCTCTTTGCCCTTAGCAATACGTGGAGCCCAAGCGGCCGCATCACCATATTTCGGTGCATTCAACAAGCCATTTTGATGACAAGCCATGCACTGAGTATTGTAGAGTTGAGCACCAACATTAACAGCAAGATCTTCAGGTTTAGCAGCACCAGCAACCTCAGTCGTCGCAGCCGCATCTACTGGCATATCTGCATTAGCTTGGTCAGTAGTCGCCATAGCATTCGCGTCAGCTGCAGCTACTGGAGCAGTTTCTGGAAAAGCCATATCTTCAGCTTCAGGGCCATTTTTGATGGCAAGTGCAGCCGCATCTTCCACTCGGTCGACTGCCATAACTTCTTCTGATTCTTTGTCACTGCTGCAAGCGCTAACCCCGATGCCTAAAGTGACGATCAATGCTGTCCACAGAGCTGTGCTTAATGAGCTGTTTATTACCGTTTTTTTCATCCCAACATCCTTAATAAAACTGACATAAAAGCACAAATGCGCCTACTATTTTGATGGATTTATCATAGCATAAACTTCACCCAATACGTTATAGTCAGTAAGGGTTTTTTACCCAATTTTTATGGACTCTTTATGAAGCGCATTAGTAAACATAAAGAGCGTTATTATAATAATAATAAAGACTTTAAATTAAAGAGCAAACCATCAAACCAACAGCAAGGCGCTGAGTATCTTGAGCGCAATAATAAACAAATACACTAAAGGCTTTGACTTTGCTAACATTTTTTATTAAAATAATCGCCCTTGTGCTGTTGCGCAAGATTATCCTAGTTTGAGCTGATGTCTGCAATCTTGAGATATTGCGGCTAAATACTAATACACAGCCAAACTAATGCCCCTTGTATCTCATCCTCATGAGGAGTCTTCATGCCTGCAGTTAAGGTTAAAGAAAACGAACCAGTTGATATCGCTATCCGTCGTTTTAAGCGCGCTTGTGAAAAAGCTGGCGTTCTATCAGACGTACGTAAGCGTGAATTTTATGAAAAACCAACGCAAGAGCGTAAGCGCAAAAAAGCCGCTGCCGTTAAGCGTTATAAGAAAAAACTACAACGCGATACTATCCGTACCACGCGTATGTACTAATCACTTATTAATGATAAGTGATTAAATTTTTGAGCTTAACAGTATATAAATAAGGTAAATACTATCTTGCTGTTGTCCTCATCAGATTTTAACTGATTCGTTTGCCGGTATTGCATCCTTACCGTTAGTTTTATTACTAGCTTTGGCAAACCAATAAGATTATCCGCCGCATTGATATACCAGCGCCACTGCTATCCATTGATATCAGTGGCGTTTTTTATGCTACAATTTTATTAATATATTTCATTTAGCAAGCTTTTAATCTTATAGAGGATCATAACAGTCATGAGCCAACTTAAACAAAACTTAGCAGACACGATCATAACGTCTATGAAAGCACGCGAGATTGAGCGAGTAAAGGTACTGCGTAATGTACAAGCAGTGATCAAACAAATCGAGATCGATCGTCGAATCGAATTGGACGATGCTGACGTATTAGACGTGCTACAAAAACAGCTGAAACAGCGCCATGAGTCCCTAACTATTTTTACTGAAAACGACCGTGATGATTTAGCAAAAAAAGAGCAGTTCGAGATCGATATCATCAGTGAATTTATGCCCAAGCAAATGGATGACACTGAAGTTGCTGCTTTAGTGAATGCTGAGATTGCAGAGCAAGGGGCAACATCTATGCGTGATATGGGCAGTGTGATGGCTGTACTCAAAAATAAAACGGCCGGCCGTGCTGATCCTGCGCTGATCTCAAAACTAGTAAAACAATCGCTACAAGGTTAATATTTTATTAAAATCTAGCATTAAATTTTTTATTAGAATAGACAAAACCTGAAGATGTAAAAATAACCGCTTAAGGCTTAAAGTCTTTAGCGGTTTTTATGGCGTTGATTTCTTGGGCAATGTTCGCTAATAGCGGACGGGCACTGTTACTAGTGGCTGGTGCTAATTGCATCTGTTCAGTCAGCTGCTGGGCTTGGGTAAGCGAAGTCAGTGCATTGTCGTAGCGGCCGCTCCATAGCTGGTCATAGCTGCGATAACGTAGCGCATTAATAGTGGCAATAGTTGCTAGCTGCGCTGAAGGCGTTGTTTTGGCTAATTTTTCATTGGCCAGTTGTAAGCTTTGCCAGGCATAGCGGTCGCTTGATTGCTGCTGAGTAAGTGGTTTAAGCAGCACTTGTGCTTGAAGCGGCTGATTGTTATTGGTCAGGGCCTCGGCTAAATATAGACGCAAGTCGCGACGCTCTGGATACAGTCGCTGCTGAGCCTCTAACACTTCTGCGGCTTGCTGCCATTTATTTTGTTCACTCAATATCTGGCTATGAGTAATAGACAATAACGGTTCTAGTATTTGGCGCTTTGTTGCTGGCAAAGCAGTAAGCTCAGTCAAAATATTGTTAGCATCAGCAAAACGCTGCTGCTCACCATACCAATGCATTAAGGCCAATTTTGCACCTAAGCTATTCTGCGCTGCAGTCGTCAAAGCTGTCTGTGAGACATGCTTACCGATACTTTGTACTCGCCAATAGAGCAAATCAAATAGCGCTTGGTGGCGCTGCTGCTGGATCAGTGACAGCGCTGGATAACGCTGCGCACGACTTTGGGCCTCACTTAAACGCTCATTACTTAACGGATGCGAGCGTACAAAACTGGGTAGAAATCGATTTTCGACTTGGTTGAGTTGGCTTTTTTGATTCATCGTCGCAAAAAACCGTGGCATCGCCCGTGGGTCATAGCCGGCCTGAGTCATTATCTGCATACCTACCCGATCAGCTTCACGCTCATTACTACGGCTAAAGGCCATGCTGCTATTCATGGTTGCAGTTTGGCTGCCCATCATCACTGCTGCTGCTGCATCACTATCAACTGCGGAAGCCGCAATCGCTGCCAGCATACCGCCTACTTGCATAAGTAGAGCTTGTTTACGTTCATCCGCCCCATGTTCATAATGACGCTGACTAATGTGTGCGACCTCATGCGCCACCACACTTACTAGCTCATCCATACTGCTTGCCGCTAATATGGTACCAGTATTAATACCGATAACACCGCCCGGTGCTGCAAACGCATTAACACTGGAGTTATCAATGACCACTACTGCTAATGGCGCTTGCTGACGTACTTGGGCATTAAGACGCCAAGTCATGTCTTTTATAGTTTCTTGAATCCAAGGGTCATGCTCCATTTTTACCCCATTATTGATCCTTTGGAGCGACCACTCACCAAGCAGCTTGTTTTGATATTGCTCAGAGAAGCTTAATCCTTGCCCGCGCAAACTGGGCAGCTCTAATTCATTTGGATCTGCTGAAGATTGCCATGGACCATACGCTGGTATAGCGGCTGCAGGCAAAGCTTGGCTATAACCACTGGCTAGCAACATAACTAATAACAACCCTACTGATACGTTACCACGTAAAGGCTTATTAATTTGGTGTCTTTTTATCGACTGTCTATTAGCGTGATGCAAATGCGTATCCTATACAGTTGTCTATTAGGTCAATTTCGACTATACGAGCTTGTCCGCATGAGGTCAATTTTAGCATGGTCTTGACTACCAATATCTAGGCGGCGTGTCACCTTTGTGCAACATTGCCATGCCAAGCTTCTGACTTTATTTGTATTATTTGTACTATCTTAAATAACCATATCGTTGACAACCACAAACAGCTGCAATTGCTAAGCGCTGATTTGTTATAATAGAAAATCTATAACACCACTATTGTGAAAATTAAATATTCAAAACCAAGTATTAAAAGTTAATATGCTAAGGGTAACCTCCATGTCTGCTGCTAACTATTCACCCCTTACTATGCATGCACCATATCAAATATATTTGAGGCAAACGTTACCTGAATCTGAGCACTATACGATTACCTCATTATTGAGCTTGTTACCAACCGATTGTATTCACGGTATTCAGCGACACTGTGATGATATGCAAAATCCATCTGCTATTCATATCAAAGATATGGTGGATGGACGCGGACTTGCCTGCCCAATGCCCTTATTAAAAACCAAAGTGGCACTACGTAACGTGGCAATTGGTGAATCTCTATATGTAGTTGCAACTGACCCCAACTCTCAAGCTGATATCCTCGCTTTTTGTCAGCAAACTCAGAAAATAGCTACTACTGATAACTTGTTATTAATGGTTAATCAAACCACTAATGGCTCGTCCATTGGTAGCTTGTCTACCCAAACGTTCGATACAATATTTCACTTCATCATTACCAAAACCGATAGCAACTAAGCAGCGCTATCCTTTACAATCAAGACAACGAAAATCTTCATCTGTAACTTGCTTACCTATTCAATTTTAATCAAGGTCAAGAATATGGCTACTGACTCGGCGACAACGACAACAATGCAGAATAGTGACAGTCCTGCTCCTGAAAAAAATCCAGCCCGTGAAGCGGCGCTGAAGGCAGCAGCACAGCGCCCACCTTATGATGCCAGTGCGCTCGAAGATACCAGTACACGTGATTTAGTGCCTGCCATGCCGACGCATCTGTCGGCACCAGGGGTGAATTTGGGTGCCTATATTAATACTGTACATCAAATTCCTATCTTAACACCGGCCCAAGAGCAGGAACTTGCACATCGTTATTATGATGAAGGCGACGTTGAAGCCGCACGTTTGCTAGTGATGTCGCATTTGCGTTTTGTGATTCATATTGCCCGCAGCTATTCTGGCTACGGTTTACCGCAAGCGGACTTGATTCAAGAAGGTAATCTAGGCTTGATGAAGGCCGTTAAGCGCTTTGACCCCAATAAAGGTGTGCGCTTAGTATCATTTGCAGTACATTGGATTAAGGCTGAAATTCATGAGTTTGTGATTCGCAACTGGCGGATTGTTAAAGTGGCGACGACTAAAGCCCATCGTAAGTTATTCTTTAATTTGCGTAGCCTCAAAAAGACCAATAACCAGCTGACTTTAGAAGAAGCTGATGCCATTGCTAACGACCTTAATGTCACCCGCAAACAAGTGTTGGAGATGGAATCACGTCTGACTTCTTATGATGCGTCATTTGAGACCCAATCGAGCGATGATGATGATGGACGTTATGCACCGCAACTATTCTTAGAGGATGGTTTTGATCCTGCTGAAATGGTAGAAGAAGCAGACTGGGAAGACAATAATTCCTCAGCTCTAATAGCAGCGATGGATACCTTGGATGATCGCTCACGCGATATCGTCGAACAGCGCTGGCTTACTGAGCAAAAATCTACCTTGCACGAGCTGGCAGCGGTATATTCTATCTCTGCAGAACGGGTACGCCAGATTGAGAAAAATGCAATGGATAAAATCCGTGATGCGATGACTATTGAAAGTGTAATTTTGCCTGATGATATTCAATAAATAGCAGATAGAGGGTCAAAACGCCGCATAATTGATAATAAATAAAATAAATACCACTTATAAACTTTCAAGGTTGGTGAAATTTTCTCGCTTACGGTGCTGTGGCTGCGCTACTGCGTAGGCTATAAAAATTTCTACAGACCTTGGGTATCCGTTTTAGAGTAAATCAGCTAGTAACCAGCTGATAATTTATAGAGGTTGGATAATGGTCAACTGGATAGGTATTGCAGCGATTAATCTTACCATAGCAGTTGCTTTAGGGGCATTTGGCGCTCATGCTATCAAAAGTATGGTCACTGCTCAGGAGCTTGAATGGTGGCATACTGCGACGCTATATTTATTTGTTCATGCCCTTGGATTATTAATGGTTGGATTGCTTATTCGTCTTAACTATGCGACCCAAACTAGCGCATGGTTGCTACAAATTGGAATTATCATTTTTGCGGGTAGCTTATATGCCATGACGCTTGGTGCGCCACGTTGGTTTGGCGCCATCACGCCTATCGGTGGGGTGTTAATGATTGCTGGCTGGGCATGGTTAGCAGTGACAGCATTTCGATTAAGTAATCCAACCAGCTAAATAGCAGAATAATCAATTGATTCAAAAACTTCTAATAAAGAGTTTTTAATAAAAGATTATTACTAAAGGATCGCTACTACAATTAGGGAGTAAGTATTATGAGTCTCATTAGCGTCAATGGAAAAACCTTACAGACGACTCATCAGACCGTTCAGTTGGTCGTTAATGAGTTGGGACTGAGTGAAGGTCGTTATGCTGTCGAAGTGGATGGTGACCTTATTCCTAAAAGCGAGCTTGGAAAATTAGTTATCGTCGATGGGATGTCTATAGAGGTTGTACAAGCGGTTGGCGGCGGCTGATCTTGATATTTTTCATATTGCTCTTTACTGTTTTTTAATAGAATCTTTATTATTTAGTAGAACCTTTGTTTTGATAGTAATTTTATCTTCAAAACCTTATCCCTATAAAAAAGACCTCAATGCATTATATGCGTGAGGTCTTTTTATTATTGAATATAAAATATATAGGGCTCCTTAAATAATAATTAGTTAAAATCAAATAAAGTAAGTTGAGATAAACGGCTTGATAGCGTGGTAATAAAGATTTTATTATTATTATTGTTATTACCTATTACCGCTACCAAGCCGGGCAAAACATCATTCTTTCTAATAACTTCTTCTCTTACTCTCATTTATTTTCACTATGATGAGATAGAACCCTAGACAGCTGGAACCGTATCAGCAATTTCATTGTCTTCGTAGCGTCCATCACGCCCGGCACCGCGAATCTTTTTGCGCTCTTGACGAGTTTTATATTTTCGTACTTGTCTATCTAGTTTGTCTGCCATCTCATTAATGGCTTTATACATATCATCATCAAAAGCTTGGACGAACATTTCTTGACCCGAGACTCGCATAATGGCTTCGGCTTTATTGCTCTTTTTGCCACCATCACTTGCGCCGCTATTATCTAGCGACAGAATCACTTGAATGCTTTGTATTTGATCAAAGTGACTCTCAATTTTACTAAGCTTGTCGCGAACGACTGTGTCCATGGCATCAGTAACGCTAATATGGTGACCACTGATAGAAACATTCATAGTCTTATCCTTGTATTTATCACTTATGTACAACAGATGAACCAGCACTCCTGCCTTTATCACCTTGCCTTATCAATAATACCGTTAGCTTGTCATCACTGGCTGTTATGTCCTTTTACCGCCTCGAATGATTCAATAAATAAGCTGTTTGGTTTTTCCTATTGATGTGCTTCTAATTTGTCATGAAAACGAAATAGTAGCAAGCCAGTAAAGTGTAATTAAATGTAAAAAAATCTTTTGTTCTTTACATAATTCTATATAATCAGAAATTTTTGTTTTTTATATATTATTTTGAGTATGTCAAAGTTACTGCAGAGTGTTTAATATTTCTGTTTACGCTGAGTAGAAGAGCCAATATTCATCGCTTCGCGATACTTAGCAACGGTGCGCCGAGCAATGTCGATACCATCGTCTCGTAAGTGCGCTTGAATGCGGCTGTCAGAAAGCGGTTTTTTAGGATTCTCAGCACCAATAAGCTGTTTAATCATAGCGCTGATAGCCGTTGATGAAATATCACCATCGTTACTACTCACGTGTGACGAAAAGAAGTGTTTAAGCGAAAATAGTCCTTGCGGAGTCAAGATAGTTTTACTGGTGGTCAAGCGCGAAACGGTGGACTCATGTAGATCAACTTCTTCTGCAATATTCTTTAAAATAAGGGGCTGCATAGCCGTCGCACCGAAGCGCAGAAATTCTTGTTGATAACGTACGATACTACTAGCAACTTTTAATAAATTTTGATTGCGCTCCTCAATACTACGGATAAACAGTCGTGCATCGGTGAGGTTGTCACGTAAATACTGATTATCAGGACTGTCATCGCCGCGCTTAACTAAGCGGGCATACTCCTGATTGACGCGCAGTTTTGGTAGGGTTTCAGGATTAAGGCGCACATGCCAGCCCTCTTCTTCAGCAGATATAGCGTGCCGTATGGGAGTTACTAAAACGTCAGGAATATCATAGCTGGTAGGTGGCTGAGTATACTCAGGCTGATTACTCTGAAAGGATAAGCCTGGTGCAGGGTTTAACGTGCGTAGTAAACTGAGCGCAGGGGTAATGTGTTCAGGTGCGAGTTTGGTGATTTCAGTTAAGGCTCTGATATTGTTACTGACTAAATGTTCGCTTGCAGACAACAAAGCCTGTGCATGTTTGAGATGTTCAGTATACGGGTCAATCTTAGCAAGTTGAATAGCAAGACATTCGCTGAGATTACGCGCCCCAACACCGAGCGGATCGCAAGATTGGATGATGCGTAGCACGGTCTCCATCTGAGCACGCTCAATCGGCGCGTCCCATTGATAAAAACTTGCCATCGTATCAAAGCTTTGATGTAACTCATCAATATCGATTCGGATAAACCCCATATCATCCATGGACTCGACCATATAATCGGCAATCATCACATCGCTATCAGATAAATGCTTAAAGTTAAGCTGCCAGCGCACATGGTCTTGAATGGTGGCGCAGGTACTACCTTGATAGCGGTCTAGCTCATCATAATCTGAACCTATAGCTGCAGTAGACCCATAGTTACCGATATCAAAATTGCTATAATCATTATCATTGGTCGTATTTTGATAGTCATTATCACTATGATCAACAGCACCGTCATCGATACTGTTCTGCGTTAACTTATCTAGGCTATCGCTAAATGTATCAGAGTCGTATTCGATTGTGGTGCTCTTATTGGCATCAGTCGCTGAACCAGTTACAGCATTACTATTCCACATCTCAAGCGTTAAAGGCTCCGCCCAATCATCGGTCATCTCATCAGTATGCCTCTCATCACCTTCATCATCTTCCACTCGTTCGAGCAGTGGATTACTGTCTAATTTGGCCTGAACCTCTTGCGCCAATTCGAGACTAGAAAGCTGCAGCAATTTGATAGCTTGCTGCATTTGCGGGGTGAGCTTTTGTGAGGTACTTAGCGTGGTCGCCAATCCGAACGACATACTCATGGACAGTTTATTGCACTCCGGTATTGATGATATTTCAATTATAATGAAAGTTTAGTTACAGGTTTAATTTTGTAATATCTTGACGATAGCATTTTTTGCAGTACTGTTGCTATGATAATTTATAACTTGTGTGCAGGGACTATTATTTTATATGTTATAAACGGCTGTAAGGATACTTCAATATTTACGCATTGCCGAACACTATAGAACCCAAGTTACTACTAGCTAAACAAATTAGATATTAAAATAGTAAAACCCATAATTATAATTGAGAAACCACTATGAACGATAATCAACTTACCCTTGCTGCCGTACAGCTGAATAGTCAGCAAGATATTAAGGCTAACCTTGCCTCTATTGAGGCTGCGATTAATGACGCCTGTGCGCAAGGGGCCAAGCTGGTGGTACTGCCGGAGAATTGCTGTAGCATGGGTGAGCAATTTGCAACCGCAGAACGCTTTGAGGTTTTATCTGCCACCCTAGCAGACTATGCGCGCGTACATAATGTTTATTTGCTAGCGGGTACCCTACCTTGTCTTTACCGTCCCGATGGCGTTATCGTCCCTGACGGCCGCTTACGCCAAGTCAGTCAGCTGTTTGCCCCGGATGGTAAGTTGGTCGCGCGCTACGATAAAATTCATTTGTTTACAGCCACTGTCGCTGATCAGCAAGGCAGCTATAACGAAGCTGCAACCTTTGAGGCAGGCACACAGACGGTGACTGCTGCTATTGAGGCGAGCAATACAATTTACCAATTAGGGATGATGGTCTGCTTTGATTTGCGTTTTCCGGCGCTTGCTCAGCGTTTGCGTCAAGCGGGCGCTGATATACTCAGCGCGCCCTCTGCTTTTACTTATATGACGGGTCAAGCGCATTGGTCATTATTATTACAGGCACGCGCCTTAGACAGTCAATGTATGGTCATTGGCGCAGCGCAAGGCGGTGATCATCATTACAAAAGCGGTAATATTCGCCAGACCTGGGGACATACAGCGATTAGCGCTTTTGATGGGGCTGTTGTTAATAGCTATGAGGATAGTAATATCAACAGTTATGATGATAGTGAGCTTAAGAGTCAAAAAGCGGATAAAAATTATGCACTGGTAATGGCAACCTTAGACAAACAAGCTCAAGAACAAGGACGGCAAAAAATGCCTATTTTTCAGTGTCACCGATTGGCGTAAGGCGTATTTGAGTTCTAGGCTTTAAATCTAGCTTTTATCATTCTGGGTATAGGTCGCGCGTGGATGAGCGCGATCATAAACTTGGGTGAGCTTAGCAAAGTCGACATGAGTATAAATCTGGGTCGTACTGATATCGCTATGTCCTAGCATCTCTTGCACGGCGCGTAGATCTCCGCTACCTGAGAGCATATGCGAGGCAAAACAATGGCGCAGTAGATGTGGATATAAGTTTTGGACAATGCCAGCCCGCGTTGCCGCGACTTTCAAGCGCTGCTGAACGGCGCGCGTTGATAATCGCGTCCCTAATTTCTCACTGATAAATAAGGCACTATCCTGCTGCTCTAACCATAAATTACGATGTGGCAAATAACGATTGATGGCCACTGCCGCTTTAGTCCCTACTGGCACTAAACGGGTTTTATTACCTTTACCAGTAACTCGTACGCGCAAATCAGATAAATCTATATCTGCCATATCAAGCCCGACCAGCTCGCCAACACGTAGACCACTGCTATACAGTAGCTCAAACATCGCCTTATCACGTAGCCATAACCGTGCCTGTTCTGGGGTATCAGGAGCGGGTTGGTCAAGCAGTTGAGTGAGCAAGTCTATATCAGCAATTGACGGTAGTGGTCTAGGACTACGCTTAAGCTGATAGCCAGTGGCCGGATTAATACGCGCCAGCTGTTCTTCAATCAGCCAACCATAAAAATGGCGGATAGCTGACAATTCTTGCTGTACGCTAGAAAGAGCAAGCTTATCCTCATCAAGACGCTGACTAATATGCTGCGCTAATTGACGTTTATCACAGCGTGTCCAAGTCAACCGCTTACCGCGTAAAAATAGCGCCAGCTGATTAACCCCAGCAAAATAAGCTGTTAGAGTATGCGCCGAATGGTTGCGTACTGCCAAAATATGAAGCCAGCGATATACGGGTGACAACAGTTCTCTCAGTGTTTCATCCGACTCTACTGCCAACGCTGATTCTACTGATATCCATGACTCCTGAGGCTTAGTTCGTGGCTTAGATTTAGGCGTTGATTGAGACATTGATTCAGCCTCTTTATTGGGAGCAAACATAAGAGCTACCTAGCAGTAAATACTCGCCACTTATTATAGTGAATAAAATAGATGCAACGGCTAAACTCGCAAGACTGGCAAAATTTTCTCGCTTGCTGTGCGGCTTTGCCACTCCAGTGGCTTCGAAAATTTCCCACAGCCATGCTCGCTGTACCTCTCTTATAGTAGACCAACTATATCAAATCAGTATCAAATCATTAGCTATCTGGACTGGGCTTGATGCCCGCTTGCGCCATCAAACCATCCGGACTAAATACCCCTTCATACACAAAAGCTGTCGGGCCGGTCATCATCACCGAATAACCGGGCTGCCAACGGACAACCATGCTGCCGCCATACAGCTGAGCGCGCACATCTTCGCCTTCATCTAACCAGCCCTCTCGTATACCGACTGCTACTGCAGCACAAGCACCAGTACCACAGGCTTGGGTCTCGCCGACACCGCGCTCGTAGACTCGCAACCGTATATGACGCTGATTCATCACTTGCATGAAGCCGACGTTCACCTTATTGGGAAATGCTGGATGAGATTCGATAGCCTTGCCTAATTTTTCGACATCAGCATCGAGCACATCATCAACTTTGATGACCGCATGAGGGTTGCCCATATTGGCCACATATAGTTGAACGGGCGTGCCAGCAACATCTAAATGATACGCGTTTTGAATTTTGGTAATGGCTTTTGGCGTGAATGGAATCTCATTGGGCTCAAACTTAGGTTTACCCATATCTACTTCTACCCAACCGTAACGATCGGTAGTTAAAGAGATAACGCCACTAGCGGTCTCAACGCGCAAACGCTGCTTAAATGACAGCTTACGCGCTTGGACAAAACGAGCAAAACAGCGCGCACCATTACCACACTGCTCGACCTCACCACCATCGGTATTAAAAATACGATAACTAAAGTCGACATCAGGGCGCATTGGGGGCTCAACCACGAGCAATTGATCAAAGCCAATGCCTAGATGGCGATCACCCAATAATTGTACCAACTCCTTGGTCAGATCCAAGCGCTGGGTCACCAGATCGATGACCATAAAATCATTGCCCAGACCATGCATTTTGGTAAATTCTATTAGCATATCCTTGTGTCCTATCCTATTTTTATATGTCCGTTATATTAGCATGGTGGCTGGCACAATGATAACTATCAACGCCGCTGGTACGGCGTTATCCTTGATAAAAATCTTGTCATAAAAAACCCATTGTTATTACAATAATGGGTTATTTTTACACTATTGTAGACAGTCACTATTTACCTTGCCATAAGTTCTCGTGCGCATATAATTCTTCAATCGTTTCGCGTTTACCAATCAGCTGATGACCGTCATTAGCAACCATCACTTCGGCTGCACGCGGACGTGAATTATAGTTGCTACTCATGGTAAAGCCATAGGCACCAGCACCGGTTATTGCTAAAATATCACCCGTCGCTAATGATAATAGGCGATCTTTTGCTAAAAAATCACCGGTTTCGCAAATGGCACCGACGATATCCCATGGCTGCATGCCATCACTATTAATACCGTCACTGGGCAATACATTAGGAATCACCGCCATTTCCGCTTGATAGAGAGCCGGACGAATTAAATCGTTCATCGCTGCATCAACAATAGCGAAATTCTTATGCTCAGTAGGTTTTAGCACATCAACACGGGTCAGTAACACCCCCGCATTAGCAACCATGCTGCGACCGGGCTCAAAAAATACTGTCAAGCCCAGCTCCGTTAATTTTGGCAATAAGGCTTGTGCAAACTCGTCAATGGTGACGGGGGTCTCATCGATATAGCGCACGCCCAAACCACCCCCTAAATCAATATGGCGCAGCTCAATTCCTTTATTACGTAAGCTATGAATAAGCTCAATTATTTTATCCAAAGCCGCAACAAATGGCTTTACTTCGGTTAACTGAGAGCCAATGTGACAATCAATACCGATGATATCAATATGTGACAATTGCGCTGCTTGCTCATATACCGCCAGCGCTTGTTCATGAGCAATACCAAACTTATTGTCTTTCAGTCCGGTTGAGATATAAGGATGGGTATTGGCATCAACGTCAGGATTGACTCGTAGCGATATTGGCGCGCGCTTATCTAACTGCTGCGCGGCGTTATTGATTAAGGTCAGCTCGCTAATAGACTCAACGTTAAAGCAGCTGATACCTTGAGTTAGCGCATACTCAATATCATCACGAGTTTTACCAACGCCTGAAAATACCACGCGGCTTGCCTGCCCGCCTGCTGCCAGTACGCGCATCAGCTCACCGCGCGACACGATATCAAACCCAGCACCCGCCTGCGCAAGTATGCCCAAAACGGCAAGGTTGGAGTTGGCCTTGACCGCATAGCAAATTTGGTGCTTCAGTAGGGCAAAGCTATCACTATAGGATTGATATACATCCAATATCGCCTGCTTTGAGTAGACATAGCACGGCGTATCGTAGCATTCAACCAGCTCACTAATGCTCACTGCCTCCATATACAACGCATGGTTGCGGTATTGCAAGGCCGGTAGATGCGCGGTTAAAGCTTCGGGATCGATATACAACCCTTGCTCCGTTTGGGTAGTTACGCATTGGCTGGTTATAGGATTAGTCACGCAAGCTTGCGGCTTAGAATTATTCATATAAATATCTCTAATGTAATCAAGGTTGAAGGGTATAAAGTCTTACGGCGATTTTACGACGATTTTGATAAAAGCATCATGACCGGTGAAAATTTACTTGCTTACTGTACGGTTGTTCCAGAAGCTAGGTAAATTTTCTCAGCCACTCAGTAACAGAGTCGAAGCAGACACTTTAGGAATGTGAAAGGCTAAGAGACATTAATAATCGTTAGGATCGTCACTGGCGGCGGGCGGCATTTGCTTTTGTTCTGAGTAGCGCGATTTTTGAGAGGTATCATCATCGATACCTGCAAAGGCAGCATCTTGCGGATGACTGGTGCTATCTAATACTTCTGATGCTGACGTATCGGAGCCACTAGTAACCAGTTGGCTGTCAGTATCTGTTAAGTACAACGCGCCTTTTTGTCCGCATCCTGTCACTCCAATCATAACGACGCCGAGTATCAGCGTGCCGATAATACGGTAACTGGCATTGATAATAGGAGGTAGCAAAATAATACTTTTTTTGACATCTTTCACGGATGAATCGGCATCACTAACATTAAAGATCTGAGGGATAATAAGCATAAATACAAACAACCTTGCAAGGGGCTAAAACCATAAGAGAAGCCATAAAAAGAGCAATAAAAAACTACATCAAACCGTCAATTGTAGTTACAAACACACCGCTTATCGGCATTAAAAATTTACCAAAATTTGCCGTTAACGGTCATTGTTTAATCATAGCATTATTCCGTAAAGCTATGCGCATCTCGATTTTATTTAGGCGACAATTATATTAAATCTGATATTTTTTATGGTTATTTCTACGTGGCTTTTTATTAATACTTTGCCTTCATAGCTTACTATCGACTCACCTGATTTGTGATTTATATAAGGTTTTAACAGCTGTTTGACAAACTTTCTTACAATTTGGCTGCTTCCCTCCTATAGCTGCAAGGTACTGGATAAGCAGCAATAGCAAGGGCTTGACTACTGTCAACCTTAAACCTTATGGTTATCATGGTATAACAGCCAAAATATGTTACATTATACCTAGACCTAGCGACAGCTATGGATTGCTAGCATGCATACCCTAATAAATGCGGCTATCGAGTACCTTGAATCAGTAATTAGCATTGATAACTGTTATCAATAATACCGTATTTTTAGCTGTGCTTTTATGCAGCAAAAGCTGGTTATCATAGAGATAATATAGCTGATTTTTGTTTGTTCAATTGGTGTTAATCCGTTATGATTCACCACTTATTTACCCATCATCTAAGGATAGAGCATGAGCGACAGCGTAAGCACCCCCACCTTTAGCGACCACACTACTGGTAAATCAAAACTGATTAATCCTACTTTGGTACTTAACTGCGGTTCTTCTTCAATCAAATACGCGCTGATCAGTGAAGACGAATCTACTCGTATCACAGGGCTCGCTGAAAACTTAGGCCTAGATACCGCTCGTATTAAACACACTACTTTGAATGGCGAAAAGCTTGAAATTACCATTCCAGGTGGTCGTCACGAGTTGGCACTACAAAAAATCCTTGCCTTACTTGAACAATATCACTTTGTCGCTGTTGGTCATCGCGCAGTACATGGTGGCCGTGAATACTCAGAAGCCGTCCGCGTTAACGAGCACGTGTTAGAAGAAGTTAAACGCTTAAAGATTTTAGCGCCACTACATAACCCTGCTAACGCTTTAGGTATCGAGGCGGTTCAAGCCATCTATCCTGATATCCCCCAAGTCGTTGTCTTTGACACCGCATTCCACCAAACTATGCCGCCAGTTGCCTACCGTTATCCGATTCCAAAAGCCCTATATGAAGAAGAAAAAATCCGTCGCTATGGCTTCCACGGTACCTCGCATGCCTATGTTTCAGAACGTGCCAGCTTAATTACTGAGGCCAAAGGTCCCCATGGCTGGTTGACCGCGCATCTAGGTAATGGCTGTTCTGCAGCTGCCGTTTATGATGGCAAAAGCTTGGATACCAGTATGGGACTCACCCCACTTGAAGGCTTAATGATGGGCACTCGTAGTGGTGACGTTGATCCTGGCCTCCACATTCATCTAAAGCGTAAGATGGGCATGAGCCTAGAAGAAGTTAATGACATGCTGAATAATGACAGTGGTTTACTGGGTATTTCAGGCCTATCAAACGATTTACGTACGATTGAACAAGCGGCTAATGAAGGCCATGAAGATGCGCAGCTTGCCATTGAGATGTTCTGCTACCGTGCGGGTAAATACTTAGCCAGTCTAAGCTGTGCGTTACCTGAATTCACCGGCATTGTCTTTACCGGTGGTATCGGTGAGAACTCAGCCACTACCCGCGCGCGTATTTTAGATGTGATGCGTCACTTTGGTATCAAGTTTGATGCCGACAAAAACGCGACTCTGGTCGGCGGTGCAGAAGGCAATTTCCAGACAGCAGACAGCAGTATTGAGCTCTGGGTTATACCAACGGATGAAGAGTGCCGAATTGCTCAAGAGACTCGTCAAGCATTAAGTTTAAACTAAGCGTCTGTAAATGTGTTTATGATACGGTATCGTAGAATTATTTAAACCAGCGCGTGTCATTTAACCTTGCTAATTACTGGTGTTAATTATTAGCGCCAGTATGTACCAAGCATTAACCCACCGTCATAAATTACAGGGTTAAAACTCCAGTATTAAAAGTAACAATAGCCAATCAGCAATACCCCTCAAGGATATAATAAATAGTAGGATACGCTATGCAAACCATTTTACTTGTTCCCATTAGTCGCGGTATCGGCGTGACCTCAGCCGCACTTGGCTTGATTCGTGCGCTTGATTATAACGGCGTTAAAGCCGGGTTTATGAAGCCTTTTTTGCAAGATGATACTTTAGACAAACAAAACAGTTTAGACAGCTCAAGCGCTTTGACTATGCACGCCTTTGGTCTTACGCCGCCTAAATCTATCAATCGTCAGCGCGTTGAACGTATGATAGGTGATGGCAATCTTGATGACTTAATGGAAGAAGTGGTCGAAAACCATCACTCTATCGGTGGCGATCAAGACGTCATTATTTGTGAAGGCTTGGTACCCACGACCGAAGCGTCTTATGCCTCGCAAATCAACCGTGCCATCGCCCATGCGTTAGATGCCAAAATTATCTTTGTAAGCACTGTTGATACCAGTAATCCGGCCTATCTTGCTGATAAGCTTGATGTCCATGCGCGTGAGTTTGGTGGTCTGGTAAATGATCGCACTTTAGGCTGCATATTAATGCGCGTGCATGATGTGCCGAACACTTTTGAGAATCAGCCGGTTGCCCCAGGTGAAGCCGTGGTCAGCTTAGACGAAGGCTTTATGCAAGAAGTACAGCGCCTGTCACCCCATTTCAATACCGATCAATTTCGCTTAATCGGGGTGGTGCCTTTTAGTGATTCATTATCAGTGCCACGTACTTGGGATATCGCCGCTGAGCTTGACGCGACATGGTTAAACGTTGGTGAAGCTAAGTCCCGTCGTATTAACCACATCAGCCTAACGGCCCGTTCAGTAGCGCGCGTCGATGAAGTATTCAAACGCGGTACGCTCATTGTTGTTCCTGGTGATCGTGATGAGCTATTGTTAGCTGCTGCCTTGGCTTGTATCAATGGCGTACCACTGGCAGGTCTGGTATTAACAGGCGGTGTCGCGCCTAATGCCACTGTCGCTGAGTTATGGCAGTCTGCTCTCAAGACTGGTATTCCGGTCATGAGCGTTGAAACTGATAGCTTTGAGACCGTACAGAGCCTGATGCACATGAGTTCTGAGATTCCAAGCGATGATATTGAGCGCGCCCAAGAAGTGACTCGTTATGTGGCTGCGCACTTAGATTTGAGCTGGATCAAAGAATACTTTAGCAATGACCATAAGCCGCGCTTATCACCGGCCGCATTCCGCCATCAAGTGGTCAAAAAAGCCCAAGCTGCCAAAAAGCGCGTGGTATTGCCAGAAGGTTCTGAGCCGCGCACGGTAGAAGCTGCCTGTATCTGCCAAAGCCGTGGTATCGCTAACTGTGTTCTGTTAGCTAAACGTGCTGATGTCGAGCAAGTGGCCAAAAACCGTAACTTAATCTTACCTGAAGGTTTGGAGATTATTGATCCTGATACTCTCGATATGAGCAAATATATTGCTGCCGTCGTTGAGCGCCGTAAAGGCAAAACCACTGAAACTGTCGCCGCTGAACAGCTTAAAGACACCGTCTTCTTAGGCACTATCATGCTGCAGATGGACGAAGTTGATGGTCTGGTTTCTGGCGCGATACACACCACTGCCAATACTGTACGCCCCGCATTTCAGTTGATTAAGACTGCACCGCAATACTCACTGGTATCGTCTATTTTCTTTATGCTGCTGCCTGAACAAGTGGTGGTTTATGGTGACTGCGCCATTAACCCTGACCCAACTGCTGAAGAATTGGCTGAGATTGCCATCCAGTCTGCTGAATCTGCGGCGGCTTTTGGTATTGAGCCAAAAGTTGCAATGATCAGCTATTCAACTGGCTCATCAGGTACTGGCGCTGATGTCGAAAAAGTCACTCGTGCCACTCAAATCGTTCGCGAACGTGAGCCAACACTCGCGGTTGATGGCCCCTTACAATATGACGCTGCCTCAGTCATGAGCGTCGGCAAACAAAAAGCGCCCGATTCACCCGTTGCTGGTCAAGCGAACGTGTTTATCTTCCCAGATCTAAATACCGGCAATACCACTTATAAAGCCGTCCAACGTAGTGCCAACGTTATCAGTGTTGGTCCTATGCTCCAAGGCTTAAATAAACCTGTAAACGATTTGTCACGTGGTGCATTGGTCGATGACATTATCTATACCATTGCCTTGACTGCAATCCAAGCTTATAGTGATGTGATTTAATATTATAAGTTAAATACTCAGCTTAGAAATTTATCGTCTTCTTCGCCGACCTTCATATCATTATGATGGTCGGCTTTTTAATGGCTAGTTGTTTAATGAGCTACCATAAGTTGATGACAATGCTAATGACAAGTGCGCGCCTACCCTCTACAATAGTACTGAATAAACATTTTACTTGAATCATTCTATTCAGCCATCTTACCTATGCCAGATACGCACTTCAGTACCAACATTCGCGCTTCTAAAACAGCCACTGCCCCTACGATTCGTGCCTACCTTGGCGGGTCGTTTAATCCGGTACATAATGGTCATATCCAAATGGCGATGGCCGTTTATAATGGCCTTGCACCTATCGCTGCTGAGCAACGATGTGCGCTACAGGTGTCTTTACTGCCCAATGCACGCTCACCTTTTAAACAACAAAGTATGGACCCTAAACACCGACTGGCAATGCTAAAATTAGCGATTGAAGATACGCCGCTACAAATCAGCGAGCTCGAACTATGGCAAACGCCACCGGTGTATAGCATCGATAGTGTGCGCACTCTATGCCAGTGTTACCCTGATGACAGTCTGATATTCATCATGGGTATGGATAGTGCTCGTAGTTTAGAGAAGTGGAAAGAGGGTCTACAATTGACCAATTATGTGCATTTATGGATTTTTAGCCGGTCTGATAATGATGATACCGCCCAACAAAGCGCTTTTACTCATAAAAACAGTCCTATTAAAAATCTTTCTGCGCAAGATATCATTGCCTTATGTCATGAGCTACCGACTAGGTTACAAACGCAAATTACTTACCTACCGACAGACTTAGCGCAGTCGTTGAACATCACACTAGAATCTAGCAAACCCTTGAAAAACAATACTCAAGGACGCATTTATATAGATCCGCACCAAGTTACCGCGGTGTCGAGTACGCATATACGTCAACAGTTACGTCAGCTCATATATGAGCCAGTACGGACAGACGCCAACCTGACCACCAAACCCAATAATCTGATTAAATTAATAAATCCTACGGTTTATCAATATATTATCGCCCATCAGCTATATTCTGCTGCTCAATTCCGTTAAAATTGCTTTATCTTTGTCATTTCGCCTTTAGCAGGTCTATATATGACTTGCTAGACGCTACAAAATGACCACTTATCACTTTATTTTTAATAATTACGATTCAAGAGACCAAAATTTATGACCAATACCATGACTGACGAACGCTTAGAAGAATGCTTAACAATTGTAAAGACCGCTTTGGAAGATATGAAAGCGAAAAATATCACCGTTCTTAATGTAGAAGACTTAACAGACGTAATGGAACGCATGGTCATCGCTGACGGTACCTCCAAGCGTCATGTACGGGCGCTTGCCGATAGTGTCGGTGCTGAAGCTAAGCAAGCTGACTTTATGCCACTTGGGCGCGAAGGCGGCGTTGATTCAGACTGGACTTTGATCGATTTGGGCGCAGTCGTCGTTCATATGATGACCCCTCAAGCGCGCGAGTTCTACGACTTAGAAGGTCTATGGTCATCACCTGAACAGTTAGCTGAGCTAGTCGCAGTCCCACGTGAAAAGAAAACAGCCGGTCGACGTAATAAAAATAAATAAGGCTATTCATTAAAACTACAATGTAAACCTTAAAAAGGTCAGATTAATTATCTGGCCTTTTTTTATGCTTGGATTTCGATTCATTTAAATAGGGTAAATAAGCTGAAAGACACCAATGTTTGCGCTAAGATAACGTCATTAATTAAATAACTTTTTTATCAAAGCTATTCTTCAGAGCTACCCTCTATAGGACAATCCATGAGCGCAGAAACGATAAAACTACCCACCCAAAAAGTTAAAGCTGACTTCAATCATGCCTTACCTTTGCATATCGCGAACTTAATTGACGTCCGTGCAGGCAAGGCGATGCCGTTCACTCGGGAACAAATGAGTGCCATTGATAAAGCACCGATCAAAGCGCCCGTTGCGGTCAATTTTATGGGATTGACTACTGATGAGCAAGCTGATCGCAAGCATCATGGCGGCCCGCTAAAAGCGGTACATCAGATGCCCCTTGCCACTTATGAGCAGATTAATGCTGAGTTTAATCTCAAAGTTCGTATTGGTACTTTGGGTGAAAACCTCATCACCGAACCTGTTAATGGCTTACCTCATATGGACGAGACCACGGTCTGTATTGGTGATATTTTTCAGTACGGTGGGCCACATGGTGATGAACAGGTGAATGATAGTGATAGCGTTCAATTACGTGTCGTCCAACCGCGCAGACCTTGCTATAAAATTAATGACCAAATTGGGCAATTTACTAAAGTGCCTAATATAGCATCGTGGATTACCAAGCAAGGTATCGCTGGCTGGTATTTTGAAGTGGTTCGTGATGGGATGATTGCTGCTCATTTACCCGTATATTTGATAGCACGCCCTTATCCGTTCGCAACGTTAGAAAAGCTATGGCAACTATCTAATTCAAAAGAGAAATTTGAGGTTGATATTATTGAGTCTTGGTTAGCTATTGAGTGTTTAGAGGACAGTTGGAAGACGGTGCTTAAGAAGAAGGTTGGTAGAGGTTAAATATAGTTGATTCATTTTAAAACAGGCACAGTTTGGCTTGGATAAATTTTTGCTGCCTCTGGAGTGGCGAAGTCGCACAGCAAGCAAGAAAATTTTTACCAGCCACACGCGACTATGAGCGTATCTATTTTATTTTGTATTAACTATAAGAAGTACTAAGAAGAATAAATCGTTATTAATTGGCAATGATATCACCTCCTGATAATAGAGTATTTTATACTATCTCTTTTATAATACTCCTTCCATATTGAGCGTTTCATGGCAAAAGATATCACTTCAATTGCATCAACATTAACACTGGCATCAGTATTAACATTATTCTTAACGTTACCACTGATTGGCTGCGTAACAACCACAGAGCCCCGTTACATTATTGATAGCCAAACCTATCAAGCGACTGGTAAAAGTGAGCGAATTAAAACCATCATTTTGCACTATACCGTCAGCGATAATGAACGCTCAATTAAGCTATTGACTGTCGGTAACGTAAGCTCCCATTACCTTATTCTAAATGAAGACGACGATAAAATTTATAATTTGGTACCGGAAAGTGAACGCGCTTGGCATGCCGGTGATGGCGGGTTTGCAGGTAGAACCATCCTAAATGATACTTCTATAGGCATAGAAATTGTCAATAACGGTATTAAACCAGAGTATAGGAAGGCACTTAAACGAGGCGTCCAAGACTACCATCCTTATGAGCACTATGTGGAATTTGAAGAGAGTCAGATTAAGAAAGTCGCCCAACTGGTACAGGATTTGGCAGTGCGATATGACATCTCACCAAAAAATATCATTGGTCATTCCGATATGGCGCCCTCTCGAAAAATCGATCCTGGTGCTAAGTTCCCTTGGCAACGACTATATGAGCAATATGGTATTGGCGCTTGGTATGACGAGCAGGATAAAAAGCTTTTTATGAATCAAGAAGAGTTTGATGCAGCAACGATTTCCGAAATGAAGCAAGAATTTAGAAATTACGGTTATCAAATCAATGATAGCGATGAATGGGATAAAGCCAGTCACGATGTGATTTATGCGTTTCAGCTGCATTTTAGCCCGCAGCATCTCACCGCGACTATGGATTTGGAAACTTATGCTATTTTAAAGGCATTGAATAAGAAGTATGCTGGTACCGATGATTTTTATTGAGTTGTGTAGGATGAGTTAGTTTTGCCAAATTCTAGTAGAGAAGGCAGACAAGACGTAAACCACTCTACGCTATTAATAAGCGATTTCTAATCATAAGCGGTTTCTAAGCATAAGCAGTTTCTAATTAAAGGTATCCCATGACGCTACGCATCCATGCCCTATTCCATACAGATTATGAAGACCTTAGTTTCATCAAACAGTGGGCAAACAACCACCATCATATGATTAGCGTCAGTCGCTCTTACGATGACTATTCCTTGCCAGAGCACGACAGTTTCGATTGGCTAATAGTGATGGGTGGGCCAATGAGTGTCCATGACGATGAAAAATATCCTTGGTTAGTCAATGAAAAACGGTTGATTAAACAAAGTATTGATAATGGAAAAACGGTTATCGGCGTTTGTTTGGGTGCCCAACTTATCGCGCATTGTTTGGGTGCCCAACTTATCGCGCATTGTTTGGGTGCTACCATCCAGCCGTCTAGCGTAAAAGAGATCGGTTGGTTGCCCATTCGGTTGACGAAAGAAGGTCAGTCACATCCTTTATTACAAGATTTACCCAAGCAACCTTTTACGGTATTTCATTGGCATGGTGATGGTTTTGATTGTCCACAAGGGGCAACCGCTATTGCCACTTCGGAGGCATGGTTCAATCAAGGATTTATCTATCAAACACCGCTACATAAAGAGCTTGGCACTTGGATTATGGGCTGGCAGTGTCACTTTGAAGTGACCAAAGAAAGTATCGTCAAAATGGTAGAAAATGGACATAATGCTATACAAAGTGGACTTAGCAACTATCCCAAAACCGTACAATCAGCTAATGAGATTATAGAAGCTGGACATAAGTATATCGAAGACAACAACGCAAGATTAGCAGCTATGCTAAATCGCATAGCAAAGAGTGACTAAAACTAAATTATAAGAGGAATCAACTATGAGTAATTCACAACAAGACGAACTTCAGAAGTATTTAGAAGAAAAAGCCAAACAAGAGCAGGAGAGCGAGCAGCAACCTAAACTAAAATCTGCATATGAAACATGTGTTTTAGCTGAAAGTGCTAAGATTCATGAATTGATTGCTGAAGCTCAGAAAGAAGGTGGAGAGCGTTTACAAGACGATGAATAATTGTATAAAAACATACACGAAACGAGGGTTCTGCATCAAGTTACGTTGGATGGGTTAATTTTGTCAGATTCTTGTAGAGAATGATAGCAAAACGTAACTCACCATAATTATGAATATTTCATTAACAGTCCAGTATATCTACTGATAAAATCATTACTATCTAGAAAATAGTTAGGATAGGCTTCTGTAATGTTATGAACATCATCTACAGACACGAGAACAACATCAAACATATCACTTCCTTGATAGGTCTGCTCTAATCGCACATAATCTTCATTAGCATCGTGTTCATCGTTATATGGCAAAATTACTGTCTCACGAGTATATAAATCTAATTGTATTAGATAATACTTTGCTTCAATATTTTTCTTAGGTGAAGGTATGGAGTTAATACCCCTTAACATTTCAATAATCTGTAATTCTTTATCTAATTTATTTAACCTAGCACATACTTCTGATGGAGTTAACTCTGCATAGATGGCAACAGTAGGAGTGCCTTCTTCAATTGAAAACAGAACACTTGATAACAGAAGAAAATGTAGATAACTTTCATCTCCTTGACCTGATTTAAATGAAACATGCTTTAAAGACCCAAGTATCTCTACGACAGTCGCCCACTCATGCTGAATTTTAGTCCGAATTTGTAGTTCTAGTCTAACGTAATTGTTTCCATCAGTTTTGCATTTGAATATTTGATGTATTCCCCTATAACCATCAGACTTCGGTTCTAGAATATAATTTGTAGTGTGAAAGTCATCAAAAACGCAGTCAGCATTAATTATTTCGCAATTACTATTGTTATCTAAAAACTGATTTAAAGCCTCTATATTAGGTAAAGTAACTCTTATGCCGACTACATCATCCATTTGCGCCAGTCTCATTGTTGGCTGTCTTACTAACTTAGTAGCTATGGACTCTAATCTTTTTGAACGAGAAGAAACAATACTTTGTTCAAAGATTTGCAAACGGTTTAACTTACTTTCTAACAAAGAAGAAAAAACTTTTAGATGTGGAATATGGTTTTCTCGGTACTGTTTAAGTACAAGTAGTGCTTCTCTAAACTCTTCTTCATTTATAGTTTTTCTACCAGTTAACTTTAGTTCTTCCATATAAGAACGTATGACATTGCCAGATTTTGTGATGGCACCATTAGAAATAGAAAAAGAGAGTGGCGTTTCTTGATTAACGTCACTCTCTTCAATATTTTTAAAAGTTGTTTTTATATCTAATGCCATAGTCACACTATCACACTTTACCTTCACTCATTTCTTGAAGGTTGATGAGCGTGCCCACCTTTCCTTTTGACCATGCAGTTTCTGGCTGATGTGTCATCCAAGACAGTTGAGTACCACTATAGTCGCCATAAGCATTAATTATTTGCTCTAGAAATTCGATTACTTGGTAATCATTGGAATCTACTGTCTGGTATTCACTCCACATACTGGAGCCAAGTTTATCAATACTTTTAGCCCCAAAACTTTTAAACTCATGGTAAATTTCGGGCAAAACAGGGCCGTACTGCCATCGCTCAAAATATCCATCAAATAGAGCACTATGGTTTGATTTTAAGTACCATGATTGAGCAAAAAACATTAACTTTTGTAACTTCATTGGAGTTAAGTTATTAATTTTCCCATTATTAGATTGTTCAATAAAAGCATTTGCAATAGCAATAGCTGAATATTTCATAATAACCTCCTTACGTAAGTTACTGGTGTTTTTAATGAAAAAAGGGATATTGAGGAACTCAAATGTGGAAATACATACTAATTAAAATATGCTATTTTTCTAGAAAACACATTTGGGAAATGTACGGTAATGTCAATTTTAGAGAACAATCAGTTCTCTACTGTTTTCAAAAAAAGCTAACTATTATATCACAGGACCTCATAGACGAACAGATACAATGCATGGAATAGAATCCTGTAAACTGAAATAATAATTAGCAAATTATGTTTTCTGATAAGACAAATTGTATTATTGTTAGTAAGTGCATGATATCGCCACTAACCTTACTATAGCATATATATTTTATTTCAGAAGCTTGAGTATGGGCCTAGCATGAAACTCCCTTCAGGAAACCTCCACTTACAAAGCTAAAATTGTAGTGCAATTTTTTAACGCTACTCAGGATTAGCTCCGCTACTTTTAAAAACACCCAAAGTTCAAACACAAAAAAGGTGAGCTTCTCAGCCCACCTTTTTTATTATCTAAAAATTTTTAGTCTATCTTAACGAACCCAAGCTCGCGCATTACGGAACATCCGCATCCACGCACCATCTTCATCCCAAGCAGCCGGTTTCCAGCTGTGATTGTACGCCCGTAACGTACGCTCAGGGTGCGGCATCATAATCGTGACGCGACCGTCAGTGCTACATAGACCCGTGACACCGCCGACTGAACCGTTTGGATTGAACGAAAATCAGGTAACAGCTTATTTAACCTACTAAGCCAAAGCAATCAAATCAGGTTGTTTATCTAATAAGCGCATAAGCGTAATCGTTGCCCCTGTCGGGTTTCTAATACCTTGTTCCCAGTTTTGTAGCGTACGAGGGCTGATATTTAATTTATCGGCAAACTGCTGTTGCGATAACCCTGTTTTGCTACGAATCAATTTGATGTTAGGTATATCATGGCTAAACTGTCGGCTAGGCTGGGCGTCTCCATTGACAATCGCCAACGCTTGATTCAACGACGTAGATAAATCATCATAAAATTCATTGATCATGGTTATATACCTCTTTGATTTGTTGGGTTAATTTATACAAGCTCGACTTCTCTTGGCTCGACAAACTCACTTTTTTATTTTTCGGGTAGGCAAGTAACATAAAAAATATTCCATGACTATCAACGAAATAATAAATAATACGCACGCCGCCGCTTTTACCTTGATTCAGCGCCCATCTGGTTTTTCTAACACCACCAGTGCCTTGAATTAAACTTCCTTGCTCTGGATTGTGAATCAAATCTGCTTGTAGCTCTTTATAGTTGTCATCATCTAATAGTTTAAGCACTTGTTTAGTAAATAATGGGGTTTCTATAAAATGTAGCATCTAAAATCCTTTATCGTTACTCTTAATTATATACGTCATTGACGTACATCACCAATATTATTTCGATTCAATATCGGCAATAACAAAATAGCTACCCCATATCAAAATTCAAACACAAAAAAGGTGAGCCGAAGCCCACCTTTTTTTATATCTAAAAGTAACTCAAACTATCCTAACGAACCCAAGCCCGCGCATTACGGAACATCCGCATCCACGCGCCATCTTCGTCCCAGACAGCTGGTTTCCAGCTGTGATTGTACGCACGTAACGTACGCTCAGGGTGTGGCATCATAATCGTAACGCGACCATCGGTGCTACATAGACCCGTGACCCCGCCGACCGAACCGTTTGGATTGAGCGGATAAGTCTCAGTTGGCTGACCTTGGCTGTCTACAAAGCGCATAGCAAGCTGACCATGTTTGGCCATACCGTCAATTTCTGTAGCATTAAGCGTCGCAAAGCCTTCGCCGTGCGCAACAGCGATTGGTAAGATACTGTCTTGCATGCCTTTAAATAATATTGACTTGGTGCGCTCAACTTTTACGTTAACCGTACGCGCTTCAAAGCGAGCCGATTTGTTCGCGATAAAACGTGGGAAGTTCTCCGCACCAGGGATTAAGTCTTTGAGCTGCGCCATCATCTGACAACCGTTACAGACACCAAGGGTAAAGGTTTCTGGACGGGCAAAGAAGCGCACAAACTGCATGCGCAAATCATCATGGAAAAGAATGGAATTTGCCCAACCTGAGCCTGCGCCCAATACGTCACCGTAGCTAAAGCCGCCACAAGTCACTAACCCTTCGAAGTCGCGTAGATTAATACGGCCTTTGAGCAAGTCGCTCATATGCACGTCTACTGCTTCAAAGCCCGCTTGGGTAAAGCCTGCTGCCATTTCTAACTGACCGTTAACCCCTTGCTCACGCAAGATAGCGACTTTTGGTTTGTTGGCTCGGCTATTCAGGTAAGGCGCTTCAATCGCTTGGCTCAAATCAAAGTTCGGCGTGGCAATCAGACCCTGATAACTGCTATCGGTAATCAAGTCATATTCTTGTTGTACGCACGCAGGGTTATCACGGCGACGGGCGATTTGATAGCTGACCTGACTCCATTCTTGTTGTAACTTGCCACGGCTAAAGCTGAGCGTGTTATCACCAATTGACGTTGGGGTTTGGATAAGTAAACTTTCTTCCTCACAACTTTGACCGACTAGGCTGAGCATATCACTGACGTTAAATTCCTCTGCCAATTGCATTAAGGCTGGCACATCTTCTGGCATAACTTGAATGACCGCGCCTAACTCTTCACTGAATAATTGACCCAATAAATTATCATCGGTCAGTGATAGCTTGATACCTTGGCGACTGGTAAATTGCATCTCAGCGATAGTTGCTAATAAGCCACCATCACCAATATCGTGATAGGCACTGATAACGCTTTGTGCGTTACCGGCTTGGATAAAGTTAAAGAAATCGACCAAGTCGCTAGGCTGGGTTAAATCTGGGCAGTCATTACCCAATTGGCTTAAAGTTTGTGCGAGGATTGAACCGCCTAAGCGTAATTTTCCTTTGGATAAATCAATCCGATAAAACGCGCTATCGCCATTAATGAGTTCAGGGGTTAGCGTTTGTGCCACATCAACCACTGGTGCAAAAGCAGTAATGACCAAGCTCATGGGCGAGACGACTGATTTATCTTGTGCGCCTTGCTCAGAATTGTTGGCATCGCTATCCGTCCAATTGGCCCGCATGGATAGTGAATCTTTACCCACTGGAATAGCGATACCTAACGCAGGGCATAGCTCTTCACCAACCGCATGAACTGCATCAAACAAGGCAGCATCTTCGACATCATCACCGCAAGCAGCCATCCAGTTTGCCGACATAGTGATATCAGACAACTTAGAAATGCGAGCGCCAGCAATATTGGTAATGGCTTCACCAACGGCCATGCGTGCAGATGCAGTTGGGCTAATCAGGGCGACCGGCGTACGTTCACCGACACTCATCGCTTCACCACTCATTGGTTGCCCATCAAGATTGAGCAGACCAGATGCGGTTACCGCGCAGTCAGCAACCGGTACTTGATAGCGACCAACATACTGATCGCGTACGACCATACCAGAGATAGAACGATCACCAATACTAATTAGGAATGACTTGCTAGCAACGGTAGGATGACGCAATACGTCAGTAATAGATTCCGCTAAATTTACTTCACCAAGCTCTAGCGCTGGCAAAGTACTCTCTTGACGGCTAAAGCTCCGCTTCATCTGCGGTGTACCACCAAGCAAGACTTGCATGGGCATATCAACGGGCTGTTCCATTAATAATTCATCATCGACAATCAACTGACGGACATCAGTCGCTGTTCCTAGGATGGCATACGGGCAGCGCTCACGCGCACAAATAGCATCGAACTGAGCTTCGCTTTCAGGATGAATTGCTAACACATAACGCTCTTGCGCTTCATTCGACCAAATTGCCATTGGCGACATGCCAGCTTCTAACGATGGAATCTTACGCAAGTTTAGATGCGCGCCCATTTCATGGTCATTGACCAATTCTGGCATAGCATTTGATAAGCCGCCTGCGCCCACATCATGTAGCGAGACGATTGGATTGCCGTCTTTGCCATCATTGCTAACATCTACATCATTACCCGCTAAGGCCCAGCAGCGATCCATCACTTCTTGACAGCGACGTTCCATTTCAGCGTTATCACGCTGAACGGAAGCAAAATCCAAGCCTTCATCTAATGAACCGCTATCGACCGAAGATGCCGCTCCGCCACCCAAACCAATTTGCATCGCCGGGCCACCAAGAACGATAAGTAAATCACCTTGCTGAATGCTATTTTTTTCAATTAAGTTACGTTTGATATTGCCATAACCACCAGCCAGCATAATCGGCTTATGATAACCGCGCATTTGGCTGCCATCTTTTGCCGCTGAGGTATCCAGCTGGAAGCTACGGAAATAACCGCATAAGTTTGGACGACCGAACTCATTAGAGAAGTTGGCACTGCCTAAAGGAGCCTCGGTCATAATCTCAAGGCTGGTCGCCATACGATCCGGCGTACCATAATCCTGCGTACTTAATTGACCTGATTGCTCCCATTTCTCAGCAAGCTCTGGGATATGTAAGTGTGACACATGAAAACCAGTCAAGCCTGCTTTTGGCTTACCGCCACGACCGGTTGCGCCTTCATCACGAATCTCACCACCAGCGCCCGTTGCCGCACCCGCATAAGGCGCAATCGCCGTTGGATGGTTATGCGTTTCAACTTTCATTAAGATATCGATATCTTCTTGATGAAAGCCATATAGATGCGCGGCGTCATTATTAACAGTACCGTCAGTTGTAGCTTCAGGAACCGGATAAAAACGCCAGCCTTCAGACCCTGCCATCACTGCCGCGTTGTCTTTATAAGCCGACAAAATCCCTTGTGGATTGGCTTTATAGGTATTTTTAATCATCTGGAATAATGATTTAGACTGCACTTCACCATCAATCGTCCACTGCGCATTAAAGATTTTGTGACGGCAATGCTCTGAGTTGGCTTGCGCAAACATCATTAGTTCAACGTCAGTCGGATTGCGCTTTAGCTCATTGACATAAGCATTCATTAAATAATCGATATCTTCGCTAGATAATGCAAAACCAAAAGTAGTATTGGCAGACTCCAATGCTTCGCGCCCTTCCTCTATCACGTCGATATGATTCAATGATGCTGGCGCTTGGTCGTCAAATAATTTGCTAACGTCGCTTAAGTCATAAGATAAGCTTTGGGTCATGCGGTCAAATAATAATTGCTCGGCAGCTTTTGGTAGTTTTTCACTCAGCTGACTTTCACTAACCTCACCATCGACAGTTAGGGTATAAACAATAACCCGCTCAACGCGATTAATCTCAATTTCACAGTTGTTAAAAATATCGGTCGCTTTACTTGCCCACGGTGAGATGGTGCCAAAGCGTGGACTTACGGTTACCTGTAATTGGTTATTTTCTGGCGCAGTAATTTCAATATTGTCATCAGCCCCTTTATTAACGCCAAGCAAATCTAATGCCTTTTTATGCTCATCACCGTCTAATTCCCTTGATAGCACATAGACTTGTTGAGTGCTAATTTGGGTGATACTTAGATTGGTTTTTTGCTGAAACTGACTGATGAGTTGCTGCGTCTGAAAGTCGGTTAAGAACGGTTGTCCGGCGATGGTCATCATAAAGGCTTGTTCCATAGGATATAGGATCGAGGTGGCATCACTGCCATACAAAGTAAAAGGTCTGCGCATTATAACAAGAAGCCCAATAAGAAACAGGGCCAAACGGCGATAAATCTTGCCTTTGCCTGTCTTATAGTAGGTCTACTGTAAAGACGATACAACATGGCTGTGGGAAATTTTCGAAGCCTCTGGAGTGGTATAGCCGCATAGCAAGTGAGGGAATTTTGCTGGCCTTGCAAATTTATACGCCGTTCTTATTTTATTTATCATAGAATCTAATAATGCTCGATTTTTATTAGAATCATACGTTCCAATTCGCATCAATAAGCAGACTTGGCTATTAACAGAATAAGACTATTGCCCGTTTTACCTAACTCTCGTAGTCCTTACAAACGCTCACATCCCATTACTGGCAGCCTATATAACAGCATGGGTAACTGTCGCTATTCTATGAAACGTTAATAAAAGAAACCATTATCAAAAAACGCATACTAAAATTAATTTAATCCGCTAATTTAATTTACTGATTTAATCCAATAGGGACATATTATGAGCAACCAAGAGAAAATTGACAAAATCCAAGACGTCATAAAAGATATTAAATTCGCCATGATGAGCACGATTAATAATAAAGGCGACATTCACGCTTGGCCGATGACTACTACTGAAACCAGTCTTAGCGCCAAAGAGATCTGGTTTATTGGCGATAAAACCTCAGATGTCGTAAAAGATATTCAGGAAAATCCAAGAGTGGGACTGTCTTATGCGACCCAAGATGCGAAGAATTACGTCTCTATCAGTGGTAATGCAGAATTGTCAACGGACAAAGACAAACTAGATGAACTATGGTCGCCAATGGATAGCGCCTTTTTTGAACATGGCAAAGAAGACCCAAAAGTCCAGCTAATAAAAGTGGTACCGCATGGCGCCGAGTGCTGGATTAGTGGTAGCTCTACAATAAATATGTTTAAGATGGCAGCAGCAGCGGTACAAGACGGTAAGACGGCTAAAGATGTAGGCGAGCAGTTCAATATATCGCTATAGTATGATGAAGTGACACTATAAGATATCCATCTGAAGCGTCAGTAAGAGTATGTCTTATTGGCGCTTTTCATGAGCTAGATTTTAGGTACACATCTGATAGAAGTAAGCTTACAAACTTTCACAGCGTATTACAGACGACCTCTATTGTTATATCGACCTATCTCGCTATATTAATAGCTGATTATGATTAAGCGCACAATAAAACTTGTTCATTATAAAGTCAGTTTATAGTCACTAAACCAGTTACTCTCAAACAATAAATACTTTAGACCACAAGGATGAATATTATGAGTAAACAAGAACAAATGGATAAAATCCAAGACCTAGTAAAAGATATCAAATATACCATGATGACCACCCGCACTAGTGATGATCATCTACATTCTTGTCCGATGAATACGACTGAAACCAGTATTGGTGCGAAAGAAATTTGGTTCATCGGTCATAAACCTTCTGCTACTGTTGAAAATATCAAGAAAAACCCAGAAGTGAACCTTGCTTACGCCACTCAAGATGATAAAAATTATCTCTCTATTGCTGGTAAAGCGGAATTGGTTGAAGACAAAGACAAGCTTGATGAATTGTGGTCAGTGATGTACAACGCCTACTTTGAACAGGGTAAAGAAGACCCTAAAGTTCAGCTGATAAAAGTAATTCCTCATGGTGCTGAATATTGGGCTAATGGCAATTCATTTGCTAATGTATTTAAAATTACAGCCGCTGCAGTGACAGAGACTGCTGTTGGTGATAGCTTAGGTGAAAGCTTCTCGGTAACGTTGTAAGCTAGATTCAAAAAGCAATATAATAAAAAAGTAAGACAATAAAAAACGCCAGTGGCTCAATGCGACTGGCGTTTTTTTGTTTGCTAGAACTTTAATTTGACCTCTTAAAACTAGCCACTTTGCTTTAAATAAGGCCATGCCGCTTTCATGTAAATAAACATCGACCATAACGTTAAAATAACCGCTGCTACCATCAAACCATAACCAATCACCTCAAGTGATTCCCAGTTTAATAACAGCACCGTAATGGCAATCATTTGGAAGGCAGTTTTAAGTTTGCCGACATAAGAGACCGCGACACTAGTACGATTGCCTAGCTCTGCCATCCATTCCCGCAGTGCTGATACGGCAATCTCACGTGAGATAATCACAATCGCAGCTATCGCCATAATAATATTGGGATGCCACTGTACCAAAATAATCAGCGCCGCTGCTACCATCAGCTTGTCAGCGACCGGATCTAAAAACCGCCCAAAGGCAGATATCACGTTCAGCTTACGCGCAAAATAACCATCGAGCCAATCAGTAATCGCCGCGATAACAAATACCACCGTCAATAACAAATGCCGCAGCAAACTATCACTAAACTCACTCATCCCTACCCGCGCAATGACATTGTCAGAAATCGCAGGCATGCCAATGCCCATTGCTGGTGGCCAATAAGCAATCGCCACAAATAGCGGAATCATTAGGATACGCGCGATTGTGAGATTGTTAGGCAAATTAAAGATACTTCTGTCATTTTGCAGTGGTTGCGGTTCTTGCGTGTGCAAGTTCGTGCTCTCGGTCATGGCAAACCCAGTTTTATATAGTAGACGTAAGGATTGCTGCTAGCTTAGCATTTTTCAGGCATGCCGTCATGCCATCTCTGTATGATCATTGGTACCAATAGTAACCTATAGAGCAGCTTATTCATTCTTTTAAAACCATACTAATAGTACTGATATTATTTTTATATATTACTTTAAAGGCTATACAGATTAAAGCCTACAAAGAAAAATAACTGGTTATTTAGATTCTTTCAAACCAGGGCAATATATTAATACTTCTTTAAACGTAATGTCATGTAACAGAACTGACTTAGTACTGCTAATTTCCGCTATGATGAATATCTGAAAGCACAGTTGTACACTGAAATTTGTAATTAAATATTAGAAACTATTGAATTATTAGCAACTGTCCTTATCTCTATAAGTAACAGCAAAGAGCGAATAACAATAACAAGCAACAACCACTGAATTTGTAGCTTAGCTATATAACCAGTTTTCCTCAGCCCACAGTTTCCTCCTCTGTGGGCCTTTTTTTGTCTGTTAAAACCTTGATAAATAAGAATTTACTACCCTAAAATCGTAAATTGACCTCTATTTTACTCACCATTTGCTCAAAATCTTAATCACTTAATAGCTATAGTAAAATATTGTTATCCACCTTAAGGGTGATCTATTGAGCTACTTATTTTGATATTTAAGCTTCATTATTCTCTAACAGGTACACAATCTCAGTAATAGTGTTTTACTGATGTTGCTCAAAAATCACTAATCGGTTAAAGTTATCTAAATTTAACCTTGGCAAGTGATATGGCTAATCTGATTAAATGCTCCGATTGCGGTAAGAAAATAAGCGCCACTGCTATAGTATGTCCTAAATGCAGTGCGTCAGTACAACATTCGATTGAGCAAGCAGATAGAAAAGCAGAAAATAAGAGCACAATATGGGCTTATGCCACGGGCATACTTTTCATAATCACGGGCTTAGGGGCATTTCAAATAAGTATTTCGTCAGCACTCATGCTGATTATTGGCGGAACTTTGGCGCTACCATTGGTCAGAAAAGGTTTAGTTAAGCATAATTTATTCCCCACGGATAGGCCTTTGATTATGGCTAGTGCGGCTATGATTATCTTTGGGGTGATTGGCTACACAAGTGCCGTGAAAAGCGATCGACTAAAAAATATCGAAGAAAATTCAGAAGCTTATGCAGGTGAGCAAGCAGCGCCAGTAAGTGAGTAAGAAGCAAAAGATGTTTTAGCGAGTGGCGATTCTTAGTATGATCGGTTTACTTGGCCTATTTATTAATCGCCGTAGTTATCGCTTGCACTGTTTCTGCTGCCATCAAGTAACAGCTTTCGATATTACCTTGAGCGCACCAATCGCCACTGACGATCCATTGATGAGTCTCATCAACTAAAACACCCAGCTCTTTACGCTCAGTATTAGTGACGGTTGCCGCATAGCGCCAGCGGTGGCAATCTATTTGGCTAGGCGCAGTGTTGCTGTCCCAGTTTAATGCCTGTTTAGCAGCTTGTAGCAGTTCTGCCTGCACAGTCTCAATATCATTATCAACATGCGCTTGCGACCAGTCGTTACGGGCATGAATAGTGACACTGGGCAATAAATCACTATGGGCGGGTTTATGATGTTCAATAAAGATTCTGTCTAAGGGTGAGTCATGCACGTAAGCCACATCCCATGCTGGCGTTGCACTTTTTGCTTTGCTATTTAAGGTCTCGGGTAACTGCTGAACACCATCCCAGCCAAGCATTAGGGTATAACACGCTTGCATTTGTGGCTGACTGATTTGCGCTTGCTCAGTGAAATTACTGTCCGCCATTAACTCTAGCGCCTGATTATTTGGCGCGGTACAAATCACCCAATCAAAGCCGCCTAAGCTGGCGCCGTTCGTATCAAACAATTCAGTTTTTTTATCAGTAACCGCCTTGGGCTCGCTAAGCGGCGCGACCCGGGTTTTAAACTGTACTGTCGTTAAGCATAAATTATCTGCTAACGCTCGCCCCCAACTGGTCATTTTTGGAGTACTGATATAGCGCGCATGGGTGGTATCCCACTGCTCTTTTTTGTTAATATCGGGTGCCTGTTTGTTGTCATTGGCTAGGGTTAACTCAACCACTTCTGCACACCACGGTTGCAATAAACCGCTGTCTAACCACGGCTTAATAAACTGTGAAAAGCTATCTGACTTGGCGGTAAAAAACTGCGCGCCAAATGCCCATTGCCAATTTTTATTGGTGTTCTTATCCGTATGATAGCGTGTTGCTAAGCGCCCAACACTGCGTGATTTTTCAAAGATGGTGATTTGGGGTGAGCTTGCTTTAGGAGCAGCGTTATCTTGTTTTTGCTGACTCAGTCCACGCTCTAATAATGTAGCAGTAAGTAAGCCAGTCAAACCCCCTCCGACGATTGCTATTTTCGGTGCGCCATGGTCGCTATTAGCAGTGAAAGGGGTAGCGTTACCGGTATGAGACAGAGAATGTTCAGTCATAGTGACAGTAGGCCTTATCAAATATTTGGCTAAAAATAAGAAGAATAAAAATTAACAGAGAAACTTAGCATCGATAATAATAAGTCACCCTACTTTTAATAGTATGACTTATTTTAGGCATTTAACGTTAATTGCTGACTAGCTATGAGCGGCAGACTTTGCGTTCCGCTTTAACCACGTCAACCAACTTATTAATGACGGAGCTATCGGCTAAGGTAGACAAGTCACCCAGTCCCACATATTGGCCGGCAGCAAGGTTGCGAAGGATGCGGCGCATGATTTTACCGGAGCGCGTTTTAGGTAAAACGTCTACGATATAGATAGCGTCTAAGTTAGCAATAGGGCCAATCTCGTTGCGGACATGGCGATTAAGTTCCGCTTTTAAATGATCGCTTGCCGTCTCGCCAGACTTTAAAATGATAAAAGCACAAATACCCACGCCTCTAATTTCATGCGGCATCCCCACCACCGCAGCTTCGACAGTAGACGGATGAGAATCCACGGCGCTTTCAATTTCGGCAGTACCTAACCTGTGCCCTGAGACATTAAGCACATCATCAACGCGGCCGGTAATCCAGTAGTGACCATCTTCGTCACGCTGTACCCCATCACCGGTGAAGTAATAACCTGGATAGGTGCTAAAATAAGTTTCCAAAAAGCGCTGATGATCATTGTAAATGGTACGCATTTGCCCCGGCCAGCTATTACTAATAGCCAAATTACCTTCAGCAGGCCCTTCGAGCGCTGTACCATCCGTATCAATGACCTCTGGCTTGATACCATATAATGGATTCATTGCCGCACCCGGCTTCATCGCCACCGTACCCGGTATCGGCGCCAGTAAAATGCCACCGGTTTCGGTCTGCCACCAAGTATCGACAATGGGACAATGGCCACTACCGACGACATTATAATACCAATCCCACGCTTCAGGATTGATGGGCTCACCGACGGTACCGAGCAGACGTAAGCTTGAGCGGTCAGACTCCCGTACAAAATCATCACCCTCTTTCATCATCGCACGAATAGCCGTTGGTGCAGTATATAAAATACTGATCTTGTGTTTATCGATAATATGACCGACCCGTGCCCAGGTTGGATATTCTGGCACGCCTTCGAACATGACTGTCGTGGTGCCATTAGCAAGGGGCGCGTAGGTAGCATAAGTATGACCAGTTACCCAACCAACATCAGCCGTACACCAGTAGACATCATCATCTTTGACATCGAAGACATCACGGAAGGTTGATAGTGCATAGGTAATATAGCCACCAGTGGTATGTAGCACGCCTTTAGGGTTACCGGTAGAGCCGGAGGTGTATAATAAGAACAGCGGGTCTTCGGCATTCATCACTTCTGGTTCGCACTGCTCTTTTTCGCCCTCAATCAAAGTATGGTACCAGATATCACGGCGACCGCTCATTGGGATGGAATTGCCCGTCCGATGTACCACAATCACTTTTTCGACGCTTTCGGTACCCTCCATATCTAAGGCGTGATCGACATTCACTTTTAATGGGGTGCGTTTATTACCGCGCAGGCCTTCATCAGCAGTGATAACCAGCTTGGATTGGCTATCGATGATACGGTTGCCTAGGCTTTCAGCAGAAAAACCACCGAATACTACTGAATGTACCGCACCAATACGCGTACACGCCAGCATGGCCATCATAGCTTCCGGTATCATTGGCATATAAAGTGTGACACGATCGCCTTTTTTGACACCCAGTTTGCGCATCGCATTCCCTAGGCGGCAAACCTCCGCATGCAGCTCTTTAAATGAGATGATTTTATGTAAGGAAGGATGGTCACCCTCCCAAATAATAGCGGGCTTATAAGGGTTGGTCTTTAGGTGACGATCTAAACAGTTGACTGATATATTAAGTTCACCATCTTCAAACCATTTAATCCGAAAATCATCTAAGTCATAGCTGACATTACTGATTTTGGTCGGTTTTTTTATCCAATCAATCTGTTCAGCGCGCTCCGCCCAAAAAGCATCAGTAGCGTCATGCGAGGCGATAGACTGCTTGTAATCGCGCGCGTATTGCTCGGGGGTAATATTGGCGGCGGCGATAAATTCAGCCGTAATGGGAAATGATTTTTGGGTCATAGTTCTACTCCTTTTTTAATTATTATTGCCTACGCCAGTTATCGATAATATTGGATATTTGTACTGCAAAAGCTGACGCCTGAGAAGTTAAATATATTGCTAATACTTGGGTTATTACTTACCTTCTAAGTAGCTGCTATTCAATATTCACAGTGGGCGTAGGCGACGTGGTGTCATCTTCCATAATGAGTGACGCCCTAGTTCTAGTTTGACAAATAAGGGGGGCTGATGCAAGACCTCAACATCTAATGACAACATTATCACCTTACAAGTGTACACTTAGCGCTTATGCCATATCTACTTAATCTATAAGCATTTATTACCTTTATTGCCTTTGGTATTGATTTGGATATTCACTGTCATTAATCCTTGTAACTGTTGAGTAAATGTGGACAATAGCCACTCTAACTACAGCGTTTTAAACGCTATTTTTAATGATATTATCTGCCTTATTTTTACGTTTTTTTAAACATCTCGCTTTATGGAAGTAGCTGCAATGGACAATCACCGCAAGGCAAAATCCCACTCCCATTATGATGCCATTATTATTGGCGCTGGCGCATCGGGGCTATACTGCGCGCTGACGGCAGGTCGCCGTGGCCGCCGCGTACTGGTACTGGATCATGCTAATAAAGTAGGCAAAAAAATCCTGATGTCAGGAGGTGGGCGCTGTAACTTTACCAATTATTATGTCGAGCCTGAGCATTTTATCAGCGCCAATCAGCATTTCTGTAAATCCGCACTCAGTCGTTATCCGAGTTGGGAATTTATTGGGATGGTTGAGCAGCATAAGATTGCCTATCATGAACGCGAGCATGGGCAGCTATTCTGCGATGATTCTGCGCAAGATATCGTCACCATGTTGCTCGATGAATGCGCCGCGGCAGGTGTGCAAATACGGCTCAATACTCAGATTGAGCAGGTTCAAGTCAATAAGAATAATGAGAGCGAAGGTTTTCAATTACGAACCTGTAAGAAGCTCAGTAAAAAAGAAATAGCCGCTGAAGCACAGGCACCTCAGACTAACTATAGCTGTGAATCGCTGGTCATTGCTACTGGCGGACTGTCTATCCCAACCATGGGCGCCAGTGGTCTCGGCTATGAGCTAGCGCAGCAATTTGGGCATCACTTAAACCCTATCGATGCCAGTCTTGTGCCCTTTACTTTTACCGATAAAACCGGTGAGCTGATTCGTTCTTTAGCAGGCATCAGCCTACCAGTGATTGCTAGTAATGACCGTATTTCGTTCCGGCTACCACTACTATTTACTCATCGCGGATTGTCTGGCCCTGCTATGCTGCAGTTGTCTAACTATTGGCAAACGGGCGAATACCTTAGCATTAACTTACTGCCCGATACTGATATCGCCGCGCTACTGCTTACGCATAAGAATTCGCACCCAAAGCAGCTAATTCGTACGGTACTCGCCGATAATACCGATAACACACTACCCAAAAAACTACTGACTGCGCTGCAAACAACACTGTGGGACGATATCAAAGATAAAGAGCTGGCCAATATTAAAGATGAGCGCTTAAGCGAGCTTGGCGCAGCTATCAACGGCTGGCAACTTAAGCCATCCGGCACTGAAGGCTATCGTACTGCTGAAGTCACTCGCGGTGGCGTAATAACCGATGAAGTCTCTTCCAAAACCATGCAAAGCAACTATCAAAACGGCCTATACTTTATTGGTGAGGTGCTCGATGTCACTGGTTGGCTTGGCGGCTATAACTTTCAATGGGCATGGGCAAGCGGCTTCGTCTGTGGTGAAGTGGTTTAAATAATAAACTCCGGCTTACGAGGTGCGATATGCGCGCAATCAAAAACATTCATGGCGATAAGCCAAACCATTGGGTGGGTGACGGCTTTTACGTACAAACCCTGATCAACCACATGACCTCGGATTCTGACTTTAACTACAGCCATACCGATCCCTTTTTATTGTTTGATTATGGCAACCCAACGACATTTACACCCAATCCAACTTATGAGACGCAGCCGCATGGTATCGGTCAGCATCCGCATAAAGGTTTTGAGACCGTAACTATTGCCTATGCTGGTGAGATCAGTCATGCGGATTCTGCTGGCGGTAGCGGTGTTATCTTAGAAGGTGACGTCCAGTGGATGACCGCCGGGCGAGGCATCATACATGAAGAGTTTCATTCACCCGCTTTTGGGCAGCGCGGTGGACTCTTTAGCATGGTACAAATGTGGATAAACTTACCCCGTCAGCATAAACTGACTGACCCTAAGTACCAAACCCTTAAGCGTGGTGAGATGCCCACTATCGATTTATACGCTCAGCACTTTGATGATTACGCTAAGACAAATAATGATGAGGTTCAGATAGGTTGCGCCACTATTATTGCAGGTACTTGGCAAGATAAAACGGGTACGGCGACAACCTTTACCCCGATTAATCTATGGGATATCAAGCTGTGGGCAACAGGAACCACAATGCTAGATATTCCAAATAGCCACAATGTGATGTTACTAGTACAAGAAGGTGAGCTGCTTATAAATGATAGGCCAGTCAATGCTGGCAAGCTTATTCAGTTTGCTGCCCCCAATACAAGTAATACTGAAAACTCTTTAGCAGTTAATTCTCCAGTAGCTACTAATGCTACCGATAGCATCATGCTAACTTATCCTGCAATTTCTGATTCTAATTCAGGGTCTATTGTTAAGTTACTTCTGCTGAGCGGTGAACCCATCGGACAACCGGTGGCGGGCTATGGACCATTTGTGATGAGCACTCAAGAGGAACTCAAACAAACTTTCCGCGATTATCAGAACGGTAATTTTGGTTAATTCCATCAGAACCCTGACCTATTCATTCAAAGTACAACATTAGAACTTAAATAAAAAAAGCCGCCTTACTGTTTATAGTAGGGCGGCTTTTTATGGCATATTGCACACTGTAACCATCATATTTGAATGACTATTTTAAATAACTGTTTAAATAATCGTCTTTAAACAGTTAGTAATTAAGCCTGATTTAAAAATGGATAGTCGGTATAACCTTGCGTACCGCCACCATAAAAGCTCTCCGGATGCTGCTCATTAAGCGGCGCATCCTGGCGAATACGCTCAGCCAGATCAGGATTGGCGATATAATCACGACCAAAAGCCACCGCATCAATATAGCCTTTATTAATATTTCTTTCAGCTTTCTCAACGCTATAACCACCAGCGGCAATAATCATATTGTCAAAGGCACCGCGAACGCGCTTACGGAATTCATCGCTATAAGGCGTGCCACCTGCCCAATCAGGCTCAGATAAATGTATATACATGATACCGCGCTTATTGATTTGCTCAATCAGCCAGATATTTTCATCTTCGTGATAGCCAGCCTCTACATTATTAAAGGTACCAAGTGGAGAGATACGAATACCAACATGGTCGGCGTCCCAGGCACTCACGCACGCATCAATAACATCTAGCGTTAGACGAGCGCGATTGTCACGACTACCGCCGTACTCGTCGTCACGCTGGTTGGTGTGCTGTGCCCAAAACTGATGTAGCAGATAGCCATGGGCGCCATGAATTTCTACCCCATCAAAACCAGCTTCTTGCGCGCATTTGGTCGCATGAGCGAAGTCAGCAACTACTTGCTTAATTTCATCAATAGTCGCGGGACGAGGCGTTGTCGCATCCACACGGATGGCTTGATTGTCGCTATCACGCAGCGAAGTACGAATACCGACGTTGACATCAGAGGCAGAGATAGGGGCTTGACCATCAGGCTGCACGCTTTTGTGTGCGACAAGACCCGTATGCCACAACTGTACGACAATTTTACCGCCTTTGGCGTGCACATCATCCACAATCGTTTTCCACGCCGTGGTCTGATCCTGGGTATGAATACCTGGTGCACCGGCATAGCCTTTGGCCTGAAAGGAAACTTGCGTTGCCTCAGCGATAATGAGACCTGCACCGGTACGCTGAGAATAATATTCACCAGCCAGTGCCGTGGGAACATCACCAGGTTCAACGGCACGCAAGCGAGTCAACGGCGCCATAATGATACGGTTGTCTAAAGTTTGGGTGCCCATTTTGATGGGTTCAAATAAATTATCGTGTGCCATGGTTTGTCCTATTTATTGCGCTGTATAAAAATTATTGTTAGTAAAATTCTGAGTTAAAAATACTTATAAAAGCCTTCCTAAAGCTGCTCTTATCGGTTTTCTTTATAGGGGATAGATGGGGTTATTCAAGTAAGTTTTACAAACAAAAACACCAACATAACGTGATATCGATATTTATAATACTCATTGTTCAAGTACTCTTATCATCGTATTAAGCTAATAGATTTAATGAAAACGGCGCAGGCTAGATTATGCTGATAACTGAACAACAACAGCAAGAATTGAGGAATCAATAGAATAATTTGAATGATCTAACAGATTATCTAGCAGGGCTTGCTAGGACACAATCCGTGTACGTAAATATTCTCAATTTTCTTGATGTTTAGTATAAATTATCACAAAGCAGTTATTAAATATTAACCCTAGCAATGACTATGCAAAAACAAATGGAGGGTCTTAATGTTAGATATTATCGGTATCGGCCTAGGGCCCTTTAATCTTAGTTTGGCGGCATTGCTAGCAAACCAGCCTAATATCAATAGCAAGTTTTTTGAGCAAAAAGAGGGATTTAATTGGCACAAAAGTATGATTTTGCCCCATACCACCTTACAGGTGCCTTTTTTGGCAGATTTGGTGACCCTAATTGACCCAACCAGCACGTATACCTTTTTAAACTATTTGCATAGCCAGCATCGATTACTGAAGTTTTATTTTTTAGAAGATTATGCCATTTATCGTAAAGAGTATAATCACTACTGTCAGTGGGTAGCAGGGCAATTGGGTAGTTTAGTATTTGATGCGCCAGTGATTAATGTGGCTTTCATAACAGAGAATGATGGCTTTGAAGTTACTGTCTGCGAGCAGGGTAAAAACCAAACATATACGGCCAAGAATATAGTAATCGGCACAGGCTCACAGCCAACACTGCCGCCATTTTTGCAACAAATAGCCAAGCAAGCGCCGCATCGCTGTATGCATACGGCTGACTATTCAACTAATTTTGACTTGAGCATTATTCGGCGTAGCGATAGGCTCACTAAAGTGCTAATAATAGGTTCTGGGCAGTCATCAGCGGAGGTGTATCGATCGCTGTTTGACCAACAGTTGGATGAGAATAATGACGCAAAATTTCAGCTCGATTGGATGACACGTTCCACAGGATTTTTCCCCATGGAATATTCTCCATTGGGAATAGAGCATTTTAGTCCCACCTACATCAACTATTTTCACAATTTAAAAACGGCCACTAAAGCCAAAGTGGTGTCAAAGCAAGATTTGCTACATAAAGGTATCAGCTTTGCCACTATTACGGATATTTATCATAAGCTCTATGAACGTAGCATCGCCAATCAACAGACCCACTCTATTATTTTGTCCAATTGCGAACTTCTGGATGCCCAGTTGAATAATACGTCTAATGACACGCTTAATAATACACCTAACGATACGCGCAACGACGATACGATTAACGTGACTTTGAGACAGCATGAGCAAGATAAACAGTTTACCGCCGAATACGACTGTGTGATTGCAGGGACGGGCTATCGAGATGGCTTACCTCCTTGCCTTGATACCTTACTGCCTACTATTGAGTATGATGAATTTGGACAACCTCAAGTTAATAGGAACTATACTTTGGGTTATCGAAGTCATTTGGACAATTCTGGCAATGGCGGCAAGATTTTTGTCCAAAATCAAGAAACTCACAGCCACGGCGTTGGTGCTGGAGATTTAGGACTGGGCGCCTATAGAGCGGGATGTATTGTCAATCAATTGGTTGGCAAGCAAGTCTATAACACCGAAGCTTTAAAGATTTTTCAAAACTTTGGTGTCGAGTCAGGTGATATAAAATAGACGTAGGCTGGGCATTTTGCCCAGCTTTTTATTACCTTAAAATTGTCTAGGCTAAAACCTATCGCATATAGTCGATTCAAAATAAAAGAGAGTCGTTTATAGCAACGTGCTACTGGGATAAATTTTTCTTGCGTGCTGTTCGCATGCGTGACAGAGGCTGCAAAAAATTCATCCCAGTAGCACTGTACCGTTTCCAAATTGGATTAACTATAGTGTTAATTGCCATAATCAAAAGCCCCTAACTAAACTGTTATCTTAAAGAATCATTGAGTTCTGATCGCACATCAGTAAAAATAACGGCATCTAATCTAGAAAGGCGAGCTTATAAAAGCTAGTCTATCAAAGCTACTCTATAAAGGATTTGAATAAATGAAACTACGTATCTTAAAGTCTGCCGTGACCAACCCTTGGTTCAACCTTGCGACTGAGGATTGGATATTCCAAGCGCTTGACCCTGATTCGCACACGCTATTCTTATGGCGTAATGCTGAAACGGTGGTTATTGGACGCTCACAGAACCCTTGGGTAGAATGTAAGACTGATAAAATGGAAGAAGACAATGTCTTTCTTGCTCGGCGTCAAAGTGGTGGTGGCGCGGTGTTTCATGATTTAGGCAATACCAACTTTACCTTTTTATCGCCCAAAAACGAGTATGATCAGGCGGCTAATTTTACCATCATCATAAACGCGCTAAAAAAACTGGGTATAGACGCCGAGTTATCTGGTCGCAACGACATGCAAGTTGGCGATCGAAAAATATCAGGCAGCGCCTTTAAACATGCCATTGATCGCAGCTTTCACCACGGCACTTTATTAGTGAATGCCGACATGCAAAAGCTTGGCGATTATCTCAATCCGCACCCACTAAAATTACAAGCAAAAGGCATCAAATCCGTGCGCTCACGTGTCGCTAACTTAGTTGAATTCAATAAAGACATTAATCACGAGACACTGTCTGAAGCGATTATCGAGGCGTTTTGTGAGTATTATGGACAAACAGTTGTAGTAGAAGAGTTAGATGAAGACAGCCTCGCAAAGCAGCCCAATCTTAATAAATACTACCAGCAAATGTCAGACTGGGATTGGCGCTTTGGCAAAACTCCTGAGTTTTCGCATCGTATCGAAACTCGGTTTGATTGGGGCATGATTGATTTGCACATGGATGTGAAGCAAGCGGTGATTGAACAAGTGGTTATCTTTTCTGATGCATTGAATGTTGAATTGATTGACCTCTTAAAAGAGGCGCTGACCGGGATTAAATACAATAAGAATGACGTTAAATCCAAACTTGATGAATTAAAGAACGCTCAACCAGAGTTAGCGGCGCAAGTTGATAATTTTGAGAAGTGGTTGGTTGGAGAGATGCAAGGTGGGGATTTTAGTAAAATGTAATCTATGATTATTTGGCCTACGCTTGCTAGACAGTTTGGTTGATTGTTTAAACTAATAAAAAATGCGGCTAGATGATGTATCTAGCGGTACGCTTATATAGAGCTTCAATGTCTACACTATTCAATAATTCTACGATCATTATAAAAGGGTGTGGTTATGAATAAAAGAAATGAATCGCACCAATGTATTGTTTGTGGACAAAATTATCCTATAAACAGCCTTACACCTATAGGTACCGTACGAGAAGCCATTACACAAGAAATTTCACATGATTTTTCCGAATGCTCACCTAAAGATTATATTTGCCAAACTGATTTGAGTCAGTATCGAACGAAGTATGTTCACTCATCACTAAAGTCTGAAAAAGGTGAGGTGACAGATCTTGAATCTGAATTGATTAAAAGTATGCAACAGCATGAACTCATCACTAAAAATATTGATACGACCTTAGATCAAAAATGGACTTTTGGTGAACGGTTGGCAGATAAAATTGCAACGTTTGGTGGTAGTTGGTCATTTCTCATTTGTTTTGCTATTTTTCTAGCCATTTGGATTACCGTAAATACCATGGTGATGATCGCCCATCCTGCTGATCCATATCCGTTTATTCTATTAAATTTAATATTGTCCTGTATCGCTGCTATTCAAGCACCTGTGATTATGATGAGCCAAAATAGACAGGAAACAAAAGACAGATTGCGCTCAGAAAATGATTATCAAATTAACTTAAAAGCTGAGCTTGAAATTCAACACTTGCATGAAAAACTAGATCATCTTTTAATGCATCAATGGGATAGGCTGGCTGAAATACAAGAAATACAACTGGATTTATTATCTGAAATGAGCAAAAAGCATTAGGATAATTACCATCCTGCTCTTTGAGGAAATTTTAAATCTGCTATAAACAAATATCAGATTGGTCTCTTCAATATCTCGTAGAGAGTGAATATTAACCTTAACCTATTGTTAGGTATCGAATCTAAGTTGAATGAGCTTAAACAAGCGCAAGTTGATAATTTTGAGAAGGGGTTGGTTGGAGAGATGCAAGGTTAGGTTTTGAGTGTTTAATGAAGAAAGCATAAAAATAGTATATAGATTCATTCAAAGCTGTAGCTATCAATTAAAATTTTACAGCTAAATTTTTTCAGACAACTATAAATTATAAGGTATTTTTATGAAATATTTACATGCAATGATTAAAACCAACAAACTAGAGGACACTTTACATTTCTATTGTGAGCTTATGGGTTTAGAGCTTCTTAGGAAGAAGGACTCTGAAGTAGGTAGGTTCAGCTTATACTTTTTAGCGACTCATGACGGTGCGCCAGAGATTGAGGTTACTCATAACTGGGATGAAAAAGAATACACCAACGGAGACAACTTTGGGCACTTTGCCTTTAGAGTTGACAACATATATGAGCAATGCGAAACATTTATGAAAGCGGGTGTCGACATATTAAGACCGCCTAGAGATGGGTATATGGCTTTCGTTAAAGACCCCAACAATATCTCAATCGAACTACTTCAAGATGATGAGCGATTAGAACCTCTTGAGCCATGGATTTCGATGGAGAATATCGGTACATGGTAGGTAAATAAGGCTAGGTTAGACTTATTAAGCTCTTATAAATAGTAAGGATTAAACGTAACCTACCGTTGAATATCAAAGTTATAGATTTGGTTGGTTATGCTTTGGCTAACCCACCCTACGCTTACTAGTCTAGTATAATCAGGCATTTAGCTTTAAGACTTAGAGTCGAAATATATTTGGGTAACCCACTCAACAATGTAAACAGGACTTGTAAAAATGAATATAGATTTAAGCAATTGGAATGCAATCAAAAAAGTCTTTTCTAAATCACAAAAATCAAATATGCACGCAAATATTGCAAGTGTTTCTAAAGAGGGAGTACCAAATATTACCCCAATAGGAACTGTTTTTCTAAATGAAGATGGAACAGGATTTCTATTTGATTCTTTCTCTCAACAGCTGGCAGAAAATTTAAAACTGAACAACAATGTTTGTATTAGTGCAGTGAATTCAAGCAAATTCTTTTGGTTGTCATCTTTTATAAAAGGACAGTTTAATGATTATCCGGGTGTAAGACTATATACCAAATTAGGAGGATTAAGACTGGCAACAGATCAGGAGAGATTGCTCGTTAATACTCGAATCCGTTCTCTAAAATGGACAAAGGGTAGTAAGTTAATTTGGTCTGATTTTACTCATGTGAGAGAGTTCAAAGTTGATAATTACCGTTGGATTCAATATCCTAACATGATGGAGAAACTGATATAAATTTTGGCATTAACAGGATCTAAGAATCAAGCGTAGGATGGGTCAACCATAGCGTAACCCACCCTAAAAACGGCTAAATTCCAACTATAAAAAAGTGGCAGGATAAACTAACCCACCACCTATTCTTTCACGCCTCTAATCTATAGTAGCTCTTAAATCCCCGCCGCAACCTCAGCCCCATCACGAATGGCGCGTTTTGCATCCAACTCAGCTGCTAGTTTTGCACCACCGATAAGATGATATTGCGCATCAGGCGCATCACCAACGTTAGGCATCAAATCTACCACCGATTCTTGACCAGCACAGACGACTACGCTATCAACACGCAATAGCTGACTTTGACCTTGGTTATTGGTTATCCAAATGCCTTCATTAGTGATTTTTTCATACTGTAACCCGGACACTTGAATAACGCCATGCGACTTAACATGGGCACGGTGTACCCAACCGGTCGTTTTATTCAGACCACCGCCTAAACGCCCTTTGGTACGCTGCATCAAATACACTTGCCGTACTGGGGTAATGCCTTCTGGTTTAATTAAGCCGCCATCACTTTGATAGTCAGGGTCAGCAGTCACGCCCCACTCTTCACGCCATTCTCTAACCGATTGTGCTTTTGGGCGATAGCTTGGGTCTTTTAGAGTTTCAGGCGGCAGCTCATCTAATGGCTGACCATGACGAGCCGTGAGGTACTCGCTCACATCAAAGCCAACGCCGCCCGCACCGATGACCGCCACGGTATTACCGACTGCTTTTTGGCCAGATAGCAATTCTGCATAGCTCATCACTTGCGGCAAATCTGCGCCTTCCAATTTACCTGCCAAACTTTTCGGCACCACACCAGTTGCCACGATAACATGATGAAACTTGCCAGCTTCTAATAGCGCCTTGTCTACTTTAGTATTCAGCTTGATCTCAACCCTCAAATGCTCAAGCTCATTAATATAATAGCGAATGGTTTCAAAGAACTCTTCTTTACCGGGAATGACTTTGGCGTAGTTAAACTGCCCGCCTAAGATATCTTTGGCTTCATATAAAGTCACTTCATGTCCGCGCAAGGCTGCCACATGTGCCGCTGACATTCCAGCTACCCCGCCACCAATAACGGCGACTTTTTTGGGTTTTTTAGTTTTCTTATAAATCAGTTCAGTCTCATAACAGGCTTGCGGATTGACCAGACAAGTTGAGCGTTTATTCTCAAAGGTATGGTCAAGACAGGCTTGGTTACAAGCAATACAGGTATTAATACGATCGGCTTCACCGTTTTTGGCTTTATTAACCCAGTTTGGATCCGCCAAGAACGGACGCGCCATTTGAATCAAATCTGCCTGACCACTGGCAACGATATCCTCAGCGGTATAAGGCATATTAATACGATTGGCCGCCATCATTGGAATGCTAATATGTTTTTTGATTTCAGCGGTAAAGTCCACAAAGGCTGCTCGTGGTACACTGGTTACAATCGTTGGCACTCGTGCTTCATGCCAGCCGATGCCAGTATTCATAATAGTGACGCCCGCTACTTCTAGCGCTTTAGCAACGATGATGACGTCATCCATGACGTTGCCATCTTTGACCAAATCAATGACCGATAAGCGAAACAGGATAATAAAGTCATCACCCACTGCTGCGCGCACCGCTTTGACAATATCAACCGCCAGCTTCATACGCCCATGAATATCGCCGCCATAAATATCGCTACGTTTATTGACATGGCTGGATAAAAATTGATTAAGCAAATAGCCTTCAGAGCCCATAATTTCAACGCCGTCATAGCCTGCTTGCTTGGCCAATCGTGCGGCGCGTGCATAATCATCAACCGTCTGTTCGATATTTTTAATACTCATTTTACGCGGTTTAAATGGTGAGATTGGCGACTTAATCGGACTTGATGACACCACAAACGGGTGATAACCGTAACGACCACTATGTAAGATTTGCATGATAATTTTGCTATCATATTTATGGGCAGCGCGGGTCACACGTTGATGGTTCATGACATCCATTTTACTGTTCATGGTGCCGCCTGCCGGTAGCAGCCAACCTTCACGGTTGGGCGAGATACCACCAGTAATCATCATTGCTACGCCGCCTTTGGCACGCTCAGCGAAATAAGCCGCAAGCTTGCCATAGTTATAAAAGCGGTCCTCTAACCCCGTATGCATAGAACCCATGACCAATCGGTTCTTTAAAATGGTGAAGCCCAAATCTAACGGCTGAAATAAATGTGGGTAATACTCGGAGGCGTTAGCAGCATCAATAGCGGTATCACTGGTGGAGATACGATCAGTATTTTTAGCACTTTTATTTGTCTGGCTGGCGGCATCAAGGCTGGCACTCATTTCATTATCCTTATGAATCAATGGTTTATATAGCGAAAACAGTTCAAAATCTAACTTTAATTCTATCGTAACATAATGCCATTATTATCAGCTACGCAGACAAACGACTGCTCAGTGATTAATAATTTTTTATACTCTATTGCTAATGGCTTCTATTGCGAAACGCTATAAAATAATTGGTGTTGCCTTATTGCTAGTAGTAGCAGACAATAGTGGGGACTAAAAATAGCCGTCGTTAAGTTATCTGTACAAAATAGGCTGATTTCTGGCGTACCATTCTCTATAATAAATGAGCGCCTATCAACCACTATGGTTTATCTTATCGACCTATCCTCTCAAGCGCTTTGATATAACAGACACGATAAAGGACTATCTCCATGACTGACTTTCATACGGGTCTCAATAAAAACCCTGCCAACTATCAACCGCTTACCCCTATTGATTTTATTATTCGTAGTGCGCAGGTTTATCCTGATAAAACCGCCATTATTTATGATGACCTCAATGCTAATAATCTGACTCAAACGTGGCAACAAACCTTTATTCGTTGCCGACAACTGGCCGATGGTCTACGTAAACTGGGTATTGATAAAAACGATACGGTCGCAGTCATGATGCCCAATATCCCAGCAATGATAGAATGCGCGTTTGGCGCACCGATGTCGGGCGGGGTTCTTTGCACCTTAAATACCCGTTTGGATATCAATGCGCTGACTTTTTGTCTGCAACATGCTGAAGCCAAAGTTCTAATCTTAGATAGTGAGTTTGCTGAGCACGCTGAAATTATCACTGAAACCTTTCCCGATTTGATGATCATTCATGTCACCGATGACGCGATAGAGGTGGAACGTTTCGGGCAAATGACCTATGAAGAATTAATTGCTAGCTCAGACAGTTTAGATAATTGGGAGCGACCAACAGACGAGTGGGATGCGATTGCGCTCAATTATACCTCTGGCACCACCGGTACTCCAAAAGGCGTGGTTTACCATCATCGCGGCGCCGCATTAAACGCGGTTTCAAATATATTAGACTGGGATATGCCCAAGCATCCAGTATATCTGTGGACGCTGCCATTATTTCACTGCAATGGCTGGTGCTTTCCGTGGTCTATTGCTGAGCGCGCTGGGGTCAATGTCTGCCTACGTAAGATTGATGCCGATTTGATTTTGCAAATGATTGCTAAATACCAAGTGACTCATTATTGCGCTGCGCCTGTGGTACATAATATGATAGCTGGCGGTAAGCCAGAATATAAAGCAGCGATTAGCCATAAAGTCAAAGGTTGGGTTGCAGGTGCACCGCCATCTGAAACTATGCTCACACAAATGGAAGAGATGGACTTCGCTATCACCCACACTTACGGTCTTACCGAAGTATACGGGCCGGTGACGATTTGCGCAGAACAAGAGGAGTGGGGCCAGCTTACCATTGCCGAACGTGCGCAAAAGAAATCGCGCCAAGGTGTAACCTCACATTTAATGACTGGTTTTGAGGTCTTTAAACAAGGGACCACTGAACCAGTAAAAGACGATGGCGAAGAAATGGGCGAATTGGCATTGCGCGGTAATATGGTGATGAAAGGTTACCTAAAAAGTCGCAAAGCCACTGAAGCCGCCTTTGCTAATGGCTGGTTCCGTACTGGAGATTTAGGGGTCAAATATCCCGATGGTTATATCAAAATCATGGATAGGCTTAAAGATATTATCATCTCTGGTGGTGAAAATATCTCCAGTATTGAAGTCGAAAACGTCTTATATAAAATGGAGGCTATCCAAAGTTGCGCGGTCGTTGCCGCACCGCACGATAAATGGGGTGAAGTACCGATTGCGTTTATTGAAATTCATGAAGGCAGTACTTTACAGCGTGATACGGTGATTGAGCATTGCCGCCAACATCTGCCAAGATTTAAAGTGCCCAAGCATATTATCTTTGCTGAAATCCCAAAAACCAGTACCGGTAAAGTGCAAAAGTTCGAATTGCGCCAAGCAGCAAAATCTTTGGCACATGAAACATCTAAAGTCACCCACCAATCAGAGTAAGCAGCTTGTTATTCAAAAGACCATAAGCACTTAACAAAAAGGGACGCTTAAAATTATTGTTTAAGCGTCCCTTTTTACTAACCGTATTTTTTAAATATGTTTTTTTTAAGTCAGAATAGATAAAGCCTGCTATTTAATTAAGCTTAGGCTCGAGCCCCTGATATATCAACATTCCCAGTACCATTGCTGGGATAAAGACATAAGCTTGCCATTGTCCGGTACCGAGCAACACAATCCCTGGTCCTGGACAAATACCAACCAAACCCCAACCAATACCGAATAACATCGCACCGATTAATAGTTTTTTATTAATAATGGTATTAGTTGGCATGTCTATCGGTGTCCCAATCCAGCTATTACCCTGGCGCTTGGCCAGTTGTACCCCAACGATGGCCACTATTAATCCACCACCCATCACTAGCGCTAATGAGATATCCCATGCGCCAAAAACGTCCAAGAATCCTTGTACTTTAACAGGATCAGTCATGCCTGATATCAGTAGACCAAACCCAAATAATAACCCTGCTACTAGCCCAATTATGTTTTTTAGCATCATCGTCTCTTATTATCATTGCTTCATATTAATATTAAAATCGGTATAACAGATCTTATAGTGTCAAAATATGCTAAGTATCAGTCAGCGTTTAGATCAGCCCAAATAGATGCCGACCAATATAAACGGTGATAACACCGAAACCCATAAAAGCCACCGTTGCCGCCATTGAACGGGGAGATAAGCGCGCATTACCACAAATACCATGACCACTAGTACACCCTGACCCTAACCGTGTGCCAAAACCTACCAGCAATCCTGCGCCAATTAATAACGGCAAAGAACTGGTGATTTGCATCATAGGTAGCGGGGCCACCAGCCTATACAACAACGGCGAAACAATGAGTCCCAGTATAAACAATACTTGCCATGCCTCTACACGTTTGGGTTTGAGCAAGCTTGCGCCAATACCACTGATACCGGCAATACGCCCAATGCCTAGTAGCAAGATTACGGTCGCCACCCCTATCATCACACCACCCATTAAGGATATTGGGGTAAACGCCTGCCAGTCTATTTGTATACTCATAACGGATTACCTAACTTAATGTTTACTAACTGTTGATTATTAATACTTGCTTTAAAATTCTATTTATAAAAACACATTATATAATAAAGTATAATAAATAGGTAAAAAAATACTGAACGCGGCGGCTCAGTATTTTTCTTAGGTTTAGTTTTCTATACTGCTTAGTATTAATTGTACTAATTCACAAATCGCTTGCCAAATTAATAAGTTTATTTAGCCAATACTTTATCAAGTACGGATTCAAAACGCTCAACGGCACCATCGACATCAGTCAATTTGTCAAAACCAAATAGGCCTAAGCGGAAAGTTTTGAAGCTTTCAGGCTCGCCGCATTTAAGCGGCACACCAGCAGCGATTTGCATACCAAGCTCAGCAAATGCAGTGCCTTTATGCATGTCATCACGACTGGTATAAGAAACCACCACGCCTGGTGCTTTAAAGCCTTCAGCAGCAACACTTTGAATGTCTTTAGACTCTAACACTTCACGGATCTTGTTGCCAAGTTCCCACTGCGCGTCACATAGTGTATCAAAGCCGATTTCTTTGGCTTCGTTAATGGTGTCGCGGAACTGACGTAAGCTATCAGTCGGCATCGTTGCATGATAAGCATGACCACCATTCTCATAAGCGCGCATGATGTTTAACCACTGTTTTAAATCTAAGCTAAAGCTATTTGATTCAGTGCTGTCTACTTTTTTGACAGCTGCTTCGCTAAGCATAACCAAACCGGCACAAGGGGTGCTGCTCCAGCCTTTTTGCGGAGCACTGATAAGCACGTCAATACCAAGCGCTTTCATATCCAGCCACACGCAACCTGACGCGATGCAATCGATAACCAATAAACCGCCGACGCTATGAACGGCGTCGCTCAAGGCTTTAATATAGTCATTGGGTAAAATGATACCGGCTGAGGTTTCAACATGCGGAGCAAAGACGATGCCAGGCTTGTGCTCTTTGATTTTGGCAACCGCAGTTTCGATATCAACGGGCGCAAATGGCTTTGGCGCATCTGTATCTTCAGTGCGGTCAGCGGCCAATACGGTCGTTGTTTTACCGATGTTGTTTTTTTCTAAAATTTGCGTCCAACGATAGCTAAACCAACCGTTACGGATGATTAGGCAGTCTTGGTCACGAGCCAGTTGCGCTGCAACTGCTTCCATACCATAAGTACCAGCGCCGGGAACAATAGCCACGGCATCAGCGTTATAGACTGATTTCAGGTTACTTGATAAGTCATTCATCACTTGTTGAAAAGCTTTTGACATATGGTTAAGGGCGCGGTCAGTATAAACCACTGAATACTCTAATAAACCTTCTGGATCGATATCTTGACGTAATGCAGACATAGGACATTCCTTGTTTGTTGTTAGATTCTTTAGATATTGTTAATAATTTGGGCACAGCTAAAACTTAGTTATAAATATAGCTTTATTGAGTGACATAAAGACACTGGATACCGCTATAAGTGTTGCTAGCTATAGGTACTACTAAGGGTGTTACTAGAAGGTACGACATGGGCTGGACGATATAGCACTTTATCCTAGCGCTATTGCCGTTGTTGGTTTATGTTCTATACAAGAGTGCATAGAACATCAGCGCCATTATAGTAGCTGCGCAGTGGCAGGCAGATGATAATGGTAACTGGTGATCTGACTAAATGTGACTTTATTAGATAGGTCTTTGTTTAGCGTTTAATAGCATCATAACTTAATACAAGCGTGATAGCTTGATATTAGCACTGATAATGGTAGTTGACAATGAATTGTTGACTAGAAAAACATCAAGCCCCAGAGTCTAGTTAATTATTATCTAACTGGCCAATAGTGAGCCCTTCTTAGCGATGACGGTAAGCGTCGTGTAGCCCTGAAACCACAAAGTCTAATAATTCACTATCGCCCTCACGAGCAGCCTTACGCATTAATTTCGAGGGTGCATGGGTCAAAGTTTGAGTAAGACGCCTTGATAGCTCAGTGATGATATCCTCAGCACTGACCTCACCCTGTTCAAGCTGAGCGATGGACTCATGAAGTAGTTTGTCTACTTGCTCATGAGTGCGGGTACGATAATGCTGAATGTCTTTACCGACTTGCCGTACTTGGAAACGCCGCTCCATCTCAACAACCAGTTGACTGACTAGCAGTTCAGCATCGACTGCTGCTTGTCGGCGCTGCTCAATATTACCCGCGATAACATGCTGTAAGTCATCAACTGAATATAAATATACAGCATCCATACGGCTGATGGACGAGTCAATATCACGCGGTACTGCCAAATCTATCAGTAACATCGGTTGGTAGCGGCGGCGTTTAAGCGCTTGGGCAGTCATGGTTTTATCAATCAGCAAGTCCATACTACCACTACAACTACTAACAATATCAGCTTCTGCAAGCACTTGCGGCAGCTCTTTTAAAGACCTGACTTCTACCTGTCGATTAGGTTGGCGCAACTCAGCAGCCAAGGCTTCAGCACGCTCAGGACTGCGATTACAGATAATAATTCGTCCGACGCCAAGACCTGCGATATGGGTGGCAACCAAGCGATTCATCTCGCCTGCGGCAACTATTAGTAGTGTACGATTGGCCAGATCAGCAAAAATCTGGGTGACGAGCTTGGCAGCAGCAAAGCCCAGCGATACCGCATGGGCGCCCACTTGGGTCTCATTACGCACGCGTTTGGAGGCCGCAAACACCTGATCAATAACCCAGCCTAGCTGCTTGCTCAGTGCTTGCTCAGTTTGCGCTAATTGTACCGCTTGCTTTATTTGTCCAAGTATCTGTGGCTCACCTAAAATCATAGAATCAAGGCCCGCAGCAACTCGTAACCAATGGGTTATCGCATGAGTATCGCGATGGACATATAGATACGGCTCTATCTCAGTTAGCGGTAATTGCTTAAAATTAGCAAGCCACGTTTTGATTTGCATGACATGGGCATTCATCTCAGCTGTGGTTACGCCAGAACTAAGGGTTACGCTACTACTCTGAGACCTATTATTAAGAGATTTATGGTGAAGAGCTGTCGTAGACGCGAGATTAGTTATCGTATCGTCAGCTTGCGGTACTAGCGCATAGATTTCAGTACGGTTGCAAGTCGAGACAATCACACTACCATCGGTAAAGCCTTTGAGCTCACTAAGTGCAGCGTTCAGGTCATCACCCACAAATGCCAAGCGCTCACGTAAAGCGACTGGTGCGGTTTTGTGATTGACCCCAATGACCACTAATCTCATTATTGATAGACCATAAACATGACGCTCATTGATGTGCTAAACCTTAGTATTGCTGCTACAAGCCGCGATTAAAAAAACACTACGGATACACGCAAGCCAGTGCATATATAATGCAGCGTCATTGATTTGAATAGGTTAAATAGCAAATGCTATAAATATAAAACCGCTTATTATATCATTGTTATGGGCTTTATTTAATACTCACCCAGCAGTACGGGCAGCTATTTGCTTGTATCTGGGCAGATAGGCGACAAATCAACCGCTGTCTGCGCTTTTAATTGACAGCAAGCATACCCATTATTAGGTAACACGAGTACTATTGTTTAGCGTGGTCATCCGATTTTATAATAAAGTGTCTTTTTTAATGGTAAATACCACTATCTATGATTTTTTTTGGGTCATCGTTCCATTCAAAACCTGCGCATAGCGATCAGTCCAACCTGCAGGCTTCATTGCAGGTCATCATAGAGCGACTGTGCCAGCGCCATAAGCTAACCTTCGTGTTGGCTCTTTGTCTGTGTCTGGGAACACCTGCTCATGGGGCGCTGTCCAAACCGTTATTTGATACCTGGTCACCGCAACCTGCAGTAACTGCTGTATCTACTACTAGTGATAAAGAGCCTAACAATGATAAAAGTATAAAAGCGCAAAACCACTCAGTATTTGCACCAATATCAACTGATACGGACACCCAATTAATCGGTGGTTCAACTGATAGTTCAACTAAAAGTCCTGAAGGTAAGCAAGTGGTAAAAGTGGTTAATATTAATAGCTTACCACCAGCGACTATATTGAAACCTGAGCTTACTGAGCCTAGCCTCTACGCGCTATTAGATGCTGAGTTTGCAGCTGATCGCGGTGATAGCCGCCGTGCCGTTACTATCTATAAACAGCAATCTTTTAAAGAAGATGCCACTGCTGTATTTGAGCGTGCCCTTAGTTTATCACTACGTAGTGAAAACGTCAGCTCTTCACTACAGTTTGCCAGAACATGGCAAGATCAAAATCCCGATCACGTTCCTGCTTGGTTTTATGTGGCACATTTAGCGCTTAAAGCGCATGATTATGCGCTAGCCAGCGAAACCTTAAGTCGTATCTTACGCTATGATCCACGTACAGACTTAAGTGAAATATTAATTGGTATTTATCCTAATACGGACAGTGATCAGCGCGAATTGCTGGCCGCCTTGCAACCTATTGATAGTGAGCAAAATGCGTCATTATCGGTGTTAAAAGCTGGCTTGCTCTATCAGTTCAATGAACCAGAAATCGCGCTCGTTCATATTAATCGTGCTTTGATACGTCAGCCTGATTATGTGCCTTTTATCACTTTAAAAGCGGATATTTTACGTAAAATTGAGCCTGCTGAGACTGTTGTTAATTATGTCAGCCAAGCCCGCCTGCGTAACCCTAGCAGCAAAAGCCTATATCTATACGAGATTCGCTATTTGCTTGACTTGAAGCAAAGCACCGAGGCCTGGCAGCTATTACTTGACGCCCATAACCGCTTTGAGGATGATGCTGAAATTACCCTATTAGCAGCATTGGTTAGCTTGGATGTTGAAGAGTATCGCAGCGCTGATCACTTGCTCAATATATTGGCAAAAAGCCCTACTTATCTTGATCAAGCTTATTATTATCTAGGTATCAGTGCGGAGCGCCAGCAGAACTTTGAACAAGCTAAATACTATCTTAATGGCGTTATGCAAAAGGACTTAGTTCTGGCTGCACGTAAAAAAGTCGTCGCTTTTGAGCTACTTGATAACAATATCGAAGCTGCAATAGCGACTCTAGAAAAACTGCGTCAACAGTTTGAAGTCTTTGCCCCTGAAACTTATGTTTTGCAGGCGGATATTTTATGGCAACAAGATGAAACTGCGGAAGCGCTACGACTGCTGACTCGTGCCAATCGCAAGTATCCTGATAGTGAAATCATACTCTTTGCTCGCGCCCAACTGCTTGATGATCGCAATGACTATGTGATCAAACGTACCTTGCTCAATCATTTGCAAGCGCTAGATTCTAGAAATCTGTCTTATCAGCTGAGCTACGCGCAACTGCTTTTAGCCAATAATCGTGACTCTGAGCAAGGTTTAGAGCTTGCGCAAACTATCGTTCAAATTCGCTATGATGACCCACGTTACGATAATGAGCTACACTTGCAAGCATTGAATGTACTTGCTAGTAATGCTTTAGCTAATGACCAGTACACCCAAGTTATTAATTATCTACAAATCCCTTATGATGTGCTGCCCACCCTACGTTCAGGCGTCCTCTTGCTACGCGCTTATCAAGGCTTGGGTGAGAATGGTAAAGTCAACGCTCTATTGGCTGATTTACAGCAGCGTTTCTCATTTGGGCAACATAATGTCAATGACCACGTGCAGCTGTATTAATTATCTTGTGAGACAGGATAAGAGGTGATTTGATAAAATGGAAATAAACGCGCGCACATGCGGGTCTGTGGATAACTGAGTCGAATTCTTTAGCAAATCCCTATAAAAATCATAGACTATTTTTGATCAACTGACTAGCGACAATAAGCTGATTGTACGTGACACTTATAAATCACTAACAACAGACCATAACTGAGTAACAAAAATAGCTTAAGCTGTTTTTTATGTTCTATGAGCACTCAAACACTTTTAACTGCTTTAAATTTGTAATTCTTGAGGAAAAATCATGTCAGCGCTTTTAACAACATTCCCCAATAAACCGGCTAAGTTAGCTGCGTTCAGTGCCCTTACCGCTGCATTGGCATTCATCTCCGGTTGTCAATCACTACAAGGTGCGCAGGCCACCACTAATTCTACGCCTGTCGTGCAAGCCCAAAATCTTAATAATTTTAATATTACTGGTAAAATTGGTGTGACCATGCCAAAGAACGTGCCTGCTAACAGCTCAGCCAGTACTGACACCCAAGGCGGTAGTGCATTTTATGCGTGGGCACAGCAAGACGAGCGCTTTGCTATTGAGCTGATTGGTGCACTAGGTATTGGCAAGACCAATATCGAATACGACGGCCAGACTGCGACTTTGGTCAGTGAAAAAACCGGCACTTTAACTGCGGAAAACCCTGAAACCTTGCTAGAGAAAGCCACTGGCTGGCAAGCGCCCATCTCGCAGATGCCTTATTGGATTTCTGGACGCTCCGCCCCTTCTGATAGCGCACCACAAGTTGATGCACAAAATCGTTTGATCAGCTCAGTCAATGGTGAATGGACCGCAAATTTTACTTATAAGAGCAGCGATAAACTGCCTAGCAAAATCAGCGCCACCCAAACCCAAGGCCACAAAGTAGTCATGACCATTAATCATTAAAGCAATCATCAAAGCCAATAATATAGTGATTATAAATGGTTAATGAATGCTGTCTCCTTTACCAATACTGAGAGCTTATAAACACAGTAACTTATGACTCAAAATATAACGATTTCAGACGAAGTTATTACGCGTTTATCGCCTGCAAAAATTAATCTATTTTTGCATATTACTGGTAAGCGCACCGATGGCTATCATAATTTGCAAACTGTATTTCGCTTGCTCGATTGGGGCGATTATCTACATTTTTTGCCAGCTGCGATGCTGTCCACTACCGAGTTTGGTCATAAAAATAAAGTAGATTCGGATAGCGAGATGTTACCTTTATCTGACTTAGGAGATACTCTAAAACTATCTGAGCTACGTTCGCAGCAAGCAACCAAACTGTGCTTTCAGCTGCTGACACTGACAGGTGCTGAGACCATTACTGCTAGTATAGATGATAACCTGATTATTAAAGCAGCACGCGCGCTGTTGGCAACTGCGATCCAGCAGCAAAAACTTCCCACGCGACTACAGCAAGTCAGGATTACCCTAGATAAACGCTTGCCGATGGGTGCAGGCTTAGGCGGCGGCTCATCCAATGCGGCGACTACCTTGTTAGTACTCAATGAGCTTTGGCAGCTGTCTTTTAGTAACGCACAGCTGCGTACTATTGGAACATCACTTGGTGCAGATGTACCGATCTTTATTTTTGGGCAAGATGCTATTGCGATGGGCATTGGTGAGCAGCTGACGCCCATTGACTTGCCTGACCAACAATACTTATTATTGACCCCAAACGCCCATATCAATACCGCCCAGCTATTCGTCCATCCCAAGCTACGCCGCAATATGAAACCTCTTACCCCAGCGACTATTAGCGAGCAGTCAGCGTACTATACCCAGGCGCTCTGCGCCCCTTATCGTAATGTCTTTACCCCAGTGGTTGAGTACCTTGCGCCTGCAGTAACCCAAGCCTTGCAATATTTGCGCGATTTAGAAACGCAAGCGTTAGGGGTGGCACGGATGACCGGCTCAGGTAGCGCCGTATTTTTGCCACTAGATCCTGGAGTTACTGACGATATTCAAATGTTAACAAGCTGGATAGCTGGCGCACCTTGCTCCGCTTATTTGGTAAATAATTTACGAGAGTAATATAAATATAAATCATTAACAACGGTAGGCTTAGCGTCATTAATTTGCTAGAATAGCGCTGGTATTGGCCGATTATGAATATAAAACTAGAAAAAGACGCAAATGTCTTGCAATATCGAAATATTTATTTATAATAGGTCGCGAATATAGGGGTATAGCCAAGTTGGTAAGGCATCAGGTTTTGATCCTGACACCGTTGGTTCGAGTCCAGCTACCCCTACCATATTTTTAGTTTGTATTGCTTGATTCATAGTTATGATAGGTGCTAGCATAAATAGCTACTTGTTTTATAGCAATTGACAATACCCTCCCAGTTTCGGTATAGTTCGCAACGAACACCGTTAGGAAATGTTGTTTTTAGACGGTTCAGCTGTTTTTTAAACGATTAAAAAGGTAGTAGCGTTATTCTAATATTTTTTTATTAGACCACAACGCTTGCATAACCTAGATATTATAGGGGTATAGCCAAGTTGGTAAGGCATCAGGTTTTGATCCTGACACCGTTGGTTCGAGTCCAGCTACCCCTACC
>NZ_JBEOPF010000002.1:0-382434 GCF_040309805.1 Psychrobacter sp. CAL346-MNA-CIBAN-0220 | reverse complement strand
CAATGGTGGCGACCACAATGATGATTAAGCTGACACCACCAATGAACTCGCACATCCTTGCAATAAAGCGACTGACTTTGACTAAAAATACCATGTGACATCTCCTACCTCATCAAAATCTGATGAAATGCTATTGGAGTAGCTAGACATGGTAGGCAGAGCAGCTTGCAGTGCTCCAGAAGATAGATTTCTTTTCATCTTAGAATCCTTTCTTGATGGTTAGATATTTTACTGCTTTTAGGTCGTGTTCTAAATCATTATTGTATTAGCTTAGCACCCGTATTGGCTTGTAACTCATCAAAAGTTAAACCAGCGACCATCTCACGAACCACCAATCCCTGATCGGTAACATCAATCACCGCTAAATCAGTATAGATTCGATCGACACATTTTTCACCAGTGATGGGTAAACTGAGGGTCTCAACAATTTTAGGTGCACCATTTTTGCTAACATGGTCCATCATCACATAAACTTCTTTAGCACCAACGGCTAAATCCATTGCACCACCCACTGCTGGAATGTCTTGTTGTCGACCTAAAAACCAGTTAGCAATATCTCCGTTTTCAGCAACTTCAAAGGCACCAAGGACACATAGATCAATATGGCCACCGCGAATCATAGTAAAGGAATCGCCATGGTGAAAGTAACTACCGCCTTTAAGCAAAGTAATGTACTGTTTACCAGCATTAATCAAATCGCCGTCCTCTTCACCCTCTACAGGTTCAGGTCCCATCCCTAAAACACCATTTTCACTGTGTAAAAAAATATCTTTGTCATCAGGCAAGAAGCCAGCGACCTTCGTTGGCTGACCAATACCCAAATTAACATACATGCCTTCTTCAATATCTTGAGCAACCCATTTGGCAATCTCATCAACGGACCAGGGTGTATAATTATTCATTATGTCTTTGCTCCCATACACACGACTTCATGGACGAAAATACCCGGTGTAATAATATGTTCGGGATCCAAAGCACCTAATGCTACTACCTCACTGACTTGAGCAATCGTATGCTTCGATGCCGTAGCCATAATAGGTCCAAAGTTGCGTGCAGCTTTACGATAAGTTAAGTTACCCCAGCGATCACCCTTAAATGCCTTGATAAGGGCAAAATCACCTTTAATCGGATATTCCAACACATAATTCACGCCATCAATGGTGCGCGTTTCCTTACCTTCGGCAAGCAGTGTTCCATACGCGGTCGGTGTATAAATAGCACCAAGACCGCTCCCACCCGCTTCAAGTCGTGCCGCCAACGACCCTTGCGGCACCACTTCAAGTTCAATCTTTCCAGCTCGGTATAAATCATCAAAGATATACGAATCATGTTGACGCGGGAAAGAGCAAATAATTTTACGCACACACCCTGCTTTTAATAACAAAGCCAGTCCCGTATCACCGTTACCCGCATTATTACTAACAATCGTTAGATTCTTAGCATTATGCTCGATCAACGCATCAATCAATTCTGCTGGTTGGCCTGCCAATCCAAAACCGCCTATCAAGATGGTCGCCCCATCATTGATATTATTCACGGCTTCGGCGGCAGATTCTGTCACTTTATTTAACATTGAATTATCCTGTATAAAAAGGGTTACACCTACAAATATACCCTCCTGAAATAGTAAGCTATGTTACGCAATAGCCTATAATATCTCGAACGTATAAGTAGATAACACTCACTAACTTCAACGATCAGAATAGCCAACCTGAGTTGTTTATTCTAATTCCTCAAGTGATAACCCAACATAATTCTCAGCAATGTTTGTCTTCCCTGCTTCCGAATTAATGAAGTAGTCAAATTCCGCTTGTTGTACCCGAAAATCAAAACGACTGGCACTTGGGAAACGATGTAAGAGCGTGGTCATCCACCAAGAGAAGCGTACCGATTTCCAAACACGTGCTAGGCATACTTCTTGATAGCGTGGAATTAAGTCAGTACGCCCTTCTTTATATATTTTTACAAATAAACGGAATGCAGTTTCCACATCACTCGCAGCAAGGTTCAGTCCTTTAGCGCCTGTTGGTGGTACGATATGCGCAGAATCCCCTATTAGAAACAACTTGCCATATTGCATGGTCTCACATACATAAGAGCGTAATGGTGCAATACTCATCTCTATGGCCGGGCCAGTAACTAAGCGTTCAGCCATTTTTGGTGGAATGCGGCGCTTCAACTCATCCCAGAACTTTTCTTCGTTCCAGTCTTCAATTTTATCGGTGTCAGGCACTTGTAAGTAGTAACGACTTCTAGTTAGAGAACGCATTGAACATAAGGCAAATCCACGCTCATGGGCACAATAAACCAGTTCATCATTTACTGGCGGGGTATCACTCATCAAACCCAACCAGCCAAATGGATAAACTTTCTCATATTCTTCTAGTTTATCGGCAGGGATAGATTTTCGCGACACCCCGTGGAAACCATCACAGCCTGCAATATAATCACAATCTAAACGGAGCGATTTACCATTATGTTCGTAAGTAACATACGGCTTGTCTGATTCAATATCGTGTAGCTTCACGTTATCTGTTTTATAAATGGTAACGCCACCGTCTTTCTCACGCTCATCCATCAAATCGCGAGTCACTTCGGTTTGACCATAGACGACCACATGTTTGCCGCCGCTATATTTTGCGATATCTAGATGATGGTGCTCGCCTTGGAAACTGAAGTCAGTCCCGGTATGGATTAATCCATCTTCATCCATGCGCGCACCTGCACCCGCTTCACGAATTAAATCTACGGTACCTTGTTCTAAAACGCCAGCACGGATACGTCCTAAAACATATTCTGCGGTTTGGCGCTCTACAATAATATTGTCTATCCCAGCTTTAGTAAGTAATTGACCGAGCAATAAGCCCGACGGACCCGCGCCAATAATGGCCACTTGAGTTTTTTTAGTCATGAAATCCCTCTCATTGTCTAATTAAATGCGATTGCTAATTAAGTGTATTTACTATTTATGAAATACTTTGAATTTAAAAGTCAAAAAAGACAGTTTCACCCTCGCCTTGTAGACATATATCAAAACGATAACAAGGTTTACCTTTCCCTTCTTCTTTGACGGCTATCAAGGTTTGTCGACGTTCTGATGATGGAACAGATGTTAAGATTGGGCAGTTTTTATTGCTTTCTTGCTCGTCATCAAAATAGGCTCTGGTTTGCAGATGCAGATTAATACCACGGGCAAAAACAGCGATGTTGACGTGAGGGGCCATGAGTTTGCCATCAAAATCAACTTGACCTGGTTTGACAGTATTAAAATGAAACTCTCCATCTAAAGCACAGGTGCTACGACCAAAACTACGAAATGGTTTTTTATTGTCAAAATCAGCCAGATAATGACCTTGACTGTCCGCTTGCCATATTTCTATCAGGGCATCACGCACCAAATCACCATTGCCGTCATAGACGTAACCCACCAATTCAATATGCTCACCTTCGGCATCTTTATTAGCCAAATCTTGCCATATTTCATCTGCTCGCGGTTCAAATCCAGCGATTTCTAGTGCTAAACCGATATGAACAAAAGGACCTGCCGTTTGTGAGGCAGTTTCACGCAATAGACCGGTTTGATCTTGTAATTTGTATTGGCTATACATGTTTTACTCCTCAAAATAGGTTTGTAATGCGCCGCGAACGACAATATCAAAACGATATGCCAAGTAATCCATAGGTTTACTCATAGACATATCGAAGCGTGCAATCATCGTTTCAACGGCTTCAGGATCTTTTAATACTTGTACAATTGGACACTGTGGAATGAGGGGGTCACCTTCAAAATACAGTTGCGTGATCAGCCGTGTTGAGATCGATGCGCCCATGACAGATACGTGAATATGCGCAGGACGCCAAGTATTAACCCCATTTGGCCACGGATAAGGCCCCGGACGCACCGTGCGAAAACGATAGCGACCATCAGCATCGGTAATACAACGCCCAACCCCACCAAAATTAGGATCGAGGGGGGCAAGGTAGCTGTCTTTTTTATGGCGATATCGACCCCCAGCATTAGCTTGCCACATCTCAATTAGAGTATTGGCTACGGGCTTACCGAATTGATCAATCACCTGACCGTGCATAACAATGCGCTCACCAATAGGCAGGCCTGCTTGAGCGCCTTCTGCACGAAAATTCATCAATAGATCATTGTCGTATTGACCGATCTCTAACCCGTTAAAAACGGGACCGCTACGTTCTGAGGGACTCGCATTTTGAATACTGACTAAGGCTTGGCGGGGTGAGCGCGCAACTGATGTTTTATAACCTGGCGTATATTGCGCCGGCTGCCATGACCGATCACGAGCAAGAAAATAAGGGTATTTATGAGTCATTATGGTTATCTCCATTTTTATAAAGCGAACTTTATTTATAGAATATTTTTAGTATATACAATATTAAGAAATTGATTCACCCCAACCATTATCTTTGGCTAAAGAAAAGGCGTGATTGGCTGCTGGTACACCAGCGTAAATGGCCACATGAATCAGTACCTGACGCAGCTGTGCTTCACTAATGCCCAAGCGGTGCGCGGTACGCAAATGCAATCCTAACTCACCATCACGTCCAAGCGCCGCTAATATAGCTGTCGTCACCATACTGCGTTGTTGTACCGTTAAACTGCTATCTCCCCACAGCTCTCCCCAGGCATTACGCGTAATAAATTGTTGGAATGGGTTGTCTAATGTGGTGGCATTTTTAGTCGCTTGTTCAACATGCACTTCACCAAGAATACGCTTGCGTTGTACCAGCCCTTGCTCGTAAGTAATACCTGTTTCACCAACAGTCGCGCGGGCAGCATTGGTTTGAATATAATCAACCAATTGACTTGGCATTTCAATCGATGGCACGTGCCCCGAACCTTCAAATACAGTTAACTGTGCATCAGGAAAAGCGGTTTGCAATCCTTCTAACGCTGTTAGTGGTGTAGACACGTCTTCTGAACCAGCCAATAAAGCAATGCTATCGGCATAACCCGCTAATTTCTTACGATTATCGACTTGTGCTAAGGCTTCGCATAGCTTCGCATAGCTTTCATTATCGCTGCGTGCTAGTTGTATTTTCCAGCCTTGTAACACTTCAGGATACTGCTTGGCATAATCTGGCGAAAACCAACGCGGCACAATCATTTCAACCATTTCAGCCAAGCCTAAACGACGTACATTCTCAGCGCGCTCTGCCCATGCTTCCTTAGTACCAATGACAGCACCAGTATTAGTGAGGCAAACTTGATCTAGACGTTGTGGTGCTATCTGACATAAGCTTTGACCAATGACACCACCAATGGAAGTTCCGATGAAATTAAAGCTCTGGATCTCTAAACTATCTGCTAAGTGGAGGACATCACGAGCGAGTATTTCTGCTGATACTCCTTGTTGTGCTACTCCGCTGCTACCGTGTCCCGGTAAATCCCAGCGAATACAACGATAATGTCCGTGTAATTGATCGCAGACCTCATCCCAAACGTCACGACTCATCCCTAATGGATGCGCCATAAATAGTGCTGGCAAATAGGTCTCGCCGCTATCTTGATACGCCATAAGATGGGCGTCTGTTGCTAAAAATGTCATTCTTATTCTCCTACTCGTGACACTATCAAGGCAATTCCCTGCCCAACGCCGATACACATGGTGCAGAGCGCACGATCTTTTTTGGTACGTTGTAATTCGTGAATGGCAGAAATCAATATGCGTGTCCCAGAAGCACCAAGCGGATGACCTAATGCAATAGCACCACCTTTAGGGTTAATGCGGGCATCATGATCCGCTAACCCCAACTCTCGTGAACAAGCCAATGCTTGTGCTGCAAACGCTTCATTGAGTTCGATAATATCAATATCATCTAAACTGATGTTGAGACGCTTTAATAATTTCTGTGTTGCTGGTACTGGACCGATACCCATAATCGTTGGTAGCACACCAGCAGTGGCCATGCCCTCAATTTTTGCCATAGGCGTTAAACCATATTTTCTTACTGCGGCTTCACTAGCAATTAACATCGCCGCTGCGCCATCATTGATACCAGAAGCATTACCCGCGGTCACACTGCCATTTTCAAATAACGGGCGTAGTTTCGCTAAAGCAGCCATATCGACGTCTGGACGTGGATGTTCATCTTTATCAACGATAAGCGGTTCTTTTTTACGTCTCTCGATAGTAATTGGTGTAATCTCAGCCGCTAAACGACCGTCATTTTGTGCTTGTGCGGCTTTTTGTTGCGACCATAACGCAAAAGCGTCTTGATCTTCGCGAGAAATATTAAATTTTTCCGCTAGGTTTTCCGCGGTGCGTGGCATTGCTTCTGTACCATACATGGTATCCAGTTTTTTATTAACAAAGCGCCAGCCCATGGTGGTATCCTGCAATGTTTGGTTACGATCATAAGCCTTTTCTGGCTTACCTACCACCAGTGGCGCACGGGTCATTGACTCAACACCACCCGCGAGAGCTAATTCCATTTCGCCACTAGCGATGGCACGAAAAGCCGTCCCTACTGAATCCAGACCAGAGCCACATAAGCGATTAATGGTCGTTGCCGGCACCTTTTCTGTTAAACCAGATAATAAGCTACTCATGCGTGCCACATTTCGATTGTCCTCACCACTTTGGTTCGCACACCCCATGAAAACATCTTCAATCGCACTGTGATCAAAGTCAGGCGCATCGTCCAATACCGCTTTGATGACTTGTGCCAGCAAATCATCAGGACGAATGTCGGATAAAGAGCCACCATAACGGCCTACTGCTGATCGCTTTGGATGACAAATATAAACTGCAGTCATGTTTTTCTCCTTATGGCTCTATTAGCACGTCTCATTTTGTTCTATATTAGAATTAATGTTCGTATAGTGAATTAACTTATACCTTTTCTATTCCTCTGTCAATCTGGATATATGTTTTTATTATTTTGAATCAGTTTAAGATCAATTTAAAAACCAGTATATTTTATATCTTAGTCTGAAATATTATTTACAATAAAAAAAGACCCAAGTTTTGGGTCTTTTTTTACTTCGTTAACATCGCCAAATCAAAAAATAATCGTGCTTACTTTAAAAGTATACGTCCTGCTTCTACCCTACTTAGCCCAGTTTGGATCAAGTCTGTTCATCAGTCGGTAGTAAGCCGGCCATTCGGGAAGCCTAACTTGAGCACCTGCTTGCGCATCACCGCCTTCAAACTGCTCTCTGGTTAGTTCCATAGCCTCTTCACTGATTTCATTTAATTCTCCACCTGAAGCCATAGTTTTAAGCTGTACGGCACAGCCTTGAATCATTTGGTACATTCGCATAAATGCCCAGGCAACATCAGGACCTGTGGTTATCACACCGTGGTTTTTAAGCATTAAAGTATGATTCGTAGGTCCTATTGAAGATACTAACCTTTGCTGTTCATTCGCATCTAAGACAATTCCTTCAAAATCATGATATCCGATTCTGTCATAAAACATAAACGCTTCTTGAAATAATGGAATGAAACCACATTTCAAAGAACTCACTGCTTGAACATCAATATTGTGGGTATGCATAACACAATGTATATCTGGCCTGCCTTTATGAATGGCCGTATGAATGACATTACCCGCTTTATTTATGGGATAGGGTGAATCATCAACCTTATTGCCATCAAAATCGATTTTTACTAAATTTGATGGTTTAATTTCACTATATAAAAGTCCAAATGCATTAATTAATAAATGCTCAGTCCCAGGTATTCTGTATGAAATGTGATTATAAACTTGGGTTGTCCAACCATAATGATCAACCATTCTATAACAGAGTGCCAAATCTATTCTGGCTTTCCATTCAACGTCACTATACCCAGGAGGGGTCACTGTGGATGCAAAAATATCTTCCATGGTATTCTCCTTTTATTCTGGTTTCTCGCCCATTACTACTGCACGATACATTTCTCTTCTGTAGCCATCATAATCATTAAAAGCTTGATGTAGACAGATTCTGTTATCCCACATAATTAATGTATTGTTATACCATTTCAGCCTGCAGACAAAAGATTCTTGGGTAGCGAAGCTAGATAAAAAATCAAGTAAAGGTAATGACTCTTCCTCGGTCATTCCTTCTATCCCACAGGCATAAGTTTTGTCAACATATAGGGATTTTTCACCCGAAACAGGATGTGTTCTTACCAATGGATGATAGGTGCCTTCAACCATCTTTTGGGTATCTACATCAAGTTCAAGGCTTCCTAACTCACTTGCTTTCTTTGATTGTCTTTCGGCTTGCATAGAGGCAACAACATGCTTCGCACTCATCCATACTTTGAGGGGATCTATCATCTTTTTCATTGCGGGGCTTAAGCTGTTATAAGCTAGCACAGAGTTTGCAAATAACGTATCTCCGCCATACGGAGGCATGTCTTTTCCGTAGTTTATAGCCACTGAAGGGGGACAATCTAAAAACGCTGAATCTGTGTGCCAGCCACTTCCAAATACCATTTTTGTTTCAACAGTGGCTTCTTTAATGACCGGTTGAATATTCTCATGGCCAACCACACCTTTGGTGTATGCATCCGTTCCGAACTCACCAAACTTAAGTATTAAATTTTCATGATCCGTAAAAGAGATTTCTTGGTCTCTAAAAAAAATAAGTTTGTGCCTATACAATGCATTTTGAATCTCAGCCATGACGTCATCACTGACGTTGCTTAAATCTACGCCTTGTATTTCTGCTCCCATAGCCGATGCTAAGGGAACAGCAGTAATGTGCTTATAATCTCTGGCACTATTATCAAAGAGTCCCGTTGGATGCGTAATATTTTTCATAATTTTAATCCTTTAAAATTTAGTTATATATTATGTCTTTTGATATAAAATTGGTTTTGAAATTTTACAGCTTAAGACTTACATGCAGCACTGGCTTCTTTAGCTTTTTGATAAACGTTTTGTGCATCCAATCCAAGATCTCCAACATCTTTTAGGTACTTTTGAGTACCTGCTTCTAACGGACCTTTCCATGCAGGATCATTCAATGGATCAGGAATATCTATCATAATATCCCCTTTAGCTTTTGCCTCAGCCATAAATTTGGCGTCCTCTCCATCAAAAACTTTACCCGCAATAGCAGCCATCATTTTACCCGAGTTGTCATCGATGACTTTTTTAAGGTCGTCAGAAAGGCTTTCATACTTATCTTTGTTCATAGTAACCAGGATAGCAGAACTATAAAAAGGCATATTTGTGTGGGTATTTACAAGTTCATTGAGTTTAAATGCACCTACAGCATCCCATGGAAGACTTACTCCATCTAAAACGCCACGTTGAAGAGAAGTATAAAGATCAGTGACAGGTAAACCGACAGGCGTTCCTCCTGCAGCTTCAATAATGTCACCAGCAATAGCTGAAGGACGACGCATACGCAAGCCTTTCAAATCATCTGGCGTGCGTATCGGATTATCAACAGTATGTATTCCTCCAGGACCAGTACCCATCATAAATAATAAATGCGTATCTTCATATTCGCTTGATATAACCCCATCATCATACAACGTTTGCAACATACAGTTCATTTGAGTAGCTGAGTTAGAGAGACCTGGGAGTTCTGCGATTTGAGTCAATGGAAAGCGGCCGTTTGAATAACCTTGAACTTGTGAGCCTATATCAATAGTTCCCTTAGCAGCTGAATCATAGGTGGTATCCGCTGTACTGAGTGTTGCGGAAGGATAAATCTCAACCTTAAGTTTACCATTTGACTCTTCTTCAACCTTTCTCGCCCAAGGTTCGAAGATATCTTGATGTGTTGCTGAGGTGGCTGGCCAAAAATGTGAAAAACGTAATACTGTAACATCTTTAGAGTCCACAACCGCATTATCGCTAGTGGCGGTATCGTTTGATTGCGAGCAGCCAGTAATACCAATCAAAGCTGCTAATGCCATACTAGCTAGGAGCGTTTTCTTCATCATAAATTCCTTTTTTGATGTTTAAAAATAATTCTAATACAAAGTTAGGTGCCTCTTAAAACACCACGTTGATGACTTGTAACAGCGAATCGTCAGGGCGAATTTCAGCTGAAGAACCATCGTACTGGCCTACCGCTGATCGTTTTTGGTAAAAAACTTAGACTGCGGTTGTATTTCTCTCATAACGGCTCTAATAAAGTAATATACTTTGTTCTACATTAGAATTAATGTTCGTATAGTGAACTAACTTATACCTTTTCTATTCTTCTGTCAATCTAGTTATCTCTCTAAGAGCAGAATTGATTTATCAATCGCTTGTAATGTCACTTGGCATTGTCTATCCGCTGCACCACAGTAGGTTAGAGGCGACAGGATTGCTGTAAGCTCGCCATTATTGTCATCCCAATCTAGAGGTAGCTTTGCTAGTAGAGCCAAAAAAGTTTGCGAAAACCCCTTGTGATCTATATGTGCTTCTTGGCTAGCTTTCTCCATCAAAGGATAAATTTGATCTCGATTGACGGAAAAATGACGCTGCAAGTTTTTAATTAGATAGGCGTCGCTATTTAAATCGAGATTAGCTACCATGCGCTCGGGGTAAACTTGCAATCCTTGTAATAAGATTTTCAGATAGGCTGTCGCACCCGCAATCAAAGCCACACCTTCAGTTAAAGGCATCCAAGTGGCATGCCATTGCCCTAACCCTCTCTCAAAAGGTTGGGCTGTTGTGTTGCTAATCACGCTTAGATGTCCATGCATTCTTAAAGTGGCTGCTTTAATTAAGGCACATAATACAGGATTGCGTTTATGGGGCATCGATGATGATTCACCCATACCAATAATAGCGGGCTCAGCTACTTCGCCCAATTCGGATTGACACATCAAAGCAATATCTTCGACGATATTTTCCATAGCACCGGCACAAGCATCTAAGGCAGAAGCTATCGCATGAATAGGCTGTCTGTTAGTATGCCAAGGTAGTAATGGCATTGATAACTCGAGGACTTTTGCAACTTGCTGAGGCAATTCATAACGCTCATTTTCTTCATCACTGACCCCAACCGGACCACCCCATTGTAGATAAAATCCAGAACGCTCTAATTGCGCTAGATTTGGTATAATAGCGATTAATGATGACACCCACTGTGATACTTTTACCCCAAAGGTAATTGGTAATGCTTGTTGCAGTAAGGTTCTACCGGCCATCGGTGTTGCGCGATGATTCTCAATCAATACCCCACAGGCTTTGAGCACCTCAATTAAATCATAGTTAATATGTTTTAGTGCTGGCTTGAGCATCAGCATCATTGCCGTATCAATAACATCTTGACTGGTCACTGTTTGATGAAAATACGGCTTTATTTCTTGAGGTAACAAGGCTTTGGCTTGTATCACAAAAGGAATAGCAGCATTGCCACCCATATAGGTTTGCGCCCCAATAGCATCAATATCAAACAAATCTATCGCTAACGCTTGCTTAGATTTCTGTAGTATTTCTTCGGGAATAAGACCCTGATTTTTTCTGACTTCTATGATGGCCAATTCAAAATCTAACATAGCCTGAACAAATAAATGATCAGAAAAATCATTTGCGATATCAGGGTGTACAAAAGGCTGATTGATTAATTGAGTAATTTTCATTTAGACTCCCTAGTTTTAGTAAGTATTAAACAGTATGCATAACGAACAAGATAAGAAAATAACCGTCGATAGTCCAGATTTTGTTGCCTCTCTTGCAGGAGGTCTCAGCGTATTGCTAACCTTTGATGAAAATCATTCGGTTATGACTCTGAGCGAAGTGGCCGAACGCACTGAGATGGATAGAGCAAAAGCTCGACGTTACCTTTTAACGTTGCACGCCCTCGGTTACGTCCATAAAAACAAGCGCCAGTTTAGTTTGTCACCCAAAACCCTAAGCCTTGGCGCGAGTTATTTAAGCAGTGTACATCATCACGATATTATTCAGTTTTACTTAGAGCGTGTGACTGAAAAGACAGGTGAATCCTGTTCATTTGCGGTATTGAATGGTGATGAAGTAGTTTATATTGCCCGCTCTGCAGCCGAACATCGCTTACTGTCTATTGCTTTATCGATTGGGACAAGACTACCTGTTGCTTATACTTCTATGGGACGCGCTATTCTTGCTAATCTTCCTAGTGAACAGCTCGAAAACTATATTAACGAAGTTGAGCTGTTTTCTCATACTCCATACAGCATTACCGATCGCGACCAATTTCATCAAACGCTAAAAGAAGTCAAAGAAAAGAAATATGTCGTCGTGGATCAAGAGTTAGATATAGGTTTACGATCGCTTGCACTTCCAGTCTACAAATCAAATAATGAATTAATTGGTGCAATTAATATTAGCACCAATGCCATGCGCATTTCCCATGACACTTTAATTGAAAATTTTTTGCCAATACTACGTGATTGCGCTGCAAAAATACAAACCTACTATATTTGACTGGAAGCTACTTCAGCACAATTTACCTAGTTTTAAAACTTAATAGACTAAGCCAACATCCCGCCATCAACGATGACACAAGCTCCTGTGGTATAACTTGACGCATCAGAAACTAAATACAGAACTGTGCCTGCCATTTCATCCGGATGGGCAACGCGGCCTAATGGAATCGCCTTGAGGGCCATATTTAATACTGTATCATTGGTAGTTAAGGCAGAGGCGAACTTGGTATCTGTGAGACCGGGTAGCAATGCATTGACGCGAATATTTAAAGGCCCACATTCCTTGGCAAAAGCTTTAGTCATACTAATAACTGCCGCTTTAGTGATTGAATAGATACCTTGCTTGTTGCCAGCGACCACGCCATTTACCGACGCGGTATTTAATATCACCCCGCCGCCCTGCTCTCGCATCATTTTGCCAGCAGCAGTCGACATAAAGAAATAGCCGCGTATATTCACATCGACTGTTTTCTCAAAAGCTGCCAGATCAGTATCTAAGATATGTCCATAGTAAGGATTTGCCGCCGCATTATTCACCAAAATATCGATTTGGCCAAACTCACTTTTGATATGCTCAAAGATGGCTGTTATTTGCGCCATTTCTCCCACATGACAAGGGAACGCACTGGCCTTGCCGCCATCAGCTACAATACTATCAGCAACCGCTTGGCATGCATCGATTTTACGGCTAGAAACAATAACATGGGCGCCTCTTGACGCCAGCAAACGTGCGATAGATTCACCAATGCCGCGACTTGCGCCGGTGACTAAGGTAATTTTTCCGGTTAAATCAAATAAATCTTTCATGACTATTCCTTTTATATTTATAAAAAATTATTCTTGTAAAAATAGCCCAATCATTAATTAGGCTTCTAATCATTTGCTTACATCTGTTTATAGGCCGTTAAGCCAACATACCGCCATCCAGAGTAAAGGCATGACCATTCATAAAGCTACTTTCATCACTAGCCAGCCATGCAATAGCGCCTGAAACCTCATCAACAGTGCCTAAACGGCGCATCGGACTGGCTTTTATAAGCGATTGCTGGGCGCGCTCGTCCATATTAGCCATGGTATTACGTACCATTGGCGTATCAATAAAACTTGGACATACCGCATTAAAGCGGATATTTACCCGGGCATATTCATGAGCAGCAGACTTGGTAAGTCCCATAACGCCATGCTTGGCAGCGCTATAAGCCGAAAGCAAAGGCGCAGAACGTAAACCAGCAATAGAGGCCACATTAATCACATGACCACCACCATTTGGTGCCATACAACTGACAGCAGCACGCATACAATGCCATACGCCTTTTAGATTGACAGCGATATTACGGTCGAAGTCGTCATCGCTGAGCTGATGCATAGGTGCAGGCTTATGATCAATGCCGGCATTATTGACCACCACATCAAGGCCACCGAGTTCTTGCATAGCAAAAGCAAATAATGCTCGTACATCATCGCCACTGGTGACATCTACTTTTTTAAACAATATGGTATTGCCGGCATCTTGTCCTTGCTTTGCGACAGCTCGTCCAAGCTCTTCAGCCAAATCGCCAATCACAACTTTAGCACCCCGACTCGCCAGCAGGATGGCGCTTGCCGCGCCGATTCCCGAAGCGCCACCGGTAATTAAAATCCGTTTACCTGCTACATCTGAGGCAAGTCCGTTTGTGGTCAGTGTCATAATTTATTCCCTTAAATGTTTTATTTTGATTAGAATCAGCTCTTTTAGAACCAGTCAGCTTGCATATCCGTGCAAACAGAATTGGTGTTGGTTAAAATTGCTATATCGCGTTTTATAGTGGGCAATTCCCAATCAATATAGTATATTGCCGCTTGTATTTTGCCTTTATAAAAATTCTGCTTTTCATTGTCTTGCGTATCACTTAGCAACTGTTCGGCTTTGCTAGCCTGACGAATCCAGATCCAGCTCACCACTATTGAAGAAAATATGTTCATTAAGGCTTGGGCATTACCAGTCAGCGTAATCGCTTTTTCAGTTTGTAGTATTTTGCTTAAATGTACTAAAACTTCATGCAAATGACCCATATAAGGCATCAGCTTGCCTGCAAGATTTGCGGACTCTGGCGTGCTTTTTAAAGTATTGGCGCTTTCCAAATCCTGCGTAATTTCACGTTTTAAGATTTGAATACCAAGACCTTGGTTTTGCCACAATTTACGGAATGACAAATCTAAAGCTTGTACGCCATTTGTCCCTTCATGGATGGGGTTCAGACGATTGTCACGCCAAAATTGCTCGGCATAATATTCACGCGTATAGCCTGCGCCGCCCAATACTTGAATACCCAAGTCGTTCGCTTTGGGCCCATATTCAGAGGGCCATGCTTTTAACACCGGAGTCAGTAAATCTAACAACTCCGATAGCTCCGTTTTGAGGGTTTCGTCATCACAAGTATTGATTCGGTCAATAAGATTTGAGCCATACAAACACAACGAGATGCCGCCTTCGGTATAAGCTTTTTGCGCCAGTAGCATGCGCTTAACATCACCATGATTGATGATAGCCGTTGCATCGTGTTCGGGCTTATTGTTGGGTGCGATTCTGCCTTGCGTTCTATCTTTTGCATAAGCTAAAGAATACTGATAACCACGATAACCAATCATCGCCGCGCCAAAACCAACCGCAATACGGGCTTCATTCATCATCTTAAACATATAACGCAAGCCGAAATGTTCTTCGCCGATGAGATAACCATAGCAATCACCTTCATCACCAAAGCTTAATGACGTCGAGGTTGTGCCTCTATAACCGAGCTTATGTAGTAAGCCAGTTAAATGAACGTCATTGCGGACACCTATCGACTCATCATCATTCAATCGATATTTTGGCACGGCAAACAAAGAAATGCCTTTGACACCGCCAGGGCCACCCGGAACTTTAGCCAATACTAAATGGATAATATTGTCAGACAACTCATGATCGCCACCTGAGATATAAATCTTGCTGCCTTTTATTCGGTAAGAACCGTCATCTTGTTTGACCGCTGTGGTTCTTATATCGGCAAGCGACGAGCCAGCATGCGGCTCAGTTAACGCCATTGTTCCGGTAAATTCGCCGGTTAACAGGCGTGGCATAAAGGCGTTTTTGATATCATCGCTGGCAAAGTGTGAGAGCACATTAATCGCTGCGGTGGTCAAAAACGGATAAGCCGTGGTTGAGGGATTGGCCGCCATAAAATAGCCTGCCACTGCGGTCATCACCGTTTCAGGTAATTGCATGCCACCCTCTTCAAACGAATAACGACCGGCTATAAAGCCTGACTCTCTAAACGCATCAAAAGCGACTTGCACATCGTCTATCATGCTGACTTTTTTACCATCGAACTGCGGTTCATTCTGATCCGCGATATGATTGTGTGGCAAAAATAAATTGGTTGCCATTTTTTTCGCGGTGTCTAATACAGCGTCGAAGGTGGCACGGTTGTGCTCTTCAAACTTAGGGCTGTTGCAAAGCCTTTCGGTGTCTAGCACATCATACAGTTGGAAAGGGAGTTCAAAGTCATTGATAAGGGTATCTGCTGCCATCGTGTTTTCTCTTTGGTGGGCCAATAGATTATGTATATAGGTTTACTTATTCATATATTTTTAGCATATTTTTTGGTTTCTGTTTGATGATTAAACTAGATAAACCGAGCACCATAAAATACTTATCAATTGATATTAGTCTAATTTGTCGCTTTGCTGTATTGTCATTTATGACATAATTATGGTGAAATAAGACATCGATAGGCAGTAAGATGAAACCATATCTATATTGTCTCGTGTAGCTGGTATAAATTTTTCTTGCTTGCTGTTCGCAAGCGGGACAGAGGCTGCAAAAAATTCATACCAGTAGGCCAGTAATATTGCATCATTTTTAAATTGGATCGACTATGTACTTATCTAACATACCATTAACAATGGCTAAAGGATGATAAACCTATGCCCCATGTAAAGCCTTTTAAAGTCATAATCCTCGGGTTTGATGGCGTACTTGGCAGTGTATTGTCTGGCGCGTTAGATTTGTTTTCATTTACGGGGGTCAGTTGGCAACGATTTTTGGGTCAGATAGTAGAGCCAAAGTTTGACGTGCAGATTGCCAGTTTGCATGGCTCAGACATTAGAGGTAGCAATCGTTTAATTATGCAAGCGCATTGCGATATTGAGGACGTGACTCACTGTGACTTACTGTTAATTCCAACCATTGGCGATTCAATAGATAAGGTTTTAACGCAAAATGTAGACTTATTACCGCATATAGTACGACTCGCTAACACCCAGGCAGATATTGCTAGTAATTGTAGCGGTGCGTTTTTTTTAGCAAAAGCTGGCATTCTTGATGGCTTAACAGCGACTACACATTGGGGTTATGCACGTAAGTTTAAGGCAGACTTTCCCTTGATTGATTTGCAGGAAAATCAATTTGTGACCCAGTCAGGCAATATATTTTGCGCGGCGGGCGGTAGTGCTTTTTATGATTTGGCTTTGTTATTGATAGAGCGCTACTGCGGGCGAGAGATCTCAACTCAAGTAGCAAAAACGCAAATCATTGACAGTAAAAGAGGCAATCAGAATAGTTATACCAATGTTACCTTGTATAAGCCCCATTCAGACCCGCTGGTAAAACGCGTGCAAGAATTTATTGAGGACAATTTTAAGCAACTCATAAAAATCAGTGACTTGGCAGCGATGGTTAATATCACGTCACGGACATTGAACAGACGCTTTCAATCCTGTATGGCTATGCGTCCTATTGAGTATATTCAAGCCGTAAGAATTGAGCAGGCTAAACGCTTATTGGAATCAGGAGACGTGACTATAAAATCGCTGGCTGATCAAGTCGGCTATAACGACATATCTTCGTTTACGCGCTTGTTTAAACGCGCCACAGAACTGACGCCAAAGGAATATCAAAACAAGTTTTCTCGTATGTCCATTTGATGGTGCTTCTGCCATATTTTTTGCGTTATTAATTACTCTGCTGCGCGCAAATTTTTATTAGTAAAATAGTAACGCAAAGTTAGTGACTGTCCATTTCGGTATATCAATCAAGCCATACATAAAATAAAACGCTATCTTAAGAGTGGCATAACAGCCTGCTTCAAGATAGCGTTAATTGACGATAGAGACTAACTAATGGCACCTAGCGACTGGCTATTAATTCTATTTAATTCGCTTAGTTAGGTAAGAGGATATGCTTGCTCTGTTGATAAGATGACAGACCATCCTCGCCCAGCTCGCGGCCAATGCCACTTTGCTTAAATCCACCCCAACCTGCTTCAGGAAGGACGATTTGTTGCTCATTAATCCAGATATGTCCGGCTTGAACTTGTAATGCCATCTCTAACGCTGCTTGTTCATCAGCACTGACAATGGTCGCTGCCAATGCAAATTTGCTATCGTTCGCCATACGAATGGCTTCGGCATCATCTTTAAAGATTGTACTGACAAGTACCGGCCCAAACACTTCTTCTTGCCATAACTGACTGTCTGTTGATACATTTATATAGATTGTTGGACTAGCAAAATAGCCTTGTTTATCCAATGCGTTACCACTGGTCAGACATTCAAGGTTTTCTATCGTTGCGATATCCAGATATTTTTGTACTTGCGTGAGTTGCTGCTGACTGACTAGTGGCCCCATTTGCGTATCAGGATCAAAGCCATCACCCACTTGCAGGTTGTTTGTTTTAATCTTTAGCTGTGCAAACAGTTTCTGAGCGATATCATGATTAACTAATAGCCTTGAGGTTGCAGAGCATATCTGACCGGCATTGGTAAATATACCTCCAATGACTAAATCACAGGCATGATCTATGTCGGCATCAGCGCGAACGATAATGGCAGACTTGCCACCAAGCTCTAGACTGATATCTTTTATACCTTTGGCGGCTTGTATCATGACCTTTTCGCCGACCCCATTACTGCCCGTGAAAGAAACTTTATCAATTAGTGGGTGACTGGTCATCGCTACCCCTACTTCGGCAGCACCCGGTAGGATATTGACCACTCCTTTTGGTAAGCCGATAGCAGACAATATATTACCCAGCATGAGTTCTGGTAGCAAGGTCACCTCAGACGGCTTTAAAATCACCGTACAGCCAGCGGCCAAAGCGGGTGCTAGTTTCCAAGAGGTCGTTACCATGGGAAAGTTCCAAGGTACGATAAGGGCACAAACGCCAATAGGCGCTAAGGTTTTAAGTAATCGAATGCCCGACTCATTAGTCGTAACTTCAGTCAAGGTTGTCTGACCGGCAATCAAATTGGCATAGTAGCGATAGCAAGCGATGGCATCACTGATATCTATTTTTGCCTCTTCGATTGGTTTACCGCTATTTAAAACTGACAACCCCACCAACTTATTAAACTGTTGCTCCATAGCGTCTGCAATAGCGTTTAAATAGTCAGCACGCTCGCTTACTGTCGTTTGCGACCATGCCAGCAAGGCTTTAGAGGCCGCAGTAGCCGCAGCGTCTACTTGAGATTTATTGCACAATTGAGTGGTGGCGATGACTTCGCCCGAGCTTGGATCATATAAAGAATGGAAGCTAGTATCATCACGACTAACGGACAACGAGCTGATATTTATCCATTCACCATTTATATAGGCAGCGTTTAGTATTACCTCATTTTGAACCGTCTCTTTTGCTGCGACTCTTGTTATACCTTCAGATTGTGTGATTTTCATAATGAGATGTTACCTCTAATTATTTTTAATATAATATTCTATTTTTTATTAAAGTTAACAGGTTAGTAACCAGTCTAACTCTGTAATCTATAAAATTAGACCGATTCTATTGACGTTATCACTATTAAACTATTAGTTAATAGTGATAAAGTAGTAGTGCACTAACGATCAATACAGCAAATGTGCAATTGAAGTAATAACCACTAAGCTAATTAGCGTACGGATAATAAAGATAACGAACAGCTCTAATACGTTAAGCTTAATATTTGATTTTAAAATCAGCGCACCAACCTCAGACATATAAATAATCTGAGTGATAGATGCCGCCCCAACAATAAATCGGGTCATCTCACTTTCAATACTCTGACCAACCAATGCTGGTAAATACATGTCGGCAAAGCCCATGATCATAGCAGGCGCGGCATCGGCAGCTTCTGGAATCCTTAATAACTCAAGCAGCGGTACTAAAGGTGTGGCCAACCAATCAAAGACGGGGGTGTATTCTGCCAATCCTAAACCGAGTACTCCGATAGCAAAAATGACCGGAATAAGTCCAAAATAAATATCAAACAAATTCTTTAAGCTGTTTTTGAATACATGACCTAAGCTAGGCATAGAATGCGAGCGCGTCACAGCACGATTGACCGCCCATTGATAGGTACTATATTGGGTAGGAATCTCTTCATCAAGCATACTTTTACCAGAGTGGTAAGTATCAGGTTTTAGTGATAGCGGTGGTATACGCGGCATGATAATGGCGGCTATAAAGCCCGTCAAGGCAACCGTTAAATAAAAGAAAACAAAGTTATTTTCTACGCCAATAGTTTTTGCTACAACGTAAGTAAAGGCAATAGAGGTCACCGAAAAGGTCGTCGCAATAATGGCCGCTTCACGCTGGCTATAGTAGCTTTTATCATACTCTTTCATTGTGACTAGCAAACCAATAGAAGCTGCTCCAAACCAAGAAGACATCGCATCAACCGCTGAACGTCCCGGCAGCTTGAATAGTTTGACAAATAGCTTGCTGGCTAATGTCCCTAAAAACTCCATCAAACCAAAATCGGTCAAGAAGGGTAAAGACAAAATCGCAAAAAAGAACAACGGAATCAAAATTGGGACTAGATCCTCAAAAATGACGCCACCAGTATTACGGTTAATAACGAATTCAGGACCTATTTGTAAAAAAATCATCCAAATAAATAGCGTTCCTAAAAAGCGAGCAACGAGCCAAAACCAATCAACATCGAACATCCCTTTTAATAGGGACTCTTCAGGCAAGTTAGGTCGCAATATCTTCATCGCTAATGCCCCTAGAAAGGAAGTCGTCACTATCGCAATCGCGACATAAGCGACATAACCGCCTATCAATCCTTGCAAAGTATCCGTTAATACCCCGAGTAGAATGGTAACCTTGCCATCCCATTGAAAGGGAATGATAAACAGCGCAATACCCAGCGCCGAAAACAACATAAACTTCCACATCGACGCTCGCCACTGCGCGCCTTGTGGTGTTTTTGGATCGACAGCATTGGTACCTAATACTGGCTGCTGTGATTTTGTGATATTAACCGTCATTTTATTCCTCCATGAAAGGCGTTGAGCGCCAATTCTTCCATTTAGCTGTCTGACCAATTCCTGGATTCAGTGAATTGGTCGGATCTAATTTTTTATAAAACGAATTTAATGCTGACTTAGCGCTATAAACATGACCCACATTATGTTCAGCAGGGTATTCAATATGGCGCTGGTCATAAAAATTCAGTAGTTCTTCCTTGAACGTTTTTGCATCAACATCTGGATGTAGCAAATAATCTTGGTGCATAACATGACAAAAAAAGTGTCCCAGATAAAAGCAGTTTTTTACTTGTTGTTGTAAGTCGGTTGGTAATATCTCGTCCCAATCTATGGCATTTCTAGGCAAAGCAATGTCTGTCGAGATTAGCTCGCCAAAATCTTTATGATTTAGATTGTGATAGCGAAACATAGCAGCAGTAGCAGCGCTGCGAAATACCAATAACGCTGCTCCTTCTTTCGGAGTACACGCATGTAATGTCCCGTCATAGTGCTGCATATGAGACTGCAGAAATTCTTGGGCCGTGCAAATGTTATCGTCCGCCACTTTGATGATTAAATGATAATTATAAGCACGAGACTGTCTGGCGAGCGGCTTCGGTAAAGACGCTGGCATAAAGGTAGATGCCAGCTGTAGCAGACGATCTGACAAAGTCTGTGGTAGATGCCACTTTTCTAAATAATAACCAACCTTAGCTTGCAAACGATACAAGGCCCCTATCTTGCTAGCCGTCAATCGACTCATACTGAGGCAGGTATCTCGGCCATAATGTAGGGTGATGTCGTTATAATCTTTATGCATATACTCTGCTAAAACCGGCAGGCTCAAGTCACTCTTAAGCCACTTTTGTCTTAGCGTGGTTAAAGCTTCGGCCTGGTCAGTAGAGATATAAAAGGTTTGCTCTTGAGTGGTCTTGGCAAAGGTTGCCACTCTGACCGCAAATACAATTAATTTCCCTGCTGAGCCGGACGCTTCGAACAGACCACTAGGATCATTGTTATATCTTGCAGGTGTAGCGGACTCGCAATCGCGGACCTTATTCTGATAATGATAATTTGCACTTGCTCTATCAGCTGTAGCGCTGTCTAGGCTTTTATCAATCTGGCTTTTAACTTGAACATCAATCTGACTGTCAATTTCATCATCAACTTGAACGACCTCACCAAATTGGCCTGACTGTAAATTATTAAGAATCTCTTCTGGCGTATCACCGAGCGCTAGCCCTAAATGATTGATAAGCTCAAACGTCCCTGATGAGCTGCGTCTTGCGTACAAGGCCATCTCGGTATAAGCAGGACCGCGCTGAACCAACATACCGCCTGAGCTATTACAAATGCCACCAATCACTGACGCGCCAACACAACTAGAGCCCAATACCGAATGCGGCTCACGGCCCATAGGGGTTAGGATAGAATCTAATTGTTGTAGGGTGGCAGCAGGTAAGGCAATCGCCTCTGTAGCGTCGTTGAGGAGATGAATACCCCCTAATAACTGCATGGATATCACTACCACTGGCCGATCATAATCGCCAAAAGGCGTTGATCCTCCAGTGAGTCCTGTATTAGCAGCTTGGGCAATAATGATGGCATCAGCCGCTGCACAAATATTAATAACTCGCCAGAGCGCTACTAACGACTGCGGAACAATCACTGCCAGCACTTGAGGCGCGGCGTCATCATTAATTATTCCGTGAACGTAAGCTTGTTGTTGACTCAGTTTTGTTAGCACATTTTTGTGCCCAACTAGGTTTATAAGGTCAGCTAAAAGTTCAGCTAATAAACGAGACGAGTTTTTAGAATGTGACACTATAGACGCTCTTCCTTGATCGACTAAACTTCAGCGCATTTAGCTAAAATAAGTAAAGGATTTACCCATCTCAGCAATGAAGTCATCGGCTTCATCCACTTCGTAAATAATCGGCTGCTGCCCTTTAATGTCTTGTTGCAGCGCCTCTGTTAACTGTTGTTTCCCAGTAATTCTGCGATAGCCGGCTCCAAAGCCTGCTGCCAGTGGCTCAAAGTTCGGGGTTTTAATATTGACTCCAATTAACGGCAATCCGCGCTCTTCCATATAGCGACGAATCTCGCCATAACCTTGGTTATTCCACACTAATACAATCAATGGCAGCTCAAGCTCTGCAGCGCAGATGAGCTCAGCTATCGTAAACTGAATACCACCGTCGCCGATTAAACTAATCACTGGAGCATCGGTTGCTAGCATCGCACCAATAGCAGCGGGTAAGCCATAACCCAAGGTGCCAAACCCGGTCGATGAATTAAACCACTTGCGGGTACTTAAAGCTTCAAATCCATGATTGCCGCTATAAACAGGTTGCGTTGAATCACCGACAATAATGACGTCTTTTACCGTATCTCGAATCAGCTTAAGGAGCGCATTTTGACCGGCAAAGCTTGCCGGCATAGACTCTATCAGTGCCTGTTTTACCTGAGCTACCTGCTCTTTGGCTTTATGATCTAAACCTTTATTTTCTAAGCGCTCGCACAATCCAGTAATCGCCATTTGGGCATCGGATAATACAGCAATATCAGCTCTAAACGGACGTTGTAGCTGCTGGGCATCGCAGTCAATGCGAATAAGTGTGCCATTGATGCAAAAGCCACCATCAAACACCACATCGTAATCGGTTTCGCCAAGCTCAGTACCAATTGCTAAAACCACATCTGCCTCAGCGATAAGTGCGCGCCCTGCTTCCAACGACTGACTGCTACCCAAACTTAACGGGTGACCCGGGGGCAACAGACCTTTACCATTAATGGTCAAAAATGTTGGGGCATCGATAAGCTCTGCGAGCTTCTGCGCATCACTGTCCACAGCAACACAGCCCCCACCGTAGAGTAAGACCGGATTTTTTGCAGTCTTGAGGCAATCAATAATTAAATCCAGTTGTGCCGGATTCGGAAGCGGTCTCATGACTTGAGGTAGCATTAAGCTATTTGAATGAGTTTGGCTTTGCGTAGGCGGCTTAGCAACATGACTGGCATCCGCGGTAATTACATCAATAGGCAACTGAATATGGACCGGACCTGGACGCGCACCATTAAATAAGGCAAAGGCTTCAGCGATAACTTTTGGCAAGGCTTCAGGTTGCCAAATAGTTTTACTAAACAGAGCAACCTTACTTACCATCCCTTGCTGATCATGCAATTCATGCAAGTGCCCTTCACCGCTACCCGTATTATTAATTTTATTCACACTAGAAATCACTAACATCGGTATCGAGTCCGCCGCTGCTTGCGCCATCGCTGTCATGATATTGGTCATGCCAGGGCCAGTAATAATAAAGCAAACCCCAACTTTACCAGAGGCACGGTAATAGCCATCAGCCATAAATCCAGCGCCTTGCTCATGACGCGGCGTAACGTGGCGGATATTGGTATTCGGTAGGCCACGATACAGCTCTACGGTATGTACACCGGGAATACCAAATACGGTCTCTACCCCATAATATTCCAGCCACTCTACTAATAGCTCTCCACAAGTCAGCGATGGAATAGTTGGCGGCGTGGCCGCTATTGGCGTCTGTATCGATTGCGTCATGAGTCAGTCATCCTAAAAAATTCACTGAATGTTTAATTAATTATTAGTTATCAAATACTAAGCCTAAACGAACCTTTAAAAGGGTTTTAAAGGTTCGTTCTGTCTTATTCTGGTCATTGTAATGACGAACAGTTACTAACCAGACGGTTCTTAATAAATAGCCTTGACCTTTTCGTCATAGCGCACACCCGGCAAGATACATAGCATTTCAAACAATAAGTTTGCCGCTAGTACAGAAGTATTACCAAATGGATCATAAGGTGGTGACACTTCTACCAAGTCACAGCCAACCACATCAAGTCCACGCATACCGCGAATGATTTCTATTGCTTGAGTGGATGTCAAACCACCAATTTCAGCCGTTCCAGTGCCAGGGGCAAATGCAGGATCAATGCCATCAATATCAAAGCTTAAATATACCGGACCATCCCCTAGTTTTTCTCTTACTTCTGCCATCAAAGGTGCGAGAGATTTGTACCAGCATTCCTCAGCAGGCACAACGCGAAACCCTTGTTGAGTCGACCAATCGAATTCTTCAGCGCTATAACCGGTACCACGTAAACCAATCTGTACTACCCGATTACCATCAATTAAATTTTCTTCAACAGCACGGCGAAATGGTGTGCCATGAGCAATTTTTTCACCGAACATATCATCATTAATATCAGCATGAGCATCTATGTGCACCATGCCTACCGGGCCATGTTTCTTTGCTAGGGCCCGTAATATCGGTAACGCAATCGTATGATCGCCGCCTAAAGTCATCGGAATGGCACCGTGACTGACAATTTTATCGGTATAAAAATTTTCAATAATATCGATACTTTTGAGCAAATTAAAGGTATTAATAGGTACGTCGCCAATATCAGCAACTTGTAATGATTCAAAAGGGGCAGCGCGAGTAGCGACATTATAGGGGCGGATCATTCTTGATTCATCACGAATCTGTCTAGGACCCAGTCTTGCCCCACTGCGATTTGACGCGCCAATATCTAAAGGGACGCCGACAAAGGCAGCATCAAGACCTTGTGCGTCAGACTGAGTAGGCAGGCGCATCATCGTAGCAAAACCACCAAATCTTGGCATTTCATTGCCGCTTAGAGGTTGATTAAATTTCATAGATTACATCCTTGATTATATTTTTCGTACCGTTTATTGAAATAAACAATCCTTTTACATACGTTCACAATACCTAAATATAACCACTCAAACCATGTTAAAATTCAGAAGTAAACTTCTAATATTTCGTAGTGAGTAATAGTTATTGGTTATAATCAGAAGTTTATTAACGCTTAAAAAGCCAAGATATTTTTAGATAAAGGGTTTAATACTTTAAAAAATAGCATAATTTCTCGATTTGGAAATTAAACATTTTTTATCAACCCGCTCTTAATTATTGCTTATATTATAAGAGCATTAGAAACATTAAAATTACGGATGGAAAGCACGGATTAAACCTAATAGTTTCTCTTTCTTAATAAATTTATTCTTTTATATAGTGTGAAAATTGATGTTCGATGAATTAATAAAAATAGACGTTAAAACCCTACGTACCTTTATGGCTATCGTGGAATGTCAAGGTGTGACTGCCGCCCAATCTCGCTTAAATATCACGCTCTCCGTTATCAGTGGCCATCTTGCACACTTAGAGGATCGGTTAGAGATGACCCTATGTCATCGTGGGCGTGGTGGTTTTAAACTGACAGAAGATGGCATTGCCGTTTATGAGGCCTGTTTGAGCTTTCAAGAAGCGGTCGCTAACTTCGAACATCAGCTGCATTACATTCGTCAATTAGATTCGGTGCGTGGTGGTCATATTCGTTTGTGTTTGGCAGATCAGCTGCCAACGTTTTTTTATGAGGCTCTACGCCAATGTCTGTCTGTAAGCTATAGTAAAAACCCTCTCATACACTTTTCTATTGACGTGCAGAGTCCAGAAAGTATGTTAGAGAACCTACTTAGCAATGAAAGTGACATTGGGGTTGGTTATTTTGGCAGCTTTCCGCCTTCACTGACTTTTAAACCGGCGTTTACTGAAAAGCAAGTGGTCTGCTGTGGACGGGAACACGAGCTATTCCATCAAACAGATGCATTGACTTTTGAGGCCTTAGAGCAACATTACTCTTGGGTTAAAAGAGGTTATGTGGTGGATCATAAGATCAATCATATTCGTCCTAGAATTCTAAGTGCCACCACCTATCATATGGATGCTACTGCACAGCTCATTCTTGCTGGGCATCATGTTGGCTACCTACCACATGACTTGGCAAAGCGTTATCAAGAAATGGGGCTTATTAAGATTTTATTACCTGAAGAAGCCAGTTATGAGGTGAAGCACCATTGGGCTTATCGAGAAAACCTGCACAAGCAGGCGAAAGGTTTTTTAGATCAAATGTTTGCGCTGTTATCCGAACAGACGCATCAGGATTAACGAGCTAATTACAGCAATTAAACTCTAATGTCATAATAAAATTAATAATATCTCGTAATATTATGCTTAGCAAATATCTCTACTAACTGTGGCAATCTATCAAGTTACTCAATATCAAAATATTACCACTTCATTAAAAAATAAATGACATGGTGTCACTTAAAATGAATAGACATTGACTTAGAATACGCACTTTTCTTTCTGTCAGTCACGTTGTGAGCTTTAGTATGGGTAACTAGGATGTGCCCTCAATTGGTCAGAGTGTTTTAGAATAAGCTATACTTATTCTATGTTTAGAAACATGAAATCAGATACCATGACAAGGAAGCATGGCATGATCGAGGTACTATAGTCGATCCAATTTAAAAACGATACCGTGCTACGAGTATGAATTTTTTACAGCCTCTGTCACGCATGCGAACAGCAAGCAAGAAAAATTTGTACCCGTAGCACGCTGATAGGAACGACTCTCTTTTATTTTGAACTGACTATATTCGTCTGGTCTCTTGTGTCGTTTGGCTTAATTGATGACACGTCCTAGCAAAATTTGCTACCATGTATTTTTTAGGTTTTATGATTTAGATTTTATTATTTAGGTGATTAGATTATGGCCAAAAATGCCCTACAGGCGCAACTTTTAAAAGCTGGATTAGTTGATAGTAAAAAAGCCAAACAATTAAGCAAACAGTCTCAGCATGCCAAGCGTATTGGCGATCCATCAGATGTTGAAGTTAAAAAATCTGTAGCAGAAGCGCATGCAAAAAAAATAGAAAAGGATCAAAAGCTTAATCAAGAAAAACAACAAATTTTAGAACAGAAAATGCTAAAAGCCAATATTATTCAAATGATTAAGCAGCATCAAATTCCTGATACCCAGGGTGATGTCAGCTATCAGTTTGTTGATCATTCTAAAGTTAAAAAAGTTCATATTACCCAAAAATTATATGATCAAATAGTGGCCGGTCATGTGATTATTGCGCGATTGGAAGAAAACCATGCGCTGAACTATGCCCTGCTCCCTCGTCCCTTAGCAGATCGTATCAATGCGAAATTGGAAGGTTTTATGGTGGTTTCTAACGATAAACCAGATGTTGAGCTAGCAACGGACGATCCTTATGCGGCCTATGTGATTCCAGATGATTTAATGTGGTAGTCATTGCTGATTAGGCAGTGCAGATTTAGTGATCGAAGGAATAACTTGCAGTAAATATGTTGACGAGAACTCTGATGCTACTTAGCAAAATTTAGCCGTTTTAAGACCCTATCTAATCCAATCAAAGTCCTGAAATCTCAGCGTACTACGTTCACCATAAGCTACCGAGCGCCGCCAATCAGCTGCAACTCGCGGCACATCTTGCCCCGCATCAATCATCTTGGCGGCATTGATCCAGCCGGCATGACCCACTACCAATATTGGCATGTTTATAGAAATACCACCTTGCTCAGCAATACGCTCGTTTAACCAGCCTTCCACACGGACAAACAACTGTTGCAAACTTTCGCCATTATCGGGGGCAAAATGGGCAAAATCATCACACCACTTATCAATTTCTTGTTTGGCAATGGTCTCCCAAGGGCAACCATCCCAGACGCCAAAATCAATCTCAGCAAGCTCAGAGGAAATGTGACATTGAAAGCCATGTTGTGCCAGTATTTGACCGACCTTTAGTGAGCGTTTTAAAGGGCTGACCCAAATTACTTTAAGTAATTGATGCCGGCGGGCGAAACGCTGAATTTGATTGGCCAGTCGTTTTAGCTTACGCTTGTCGACTCCCATGTCAGTATGACCAAGGCAGATGCCAGTAGCGGCAAGCGGCTTAGGGTGACGCCAAATATATAAAGTCATAAATGTTAATTATCCTAATCTTGAATGAAAGCAATTTTAGATAAAGGATTTTTGGATAAATAGGTATTTAGATAAAAGGTTTTTGGATAGAAGATATCTTAGATAAAAGGCAGTGATGCCGCAAGTCCAGCATAAATAGCGACCTCACTAAGCTGCTGAGTGGCACCAAGGCCATCACCGGTGTAGCCATCTAAGCGCCGGCGTAATAAACGCCGCATGTAATCAGTAGCAACTAAGGCCAATACCAATGCCAGAATCCACTGACCGACACTAATCTGTCGCATGGCATCAGGAAGCAAGATCATCACTATAATCCCGCCCAATAGCAGCCAACCACTGCTAATCAATCCTTGTAATGGGGTCAACTGCTGCGCCATGGGTTTGGCCTTCGCATGTTCTACTTCACCACCATAAGGCAGCAGGGCGATAAGACTAATACACAACAAACGTGACGCACTATGTCCAATTATCAAAGCGACCATAGCAACCGATAACGGCAGTGATGCCAGTAATGTAATTTTAAGTAGTAGTGCGGATACGAGACCTAAAGTCCCATAGGTTCCCAGTCGCGAATCTTTCATAATTTCTAAAGTGCGCGCGCGGGTCAGCCCACCACCCAAGCCATCACAAGTATCAGCGAGGCCGTCCTCATGAAAAGCCCCAGTAAGCTTGATACCAAAAATCGTGCTAATCACAGCGCCAACCAAAGGATTAAACAAACTACTAGCGAGCCAAAACACGCCAGCACAAAGAAGTCCGACCAGCAAACCCACTGCCGGAAAGTGCCTACTACTTTGGTGTAGCCACTGCGGATGATAGTCAGTAAATTGAGGTACTGGCAAACGGGTTAAAAACTGTGTCGCTACCAATAATAGGCGGATTTCGTGTTGTAGCCATTGTAACAAGCGTTGCCACCATAAGTAATAAGCAGTAGATGGCTTTGATGGCTGTGACATTAGTTGTTTTGCTCACTGATACCCGCGTCGCTGAAGCTAGCCATCTCATTGATAATGGCACAAGCCGATTGTAATAGTGGATACGCTAATGCTGCCCCGCTACCTTCGCCCAAGCGCATATGCATGTCTAATAACGGTGTTGCATGCAGCAATTGCAATAAATAAGCATGGCCAGGCTCAGCTGAGTGATGGGCGAATATAGCGTATTGACGTACTCCTGGTGCCAGATGTTCAGCGACCAGCAAGGCAATACTAGCGATAAAGCCATCGATCAACAGAATACGTCGTTGGCTAGCGGCCTTAATCATTGCACCTACCATAGTGGCAATCTCTAGCCCACCCAATGCTGCCAGTGCAGCTAATGGCGTACTTGCCTTGCTATGACGTTGTAAGACTTGAGTTAGAATATGAGTTTTATGCTGCAATCCTTCATCATCCAAACCAGTACCGCGACCAATACAATCCGCAATCGGCAAGTTTCCTAATCTAGCCAGCAACAGGCTTGCCGCTGAAGTATTACCAATGCCCATTTCGCCAACAATGAGCAAGTTTCCAGTAAGCTGTTGGGCAACGTTCATACCGTTTTCGAGAGCAGATAAACATTCATCATCAGTCATGGCTGGTTCTGTTAGAGCGTCACGGCTACCGTGACGAACTTTATAATCGAGCAGTTTCGGATGACTGTCAAAATCAGTAGCAACACCAGCATCAACCACTTTAAGCTCGATACCATGCTGACGTGCCAACACATTAATAGCAGCGCCACCATGCAAAAAATTAAGCACCATCTGCGCGGTGACCGCACTAGGAAATGCCGATGTGCCGTGCTTAGCCAGCCCATGATCGGCGGCAAATACCCGAATTTGTGGTTGCTCAATATAAGGGGTAGTCGTCCCTTGAATCAGTCCAATTTGCAGTGCGAGGGTTTCTAAGCGCCCAAGTGCACCCAGTGGTTTGGTTTTCAGATCCATAATCTGTTGTAGCTGCAAACGTAAGTCACTATTTTCTATGTTGGTTATGGTGGGTGCAGTGAATGTGTTCAATGGATACGTCCTGGAGGTTATATATATAAAATAAAGACTATATATTATCAGATTATGAGTCTTTGCCATTTATCAAATGGTTGTTTAAAGGTTGTCGGATAAAAAATCCGACAGAATAGAACGTCATTAAACAAAGACTATTCCCTAAAAATTAGTAATTATTATAAGATATTAAACTTATAGAGATTCTAATGATAATATTTTGACTATTGCTGACCATCCTGTTTATTATTTTTACCACGGCATAGTAAACTTGGCCGAGTGTTTTGTGTGATGGCAATTGGTACCGGTGTAATGATTATTTCTCATGCCAATGATAGCTTCTCCTAGATTGTCTAGCCAATTTAGTCATATGAGCGTACCACAAGCTTATAAAGCCCATTCGGTTGCCACCGATATTCAAGGCGTTACCAGTATTATATTTATACGGTTATTAACGTTAGTGTTTATTTAATAGTTCATTGATTATGACGTTAGTTAAATCATAATCAATGAATGCAGCTGAAATACTTTGATAGTAGATATTTTTAATTAGATACTTGTTAAATATACTAAGAGAGCTTAATGAATATTTTAATCGCCCCAGACTCGTTTAAAGAAAGCTTAGAGGCCATCGATGTGTGCCATGCCATCAAGTCTGGGTTTAGTGAGGTTTTTCCGAATGCGGACTATACTTTATTACCGATGGCAGATGGCGGTGAAGGCACGTCCGCCGTCTTGTCTTATGTACTTAACGGGCGCTGGAAAGAAGTCACCGTGTACGATCCGCTGATGAGGCTCATTACTGCAAAATATTTGCTGTTACCCGATGCTACTGCGGTGATTGAAATCGCCGAGGCCTGCGGTCTACATCTATTAAAATTGGAAGAAAGAAACCCTGTGATTACTAGCAGCTTCGGGGTTGGCGAGCTTATCAAAGATGCCTTACATGAAGGAGCAAGACGCATTATTATTGGTCTTGGCGGTAGTGCTACTAACGACGCCGGTGTTGGTATGTTAACCGCTTTAGGAATGGCCTTGTATGACCAGCAGGGAGAACCTTTAACGCAAGGTGGGGGCCAACTTGCCTGCTTGCAACGGATAGACAATACAGCATTCAATCCGAATATTTTAAATACTGTCTTTGAAGTGGCCTGCGATGTGACCAATCCGTTATGTGGTCCGTTAGGAGCCAGCGCTATTTTTGGCCCACAAAAAGGCGCAAGCCCTGAACAAGTTGAGCATCTAGACAAGTCTCTAAGTCACTTTGCAACTGTTTGCCATCAACACGGTAATGAGGATTATCAAGATATTGCTGGTGCAGGCGCAGCAGGCGGTCTTGGCTATACATTAATGACCTTTTGCGGGGCGCAGTTACAGTCAGGCTTTGATACGGTTGCCGAGGCGGTTGGTCTATCCCAACATATTGCCAATGCTGATCTAGTGATAACTGGGGAAGGTAAGCTTGACGCGCAATCCTCAATGGGCAAAGTTACTGGCGGTATCAGTCAACGTGCTCAGCTCAGCCATACGCCTGTTATTGCTATCTGTGGTAGTGTGGATGGGCTTAAACCTGCCCAAACCACCCAGTTTGATGTGGTGATGCCAACTATCCAAAAAGTAGACTCTATCGACAATGTATTGAAGGGTGCCTATGACAATATAGAAACCACTGCCGCAAATATCGCTGCCGCTATTCGTCTAGGACAGAATATAAAGTAGTGATGTGGATTAGTGATAGTTTAAAACCTACATATTAAAAAGCCTTAAATATTCCAATATTAATAGAAGGCTAAATCTATTATATGATTTATAAGGCATGTTACTATTCATAGTGATCTTTAGAATGCTATTCAAATTACTATACAACAAATTCATTCAAGCCAAACATCAACTATCAAGGATGATAAATGACACACTCTAACCCTATTACGAGCGCTGCTCTAGACACAACAGACCCTTTGATTGTAAGAGAAGACAGTAACGGTGTTGTTACTCTCACTTTAAACCGCCCTAAACAATTTAATGCGTTATCCGTTGACATGTTATCTGCACTGCAAACAGAGTTGGCTAGCATTGCACAGGATAGCAACATCCGAGTGGTGGTGATTGCGGCAAATGGCAAAGCCTTTTGTGCCGGTCATAACCTCAAAGAAATGCGCGCAAATGCAGATAAGGCATTCCACCAAGCATTATTTGAGCAATGCAGTCAACTGATGCTGACCATCAATAATATGCCACAAATTGTAATTGCCAAAGTACAAGGCATCGCTACAGCAGCAGGCTGTCAACTGGTGGCTACCTGTGACTTGGCGGTAGCCTCTGATACTGCAAAGTTTGCGACTTCCGGCATAAATGTGGGGCTATTTTGTTCAACGCCTGCCGTCGCTGTCAGTCGCAATTTGTCTTCCAAACAAGCGTTCGAGATGCTTATTACTGGTGAATTTATTGATGCCCATACCGCTTTACAGCAAGGATTGATTAATCGTGTGGCTGCCGCTGATCAATTAGACGCTACCCTACAATCTTTAATCGATGCTATTACTGCTAAATCTCCTATCGCCGTCGCTACAGGCAAAAACATGTTCTATAAACAATTGGATATGAGTTTAGCTGAGGCTTATGATTATGCCAGTGAGGTAATGGTAGGTAATATGATGGCAGACGATGTGGCAGAAGGCATTGATGCCTTTATTGAGAAGCGACATGCCGTATGGACAGGACGTTGATGGTTAGTTGATTTAAACAGCTAATATTATGAACAGTCTTGTAGGGTGTGCTTGGCGAAGCATAACCCACCAATTAACGATTGATTGGGATCAAAAACGGTGGGTTACGTTTTATCACAACTCTCTCTGAGAATTTAATAAAAACGCCTCTTATCTGTTATTCCGATAAGAGGCGCTTCATTTTACTTTATTGGCTTCGCCCGCTAAAGCGGCTATAGGAGCTTATGCTATGCGCATATCGCCGGTTTCAACGTAACGTTGATGCCATGATAACGCTTCGTCAAGCATATGCGGTGTATGCATGCCAGCTGTTTTTACAGAGCGATCATAGTAATCTTGCAACATCGGACGATAGTCTGGATGCGCACATTTTTCGATGATCACTTTGGCACGTTGACGTGGAGCAAGACCGCGCAGATCAGCCAAACCTTGCTCAGACACAATCACCATCACATCATGCTCGGTGTGGTCAACGTGTGACACCATCGGCATGATACACGAGATAGCACCCTCTTTTGCCACTGATGGGGTCACAAAGAATGAGGTAAAGGCGTTACGCGCAAAGTCGCCTGAACCGCCCAAACCGTTCATCATGTTGGTGCCCATCACGTGGGTAGAGTTTACGTTACCATAGATATCGCATTCGATCATCGCATTGATGGCCAATACCCCTAAGCGACGTGACACTTCAGGATGGTTACTGATTTCTTGCGGGCGCAAAATAATGCGCTTGCGTAAGGTTTCAATATTGGCATTAAAACGGTCCAATGCCTCTGGGCTTAATGACATAGCAGTAGCCGAAGCCATGGTCATTTTGCCGGACATGATCAAATCTAACATGCCATCTTGCATGACTTCAGTGAAACCAGTCAAGTTTTCAAACGGGCTATTTTGCAAGCCGGCTAATACGGCGTTGGCAACGTTACCCACACCAGATTGTATCGGCAATAAGTTAGCAGGCATACGCCCTTTTTTGACTTCGTGACCGAAAAAATCAATAATTAAGTCGGCAATTTTGTTTGATTTTTCATCCGGATCAGCAAACTTACTGTTACGATCTGGTGAATCGGTTAAAACGATGCCCACTACTTTGCTTAAATCACAGGTCATATATGGACTGCCAATACGCCCACCTGGGGTAATGAGTGGAATTGGTGTGCGATTAGGCGGTACACCAATGTCGTCATAGATATCGTGCATGCCCTCTAACAGTAAGCTTTGACGGCTGTTGACTTCAAGAATAATTTTATCAGCATTATGCAACCAGGCATTACTGGTACCAATTGAGGTAGAAGGAATCAAGCGTCCGTCTGGCAAAATACCAGCCACTTCAACCACAGCGACATGCATATCGCCATAAAACCCAAAGGTGCTTTGTTGGGCAACATGTGACAGATGCATGTCAAAGTAATGGGCTTCGCCAGCATTTACTTGTTTACGAAAATCAGGATCAGATTGATAAGGTGAACGCATTTTGATGCCCTTGGCCTTCGCCAGTACACCATCGCATTCGGCAGCAGTAGAAGCGCCGGTAAACAAGCCAATTTGAAAGGCTTCACCACGAGCATGCGCAGCTTCCATGCGTTTAGCTAAAGCTGCGGGTATGGCTTTTGGGTAACCTGCACCCGTAAAACCACTCATGCCGACATTCATATCGTTGTGAATAAATTCGGCTGCTTGTTCGGCAGACATGATTTTTTCACGCAAACCTTCGTGACGGACTCGCTCTTCATGGTTAATTGAATTCATATAATTTTTCCTAGTAACTTCCATATTAAAATTAATCCTCATTGCCATGAGGAAAAATCGAAACGAACCCATTAACACGATTTCGTTGCAGCATCTTGCCCAACTTTATTGCAAAATACCAGTAGTTTGGCATAAATATTGATATTAATATAACTGCTTGACCATGCCTTCTTCTAGCAAACTCATGTCTTTGATAAAAGCATCCTCTGCAACCACCGTGGCCTTATCATTGGCAAGTATACACTTTAAGCGACGCAGCAAGGTAAACGGTAATATCACCCGCCCTTATTGCGATTGCTTAAAATCGCTGCGTATTAGGTCAGCGATTGACCAAATGGAAGCCACAATCAACATTGTTCGACAGCCTTCGCCCATAAAAATTTTTGCTCAAGTAGTCATTCAAACGTTGTCACTGATAAGGCTTTTATTAAAAACTGGCTATCTTGGTTTCCCGATCAAGCATTACTTTAGCAACTTCTGCTGGATCTGCTGCAGTAACACCGTCAATCAGGGCTGTTTGATCAAGACCTTTGCCAGGCAAATAAATCGCACAGACTTCGACTTTGGTTTTTGTCTTTTCCATAACTGTCTTCATCAAACCTTGAGCACTCATATTCATAGGCGGTTGGCCGGCAGTCACACTTTTTGGCGCATCGCGTAAAGCCATATCGCCAGCCGCACCGCAGAGTAATACACGAGTTGCAGCACCTTGCTGCGCCGACTGCATGGTGAGCACCATCGACATCAGTTGTACTTGAGCATTATCCGAGGTAACAATCACTAGTAAAGGTGGCGTTGATACGTTGATATGACGCGTCTCTTCAGCAGAAGCAGAAGTTGAACTTACGGCAAGGAATGTGGCAACTGCGGTAAGCGCAGTGATAAGAATTCGTTTCATAGTTTCTCTCCGTTTGTTGCAAGGTTATCGGCTCTTAAGTTGACCTACTTGGCGAACAGCCGTTACAGGCTTACTTTGGTTGCCCTATTTTGAAAGGTAGCAATAAAGGTTTTTTATAAACAAAAAATGGCAATTTAAAAAATATGTTTTGAAAAACTTAACATCGTAATTAATTATATTATGTTTTTTAATATAATAACATGTTATATTGAACCTGTTGCAATTATTTAACCCCATACTAAGGATTAACAAATGAGAAACCGTCAACGCGCACACGACAACCAGTCATGCCAAGATGAGTCAACAACCGACGCCATTCAGTTTCCTCAACTCAACCAGCCAGCACCAGACTTTAACGCGCTAACCACCGATGGCATGAAGTCGTTAAGTGATTACGATGGCAAATGGTTGGTATTGTTTTCTCACCCTGCAGATTTTACCCCGGTATGTACCACTGAATTCATAGCATTCGCCAATAAGGCCGAAGATTTCCGGGCAAAGAACTGTGAATTACTGGGATTATCCATTGATAGTGTGCATTCCCACATTGCTTGGATGCGTAACATCAAAGAAAACTTTGGTGTAGAAATCACCTTTCCTATCATTGCTGATTTATCGATGCAGGTTGCCAAAGCTTATGGCATGATTCAGCCTGGTGCCAGTGATACCTCAGCAGTACGAGCAACATTTATCATTGACCCAGAAGGTGTTTTACGGGCGATGGTCTATTATCCAATAAGTAACGGTCGTTCTGTGGATGAATTCTTACGTCTACTTGATGCCCTACAAACTAGCGATGAAAACAAAGTCGCTACCCCAGAGAACTGGAAAGTAGGTGAACCAGTTATTGTGCCACCACCACGTACCGCTAAAGAAGCGGAAAGCCGTGCTGACGAAGGCTATGAGTATACTGATTGGTATTTCAGTAAAAAAACCCTGTAATAGACTTTACTGCTCTGTCGATAATTGATGTCGAGATGAAATACGCCAGTAAAGTAAACAAATAAAAATAGCCCTGCTACTTTATAAGTGGTGGGGTTATTTATTTAGCTTATTTAGCGAATCACTTTCAATACGACCATCAACTAGGTTGATAGTGCGATCACAGGATGCTGACAACCGTGGATCGTGAGTTACCAACAGTACCGCACAATCACGCTCGCTATTAACTTTACGAAATAACTCAAATACTTCAGCAGCCGTAACGGTATCAAGATTGCCGGTAGGTTCGTCGGCTAATAGTAACGCAGGCTTAGTTATGAGGGCTCTGGCAATGGCCACTCGCTGTTGCTGACCGCCCGAAAGCTCATTCGGCTTACTGTTGGCAAATTTCTCCAGGCCAACAGCGGCAAGCAGTTCACGAGCTTGCTGTAGTGCAAATTTATCTGGTTTACCCTGTGCTAGCATCAATGGCATCAACACATTATCTAACGCCGTAAATGCTTGGATCAGATGGTGAAACTGAAAAACAAAACCGATACTATTGCCGCGCAGCGCAGTTCGTCCGGCGTCATCCATAGCGCTGGTGGGCTGACCTAGTAGATAAAGCTCACCGCTACTGGGCTTATCTAGCAAGCCTAATATATTCAATAAGGTACTTTTGCCAGAGCCAGAGGGACCAATCAGTGCCGCAAAATCATTATTGCCAATGCACAAATCAATACCATGTAGCACTTCAATCTCATTGGGCTGGCCAACATTATAAGACTTGCGCAATGCCTCTAAACGCAGAACTTCATGAGACTTATCAGACATATTATTAAGCTCATTATTGGAAATATTGTTAGACTCATTGTGAGGGATGCTATCAAACATAGCGAATAGCCACTACCGGATCCAGTGCTGCTGCCCGTCGCGATGGTATAGCAGCAGCCAGTACGCCTGTGAGCGTCGCCAGCAACATGGCCACTATAACCAGCTTTACAGAGATTGGAATATAAAATAACCCCGGGCCAAAAGTATTGAATACCCACACTAGCGCGTAACTGGCAGCACTACCCACAACCGAACCCAACAGACCAAATACGGCGCCCTGAATCAAAAAAATACGTAAAATCTGCTGCCTTGTCGCGCCAGTTGCCCGCAAAATACCAATTTCTCGGGTTCGCTGTACCACACTGACTGACAGCACACTAGCAATACCAAAGGCCACCGAAATAGCCACAAACACAATTATCATATTAGTAGACAAGCTCTGTGCTGAAAGCGCATTCATCAATTGCACATTAGTCACAATCCAGCTTTCTGCTTGTAATGATGTCAAGCGCCCTACCTGCGCTGCGATGTTTTCTGCCTCAAAGATATCTGCTACGGTTAGATCGATCACCGTGACACCGCCTGGGAGACCAAGCAGCGATTGCGCCTGCTTTAAGTCTAAATATACATAGCGTGCATCTAGCTCGCGCACGCCCAGCTCAAATATACCGGCAATATTCACCACTGCACTATTCTGCTGCCCAGTTTCTAGGCGCAGCTTATTACCCACTTGTACCCCAAGATCTTTAGCTAACTGGCTGCCAATCAATACATCGTCAGCGCCTACTCGCAGTTGGCCGCTGACCAAATACTCCTCAAGCGGTATGATCTTCTGATAACGTTCAAGGTCCGTACCCACTAACGCCACCGACGCTAATGCCTCACCACGCCTTACAAAGGCGGGTCCTGACACCGTTGGCGATACGGCCGTTAATAATGGTAATTGATCCAAAGTAGCGGTAATCTGCTGCCAGTTGTTAATTGATCGTAGCCGCTGTGGCCGTTTGTCTTCCTGTAGCAACTGTACAGTACCCGCTACAGGCGGTAGTACTAGATTAACTTCATCCGGTGGTAATAAACGAATATGGGCCTGAGTACCTAAAGTATTGTCGATAAGGTTAGACTGTAGTCCCTGAACTAAAGCGGTAATAAAAATAATAACTGCCACGCCTACTGCTACGCCCACAGTAATCATGATCGATTGCATGCGCCCCTCGCGCAAAAAGCTCAGCGCAATGGTTGACTCAATCCATAGTCGCCCGAAAAAGCCAGTCAATTGGTTTTCTCCGGTAGTTCATTACTGAGACCTATCGCGTCGACATTCTCCATAAATGGAAGCGGTTGTGACTTAATACGCACCCGCGTACCATCCGCTAATGAGGATGCGGCATCGGCCAATACCTGATCATCAAGGCTTAAGCCCGCAATTACTTCAGACATTGCCAAGCCCCGTAAACCAAGCGTTACCTTCTGGCGTTGTATTTTGCCATCACGCAGCGACACCACTACCGCCTTATCTCCTTGCACATTACCTATAGCATCATTTGGGAGTACTAGTGCCTGCGCGCGTCGATCCGTTTCAATATTCACTGACACGGTCATATCTTGACGCAAAAAATTAGGCACGGGATCAACGGTTAGCCTAACTTCTACCGTACCACGCTGTGGATCAATACTGGGTGCAATAAAATTGATACGGGCAGGAAAAGGACTATCTGGGTAGGCATCAGCAATAGCGACCGCGTTTTGCTGTAACGCCAGCCGTGATAAGTTACGCTCATCGAGCGGCACTCGAATTTCCGTACTACCCTCTAGCGCAATGGTGAACAGCGTCCGACCCGGCTGTACCAGATCGCCGGTTTCCACATTGCGGGTTAACACTGTCCCTGTCACTTCGCTGCGTACTTCAGTTTTGGCGAGCTGAGCCTGTAGCGCCGTTAAACGCTCGCGCAGTAGAATCTCCTCAACCCCACCAACAGCCAACGCCACCACTTTTAAACGTGCGGACTCAAGGTTATTCAGCGCCTGACTTTGAGCCTGCTCTGCTTGCGCCATCTCTTCAGCCGAAATTGCCGAAATCGAAGCCAACTCGCGTCTACGCTCAACGTTACCGCGAGCTTGTGCTAACTGTACTTTAGCATTGGCTAAATCCGCTGCTGCTTGTGGACGTGTGCTGGTCGCAAGTTCGCTCAGCGCAGCCTCCGCTTGCCGCACTTGGGCAGCAACCTCATCCGACCTCAGTACCAACAACAGATCGCCTTTTGCCACTTGATCCCCTTCTTGGATCAAGCGCTTAAGCACCACACCGGTGACTTCACTACCCACTTCAGTGCGCGACACCGTGACCACTCGCCCAGTCGCAACCACCGTTTGTACCAATGGCATTGACCTCACGGTATAGCTCGGTAACAGCGGTCCCTGCCACCAACGAAATACAGCAAAACCAGCTGCCAGCATCAGCAGTATGCCAATAGCCACATAAACCACAGTTTTATAGCGGACAGCACGCAATGAATTTCTCCAGTTCAGATGCTTCAGATTCTTATCGTAGTTTTTATTATAAGCGTTATCAAGAGAAGTTGCGTCCAGCTGACAAGGATCAAGAGTTAGGATTTTAAGCTGTCAGCTGAACATTAAGATTAAAAGTTATAGACTAGGATGATTTAGCAATCATTAACAATATGATTGATTAACGTTGACGTCCTTGCTCATACATTACTATCATAAGATAGCTGATGATGATAAATTAGGCCCTACGTTTGGTCGAACCAGTCATACTTGTGACCAGTGGTAACATTACTATATAGGCATAAGCCAACAATGCTACTACCGTAACCATATGGAACGCCCAATCTACCCAATAGGTGAGGTCTCCTAAGCTGGCATTAAAAAATAGTGGTAAAGTAAAAAAGCCAATAACTGCAATCACACCTGCCAGCATACCAGCAAGACCATACGCCAATTTTTTATATCTACCTACAACGGCCCAGTAAATCCATGCAGCAATTAATACCAGAAATAATGCACTGACCAACGTGGCATTCTCTAGTATTGCTTCCCATAACATCATAAATGCTTGATTTAAAAGTAACATGGCCACTCCTTTACCCATCTTATTGTAAGCAATTTTAGTTTGAGAAAACATGAAACGTAGGTTTAAATAATACTAACGTTTAATGCTGGTCTAAACTCGACCTTTGGCAACCGCCATATAGGCAGGTTTTAGCATCATCTCTTCTAAGAACCAGGCAAAATAGCTTTCTTTTAAAGGGTCAACTAAAGGAACGCTCGGTATTAAATTATTTTCATAATCGAACTCAACCAGCATCGCTTTACCTTCTTCTATCAACAGCGGACAAGAAGTATAGCCATTAAATTTTTGGCGTGGCGCTTTACCCTGTATGACGTCAATAAGGTTGGCCGTCACTATCGGGGCAGAAATTTTGATGGTTGCCGCCGTTTTACCTTTTGGCGTGCCATTGATATCGCCAGCACCAAAAATATTGTCATAACGCTTATGCTGTAAGGTATATTTATCAACATCTAACCAGCCTTTTTCGTTTGCCAGTGGACTATTTAGCACACTATCTACCGCGAACATGGGCGGTACGACGTGGATAAAATCATAATCTTGGCGGCTTTGGATGCCCTGCTCATTCGTAAAATAAGCCACTTTGGCACTTTTATCGAGTGCTGCTAAGCGTTGCTCAAAATTCGCTCCAATCGGTGGATCGTAAGAAGACCAACGTGACAATATATTCTCATTGACAGCAGGAACACTAAACACCGTCTTATGCGGACTAAAGAACTGAATATCGCTATCTTTTCGAGTGCCGGCTTGTATGAGTCTATCGTGCAACATAAAAGTCATTTTTAATGGGGCACCGGCACACTTCATATCGGTATGGGCTAGCGTCATCACAGCACGACCGCCTTTTTGGCGCAATGCATCTATTTGGTGCCAGGTTTTTAGGGCGATTTCTGGGCTAGGATAGACACTACCAATACCGTCAGTGCCTAAATCTTCAAAACTCAAACCCTCAATCTGCTCAAAGCCCAATCTTAGTCCAGTTGCTATGACTAGATAATCATAATTGAGCTTTTTACCACTGTCGGTTATCACTTGATTACTATCAGGTAAAAATTCATGGGCATTTTCTTGTACCCAGTTGATGCCCACCGGTAATAAGCTAGCATTGCTATCAGTGACTTTGTCAATATTATCCCAAACCCCTGTCGCTAAAAGCGTATAACCGGGTTGGTAGTAATGCGCCTTTCGACTGTCTAGAATAGTCAGCTTAGCATTGGGCAGTTGGCGGCTCAGTCGATTGGCAACCGCCAACCCTGCAATGCCGGCACCCACAATAATAATATTGGCTTTTTCTTGGTGTTTGGGTAAAGATGCACAGCCGGTCAGTGCCATGCTGCCCATGACTGCCCCAGTCGCCACACCCGCACCAATAAATTGACGGCGGTTTAATTGTTTTGAGTCATTGAGCATTAGAGCATTATCAGCGCTAGTGTTATGAGAAGGCTTAATATTAGAGGTATTAATGTGGGAGGCAGTAACCTCTTGGTTTGATATATCGGGCGGATATCTTAAAGGTCGTTTCATGATATTTTCCTATAGGCTAATAGTTATATCAGATTCCGTGCATCTGTCTCTTGTGACACTAATTACCATCAAAATAAAAACTCTCTTTAACAATTAAAACAAGACGCTAGTCGAAATCAATACTGTCATTTGGCATGACGGTTGGCATGCCCGCTTCCGTCCATGCATTATAACCACCGGCAATAGAGACCACCTGCGTATAGCCAAGGGCTGCTAATGACTGAGCAGCCAATGCCGCACGTCCACTGGTTTTACAATACAATAGGATGTCAGTATCGGCACTATTGGCAGCTGGCAGGTCAGCAATTTTGAATTCCAACAACCCGCGCGGTACTAATATTGCCCCTTTGATATGACCTGCCGCATATTCAGCAGGCTCTCGTACATCAATAATGATATCGGCTTTATGGCAAGCAGCCTCTGCCTGAGCTACCGATACTTCAGTAATTTGGGCTTTTGCAGCGCTTACCAAGTCATGCGACGTTTTCATAATAATTCCTTAGAATGGAGCAGGTAGGTCATCACAATTTAAGTGACGGCTTTATGATTGAGATATTTGAGCGTTCTATTTTTAATACCAGAAGAAACGAACTATCAAAGAAACGCTTGGTATAAAAGTCATTGATATAATAATCACTGATATAAAGTTTACTAATATAAAAAACTATATATTAAAATATAATATGTTATTTTGTAGATAATATCCACAATATTTCACTTATTAGAATATATATACTTATATAGTATTAAATATTTACACGTAAGAGGGAGAGTGATAAGAAGCATTCTAAGCACTAGAGGAAATAAAGAATCTCAAAAATTTATATCAATTAAAAATAAATACCAAAGGGTGTCATCAATCAGATTGTGAGGTTTAAAATGAGATTAATAGAGAGTCAGCAGTCAACGCTACCAGCCCTGTTAATAGAAACGTTTGACTGCTAGGGCGTTGTTTCTGAGAGCCCTACTAATAAACGAGCAGTCGAAATCAGATTCTCATTTGCGCCTAAAATCGCAGCTCGCAGCCAGTTGTTACGACTGCCTGAATAGAACTCGAAATGAATGGTGTAGCTCATGGTTTGCTCACTATCTTATTCGATAGATACTTCAGACACTTTTATTGTATGCTTAGATTCAAGCTTAAAGGCTGTTAGCCGCGTCATATGCGGTTTTAGTGGCATGTGAAATATCTGCCGCTTGGCAGCAGTCGCCCACTTTGACGACCTCAATATCCTGACCTATCAGCGCCGCCGTGTCGAATATGACAGGACACGCGCCGCTGGCGATAACCACATAGTCGCACAGTATTTGCATAGAATTACTGTTGTTGTCTTCACAATTCAATCTATCCGTGTCGATGCTTATTACCTTGTGCCCAGTGTGCTGCTGCACGCCGTAAATTCTATAGTTCTCAAGCATAGTAGGTAGAATAGTAGTGCTTAGGTCATCAGCTATTTTGTCTTTCATCTCTACCAGCGACACTTTGCAGCCTTGCTGAGCGAGATATTCTGCAGTTTCACAGCCAACCACGCCGCCGCCGATTACAGTTACACGACCAGATACTTGTTGCTTACCTGCCAGCACTTTCCAAGCATCACATACATTTGATCCACTAATACCCGGAATCGGAGGCGTGAAGCTTGTCGCACCTACCGCCACAATCACTGCATCAGGCTTCAGCTCAAGGACATTTTGAGTAGTCGCTGTTTGCCCTAGCCGTAGTGTCACGCCCTCGGAACGTACCGCATGCGCAAGATCTTCGACGGCACGGCGTATTTCTATTTTGCGTGGTGGCACCTCAGCGAGGTTCAGTTGCCCACCAAGGCGAGCTTCTTTTTCAAATAGTGTCACGCTATGGCCTTTTTTTGCAGCCACACGGGCGGCTTCAAGTCCTGCAAGACCGCCTCCGACGACCACCACTTTTTTTTTGGTAGTAGCGGACATAATAAACCGTGTTTCTTCAAAGCCATTCTCCGCGTTGACCACACAAGCGATGAACGAGCGATTTAACACATTATCGACGCAGCCCTCATTGCATGAGATACATCGGCGAATGTCTCGGGTTTTTCCTGTGGCAGCCTTATTAGCCCAGTCGGGGTCAGCCAGAAGCGCACGGCCAATCCCGATTATGTCAGCCTTATCACTCTGGAGCATGTTTTCGGCCATATCGGGATCAATGATACGCCCCGAAGTACTGACAGGAATGGAGACAACCTGTTTGATTGTGCCTGCGATATCAGCAAAGAAACAATAAGGCTGAACCCCCATCGGCGGAATGGTGTCAGCCATGTTGCCGGTGTGATTAGCCTGTGCCACGTGCAGCATATCTACGCCCGCATCCTGAAGCCACTTTGCGAACTCCGGCGCGTCTATCTCATCAATACCGCCTTTACCACGCGTAGGAGTAACAATAGGTAATTTATAATCAATAATCATATCTGGCACTGCTTTTTTCAGTGCCTGCAGTAGCAATAAAGCAAAACGTGTGCGATTTTCAAGAGAACCGCCGAACTTGTCAGTACGGCTATTCATTTTCGTACTACACAGCGCGCCCACTAATCTATCACCGTGGACTTGAATGACGTCCACACCTGCTTTTTGCGCACGCACAGCACAGTCGCACATCTTTTCAATAATCTCCATCAAGGTCTTTTCTGACACTTCGTTGACGAAAAATGGCATATCGTAATTCAGTTGAGCGCGAACCTTACCCATTTCGCCAGCGGCAAACAGGGCGTTAAGGACGTCGCAGTCATACTCTGGGTGAAAAATTTGTACGCCAAGTTTGGCACCGTATGCATGGACGCTGTCAGCGAGCAGACGGAAACTATCGATTTGGCTGTCATCAAACAATTTAGGCGTCGGAGCAAAGCTACGGATAGGGGCGACATCGCCTAGAACGATATAGCCCACGCCCCCTTGTGCAAGTCGAGTATAAAATGCGCAGCTTTGCGAGCTGATACTACCGTCGCGGGCTTCATAACCCGTGGTCATCGGTGGAAACATAATGCGGTTTTTGAAGATTACGCCGCCAACAGTGATTGTTTCTAGTATTTTCATGACCGTGTTCTCATAATGGCATTCTCATAACCATTCTTTTTTCTACTCAGTTAGAAATGGATCTGTCCCATCCTTGTCAAAATTTATTGCACCGCCCTTTTGGCAGTACTCTTCTTAAAGCATTACTCAAAGTAAAGTCTATTTATGCTCAATAGATATAGACTGTCCAATATAAGAGTTAAGTGCCAATTTCTGGTTTCATAGCCAATATTATAAACTTGGCTATTTTAAATATTCTTACAACTATCTGCTACTTTTTATAACCGATAAACTGCACCACTGCACTGAAGCCTTTGTGACGCTATCTTTCTTCTAGTAGTTAAAGTTAACCATCCATTCTATTACCTCAATGATAGCATGGTCTGCATAGCATGCTGATAATTCAGATCCGCCTCTACCTTCCTAAAAAAAGGACACGATATTAAATACCGTGTCCTTTTTATTTTTATGCAAACATTACGCTCAAGCTACTACTCAGCAGCGATTACCATGATTTCTACTAACAGCTCAGGACGCGCGAGAGCCGACTCACCGCAAGCCCGAGCGGGCGGCTGCGTACCTTCAAACCATTTATCCCATACTGCATTCATCGCCGCGAAGTCCGACATGCTTTTTACCCATACGGTCGCTGATAGCATCTTTGATTTATCACTACCCACTTCTTTTAACAAACCCTCAACTTTTTCTAGGCAGGTTAGAGTCTGAGCAGCAATATCGTCTTCAGCATTACCCACTTGACCTGACAAATAAACGGTTTGGTTATGAATGACAATTTTGCTCATACGTTGATTGCTATGCAGTTTTTGCATGATGGTTTATCCTTACTGTATTAACATTTATGTATTAAAATTTCGAATGAATGGCTGTTTATTTAGAAAAACGCTGCGCATTGAAAGGCTCAACATCGACCACAACGGGCTTATTATGAATCAATTCTTCAACGATGCGTCCTGTCATAGGCCCTAAGGTAAAGCCTTGATGACTATGACCAAAGGCAAACCATAATTTCTCATGCTTATGCGCAGGGCCAATGACGGGCTTCATATCTGGCATACAAGGTCTTGAACCTGCCCAGGCTTCAGATTCTACGGCTTCATCTAATGGCAATATTTTTCTAGCGAGCTTCAGTACTGTTTTTAACTGTCCGAAGTTCTTTGGCGCATCCATGGTGGTCATCTCAGCACCGGTAGTAATGCGAATACCTTGCTGCATTGGCCCCATGACAAAGCCTTTATCCATATCAAACATACTGTGGTTGATAGTATTTTTACCAGTTATTTTAAAATGCTGATGATAGCCGCGCATCGGAAATAAAGGTAAATTATATCCTAATGGTTTAATTAATTCGTTAGACCATGGCCCCGCAGCGATTACCAACTGGTCGCTATAAAAGGTATCATTATCAGTGATTACCTTCCAACCCTCGCCATCAGGAATAATTTCTTTTACATTACTTTCTTTTATTTCACCTTGCATCTCTTGAAAGTTTTTTGCATAAGCTTTTACTAGGGCGCTTGGGTTTGAAACCTGCCATGAGTTTAGCCAATGAATCGCACCGACAAAACCATCAAAATTAGCATTAGGTTCAAGCTCTTTTAATTCTTCAACGGTTAACACTTTATGCTCGACGCCTTGCGCACGATCACTAATAGCGACCGCAATAGCTGTTTTGAAGGTCTCTTCAGAACGATGTAACTGCAGCCAGCCATCACGTTTAATTAAATCATCAGCGCCGGACGCCGTAATCATGGTCTGATGCTCGCTGGTACAATGCGCAATCAGAGTCTGCCACTCTTCTTCGATTTTTTTGACAGAGGCTGGCGTAGAATACTTCCAATACTGTAGTAGCGCCTGATGATAACGTAGAATAGCTGGTAGGCGATAGCGAATATCAGTGCCTCGGTTGGGCATGACTCTGACCAGTTCTGTCAGCTGTCGAGGAAAGGGGTGGGTATGAATCGCTTCTCGTTGTATCAGTCCTGCATTACCATACGAGGTCTCGAGTCCCGGCAGCTTTCTGTCTAATAATAAAACTTTAGAGTTATTCTTTTGTAGATGCCAAGCAACCGATGTGCCGACCATACCCGCACCAATAACAATAACTTCATAGCGCATAGCGCATCCTTTTTATGATGAGTATATAGAATTTTGAATATTCAGATCTAAACCTTGAATATTAAGGCCTAATAGTAACGCCATTATGATAAATAATAAACCACTATCTAAGGTCGTATCCTCTATATCATGCCAGCGATAGCTGTGCTTTTGAAATCAATCTCTTTTTGCCTTCTCAGCTTAGAGTACTACCTCAATATCGATGATAAAAATGTATATTTATTATTATTAGTAGACTGGATACTAGCTACCTCAATATTAATTAATGCAACAAATACCAATCAAATATTTAAGACTTTAATCCACTTTTAATTCTTTGTTACTCTCCATTATCTAATAATTCTTAAACATTGACCCATATGATATAAGGTAAGTCCCAGCTCGGTAAATCCAGATTTCATCCCTGGTAAAGCAACTTTCGATTCCTCTAATGTTTTAAATGGTAAGGGAATACTGTCTCTATTTCCAGTCAGAATATAGTCAGCAAAGCACTTCCCCATTAACGTGCCAGTAGTGATACCACGGCCATTATAAGCAGTTGCGGTCAATATGCCTTCGTCGGGTTCCAACACCCGAAAGATATGATCTTGGGTAAAGCCAAAGTTTCCATACCACTCGTATTGCCAGTTACACTTGGGTAAATAAGGAAAGTAGCTCTTTTGGACATAATTAGCCCATGACTGATAAAATGCTTTCGGTTTACAAGCTTTACCGCCCACAGTACCGAGTAACAAACGGTCATCTTTATCGCGGCGAAAACTAGACAGGGCCAAACGGGTATCCCAAGCGCCATTCCTATGAGGTAAGATACGATCTGCCAGCTCACCACTTAAGGGCTCAGAGGCTATCTGATAATAGGATACCGGATAAAAGGTCTTAGTCACTTCTGTCCACTCACCTTCGGTATAAGCGTTAGTGGCAATAATGACGCGCTCAGCTTTTACATTGGCCTTGGGTGTTTTTACATACCACTGCCCATCCGATTTTTCTAAAGTATCAACCGCTGAATGCTCATAAATAATCACCCCAAGCTTAACGGCCACCTCAGCAAGACCATTGACATAAGCGAGAGGATTTAAGGTGCCGGTACGAAGGTCTAACAGCGCCTTATTAATGCTGGTTGTCCCGCAATACTCATGACAACGACTGCCCGTTAATACTTCAACATTGACCCCGCGGCGGCGCAGTTGCTCATATCTGATATCAACATCCGCTTCTCCTTTGGCGTTATGAGCCATATGAATGTTACCATTCTGCGTCGCATGCGCATCGATACCATAACGTTTGATCAAATCAAACACTAAGTCTGGGGCCTGTCCCAGCGCCTCAGTTAAGCGCTCTCCGTCTGTCTCTCCTAAAGCAACATTCAAATCATCTGGCCGCGCCCAAGTACCTGAATTGACGAGACCGACACTTTTCCCTGAGCCGCCACTGCCAATAGTTTGGCTTTCCAATAATACAACAGCGACCCCTTTTTCAGCCAAATGTATCGCAGCAGATAGACCCGTAAAGCCACCGCCAATGATACAAACGCTGGTCTCTGTATCGCTAGTAAGCTCATCATAATGATCAATTGTAGGTGCAGTAACGCTCCATAAGCATTTCTCTTGTAACATTTTAACCTCTCTTTATATCACGCATTTCCTATAGAAGATGCCTTATCAAGCGTATTAGCAGAAGGCTCTTCACGCGGTATAAACTTGTTGAGGAACGCCCATAACAAGCCAAACAAGGGTGATAACCAGCAGAAAAAGGCAAAAGGGGCATAGGTCAAGGTTGCTATCCCGAGAGTTGCGGCTACAAAGCTACCACCCATGTTCCAAGGGATAAGCGGTGATAAAAGTGTACCAGCGTCTTCTATAGAGCGAGTCAAGGTGGTACGGTTGTAGCCCATTTCTTTATACTTGTCTTGCAGTAAACGCCCTGGTAGAACACAAGTGGTATAAACATCACCGATGAGCGTACCCACGCTGAGCGCACTAACATAAGTAGTAAAAATCAAACCTAAACGTGACTTTACGAAGCGATTGATCTTTGCCATGATCGCTTTAAGCGTACCGTAGTGTTCAAGTGCGCCGATAAAACCCAAGGCGAAGATAGTCAAGCTGATAACCCAAGTCATCGACATAACGCCACCTTTTGACAGTAGCTGATCAACAACCGCAAAACCAGTCTCACTGACAAAGCCATTTTGTAAAACATTAAAAACATCACTAACACCAACGCCTTGCATAAAGACTGCAATCACTGATCCCACAAACACGCCACTTAACACCGTTGGTATCGCAGGCATTTTCATAACAGCCGCAATGACAACGACCACAGCAGGTAATAAGGTAATAATACTTAGGTTGTAGTTAGCAGCTAAGTTGGCTTGTAACGCTTGGATAGCAGACAAATCAATATTGGCATCACCATAACCCATGCCAATCCAAGCATAGATAGCTAACGCGGTGATCATCGCTGGGATTGTTGTCGGCAACATGCCTTTGATATGGTCCCAAAGCTCAACACCCGCTGCCGCAGGAGTCAAGTTAGTGGTGTCTGATAGCGGCGACATTTTGTCCCCAAAAAAAGCACCAGAAACGATAGCGCCGCCTGTAAAGTGTGCTGGGATACCAAGCCCCAAGCCAATTCCCATCATCGCCAATCCGACCGTACCGACAGTGCCCCACGAAGTACCAGTGGCGACAGAAATGATGGCACAGATCGCACAAACAGAAACTAAAAAGGTGGAAGGAGAAAATATACTAAAGCCATAATATAGAATGGTCGGGACTGTCCCTGCAATAATCCATGCGCCAATGAGCATACCGACACCCATTAGAATAATCATCGCTGGCAGACCAATTTTGATTACTTTCAAAAAACGTTCTTCCATACCTTGCCAGCCACGGCCACGCATCTTCATAAATAAGCCAGTGATCAAGATGCCGCAAGCGAGTGGTATATGAGGGGTAAAATCTTTAAATATGAAGAACTGAACCATTAGAATCATGGCAGTCAAAACTAGAGGGGCAATATCGAGTAAAAAACTAGAAGATGGGCCATAGCCATCTATAGCAGGATCGTGCGGTTTGTCGTCAATCATAATACACCTACCTTCCTTAGTAGTAGCAATCAATAACTATAGCCAACCATGCTATAACCAACAATAGTTATTAATAATTTTAGCAACCAATCCTTAGTTGCTTATAATGAGTAAAGATGAGTAAAAATTTTGCGATTAAACATCAGTAATATTTATTATTTGCATGATGCAAAGCCTAGAAAAACGTAACTAAATTTTTACTCATTCACTTACTGTACAATAACTTTTGGGATGCTAAGCATACGCGGGGCATACTTAGCACTCTGTACATTAATCAAATTTAAATAGAACGTTAATTCGCTTTGTATTAACCGAAATTAATACCCTGAGCGAGTGGTAGCTCAGTTGAATAGTTGACGGTATTGGTCTGACGGCGCATGTAATTCTTCCATGCATCCGATCCAGACTCACGGCCACCGCCGGTTTCTTTTTCACCGCCGAACGCACCGCCAATTTCAGCGCCACTAGTCCCAATATTGACGTTAGCGATACCACAATCACTTCCGCGATCGCTCAGAAATATTTCAGCTTCACGCAAATCATTGGTAAAGACGCATGACGACAATCCTTGAGGAACGTCATTTTGCATCGCAAGCGCGTCATCAAAATCTTTATAAGTCATGACATATAAGATTGGCGCAAAGGTCTCAGTTCTAGCAACGTCGTTTTGCTCATCAAACTCGACAATGGCAGGCGTTACATAATAAGCATTAGGATACTTGTCCATTAACACCCGTTCGCCGCCAGTAACTTTGCCGCCTATCTTTCTAGCTTTTTCTAGAGCGGCTTGCATGTTATTGAAGCTCTCTTCATCAATGAGTGGCCCTACCAAATTACCTTCTAGTGGATGCCCAATACTCACTGTCGAATAAGCTGATTTTACCCGTGGTAAAATGTCATCTTTGACCGATTCGTGAACGAATAAGCGGCGCAATGAAGTGCAACGTTGGCCAGCGGTACCAACTGCTGAGAATAAAATGCCGCGTAATGCAAGATCCAAATCAGCAGTTGGCGCCAAGATCATGGCGTTGTTACCACCTAACTCAAGTAGAGACCGGCCAAAACGCTCAGCAACTTTAGGCCCAACCGTTCTGCCCATACGGGTACTGCCGGTCGCGCTGATTAGAGCGACATCTTTATTTTCGACTAAAGCGTTGCCAATGTCCGTTTTGCCTAATAGTATTTGAGACAAGTTTTTTGGCGCGTCACCGAACTTTGCCAATGCTTTTTCGAACAAGGCCTGACAAGCTAAAGCAACCAAAGGGGCTTTTTCTGAAGGTTTCCAGATAACGGGGTTACCACAAACAATAGCTAAGGAGGTGTTCCAAGACCAAACGGCGACTGGAAAGTTAAAAGCGGATATTACGCCTATCACACCAAGAGGATGCCATGATTCGCGCATATGGTGACCGGGGCGCTCTGAGGCAATAGTCAAGCCATACAATTGACGTGAAACACCGACTGCAAATTCACAGATGTCGATCATCTCTTGTACTTCACCAAGACCTTCTTCCTTAATCTTGCCCGCCTCAAATGACACTAAAGCACCCAAATCTTCTTTATGCGCGCGGAGCTCCTCACCCAGCAGACGAATTAATTCGCCACGCTTGGGTGCAGGAACGGTACGCCACTCCTGGAAAGCTACTTTGGCATTTTGTATTTTACTGTTTACAGAATCCACAGTATCTAAGGTAACTTTACCGATAACTGCACCATCTATGGGGGTATTGACCTCAAAATCGCCATTTTTGTATTGTTCTTCTTTGACGCCCATGGCAGACATATATTGCTTAATCATAATCAATCCTTTGTATATAAATTTATAACGTCCTTAATAGCCTTCAAAGCTACCTTGCAAGACGTCAAGTTGCAAAATAATAAATTTCTTGCTGTCATTCCGTTTTGGAATGGGGTTTAAACGGGTTGGCTATCTATCTTTATTCCTTACCCTCAATATTCTAACGAAATAAGGCATTTGTCGAGGCTTTGCGCCTGCATATCTTCATATAAAGCGAGTTCATCATAGACCTTTGCGCCTAACGCCCGCTCAAATTCATGTTTATTTGAGTGACCTTCATAATTGCTTTGTTTATCCTGCTGAAGATTAGACTGGAAGATACCTGCCGCACTCACCGGTAAGAAATCTTCATAAACAATAGGTTCAATACGGATAGCGCCTTGGTTAATCAGCGCCACTATTGCTGGTTTCGAGGCGACAGTTTTTAAACGGGCTTTTTGTATATTGGTCGTTTTCAAATTAGTCACCTTGCTATCTACGACAGACAGATTATCGATGTTTTGCCCAACTGATTGAGAATCAGCCTGATAATAAAAATAAGCCAGCTCTGCAGCATGCAAAGACCGATAATCATCAGGGAATGCCTCGAACGCTTTCTCTAAAATTTGATAGTACTCAGAGGCATTGTCTTCATTTGGTGTCGCACCGAGTTGGTGGCGAGCGTCACTGAGTAATTTATCATACAGCGCCCTACCTTTAGGTGTTAACGCCACACCGCGCTGTTCAATCTCGCCAAACCGCGCCGTATGCTGCCCTTGTTCAAAGCTGTTTATTTCAGAGCTATTTATTGCAGAGCTGACTTGCTCACGCTTAAAACTGACCCTCTCTTTTAGTGCCTTAAAGCTGGTTTGTCTTAATAGAATCGGACAGGTTCGTCTTGGCGGCCCTTCAATAATGGCTTTTGGCGGTATCCCTTTTGCCTGCATACCTTGTTGGACAGCATCGATATCTAACGTTCTAGGGGTCAGATGATTAATATGGGGGCCTTTAAAGCCAACCACGTCAGCGATAAGACGATGCTGATTGGACAATCGCTCATACAACTCTTTTGAGATTGGTGTCTTATCATGCCAGCGAAAAGTCTCTAAGGCCTCAACGACAAAATCTTTACCCTCTGCTGCGGTTAAGCCACCTTGCGCCTCAAAGTGCTCAATGAGTTTGATGGCCTTATCAGTAAAAATATGACGGTTGGCTAAGGCAGTAAGCGCTTCTTGCTTGAGAGTATCATTACCTATTAAATCTAGGCGCAATAACGAGGTAAATACTCGAAATGGGCTTTTATGTAGGGAGTGCGCGTCAATAGCTCGAAATGCCGTCGAATGCACCGGCACGCCAGCAGGGGCTAAATCATAGTAGCCAACAGGGTACATACCCATCACTGCAAAAAGGCGGCGCATCATGCTGAGCTCTGCTGCCGTACCCAATCTAATTGCTCCATGACGTTCCATACTCAGCCTATCAATTTCTCCGGTATGCTCGAGCTGAGCTTTAATATCAGGCTGAGAAGCGAGCACTTCTGTATTCACCTCCGTGACTAAACCGATAAGATCGCCGTATAATGGGACTTCGTCTTGGTACATTGCTGACATCGCCACAGAGAACTTATGGCGAATATCATCGCTACTCATAAATTTATTATTCACAGATGGGTATCCTCTTTCATTTATTTAACGTATTAAATTGATAATAAAAACTGGTAATAAAACGGTCTTATGCAGTCGTTTTATTTAAGATTGATGACTATGTCATGGGCGCTTCATCAGGAATGGCACTCAGCACCTCTTTTAAAATATCGAGACCAGCTTGTAGCGTTTCAGGCTCGATAGTCAGTGGCGGTAGTAGCCGAATAATATGACGATATTTACCACTTGGCATAAGTAGCAAGCCGCGCTCTCGCGCTTGAGTTAAGACGCGTGCCATCACACTTGAATGAGTCCCATATTCAGGGTGCCGCAGCTCAATACCACGCATAGCGCCAATGCCTGTGAGACCATAAAGCCAAGGCGAGATATCTTCCTGTTGCCACTGCGCTACGGTCGTTTCAATCGTTTGGGCATAATGCTTGGCAGTGTGCCATACCTCATCCTCTTGCATGATATCTATAGTGGCATTTGCCGCAGCACAGGCGACCGGATTACCCGAATAAGTACCGCCTAAACTACCTTTAGATAAGCCATTCATAATGCTGGCTTTGCCTATCACAGCGCCCAAAGGCAGCCCACCTGCGATGCTCTTACCCAGTAATATCATGTCCGGTTCAATACCTAAATGGGTAAAAGCAAAAGGCGACCCAGTACGACCATAGCCGGACTGAATCTCATCCATAATAAGTAAAATGCCGTGGTCATCACAGAAATTACGCAGATACTTAGCGAACGACGGCGACATCAGTTGAAACCCACCTTCGCCTTGTACCGGCTCTGCGATAATAGCGCCGATATTATTGATATCAGTCTCTACTTCAAACAAACGCTCTAGCGCATTGATGGCCTGCTGATCGCTGACCTCATTGTCTGGACTGGGAAAAGGGATATGATAGACACAGCTGGCTAAAGGCCCTAGCCCGCGTTTATAAGGGGCAACTTTGCCATTGAGATTAACAGCTGCAAGCGTGCGCCCGTGAAAACCGCCATCAAAGGCAATGACCCCAACACGATTGGTATTAAGACGAGCAATTTTTATCGCATTTTCTGTCGCTTCAGCACCGCAGTTAGTGAGCATACCTGCCAGCTCACCCTCAATAGGAATCAGGCCACATAACCGCGGCATAAGAGTTTGATACGGCGTATGAGCGGCCGCATTATAGGCATAATGAATGAGGGACTGGGTTTGATTAATAATGGCGGTGACGATGTGAGGGTGACAGTGACCAAAATTCAAGACTCCGATACCACCAACAAAGTCGATGTAGCAGTGGTCATTACTGTCCCAAACTTTGGCATTGACTCCTCTGGTAAGCGTTACTGGATGCACCATCGTAAAAGCATCAGTAACGTTATACAGCTTATCCATGACTGTCTCTTCTCTTCCTTGAGTTAGACCCTCATTTCAACAAAATCCTACGGTCTCAGCAAACGAATAATAGTTGTGCCTTCATTCCTTTTTGTCATTACCCTCAAAAAGACCATTTAAAATAGAGCAGGCTAAACAACAAACCCTAGCGTATCTTCACGCTGATCAGGAGTATCAAGATATGCGGAGACCCATTCTAAAACGACTTTGACCTTATGCGATCTACCCAAAGATAACGGATACGTCATATAGTAAGCACCTCTGCCTTTTGCGGCATAATCCCATACCGTTACCAGCGTACCTGACTGGAGCTCAGGTGCTACCAAACGCAAGGGTACCAGCGCGATACCATATCCGAGTAAAGCCGCTGCAATGCAAGCATGAAAAGTATCAAAGCGCGGGCCTACAAAGGTACTATCAACACTGATATTCTGCTGCTTAAAATATTCATACCAGGCACTAGGACGCGAGCTTAATTGTAGCAATATACAGTCGCTCAAGGTATCAGCACAGAGGGTTTTATTATGAAGATATTCAGGCTTACAAACGGCGACACAATACTCATCAAATAGCTTAATAGCTTCCATCCCGCCCCAAATACCATCGCCATAAAGAAAGGCAATATCGACGTTTTGGTCTTCAGAAAAAAACGGCCCAACCTGCTCCTTAATATCCAAATTAATTAACGGATAAGCTTGGCTAAAGCCGCTCAACGCCGGCATCAGCCAACGCGAACAAAAGGTAGGATGCGAGACCATCCTGAGTACTTCTGTATTACTGCTATGCGACATCAAGTTGGTGGTCGCCACTTCAATATGCTTAAGAATGTCTAAAACCTCAAGATAATAAGTCTTGCCAGCAGGCGTCAATGATATTCGATGCGGAGTACGATAAAAAAGGGAGATATTTAACATCTCCTCTAGCTGTGCCACTTGCTTACTAATAGCACTTTGAGTCATATGCATCTCTTGTGCGGCGTTGGTAAAACTTAAATGCCGCGCGGCAGTCTCAAAGCATTGTAAAGCGGTCGTCGAAGGATACCTTCTAAAAGCAAGGGGATTATTGGTGTCAGTTTTCATAACAATATTTTCTTATTCCATATCAGTAAAGGTACAATCGATACAATATATTCATCTAGCGCTGAATAATATCAGCTGTAGTAACATAAACTTGTAACCGTAACACTTTTCACAAACGCTGGCGCATTAAGCATGGGCTTATTGAGTATTAAGTATTAGCGTATTAAGGCAATCAGTCACCACCACAGCGGCTCATCACTCTCTACTATAGGCTTTGTTACCGTCTCTACCGCCACTTTATCGACCGGTAACTCAGCGATGAACCGTGACGGCTTGTCAAAGTAACCTGAATAACTGGCAAAATAATCAGGCGCAGTTAGATACAAGCTGCTCTTAGCGCGGCTACAAGCCACATAAAACAGCTTACGCTCTTCTTCCAACTCCTCAAAATCGCTTAAAGAACGGTAATGTGGCGTTAGGCCATCTACTAAAGAATTCACAAACACTATCGGCCACTCTAGGCCTTTGGCACTATGAATGGTCGAGATAGTGACTTTATCATTGTCGCTACTATTATCGGTACTCTCAGACTTTCCCAAGGCAGCAACTGAATCATTAGGCGGATCAAGCGCTAGATTTTCTAAGAAGCTATCAAGGCTAGTATGTTCTTGTGCTAAGTTTTTAAGTACCCGAAAGTCCTCCGAACGCTCACGCCAATTGTCTTCAATAATTTTTAGAATAGGGATATAAAACTCTAGAATATCCTCAATAATCTGTTTAACAGATTCTGCTTGACTGGCTTTGCTAAGGACCGTATATAACGGTTTAAGCTGTTCGCTCTTTTTAGCGAATGGTGCCGCCAATAACGGCTCAAAAGAGTGGTTATCCGCGTTAATTGCTTGCGTAAGCTTAGTCGCGGTTACTGCTCCTACCCCTTTGAATAAGGTTAAAATACGATGCCATGAAATGGTGTCATTGGGGTTATATAATATTTTAACGAACGCCAATACGTCTTTGATATGTCGTCTTTCAATGAACTTGATACCGCCAACGACGATAAAAGGAATGTGGCGCTCCATGAATTCCAGCTGTACGTAGTTGGATTGGAAGGAGGTACGACACAGTATCGCAAAGTCGTTATAATCATAGTCTGGTTTTAACTCTATAATCTTATCGGCAATATACTTGGCTTCTTTGGTTTCGTCACTCAACCGACAGAATATAGGCTTGTGACCATTTAACCTTGCCCCAGAATATAGCTGTTTTTGATAGCCTAAAGTAATTTGTTCTGATAGGGCATTAATGTAATCAAGAACCGCTGGCGTACTGCGATAGTTTTGCTCAAGCTTAATCAGTTTGGCCTGAGGATAGGTTTCACCAAACAATAAGATATTCTCATAGTTGGCCCCGCGAAAAGCATAAATGCTTTGATTGTCATCACCAACTACCATCAGCGATACTGACTCAGGCTTACAAATAAGGTCAATCAGCTGCTTTTGTGGAATGTTGGTATCTTGATATTCATCGACCATAATATAGCGATAAGTCTGTTGTATCAGCTGGCGAAATTTGTCATTGGTTTTTAGATAGCGTACCACTTGGCTAATAATATCGTCAAAGTCATATAGATGATTGGCACGTTTATACTCATGAAAATCCATTGCTAATTGTTCAATAATAGGAATATGTACGGCAATATCGGGATAGTTATTTTCAATTAAATCACGGATATAGATGCGCCGATTTCTAGACGTTGAGATGATGTTTTGTAAGGTTTTTTTACGCGGAAAGGCTTGGATATTGGTTTGGGTGGGATACTTTTTTTCTTTATTAATAAGGTCAATAGCGTCTTCGGCATCGCCAGTATCTAAGATAGTAAAACGAGAGTTGATACCGAGTAGCCCTGAATACTGGCGCAACAGCCTATTACAAAATGAATGAAAAGTACCGCTGGTGATATCATTGAGCGACTGGTTATCAGGTAAATGATTGTTTGATAAAGGGCTACTTGATAAATGACTGTCAGATAGAATGCTGTGAGTCGAACTGCTATTAGACAAAGAACTTGCCAGCAAATTTTTGGCACGGTTTTTTATTTCATTAGCGGCTTTACGAGTAAAGGTCAGCAATAAAATTTGACTGGGCGGCACCCTATTTTCTATCAAATAACTGGTGCGATAGGTTAAGGTTTTAGTCTTACCAGAGCCCGCACCAGCAATGACTAATACTTTGCCATCAATAGTGGTTGCGGCTAAGAGCTGATTGGGGTTTAGCTCATGCGCATAGTCTACTCTCAACCCTAAATCATTACTAAGCCGTTGGCTAAGTACTTCGGCATCGGCATCAATTAAGTTCGCTTCTAGCTTTTTAATGGCTTGCTCTAAACGCTGAATCTTGGGCTTAATCTCGATGAAGTTTTGCGGATATTGGTAGTGGCGCGTATCAAAAATCGTAGTATTCATTATTAAATATTGCCTTTAGTATCATTCTTTAACTTAGTGTTATTGACACATTATTTGGGAATTTCTTACCGGCTGACTTAACTGATAATGACATTATACTTTCTATTATAACTGACTGATTTTCCATACTTATAACTCTTTTTTGCTCATAGTTATCAAGTGATCGCGCGCTTTTTATAAAGTATAAGGTGCATTTATAGACGAGATAAGTCACTTAAACGAACAACCATTACCCCTATGCGCAAAAACCTATCGCTACTTTTTATATAACGTCCAAGTCATATAAAAAACAGCGACAGGCTTTGGAATTTTTAAAATCTGCTTTAGCTTATATTTATCTAGTATCGTTAAATACCAGAGGTGAAATTTTAGCTAGCGCCTTAACGACCCAATACTGCACGAGGGTCGATAGGATTGCCATTCAAACGCACTTGAAACTCTAAAGCCACTTGATTGGTTTGGCCACTGCTACCCATACTAGCAATACGCTGAGCGCGCTGTACTTGATCGCCCTCTTTGACCAGTAACTGACTGTTATGTGCATAAGCGGTGATGTAATTGTCACTATGACGAATCATAATCAAGTTGCCATATTCCGGTAAACCGTTACCTGAATACAGTACCGTTCCATCTTGGCTTGCCAATACGGGATCACCCTCTTTACCGGCGAACCACATACCCATATTACCAGCTGACGCATCAAAGTTGCGGATCACTTGGTTGCGACTGGGATAGTCATAGCCTGCCGTAGAGTTTGCGGTCACTTCATACGTTGGGCGCGGTGTTAAAGGGGCATTTGACGTCGGTGGAGTATACGTTGGACGAGCTGGCACTGGCGTACTGGCAGTGTTATTGCGTGCAGGAGTTTCCGCCCCACCTTGCCATAGCTTGAGAAACTGTCCACTATAAATAGTGTACTTGCTGTCTAAGCCATTGAGCGCACCGATTTGACGATAGTTCAGTTTATAGCGTGAAGCAATTTGACTGACCGTATCACCGCGCTTTACAAGGTGATAATTAGGCACACCTTGAGCATTGTTAATGATCTTAGGACTCCGTTGCGCGGCGGTCTGATAGCTGGGTTTGGTCGCACAGCCAGCCATCACTACCGTCATAACGCCAACCAAGGCTACAGTCGCTAGTTGCGATCCAGTAATAAGCTTTTTCATACAAAATTTCCTATTCTTTATGTTACTGATAAGCGTTGTATTATTCCGTATATGCTTTATAAGCTCATATATGAGATCATAAAGCATCTGTTATATATATAAAACTATTTATAGTGCTAGTGCCGACAGCCTATCAAGCGTGGTCGTTGGCGTATGATGTAGTCTCACCGGCGATAGGCTATGTAGCCTGCCGCTACTGCTTGATTATCAGTATGGATAGATGACGTATTGGCACATTGCGTTACTAATGTATGATTTACAGGTTCAATTGATGTGGTCGATTTATCTAATTGCACAAGCGACTGAGATGGCCCACTTAACGTCGCGGCTCTCGATTCATACTGGCATTTTTGCAAGGACAACCAATATGCATCTCGCCTGCGGGGATCAACCACATGATGTACAGGACGTGCTATGCGACTATGCCCTAACGATGTGATCTTGCGACCTTCAGTATCCTTAGCACTTTTTACATCAGGAATATTAACGTTTAACACATGATAGGGCAAACTTTTGAGTTCTTCTAATATAGAGGTTTCTCTCAAGAGTTTAACGATTTCATTCGCGGCCATTTGATAATGGCTCGTTTTGTCATGCCCATCGCCTTTAATAGTGCCGCCAACTAAGGAAGTGGCAATAGCCGGCACTCCAAAAAGCTGCGCTGTTAATGCCGCCCCAAAAGTACCCGAAAAAAGAACATCTTGTCCCAGATTGGCACCCGAATTGATACCGGTAATCACACAATCAAAGCGGATATTACGATACAGCTGATGCAGTGCCAAATAGACACCATCAGCGGGCGACCCGTTAACGGCCACAAATCCTGATTCTAGCTTATGGGTATATAATGGCTGAGAGATATGTAATGCACTAGCGCTACCACTTTTTTCCGCATCTGGAGCGACTACCATCACCTCTCCGATAGTAGAGAGTGCTTGATACAAGGCCAATAGTCCTGGTGCATGTACGCCATCATCATTACTAATTAAAAACTTCATGTTTGCTCAATATACTCATATCTGACTGCTTGGACACTTCGTTATTATAAAACTGTTGAAAAAATTTGCTATAATAAAACATGGCTTTTGTGCTGTTTATTATTAGCATAGCGTTTTCCATAGGCAGTAAATATCAAAGGCCTTTAATCACGCTGTACCTGAATAAATAATTTGTCGCAAGATAGATGGTCACAATTAACTGCAAATATTAAAGGTGAAAGATGACACGTCAAATTATAACGAGGTTGTGTAAAAGTATAACGACCAACTCGACGGCCATTACTAACTTGTTGGCACCCATTTAATTGACCACCAGTCTTTCTCTGCATGACCGTGCCATAATATTAAAAGCGATTATACCCTAATAGGGAGCAGTCATAAACTAAGTCAGTATAGTTAATTTAAATATCTTGTTGCCTCTTATCAATCGCTATAGTTATTATTAGTTGCGATGGCTATTGCTTTGTGGCCCAATCAATACAAGGCAGTGTTTGACTTTTTGATATTAATGTTGCGATCTACGTTACATTGAGCAACAACGTCTAACAATGTTAGCTTATGCATTAATATTGAGGTAACTTACAGCAGGATGCTACGGATATGTTACTGTGAATTGCTTCTAAAACACAATATATCTACACATAAATCAATATATTATGTGACTTTTATTTTGTTTCCGATTACCATAAGACCATTAAATAATGCAGAGCGAGTGTGATACCGAATGAAAAATCAATCGATATTCTCTATAGTTTATATGACCACTAGAATGGTCTCAAAAACAGCGTCAAAAGTTGGTATTGCAGGTGTGGTTATGTCTGTTGCCTTGCTATCTCAATCAGTAAGCGCAGCCAGTAACGCAGCCACCACTATTCCACTCGATATGTCTGGCATGAATATTACCAAACACGAAATCGCAGTTATGCAGGTATTGTCTGAAATTTGCCCACCGATGCTCAACCGCAATCAAAAGCAGCGTTTTTATAAGTCTTATAATGTACAGCTGCATGAGCTGATGCCAACCTTAGAAGACCCAAAAGCCGCCATTCAGTACTTATCAACCCAGCAAGATTATCGCCAAATACTACAAAGTATTCGGAGCTGGACGCTTGGTTTCTCTAAGCCAGAGAATAAAGCGTTATGTGAAGATTTAGCAAATGCAGAGTATTAAGCGTAAGCCAATCAGTACTTTTACGATATTGCTAACAATATTAAAATAGCGTCTTATAATATAAGTACTTTATAAAACTAGAAGGCAATAACAATAATAATGGCCTCTTGTAAATAAAGTAGTTATAACTGGCCACTTTTTAAACAGTAACTTTTTAAACAGTAATATTATAGAAAAATTTTTTTAACCACGTTCTATAATATTTAAAATGTAGAAACAGCTTGTTGTCGACCAGCTCATCATATTGAGTGGCACAGCAAGCTTTTTTGTGCCATGCCTTTTTATAGTAAACATTGTTTATAGCAGACACTTCATATTCAAGATTTTTGTGGTAATAAAATCATGAGTGCTTTTATATCATTATTCATTAAATTTGAACGATTACTTAGCTGCCTATTGCTGCAAATTGATTTTTAGATTATTCTCTCCTTCCTTATCAACCTCTTATCTTATCGTGTCTACTTACTCTCCTTAGATGAGCATTTTGCTAAGATAAGGCGTTAATTTTATGTCCATCGTCTATTGTAGCCGCCTTTGTCAGTGCACGGTATTGTTGACGATAGACACATTTGGTTTTATGACATGGTGTAGCAATTTATGACAGTAAAATATGTAAAACAACATTTGGTACAGCTGGTCGTCGGTGTCAGCCTGTCTATGGGTACAATAATGGCCAATGCCGCTATTGCAGCCCCTGAAATGGACAATAGTGCTTATGTATTAATGGATTATAATACTGGGGAAATAATAGCGCAAAAAAACGCCAATCAACCCCTACCACCGGCATCACTGACTAAAATGATGACCAGTTATATCATTGAGCAGCGTTTGGCATCAGGTGACTTAAAAGAAGATGAACAAGTACTGATGAGCGAGAATGCTTGGTGCCGTGGTAGTAGCAGCCAGTCGTGTATGTATGTACCAGTGAATAAAACGGCAAGCGTCATCGATATGTTGCGCGGTATCATTATTCAATCGGGTAATGATGCCTCAATAGCTATGGCTGAGCATATTGCTGGCAGTGAGAGCGCATTTGCAACCTTGATGAATGAACAAGCACAGAAACTTGGTATGAAGCATACCCATTTTGTAAACGCCACTGGCATGCCTGATGAAGGTCACGAAGCCTCAGCTTTAGATTTGGCAAAGCTGGCGCGTGCCATTATCAAGAACAGTGGCGACTACTATAATATCTACGCAGAAAAAGAATTTACCTACAATGGCATCACCCAAGGTAATCGCAATGCTTTACTTGCTACTGACCCAACGGTTGATGGTCTAAAAACGGGACATACTGATGCAGCCGGATATTGTTTGGTAGCCTCAAGCAATCGCGATGATATGCGTTTAATTTCGGTCATTATGGGTACAAAAAGTCAGCAAGCACGTGCCGATCAGTCGCGTGAGCTACTTAACTGGGGCTATGGTCACTTCACTACCGTTACTAAAGCACCAGCAGGACAGTTTGTCAGCAAGCTACCAGTATGGTTTGGAAAAGCGAACGAGATAGAGCTAATAACTGGCGATAATTTACAAGTTCTAACCACCAAAACTGATAAGAATAAAATCACTACCGTAATAGATGTCCCTGAAAGCCTAGAAGCGCCAATCAAAAAAGGTCAGAAAATCGGTAAGATGATGGCAGTGATTGATGGCAAAACCGTGGCATCAGTACCTATTATCGCTACTATTGATGTTGAACAATCAGGCTTGATGAGCCGTATGTGGCAACATGTCGTACGCTGGGCACAGAACATATTCTAATAGCTAAGCAGTTAATACCCATAGAAATTTAGCAATAAAAAAGACGCTTAAAATAAGGCGTCTTTTTTATTGCTAGAATGATTTTTTTATAGATAGGACATTCCATCATTTATCAGGTTACTAGCCATTTTCTTAGCAGACTCGCTAGTATTTTAGAATCACTTGTAGCACTATGACAGTAGTCCACTCCTGCTGCTTTTAGGCCATATTCAAAGCTATCTACATAACGTGCTTTATACGGTGGATACCAATAAATTAATAACGAGCGCGACGTGGTTTCCTGCGCACGAATACACAGTGCCAACTGTTTGACATGCTCCGGCAACACCTCTTCTGCAAACATCACTACATTGACGTTGGTATTTGCTATTTGATCTAGCAGGGATTGTTCATCCTGCTGACAAGTAACATCAGCACCAAGGCGTTGCAGCTCCTCAACCATAGAATCAGTATCATCGTAGTGGTAATACAAGATATCAACATCCTGTAGCAAATATTGGTGCTTTTTTTGATACCTATGACGTAGCGGTATCAAAATAGTGAATTGACTACCGGCGCCAAGCTTGCTGGTTAATTCAATAGAGGCGCCCATCAACTGCACGATTTGCTTAATAACTGACAACCCTATTCCCAATCCTTCATGGGCTCGTGTTTGCGAGGAGTCCACTTGGAAGAATGGGGTAAAAACATCTTCTATATAGATAGGGTCAATACCAATACCCGTATCGATTACCTTGATCTGCCAGCGAGTACTTTCGTTAAAATGCATCAGCTGGGATTCGATGATTACTTGGCCGTTATTGGTGAACTTAATAGCATTATCAATTAAGGTAGCGAGGACTTGCTTAATTTTACTAGCATCTCCCTCAAGGGCATAATCAACATGTTGGACCCGACTAATAAGCGCCAGATTTTTTTGCTTAGCGGCAGGCTCGAACTCTTCTAGTAAATCGGTAATCATTTGCAGTGGATTAAATTCACTTAAGCTAATACCAATTTGGCCTTGTTCTATCTTACTGAGCTGAATAATCTGCTCAAGTGTCAATTCTAACTGTTGGCTGCCTTTGTGGATTATAGCCAGAATATCTTTTTGTTCCTCATTGAGGTATTGATTGTCTAATAGCTGCAAACCACCGGAGATGGCATTGAGTGAGGTTTTGAGCTCATGGGTAATCATACTCTGAAAGTTATGACGCTGCATATCAAGAGACAAATCCTTATTATGCAGCTGCTGTTCAAAATCTGCCAGCGCCTGATAGTCTTGTTTTACAATCTTTAGTCGATTAAATAAGATAATAAAAGCTTTTTTAAGACGTACCAATTCTTGAAAGTCGAAATGCTGTTGGATAGCCGGTAACTTTTCAAGCTGCGCATTGTTGACCGCCATGTCACATACATTGGCAAGTTCGATAACATCTCTGGTCGGCCAGTTGAGTTTCCGTAAGATAAACCAAACGCCAAAGATACCCACAATAACAGTAGCAAGCCAAGATAATAAATTGATACGTACCCAGTTCCAACGCATCTTATTTACATCTAATGTAATGTTGATATAACCGACTAAGGTGTTACTAGAGATAGGCTTAGACCCTGATGACTTTGTTTCTATATTACTCATAGACAAGGGGTCAGAAATGGGCTGACTGGCATTGGCGCGTTGAATACTATTCCCTCTAAGATAGTGACTGGTTACCGTATGATTAAAATTGACAGTATCAGCAAACAAGGCGTTATACCAATCACTACTTACATCACCCATAGTTTCTTGATTAAGCGCATTAATAGGATAATTGGTTGAATAAAATACAATATTTTGTAAAGTAGAATCGCTATTCAACAGCGTACTCACTTGCCTAGCAACTAGATTAGCCCCGTTTGCAGTTGAGCCACTACTAGCAAGCAATTCGGTCAATTGCTGAACATAAAGGCGCTTTTGTTGATAATGATAGACAAAGCCATATATAAAGGATAACAGAAATCCTATCAGAACAGCCAAGCTAATGGCTTGCCAGACCGAGCGCCGGATAAGGGTAGGAATGGTTCTAGCAGAATGTGTGCGCATGTAGTTTGATAACTTAAGGACAGCTTAGGCTTATAGTACATGATAATAAGAACAATCATGTTTGTTTAGTGATAATTTATAATGATGGCGGAAGTAACCATCATTATAAAGTGTAGATAAAATATTCTGAGAACGAATCGTATAAAAACGGATAAGCAGACCAATTAATCTGTCTTTTTTAACGTCTTTTGTCGCTCTTTTTATCACGCGTTGTAAACTTTTGCACTCGATTACGCTCACGCTGACGCAGCTGTTGGACTTTCGCTTTGGTTGGCGTATCGCTTTTATTAGCGTATGGGTTTTCATTAAGCTTAAAGACCACATTAAGCGGCGTGCCTTCCAGCTTGAATACTTGGCGGAATTGGTTCTCAAGATAACGCTGATAGCTCTTAGGTAGCGAGCCAGTTTGATTACCATGAATGACAATCACTGGTGGATTGTGACCACCAATATGCGCGAAACGCAGTTTGATCCGGCGACCAGCGACCGTTGGCGGTGGACTGGCGGCGACCGCATCTTGCAAGATTTGAGTCAAACGATTGGTTGACACTTCAAACATAGAAGACTGATAAGCACGCAAGATTGACGGATATAGATTGCCCACGTTGGTACCGTGCAATGCAGAAATCAGATGCACTTTAACATAAGATATAAAGTTAAAACGGCGATCCATTTCTAACTTAATAAAATCTTTTTGATCAGAACTTAGGCCATCCCACTTGTTAATCGCGACCACTAAGGCACGACCAGCATCAAGCGCATAACCTATCATATGCAAATCTTGATCAACAATACCTTCTTGGGCATCAATGACAATGACCGTCACATTCGAGTCTTCAATCGCTTGCAGGGTTTTGATAACAGAGAATTTTTCTACTTTTTCATCGATTTTTCCGCGGCGGCGCACACCTGCAGTATCAATCAGTACATAGTTTTTGCCATCGCGCTTATAAGGAATATAAATACTGTCGCGGGTCGTGCCCGGCATATCGAACACTACCACTCGATCTTCACCCAACAAGCGGTTGACCAAGGTTGATTTGCCGACATTGGGACGACCAATAATAGCCAGTTTTAAGCCTTCAGGCTCCATTAAGGTGTCTTGCTCAGGCATCTCAGCCGTTAAAATTTCGAGCAAATTACCAACACCGCGACCATGGCTGGCCGCCATCGGATAGGGTTCGCCTAAGCCTAATGCATAAAATTCAGCAGGTGCAGACTCATGGACGCCATCGGCTTTGTTAGCAACCACATATACCGGTTTGCCTAATGTGTGTAAAAATTTACCAATTTCAGCATCAGCACCAATCATACCTGCACGCGCATCGACCACAAATACAATGATATCAGCTTCATGAATCGCGGTATAAGATTGCTCAGACATATAGTCATCAATATTACCATGGCCGTCATCGGCTTCACCAATACCGCCGGTATCCACAACGATAAAAGACTTACCTTCATACTCGGCATCACCGTACTGGCGATCACGCGTCAGGCCTGAAAGATCGGCAACCAATGCCTGCCGACTTTTAGTGAACTGATTGAATAAGGTGGATTTACCGACATTTGGACGGCCAATTAAGGCGACCACTGGCTTAATACTCATGCGTTACTCTCAGTGACGGACAATGCTGACAGCGAATGTGCTGTCTATTACCGCAAACTTAAATGAATGATAATGATAAAAGGATCTTAATTAAAATAGATAGCTGGCAGCTATTAAACGATTGATTAGTATATCAATTTAATTTAATACTAATTGATTAGTGATCATCTAATACCTGGCAAATTGACCAAGGGCGCATAGATTACGCGAAATGCGATATTTACACAAGGCATTAAACGCTGACTAAGCAGCGTTTATATCTTATACGTCTGTTGCAAAGACATACTGCCAATCTAGACCGTTAAATAATACGATTAATGTGTACAGTCAATTCAAAATAATATGAATTTAAGTACAAGCTAGGCTCTGCTAGTAAAACGCTTAGCGTGCCAATTGCCAAATTGCTACTTGCCCAGATGTACTTTGGGTCATCAAGCGACTGCCTTGTACTTGTAGATTAGTAAGCGCCCCTTTGGTTTGCACCCGGCTCACAATATTACCAGTCGCAGGATCAAACAAATGCACCACCCCATCGAGGTCACCAATCGCAATATAGTTGCCAATCATTACCGGATTGGTTAATTCGCGATAAGCGAGTACATTACTTTCCCATAAGATCTGACCATTACTGCGGTTATAAGCGACAACTTTGCCGTCTAAGCTAGTACCGATAACTTGTTGGTTATTTACTGCTACTGCCTTGAGACTAGCAAGCTCATTGACAAACATGACCTGACGCGAGGCTAAGTCAATCCCAATTAACTGACCGCTATAGCTGATAGCAAACAGCTGATTGTTATCAACTATAGGCATACCGTCAACATCGCTCATGCGCTCAACTTCACTGCTGCCCATACCCACACCAATGCGGCGTGACCACTGCGGTAGACCACTATCGGTGGTAATGGCGTGCAGACGTCCATCAGCAGTAGCAAGCAATGCTGTTTTGTCATCTAATAAGGTTGGCGCCGCCGCACCGCGGATACTGATTGCAGGTACTTGAGTGGCAAACTGCCAAACCGGTTGTCCCGTTTGCAGCGACAACCCATGCAAGAACCCATCATTAGCCGATAAAATCACTCGATTATTAGCAATCAAAGCAGGCGCCAAGACCGAACCTGATAGTTGCTGCTCCCAACGTTTGGCACCAGTACTACTATCAAATGCCATCACTTTGCCACCGCGAGTACTAATGACCGCAGTTTGGCTGAGAGAATCTAATGCCACCCCACCAGTTATTTGATCACTAACATTGAGTGACCATAAACGCTGACCGGCATTATCAAAGCCCATCAAGTCGCCACCACGTGAGGCGGTAACGATTTGGGCATTATCATAGCCCACTTGTAGGGCCAATGGATCTTTTTTGCTGGCCTTTTTATTACCGACATCAACGTTAAAGACCGGTTGTAGCACGCTAATTGGCTGTGCAATTTGCATCAATTTCACAGGATCATTAACCACCGGCTTGATGCCGCGGTTACACCCAACGACAGCAGTCGTCATCAGCGCCAATACTGCCACGTTCATGACAGTCGCTTTTATAGTCTTACCAGAGCGAATAGAAGGGGTCATTGTATGTTCTCACTACGAATAAATTAACTAACAATAAAAAAGTAAATTGCGCTATGAATCAGTACTACTTATTAGTAATGGTCCTACTGGTTTATTGCGCTGCTTGGTTTGGAATATTAGGGACATTAGAAGTGCTACTATCATCTGCATTATTATTAACAGTATTTTTGATTGCTGACGGCTCAGGTATTGCAGACGCTTGAATAAGACTGACTTGTTCGCTGATAGGCTCAGGAACGATACCAAGGCTTTCCATCTTTAAAGCCAATACAGCGCGTGTCTCTTGACGACTGCGCAACAACTCCCAAGCATTGCTATAAGATTTGATAGCGGCGTCTTTATCATTTTTTGCTAAGTAGATATCACCCAACAGCTCTTGCTGGCTGCCTTCAAACGAGCTTGGCATATCGTTATTAGCTTGCGACAACGCCGCATCCACATCGCCTGCTGCTAGTAGGCTCTCTGCATAACGCAGGCGTGTAATAGCGCTTAAACCGGCATCACCCAAATCGATAGCCAGTGCTTTTTTTAGGGTGTCACTAGCGCCAGTAAAGTCATCACTATCGACTTGTTGGCGCGCTTTAATCATTAGCGCTTGCCACGCGTAAACAGAATCGCCATGAGTGCTAACCAATGCATCAATATCTTTATTGAGCTGCTTACGGCTATCTGCGAGTGCCGCCAGTGCTTCAGTTTCTAGGTCCGGATTTTGTGCCGCCAGACTCACCTCTTCGTTCAATCGCTGAATATCTGCATAATGATCAGCGGCAACGGTATCTACCCGGGCATGATTGTCTTGCCAATACGTCCAGCCAAAGTAGCCAGCTAGCGCCAATAGAATAGCTGTGGTGATATAGCTACCATATTGTTTAAGCGCTTGCATCGAGTTGTCTGCATTTGGCGAATTAGGGGTCAGAGCCATGTTTATTTACCTGATAAAATCTAGTGACTAAAAGTAAGTCTATACACAAGCATTCATATTAAAAACGTTTGTGTTAAAGCTAAGCTTGATTATAGAGCGGCGCTCATGACTGATCGCATGAAAAGTTTTCTACACTCGACAACCAATCTTGTGCGGCAGTCGTTTGCTCACCAGTCTGCATATTTTTAACGCTAATAGTATTGTCTTCAAGCTCTTGCTGCGCCAAGATAACGGTCAATGCCGCACCAGACTTATCCGCCTTTTTCATTTGCGCTTTTAGGCTAGTGGCGCTCGCCATTTTGATACGCAAATCCGGACGATCATAACGTAAGTTTTGCGCATAATTAATGCCAGCGCTATATACTTCCGGATGAGCAACCACAAACACATCACAAGCTGAGGTAGTTGCAAATGGAGCAACGGCTTCAATAAGTAATAATAAGCGCTCAAGTCCCATTGCAAAGCCAACAGCAGGCTCCGATTTAATGGGTTTTTTATCACGAGCGTCATCACGTACGCCGATAGACTTCAATTGTCCAACCAGACCATCATAACGACCACCAGCACAAACAGTCGCTTGGCTACCTAGCTTATCTGTCACCCATTCAAAGACGGTTTTATTATAATAATCAAGACCGCGCACCAAATGCGGATTGAGCTCATAATCGATACCAAGCGCAGTTAAATAGGCCTGAACTTGCTCAAAATGCGCCAGGCTATCTGCACCCAAAAAGTCAGCTAGCTTTGGCGCATCAACCAATAACGCCTGCGTAGTCGCTTCTTTACTGTCTAGAATACGTAGCGGATTGGTCGTCAAGCGACGTTTACTATCATCATCTAGCTGATCTTGCTTATCGGTCAAATAAGCAACCAGCGCCTCGCGATACGCATGACGCTCATCAAGCTCGCCCAAACTATTCAGCTGCAGGCGCATCTCATCTTTAAGACCCAACTCTTGCCACATCAAATGAGTCATCGCAATTAATTCGGCATCCGCATCCGGTAGGGGACTACCGAAGCTTTCTACACCCAATTGATGAAATTGACGATAGCGGCCTTTTTGCGGGCGCTCATAGCGAAACATTGGGCCGATATACCATAATTTTGGGGTATCGCCACGCAGTAGATTGTGTTCAATGACTGCGCGTACCGCCCCAGCTGTCCCTTCAGGACGTAAAGCGAGCGGCGTTGGTGGCTCAGATTTATCCGTAAAGCTATACATCTCTTTTTCGACAATATCAGTAGCACCGCCAATGGCACGGGCAAATAGATCGGTCTGCTCAACGATCGGTAAGCGGATATGCTCATAACCATATCTGGCCAATACATTTGCTAATACCGCTTCTAAGTGCAGCCATTGTGCAGACTGTTCTGGCAAAATATCGTTAAACCCTTTAATAGCTTTAATCATGATGCAGTCATATCCTCAAACGTTATCTTTATTATTCTTCTATGAATTGCTAATTTTTCATTACTAGAAAAGCTGTCTTTCAAAACTTCATCTTTAAGAAGGCACTCTTATTGAGTATTTATATACATCTTAAGCGGCTTTAAAACTTAAAGCATCAACATAAATATTGAGGCTAAATACTATTTTACTCGAATTATCTCATTTTCACGTAATTTTGCCAAATCATCTGCATGAGCGCGTACCATACTTTCTATTTCATCGACCAGATTAGTGGTGTCAATAAGATGGCTTTTTTCGCCCATCCGGTATACCAGCGATTTTGGCGCTGCACCAACAATACCAATGTCAGCCATTTTAGCTTCACCAGGACCGTTTACTTTACAACCAATTACCGATAAATTCATCGGTTCACGAATATCTTCTAAACGTGCCTCTAAAGCGGTCATCACTCTAATCACATCAAACTCTTGTCGTGAGCAGCTCGGACAAGCAATAAAGTTTACCCCATTAGAACGAATATTGAGCGACTTTAAGATATCAAAACCAATTTTAATTTCTTCTTCTGGTTCCGCAGCTAGGGAGATACGGATGGTATCGCCAATACCATCAAGTAACAATCCACCTAATGCAATGGCAGACTTGACCGCACCCGTACGATACACACCGGCTTCTGTCACGCCCAAATGTAGCGGATTATCAATTTGCGCTGATATTAAGCGATAAGCATCTAAGGTCAAAAATACGTTACTGGCTTTAACCGATACTTTATATTGATCAAAATTCAAACGTTCTAAAATATCAATATGACGCATTGCTGACTCTAGCATCGCCTCGCCTGTCGGCTCACTGTATTTACGTTGAATGTCCTTCTCTAACGAGCCAGCATTTACACCAATACGGATAGGGATATTGTGATATTTAGCACAAGCAACCACTTCACGTACTTTAGCATCACTACCAATGTTACCTGGGTTAATACGTAGACAATCAGCACCCGCTTCAGCAACGGCAAGGGCAATTTTATGGTCAAAATGCACGTCTGCTACTAATGGGACGCTGACCAATTTACGAATCTTGCCAAAAGCCTCAACGGTATCCATTGTTGGGGTGGACACTCGCATAAAATCTGCACCTGCCTCAACACAGCGCTCAATTTGTGCGACGGTTGCTGCCACATCACAGGTGTCGGTATTGGTCATGCTTTGCACACTAATGGGTGCATCGCCGCCAATCGCGACATCACCGACGTATATTTTCTTAGTAAGGCGACGGTTAATAGGCGATGACGTTGACATATACGAATCCTTTAATCAGAGCAAAACAAATGAAAAATGAAAATAGCCGCTTAAACATAAAATGGCTGCCTAAATAAATTAAGGTGTCAATTCAAAACGTGCCTGTTCGTCGGATGCGTATTGATCTAACGCAACTGACTCTTGGTTTAATAATAAGCTAACCCTATCAACATTATTAATCTGAACATTAAATGGTGGTATACCTACTAGCTTATAATCACCCTGAGTCTGACTACCATTCATAAGGCTATTACCAGACGCATCTATGATATTAATAACAGCCGTATCGGTCAGTTTGACCTCTAGGGAGGCAGTGCTCATATTTTCACTATTACTTAAATTAAGTGCAGAACCAGACGCGCCAATCTCATTATCTTGATTATTCATAGCCGCGCCCTGCGTTTGTTCTGCGGCTGTTAGATCTTCCGTCACTGGGTTTAACACTTGACTGTCTTTACTGGCGTTACTGACCATGCGGAATAAAAATATGGCCAAAATTATCAGCGCAATCACCGCAATAATTAATAACGGGTTAAAGCGCAAACGACTACGACTATCACGCTGTAAGGTACCCATCGGCTGTAGCAAAGATTTAGCATTAGTCATCGCATTCGATTTAAGCTCATCAGGATAAGCGGCGTCAAAACTGGTCGCTACCTGTAACGAATCTAAACCTAAAAACTTAGCATAATTAATCGCAAAACCACGAGCAAAAGCCACTTGCGGTAATTCATCAAATTTTTCACTTTCTAGCGCTTGCAAATGGCGCTTTAGAATAAATAGCTCACTTGCCACCTCATCTAAGCTAATTTGCTTAGATTTACGGGCATGCTGCAGCATAGTACCAAATGATCCCTGAGCGTTAGAGTGAGGGTCTGGTGAAGGATCGGTCATTTCCATGATGCCTCTGGACTATTAAGCCAAGTCTTAATTTGTTTGGCTTCATCGCTTAATGGATAGGCAGATAAGAGTTGCTGCGCTAACTGCTGACGCGCGTTTTTATCATTTTGAGCGGCAGCAAGCTTAACACCTTGTAACAGCAGACGCGGGCTGGTACCTTGGCCTTGTACTAGTATCAAAGTCTCATCATACAGTCGCTGTGCTTGCTGAACACGCTGCTGTTCAAGCAATAAGTCAACCAGCTCAATATGAGCAATTAAGCTATTGCGATTGCCATCTAGTGCCCGCAAAAATGCTTTTGCTGCTGCCGGATGGTTGTTGAGCTGTAGATAAGTACGGCCTAAATTTTCGAGGGCGCCGATACGACCTTCATAGCCAAGTGCTGCTCCTGCAATCTCAAACTGCTCTACGGCCTCAGCATAACGCTTCATCTGCGATAAATACACGCCATAATTATTACGTGCTTGCTCAAAATCTGGATCTAAGGTAATCGCTTTTTTAAAATATTGATCGGCTTTTTCAAGATTAAGGCGGCTGCCTTCTTGCTGCAATAAAACGCCCATCATATCATAGGCGGGCGCGTATCGGTTATTGGCAGCAAAAGCTTTTTCAAGTTGGCGCTGCGCGGTATCAAGCTCATTTTTACGAATATATTGCGCTGCCAGTGAGGTACGAACACGGGCAATTTCTTGCTTGTCTAAGTTACGATTGCTACTTGGCTGCGTTGACGTTTGATAGGTAGTACTGCCTGTCAAAGCATTGGTTGGCGTACTTTGACACCCTGTCAACAGCAGAGCTATTACAGCACTTGTTATGATAATAATCGTTGACTGATTTTTCTGTCTGTCAACGATTCTTCTTTGCTTATCAAATATGCTGTGCGCTGTACCTAACTGAGAAAACGTCTGTATTGTTGTAGAGAGGTCGCGCTGGGTTTTGATCTGACAAGAGTATTTAGAAGTCATCATAGCCGCCATCATAAAACTGTGGTTCAGTACTGTCATTTAGCACTGAGTTTCAACGAAGCCTCAGTTTAATAGATTTGACCCCATTAAGTACAGTTTAGTTGCTATTAGTTGCTATGACTACATTTTTATTACTATCAAGATGGATGGAAGACATCAAAACCGTTAAATCACATGAGCAACACACTGGTTAAGTGTGTTGTATACAGTTAAATCTAAATGATTTTAATATAAAAACTAGGAGCAGACAGTAGCTAGCTCATCAAAGCAAATACGTCTAGCGAGGTTAAAGCTGTAGCGAATTTATATAAGTTCGACTATAGCAATATCTCTATACAGGCTCACTAGTACTACGATCTTTAATACTTTGCTGCCAGGCGGCGGAACGTCTGGTACGGTCAGCCACTTGCCCGACCAATTGACCACAAGCGGCATCAATATCATCACCGCGAGTTTGGCGAATAGTACAGACAAATCCCGCTTCACTAAGAATATTACTAAAGGCATGGATACGGTTATTGCTTGACTTATCATACCCCGAATGCGGGAAAGGATTAAACGGAATGAGGTTAATCTTACTGGGCAAACCTTCTAACAAAGTCACCAACTGATGAGCATGCTCATCATGATCATTAATGCCGTCAAGCATGACATATTCAATGGTCACATGTTTTTTATGGCGTGGATTGACGTCATGAACATAGTTTTTAGCGGCAGCAATCAGCTCTGCTAAAGGATATTTTTTATTAATAGGCACTAGCTCGTTACGTAGCTCATCATTGGGCGCATGCAAAGATATGGCCAGCGCCACATCGATATCTTGTGCCAGCTTATACATTTTAGGCACCACACCTGACGTCGATAGAGTCACGCGGCGCTTGGATAGACCATACGCATGATCGCTTAACATCAGTTCCATCGAACTGACCACCGGACGGTAATTGAGTAGCGGCTCGCCCATACCCATCATCACCACGTTGGTCACGTTATTTTCCCATAAGCTGTGGTCAACACCCTCTAGACTGTCTTGCTCATCAGTCATATAAGAGGCATTGGCAACCCATAATTGTCCGAGAATCTCAGCAGCACTCAAATCGCGCTCAAAGCCCTGCTTACCGGTACTACAAAAGCTACAGTCCAGTGCGCAGCCCACTTGCGATGAAACACATAAGGTCTTACGACCGTTTATTTTGCTATCATCAGCCGGAATCAAAACCGTCTCAACCAGTGAGCCGCCAGTGACTTCAAATACCCATTTACGAGTGCCATCATCGCTATATTGACGATGAATCACTTTTGGCGGGGTCACGCAAGCATTGGCTGACAACTTGTCTCGCAAGCCTTTACTCAAATTAGTCATCTGCTCAAAGTCAGTGACGCCTTGCTGATAAATCCACTTAATCACTTGGGTCGCACGAAACGGTTTTTCGCCAATACTTTTAAAGTAATCAGCAAGTTGCGCTTGCGTCATACCTAGTAGATTGGTTTTTGCATGCGCTTCATCCAATAGCTTAATGCTATTGTTACGTTTGGCTGGGGTATGCGCTTGTACTGGCTGAGTGGGAGTAGCAATATTTGTGCTGATAGTTGACATAATAAGTGGCCTGTGGCGTAAGACTTGTTAGCATAAAATAAAATAGGCAATGTAGTGATGCATCAGCAATCCGTTATCAGCGCAGATTTTATAAATTCTACGTTTAGGAACAGTCTTATGGAACATTTTAGAAAAAACACTTAATAAGAAAAGATGCTGATAAGGGATTGATAACGCTGATTAATTGATAAGAAAATATACTACTTACTTATCATGAAGGGCATGACGGTAAATTTCAATAAAAAATCAATATATTGAAGCAATAAATAATAGGTCAAACGGCTTATACCCTACTGGATATAAGCCGTTTTTCGATACTGTTAATCCATAATCATTAATAGCAATCTCTGTTAATGCCTATATATTAACAATGACAGCTGTCAATTAATCTGACTATTAACGCGTACGAGCACACACTTCATCATCATTAAAGAAGTAGCTGATTTCACGTTTAGCTGATTCAACTGAATCTGAACCATGAACCGCGTTTTCATCGATGCTGCTCGCAAAGTCAGCACGGATAGTGCCTTTATCAGCGTCTTTTGGGTTAGTAGCGCCCATGATTTCGCGATGTTTAGCGATAGCGTTTTCGCCTTCTAGTACTGATACCAATACGGGACCTGAGGTCATAAAAGATTTTAGATCATTATAAAAGGGACGCTCAGAATGCTCAGCATAAAAACCGCCTGCTTTTTCGTCGTCTAGTTGTTGCATTTTTGCCGCCACAATTTTTAGACCGGCTTGTTCAAAACGGTCATAGATAGCGCCAATGTGGTTGCCAGCAACTGCGTCAGGTTTGATGATAGATAAAGTACGTTCGTTAGCCATGAAAAACTCCTAATGAATAATAAGTTAGACGAAAAATAAAATAATAAATGATTTACATGTTCTTTGATCACTACGCTACTTTTTTGGTGAGCTTATATGTCCCAATGTGGACACATAACCATCAGCGCGCGATTGCTGCCTATTATAATGATTGGAGCCATAAATGATAGGGGCAATTTATAATCATAGCTTACTTAAACGTAAATTTAACATTCATTAATTATTAATAATCTCTTCTGTTATTCCCATAAAACCTACCAAAAAACTCTTCATAAACGCTACCAAAAACAAAAACCCCAATGCTCAGCACTGGGGTTTTATTATTAAATAAGCAATTTTTAGTACGCAGCCATATAACTTGAAGTCTTATTATAAAAATTACGAGTCATCAATTAACTGCAAGCTATTACTTCACCCAAATCAACAGTTTAACCATTCTCCTGTTACTCCCCTAAGCGACTGTCTCGGCAACTTCCAGCGGCACATTCACGCACACGCTCATTTAAGAAGTTCACGCGTTCGGTAGTAGTGCGAGTAGCACAGCCCATGTTGACATAAAAACCGTCTTCATCATTATAACTGCAGCGATCGTTACGCTCGCGCATCCAAGCAAGTTGCCCACGCTTTAACGTGGCTTTTTGTTTGGTATTTAAACGCTTAGCTAGCTTTTCATAAGAGCTGTTAAGCTCTTTGTCTGCCTCTAAATAGACTTTAGTTAAGCAATATAGCCCATCAAAATCATTGATAGGTTTATCACAGTTTTGGGCACCCCAAGACAGCATAGGGAACATAAAGGCGGCGGAAGTCAGCAATACCAGAGAGGTGTTGCGAATAGAGTGCTTGATGATATTTTTTGACATACTATTTCCCTCTTATCGTTTGGTTGTTATTAAAATTCCTTTTCACCACGTTAAATTTTCTCGAGCAAAAATGATGCCATTAAACCCAATCTTAATCTATTTTAGATCAGTTTGTCCTGATTTTATGCTATTGGGAACTCAATAATAGTTGCTAGGATTTTATCAGGAAACCCTCAAAGTAAAACCCCAGTACAATGCACTGGGGTTTTACTTTATCATCAAACACTTACAGTCTAATAATGACTGCTTATCTTATTTACACGTCATACGGATCGCGCAAAACGATAGTCTCTTCGCGGTCAGGGCCGGTAGAGATGATATCAACAGGGCAATCAATCAAGGCTTCAATACGTTTGATGTATTTTTTAGCATTTTCAGGCAAGTCATCATAGTTAGTAATACCAACTGTTGATTCGCTCCAGCCCGCCAGCGTTTCGTATTTTGGCGTTACTGACTCATAAAATTCTGCATCATGCGCGCCTGCAAACTCAGTCTCTGGTACCTCATAGCCCACACCAATTAACAACTCTTCTAAACCATCTAATACATCAAGCTTGGTTAAGCAAATACCTGATAGCGAGTTTAATACGACCGCACGACGTAAAGCCTCGGCATCAAACCAACCGCAGCGACGCGCACGTCCAGTAGTGGCACCAAATTCATGGCCTACTTTTGCCAAATGGGCACCCACATCATCAAATAATTCTGTTGGGAACGGACCGCTACCCACACGGGTGGTATAAGCTTTAGTGATACCCAGTACATAATCTAAATATAAGGGACCAATACCGGTACCGGTTGATACACCACCAGCAGTCACGCTTGAGCTGGTCACAAACGGATAGGTACCGTGGTCGATATCAAGTAATGTCCCTTGCGCCCCTTCAAACATCAGGTTTTTACCGGCTAGGCGTAATTGATTGAGCTCTTCGGTCACGTCAGTAACCATGCCTCTGATTTGTTCTTTCCATTCTTGGCACAGCTGATAAGTATGGTCGAAATCAACACCGTCAACTTTATAATACTGAGTCAATTGGAAGTTATGATATTCGATCAAGTTACGTAGCTTTTCTTCTAAGTCATCACGAAACAAGTCCGCAAGCTTAATCGCACGGCGTGCCACTTTATCTTCATAAGCCGGACCAATACCGCGACCGGTGGTACCGATTTTACCAGTGCCACGCTTGGCTTCACGGGCTTGATCAAGCGCTACATGATAAGGCATGATAAGCGGACAGTTTGGTGAAATGCGCAGACGATCACGAACAGGGACATGGTTATCTTCTAATTCTTTCATCTCTTTGAGCAAGGCATCAGGCGCTAACACCACCCCATTACCGATAAAACAAGTGACGCCTTCACGTAAGATACCCGATGGAATCAAGTGCAAGACGGTGGTTTTGCCATCGACAACCAGCGTATGCCCAGCATTATGCCCGCCTTGAAAACGCGCGACCGCTGAGGCCTTTTCGGTGAGCAAATCAACGATTTTACCTTTACCTTCATCGCCCCACTGGCTACCTAAAACTACGACATTCTTACCCATGATTGATCCTTACAATAATGTATTGAGGTGTGTCGTCAGTCCACAACAACATGGCTACATTGTCAACCTCGCTTGCTGTACTCAGTGTACAACTTGCGCTCGGTTTCCTTGTATTCCTATTATTGTGGATTGACTATACGATAATAATTTGAGTGTTAAAACTAATTAAGTATAGAAATAGCGACTAAAATTGAGTTAAAACTCATACTTTCTTTTCATTAAGCTGACGTTACTGGCATGAGTTGCCACTGGCTATCAATTAAGCTTAAGCGATGCGTGACGCCAGTCGGACAGTCGTGGGCATCTAGCGGCATAGTGATGCGATACCCTTGCTGGCGTAACATATCAACTTGCTGCTGTAGCGCCTGTGTTTGTGCACTATTGGCGTTGTCCAGTGCAGTGAAATCCACCACGACTATAATCGGTGCATCCAGCTGAATATGGGGTAATAGACGACTAACGTCCATACTAAAGCCCGTCGCGGCACGAGGCTGTCTGCTATGGCTTTGCATACTATCAAAGCGCCCGCCACGTACCAGTGGCTGAGTCTCACTATTGATATAACCATTGAACACAATACCGGTATGATAGTGATAGCCTGATAGCTCTGTAACATCGATACTTACTTGGCACTGCCATTGATCTTGCAGATGGTTTTTTAGACGTTGCAGCTCATCGATAGCTTCAGCAATATGCGTATCTTGTTGGGCGACGTCTGATAGCTTTATTAATAACTGAGCCATATCATGACCAAAGCGCGCTAAAGCATAAAAGTCATCACCCATTGGCAAGGCTTGGCAGACACGCTTTAGTTCCGGTAAATTCTTATTGGCATATAAATGCATCAATTGATCGGTGTCATTAACAGACAGCTGCGCTAAAACAGACAAACGTTTAAATATTGCGACATGACCTAAATCGACATGCAGCACGGCACTCATATCTAGGCTATTAATCATCGCAAATAGCATATCTATTAGCTCAATATCGGCGCTGAGTGCTGTACAACCGAAAATCTCCGCGCCCAATTGCAATGGCGTACGCGAGCCAAATAAACCTGATGGCAAGGTATGAATGACATCGCCTGCATAACAATAGCGTGCGATACCTTCGCCACCATGATGTGCATCAATGCGCAAAATTTGCGGCGTGATATTGGCACGCACCCCCATCAGACGGCCAGTAAGCTGATCGATAATCTTAAAGGTTTGACGTTTTAAGTCTTCTGATGCCTCACTAAGCAAGGATTCGGTATATTCGATCATTGGCGGGCAAACCAATTGATAGCCGTGAGTAATAAGCTGCTGAGTGAGTTGATAGCGCAGCACTTCCTGTTTTTGTGCATCTTCAAATAACACATCAGCCACGCCATCAGGTAATAGCCAGCTATTGGCCACTTCAGCAGCAAGGTTACTTAGATGAAAATTGCTTAAATAAGGAAGAGAATCGGATGCAGAATCACTATTAGACTTAGCATTATTATGGCCCTCTGTACTAGGAGTCGACTGGCCAATAGGCGTAGCAGACGCGTTTTTGTTTGTCGAGCTTAGCGGGGCGGAGTTAGCAAGATCAGAACTGACAGACACAATAAATCCTTGTTTGGCATATCGTTTACCAAATAACGCGGCATGATAAGGTTATATTTACAATAAAGTCGATGCTAAGCACTTTGTATTTTACGCGCACAAAACTATTGGCCTAATTATCATAAACCAATTGGGCAACCCTTAAAGGGTGAGCTATAAGTATCCGTTAGGATGATAAAACGGCTACAGTGATATGATAAATAATCAAGGCTCTTTGTGCTTAAGTTTAGCATAGCAGCCAAGGTTCGCCTAGTCACAATTGCGGCCAATTTCTATTCGATTTATCTGGTTAGACATAACTCAATGCTCATTTTGGCAAAATTATCTAGCAATAATAAACGGTCATGAAAACAAGCTATGATCACTGCTACAGATGAGGTTTTCGGTACTATTTGGGTTACGACATCCTTCTAAACTCATGGTACACTAGCGCATATTTTTATCATATAAAACAGAGATGGCAGCTATTTATTGGCTGGTTTCTTACCACTTGTTTCATTACTGATAGTTCCATTATTAATAGCTTTATCGTTAAAAATATCCTTATTTAGAGTAAATAGCCTTTCATACTCTCTGCAAGACTCTTATCAACATTACGTATCTCGGAGGTCTTATGTCATCTGACAATCATCCCAATCCAGCTATCAATCAGACCAACGTCTTGGGCACCGCCCTTGCCAGCTGCTGTTTTGATCCTATTACTGGCTACTATCGTAACGGCTTTTGTCATACGGGTAATCATGATGTGGGTCAGCATACCGTTTGTGCCAAAATGACCAGTGAATTTCTAAACTTCTCATCAAGCCGCGGCAATGATTTGATCACCCCATTACCTGAGTATAACTTTGCTGGGCTCAAGCCTGGTGATTATTGGTGTATCTGTGCACTGCGCTGGGTTGAGGCACTAGACTTTGACATCGCGCCACAACTCAAGCTAGAAGGTTGCCATGAAAGCTTATTAACACTGGTCGATATTGAAACTTTAAAACGCTACGCCCTGTAAGTCGTCGCTAACGTTTCAAAACAGCTTTTACTATAAAATAATTTGCGACTAACCGTTTCTTTAAGAAATTATTTTTATTACAGTTTATAGTTAGACTAACGTTTAGACGTCCATTTAAATAGCACTTGGCTCTTTTTATTGATGACTTTATTGTTGTCACTGGGTTTTATGAGTGTTATTTGCAATTATTATTTATGATTAGGCTAAAGGAGGGTGTATGAACAACGATGACGACCAACTGGTCAAGACGACCACTCGTATCACACCTGACTCTAATGTCAGCCACACCTACTCTGATATGGAAGATGACCGCTCATATCTTGATTATGACAGCTATATCTACGGTGATGCCGATGCGTCGCCCGAAGATACCATCGAGACCATGACCGTTTATGATCCCGACTCTGAGCGCTATGAAGATATTGACGTATCAAGCGCCGATGAGATCGTCAACTGCCATGCCTATTCTCGCAAAACTGGTGAACAACTAGAACAAGTGGCGCTGAGTGATGTTAGCAAGGCCCTGACCAATAATGGACAATTTATCTGGCTTGGACTATATGATCCCAGTCTACAAACGATCGCTAAAGTACAAAACGCATTTGATTTGCACGAACTGGCAATTGAAGATGCGTTCGCTGATCACCAGCGCGCTAAAGTCGAAAACTATGATAACGATACGATATTTGTGGTGATACGTACTGCCAAGCTTGAAGATAATGTTATTCGCTACGGTACCACCGCGATATTTATGGGCAAGAATTACTTGATTACTATTCGTAATGGTCCCTCTAATTCTTATGCACCGGTACGTGAGCACTGTAATCGTCGCCCTGAAAAGCTACGTATGGGACCTATTTTTGTCTTGCATGCTATTCTTGACTTTATTGTTGATAACTATATGCCGGTCACCGATCGCTTAGGCAGCTATTTACGCGAGCAAGAACGCCATATTTTTACCTATGAATTCAATAAGAGTACGCTCAAAAATTTATATGAATTAAAGTCGCAACTGGTCCATATGCGCGCGGTGATTTTACCAGTACAAGACATTTGTAGTTTTTTTATTAATCACAAAAAAAGTGATCTGGTTTCTGCGTTTTCTCAAGCGGCCAGACCTTATTTCCGTGACGTCAATGACCATCTACTACACTCTTTAGATGCGATCAACGGTCTTAATGAAATGCTTAGTGTGGTTATGAATACCTACTTGGCTATGGTCAATATGGGACAGAACGAGGTGGTGCGTAAGCTTGCTGCTTGGGCCGGTATTTTAGCCGTACCGACAGCGTTGGCTGGTATTTATGGGATGAACTTCGACTTTATGCCTGAGCTACATTGGAAGTATTCATACTTAGCTATTATGGTATTTATCGGCTCATTATGTGGTTATTTATACTACAATTTCAAACGACTGGGTTGGTTATAAGCATAAATTTATTGACATCATTTAATAAATAGAAAAAATAAACAGAGATAACATAAACTTAACCATAAAAAAGGGCCAATGATTGGCCCTTTTTTATTTTCAAACGTTTTTTATAGGCTGTTTAAGTACTAACTGATCATACTGACATCTAAGCCTGCTGATTTTTCAGCGGCGGTCACTGTTTGACGAATAAGGGTATTAATCGTCATCGGCCCTACGCCGCCTGGTACTGGGGTATAAGCGCTGGCAATGTTTTTGACGCCGCGCATTTCAATATCACCCACGCCACCATTTTCAGTTGGATGAAAACCAGCATCAATCACTACTGCGCCTTCTTTGATCCACTCCGCTTTAATCAGCTCAGGTACGCCTACTGCCCCTACAATAATATCAGCACGTTTAACATGAGCGGCCAAATCTTGAGTCTTTGAATGGCAAATAGTCACCGTACAGTTAGAGTTGAGGAGCATCATCGCCATGGGCTTGCCCAAAATAGCGCTACGACCGACTACCACCGCCTCCTTACCAGCAAGCTCAATATTATGATGGCGCAACAGATGCATGATACCTTGCGGGGTACAGGACCCAAAGGCTGACTCTTGCATACTCATCCGGCCAAAACCCAAACAAGTCACGCCATCAACATCTTTTCTTAGGGCAATTTTTTCAAAACAAGCACGCTCATCGACATGGTTAGGTACTGGATGCTGAAGCAGGATGCCGTGAACGTCTTGATTATTATTAAGCTCAGTTATTTTAGCGATTAGCTGTTCAGTGGTAGTGACACTCGGCATCTCTACCTTAATGGAATCCATGCCAACCCGCTTACAAGCATTACTCTTCATACGTACATAGGTGGCTGAGGCAGGGTCATCTCCGACTAGTATCGTCGCTAAGATTGGGATGCGACCAGATTTAGCCTTGATAGCATCCACACGCGTACGCAGTGCTATTTCTATTTGTCCAGCAAGTCCTTTACCGTCAAGTAAGGTTGCAGACTCATGGTCAGACGTTGTCGTAGCATTTGTCGAAGCAGGTGACATGGCAGACATAGTAACTCCATCGATTGAGCAATAAAAAACAAAGACAGCACCGGTAGGCCCTTCGAGCCTACCCTATTTGCGCCCATAACAGCTAGTGACAATAAAAGTCAGCCTTTATTTAATAAACGCCTTTACTAAAGCTGCTATAGGCTCATTTAATAAGCGCTAAATTAAGAGTGGTATTGTACCTGCCTCACTAGCGAAAACCTAGCTGTTAGCACGATATAGGACAAAACCTTATTTTTATCCTGGCAATTCTATTGATTATTTTTTTAAAATTTAAGGATAATCTGTAGCGATTAAAACTCATTATTCTGCTCGTTCCTCTCTATAAATGACTGATAAGTTTGGGATTAAATGCATAATAGTGTTACCCTTGTAGGGCATAAATGTTACATATATTTAACATAGTTGTAGTTTTATTCATCAATGGCAACAGATGTGCGCGCTTTAAAATAGCGTTATATTAGTCATTAGATATGCTGCTTCTTATGCATCACCTGCAATTGGTTACCTATTTACTTTACCAATTTGCCCATCACAGCTGATTAGTACTCAGGTTATAGACCTCACGTACTTCAACCAAGTATTGCTTATACAGCGTCTTCAAGACTGACTATAAGCTCTGACTTTAACTGTCTGTATTTAGCATGGGTTATTCGTTATGACGCTGTGTTTGTTTGTGTGCCAATATTAAACGTTTAATACTTGGTAGATAGCGCGTTGTAATAAATAGCTGGTGACAAAACAACAGCGATATATATCAATTGTGTTGTATTGCGTTGTGCGGCTTAATAAATTCTTAATAGTTGGGGCTATATATTATAGTACCAACTTTTTTTCATCTAAAACAATTGCGAGGTATGAATTTGAAAACTGAGTCATTGTTTCAATTTTCGGCGCTGACTATCATTGCACTATTGGTCGCGTTTTATGGCGGTACCTACCTACTGTCTTTATTGATTAAAAAAGACAAAGAAACGACCTCTGGTTTTATGGTGGCAGGTCACAGCGTCGGCTTTGGTATGGGCGCGGCAAGTATGACCGCGACTTGGATTTGGGCAGCATCGTTTTATGCGGCAGCCACTTCTGGCTATAAATATGGGGTATCAGGACCGATACATTATGGCTTTTGGGGCGCATTGATGATTTTATTCATCTATCCCTTTGGCATGCGCTTTCGTGAACTGGCACCTAATGGTCACACTTTAGGTGAGCTGATTCATGCCCGCCATGGCTCATCAAGCCAATTAATTTTAGCCATATCCAATATTATGGGCAGCTTAATTAGCTTGATGGTCAATTTTACCGCTGCTGGTGCACTGGTATCCGTATTGTCGCCGCTATCATTTCAGACGGGTGTGATTATTGCGGGTGTCGGGGTGCTTAGCTATACCTTGACTTCCGGCTTTCGCGCCTCGGTGTTTACCGATTTTGCTCAATTGGTCGCCTTGATGGCGATTGGTATCGTTATTATTCCAGCAGTGCTATTCTCGATGGGTGGCCCTTCGGTTATGGTTAGCGGACTATCAAACTTAACTTTTGAGCAGCAAGATTTCTTTTCATCTGAAGCCTTCTTCCAGCAAGGTGCGCCTTTCTTTGTCGCCGTTTTGGCTTATGCCATTGGTAATCAGACCATCACTCAACGCTTATTTGCGATTGATAAAACTAAAATCAAAGCCACCTTTATCACGGCCACAGTTGGCTATGCTGGTATTGTTATCGGTCTGGGTATGATAGGTCTCATGGCATTAACGATTGGTGTTGAGCCGCTTGATGGCAATATGAACAACCTGATTCCACAGATGGTTAGTACGTATCTACATCCCGTATTTATCGCCCTATTCTTTATTTTGGTTATCGGTTCCTTGTCATCAACCGCTGACTCAGATTTATCGGCGCTATCAACCATTATGATGGCCGATGTCTATGGCAAAAATATTGCCAAAAAAGGTAAGGTAAAGCCAAAAACTATGATGCTAGTCGGTCGTGGAACGATGATTATCGCCACTGCTGCCGGTCTTGTTTTTGCCAGCTTTAAACTTGATATTCTAGTAATGCTGGTATTTGTTGGTGCATTATGGGGCTCCATCGTCTTTCCGGTTATTGCCAGTGTGTACTGGAATCGGGTGACCAATACCGCCTTTACCGCAGCAGTTATCGTGGGGCTGTTATTCTTTTGTATCGCCCGCTTTGAGTTGATTCCGATCGTCGGTATAACGGCGCTATTCTTTGAGATTATGGCCAGTGTTGGTGGCGCAGTTGTCATTGGACTTATGGTCTTTGGCTTCTTAGGTCGCAAAATGGGACTGTTAGCGGCTGCCATTGCGCTGCTGTTTATGTTGATATTCGCCACTGGGTTCTTACGTCAATATATGGTGCTGGTGGCCTCGCTAACGGCTTATGGTGTCAGTACCATCGTTTGTGTGATTGTCAGCCTCATGGGTGATGAGCACTTCGATTTCGACTTAATCAAACAACGGGTTGGTAGTTACGATAAGTCTAAAGTTGATGCGCAACCGACACCAGATGTTTAAGTGCACTGATAACAGCTAGCTAACGAACAAAAACTATAAGGAGCTTATATGGACAATATTTTTATCTACGGGTTTTATATTTTAGTATGGCCAGCGATTACGCTTGGGGTGTTGATACTAATTTGCACCGCGACCTATCGCGATATTAAAAAAGCTCGGCGTGATAATAAAGACATCGTTTAGCGTTTTTAATGCCTTCGGTATTTATTTGATAACTCTTATTACTAGCATCACAACATTACCAAGCAAGGCCTTGGTGATGATTTTTAGGTAATAACATCAATCAAGATATCTAGTATGTTCGTGATATATAGAGCTAGCAGGTTAATAAAATGGCGAGTATTAAGCCAATCGTCTGGCAATAAGGACATAAATGCGATGATAATACTAAATAAAGTAACTTTAAGTGTTTTTGGCGAAGAAATGACTTGTAATTTAAGATATTTTTGCTAATATGGTCATCCTTGATTGGCTGGGTGGCAGAGTGGTCATGCAGCGGACTGCAACTCCGTTAACGCCGGTTCGATTCCGACCCCAGCCTCCAATTATTTATTAACATTACGTTAATTTTGGCTTGCATTATCAGCGTAATTGCTTATAATAGCGACCAGTTATCCAGTAAGTAGCTATCATCAATTGATAGTTTACTGAACAGATAATACAAGTTTTGCCCGGGTGGTGAAATTGGTAGACACAAGGGATTTAAAATCCCTCGCTAGCAATAGCGTGCCGGTTCAAGTCCGGCTCCGGGTACCATTATAGTAGTATAGAAAATACCGTTAACGATTTATTGTTAGCGGTATTTTTTTGTGTGTTGATTAATAGCCATATATACTCTAAAAAATCCTTTAAGTAGAAAATTTAAAGATATTTACGAAGCTATCTATTAGTTTATTTATCTCTCTTTTAGTCTTTATCTCTCTTTTAGTCTTTATCTCTTCTATGTCAAGTGCCTATGAATATAGCTATTTTGAACGGGCTGCATTTACGGATAAGGCATGTGAAATGGACTGATCTAGACTTAAAGGCTGGAGGTGGTAGTCAAGGCCATTGAATAGTCAAGGTAAGGTCAATAGAGTTAAATAAGGGTATGGTTATTCTCCTATCTCATCAGGTAATGCAAATTTTACACGAACAAAAGAAACTAAATAGGCACATTAAATACGTATTTTACAGCGCAACAGCAAGTGGCAAAAGGTGAGCATTATGAGTGAAGCTTTTTTTAAAGGTTTTATCCAAGCTCAAAGTACTATTTATCCACTGGTTATTAAAGAGCTGACCCAGGGCAAAAAGCGAACGCACTGGATATGGTTTATTTTCCCGCAGATTGAAGGGCTAGGACACAGTGTCATGGCCCGACGTTTTGCCCTACAAAGCTTAGCGCAAGCACAGGAATATTTGCAGCATGATGTGCTTGGTCTACGATTATTAGAGTGTGCTGAGTTACTTTTGCAGCACGCTGATAAAAGTGCCTTAGATATTTTTGGTACACCGGATAACTTAAAGTTGCACTCTTCGCTAACCTTATTTGCCTTAGCAGCCAATAAAGGCTCAATTTTTGAGCAGCTTTTGCAGCAGTTCTTTGTAGGTAAGTATGACACGAAAACCATGAGTATTTTAGAGCGATAAGGAAGTGATATTTCTTTAATAGACTCATTTAAACGGGGCTTGTCATATATATTGATTGGTCGCAACGTGGGATACAACTTGAGCCATTGTTCATCATTGAACAGAGTATGAGCCCTAAGTAATCTCTTTCTTCTTTGTTGGCAAGCACACAACTACAAAGTGTCGCTTATTTCTTTAACGATTACTCTATTCTTCATAGTACCCCATACCTTTACCTATGTTAGCCTTAATGAGTAGTTAATAAAAACACACAAAAAGACCCTACTAACTGTAATGCTTTAAATTAAGTATGTGCTATTCTAATTTGACGCTAAAAAAAGCGCTATAACGCTTTTACATCAATTTCATTAAGAATGTTGAGTTAAAAAAATAGTACTAAATAAGCAATTATGAACCGGGTTATGGGCAGCACTCTTAGTTACCCTTATTGGTGTGGTGTAAGTACTTGTAGTAGTGAAAAAGTAGAGACTGATGCAAAATCAGATGAGGTCATGGAAGTAAATTGCGGCAACGGCGCTACAGATCTTGCTGATAAAAGCGGCCTTGAATCCTAAGATATGGAATCTAAAGGAACGGTTTCAATAACGATAAACAGTGCTTATTCGGCTGGCGAAGCAAATGATAGAGCGACTACTGGAGATGTAACAGGAGCTACTGACATATCAGAGGTTAGAGGTAGTGAGGAAACTAATGAATCAGTGACAAATTGCTAGCGACAAACAGATAAAGACGAAAGCTAAAATCTTAGCTGTTTTATAGCTTGCTCTAAGCTTATCGTAGTGAGTTGCCGTACCTTTGAAACACTTAAATCGAGAAAATGCGCTTTCGAAAAGATAGCGATAGTGATATAAAAACTCATTTAAGTGATTATTGTTGCTTTTTAAATTTGATCTATCAGATATGAATTTTGATAAAATAATATTTTTAGGTATATCTTTACATTAATATACTGAATTAAAAATGGTACTGGCTTAGTATTAAGTGTCAACATATTCTAAACAATAATATAAAGAGGGCTATAAACCATGTCAAATAAGTCTTTTAATAACAATCATATAGAAAACGATTCAGTAGAATCTACTAAGAACAACGCTGTAACGTCTGTAGAAGTTCTAAAAAGTGATTCTGTAAAGTCTGAAGAAGATAAGTCTGGCAAAGAAGATAAGTCTGGTAAAGAAGACAAATCTGGCAAAGAAGACAAATCTGGTAAAGAAGATAAGTCTGGTAAAGAAGATAAATCTGGTAAAGAAGATAAATCTGGCAAAGAAGATAAATCTGGCAAAGAAGATAAGTCTGGCAAAGAAGATAGATATGGTGTGGCTATAGGTAATATCTATCAATGGGCTGCTAAGCTTAAAGATGAGTTTAAGTCTGAAGCATCTGATATGACGCATGAAGTGTCTGAAAAAGCGGCTGCAATGATACTTAATAAGCTTTTAAACGGTATAGACGCTGAACTAGAAGCCTTTGATAAGAAAGTAGAAGACTCTAAAGAATTGGTAGCTAATGCAGAAGCAGAACGCAACAAGATTGCTGATAAAAAAGACAAGTACCAAGGCATGATAGACCAACTAGAAAGCTAATTATCAATTTAACTAAATAGTGCTATTGATCCAGTGTTAAACGTTTAAACTAAATGTCTAACACTGGATTTTTTATTATCTTCTGTTTAGGTATGACGGTATAACCCTTCAAAAATAAATTATTAATTGTATTTTCAGCAGCTATCAGACTTCAAGATAATATAGAAAAATAAAACAAGATTATCAAGGTAAAAAGAATTATAGATTACTGTATTTTAATAATAATGTTGTAATAGAACTTGAAATCATAAGCATGGAGATGGTTTTATAATTATATATAAAATTGATGATGTATTATTTATTATGCAGAATACAATAATTCTAGATAGAGCACTTAATTGTTGTGGGTATAACCAAACTAGAATTCCAAAGGGTTTGGTCATGAAATAGCCAAAAAAATATGGTTTAATTATTACTATCAGGCTGCGCAACTAAATAACAGTTAGAATATTCCAAGTTGAGATCTATGGATTTAACAGCATAGGTCAGTCCCTTAAAAAATAAAAATGCCAGCCTACTTACACGGCTGATATCTTTGAGTACTTACATCTCATATCCGTATTTAACATCGATATTTGACGATAAAAATTCAACCATAACGTTTAACGTAAGGCAGGAAAGCGTTGGATCATAAATATCATGAGTAGCAGTGCCACACCAGCAACGGCGGCACCAACAAATCCTACGCTTGATAGTGAGATATGGGTGACAGCATAGCCACCGAGCAAGGCACCGGTGCCAATGCCTAAGTTAATAATGCCAGAGAACATCGACATCACTACGTCTTGGGCCTTGTCATCAATCATAATGACCTTGGCTTGGGTGCAGATCACAAGCAGCATCAGCGCTGCTCCCCAGAGCAATGCATTTATACTAAGCAACCATATTGATTTAACTGTCAACAACAAGGTGACCATAGACAGCAACATTAATATCGTAGATACCAACATCAACATCGTGTTGGATTTATCTCCCCAACGACTGAATATCACACTACCAATCAGCCCGGCGGCGCCGAATAGTAGTAGCACTAATGTGGCCAAGTTTTCACTAATTGAGCCGACCTGCCGCATGTATGGTTCGATATAAGAGTAAGCAGCGTAGTGTGCTGTAAAAACCACAAAGCAGAACAAATACAGACAGACCAATAGTGGGTTTTTGAGTAGTTCTGGAACTTTTTTGACCGACCCATCAAACATACTTGGTAAGGTTGGCAGCATCTTAGCTTGTAGAATAAACACTACAAAGGCAATTACCCCAATACTGCCAAAAGTAGCTCGCCAGCCAAACCATTGGCCAATCAATCGCCCTATTGGGACACCCAGCACCATCGCTAATGATGTACCCGTAGCAAGGACACTAAGCGCTAGCGCCTTTTTACCTTCAGGGGCAACGCGCAATATTATCGCAGCCGTAATTGACCAGAATATTGAATGTGATAAAGCAATCCCAACTCGACTGATCAGTAGTACTTGAAAACTCCACGCAAAAACTGACAATACATGGCTGGCAATGAATACCACGAACAAAGCCAGCAGCAACCGCTTACGCTCCAATTTACCGGTCAGCAGCATTAGCGGTAATGACATGGCCGCGACGATCCAGGCATAAAGCGTTAACATCCAACCCGTTTCAGCCGTGGTGATTGAAAAATCTTGGGCAATATCACTTAACAAGGCCACAGGAACAAATTCTGTGGTATTCACCACGAATGCACTGATGCCCATAAGGATAACTCGAAAATATTGAGTTCGGCGAGAATCTGAATCCGCCTCGAGAGTGTGTTTCATAAAATCCAATAAAAAATAAAAAAAGGGGCTTATACCGCACAATTAGCCCGAAAATAGATATAACAACTTGTAGGGTATAGTCATCTATGTTGTTTTTGATAACAGCGCTCATCCCTCGGGTCAGCGCTATCGCTTAAGTCGGGATAAAATGCTCTAATTATATCTGAGCTGCCTATTTAATAATGGCTATAAAGAGTACTGTTTCTTAAGAAAGTTCGGATTATCGCGTTTAGAGTTCTCATTAATAATCTCGTAAATGGTCGGACAGCTAAGCCCAGTATAGTGAATGGCATTTTTAAGACTTAATATAGCCGATTCACTTTAAAACGGATACAGTATGGCTGGTAGCAATTTTTGCAGCCTCTGGAGTGGCATAGCCGCACAGCAAGCCAAAAAAATTTACCCGCTGCACGTAACTGTTAGCGTATCTACTTTATTTAGTATTAACTATAGCTGAGGAATGTAATTATATTGTTTGGTCGTAGGCTGCGTTGTATCTAGGTTGTCCATGACTAGCTTCTTATGCTTGATTGAGAGTATTTCTCCTCATAGTAAGCTCCACATTTTTTTACATCATCCGATGCTATTTTGACTGACGGAGATTACCCACCGTTAAAGCATAAAAAAAGAGCTGACTTAGTCGGCTCTTTTGATATTTAGTAAGGCGTGTTAAATATTAGTGATAAAACAGCGGCAAAAAAAGAGCGAAGCAGTTGTCTTTAAGGCCTCATACAAAAAAGATACTGTTCGCTAAGTTTCGCACAACGCTCATTGATTAGAGCTGGGTAAGACTAAGGTCGCACCAAGCTTAGTTGGTGAGATGAATTCGAAAATGATGAGCATTTTATTTGCGGATAAAGGTTAAGACCCTGATGCGCTGCGAGCACATATTAAACATGCAGATGCCTATAATAATATCCTGCGAAAGCAGAATACAACGTCAACCAACAACCATATGAACTGGCATTTGTACAAAGCACAACACTTAGATGATAATGATTTTGTTGAGTTAAAACAGTTCAGGGTGGTGGCTATTAGGTACGATAAGCTCAAGCAAAATGATGAAAATACGGTTGCTCTTGCTTGCGCTTATCTTTGGCTAAAATTAGGAATGTTCAACACGCTTTAATTCACCAATCTTATTTCTACAGTTTTTTCAGCATATATTATGAGCATATATCAGACGTTGAAAGTCTATTTAGCAATAGCTTAGCCACTATGAGAATACACTTTTTATGTTCTAAACATTGGAGCAGTTGGTGTTAGTCCGACATAAGCCATGCCTGCTTGATTCATCCAATGTGGCTGAATAATTCCATGTTGTAAAATAGCATGAATATCTCTGTGCGTTCTCTCAATTTTATATTTTTTGTATAAAGAAGAGGTGCCTGCAACCGCATAAATCTCAGAAACCATAGCTCTTGCTTCTCTGGCAGCTTCACAGGATGCGGCCCATACATCAGCAAGTTGTTCATCTGTAAAGCTGTTTTTATTCTGTGATTCTTCCCATAGTGTGGCAACACTACTATGTAATTGTGAGCGTCTAGAAGCTAACAATGTCTTACTTTTGACAATGGCAGCTTGCACTGTTGCTCGATCGCGTAAATCCGGGTTTTTTCCAGGTGTGACTCTGTCCAAACACATCTTAAGTAAATCGTCCGTAGCCGCTTTTAAAACACCTAACGCCATCGCCGCACAACCAGCGGCATTTAAACAACCAATAGGTAAACGACTATAAGCATTATCAATGGCTACTGGGCCATCAAAGTTCACAGCATACTGCTCTTTTACAAAAGCATCTTCTATTACTATATCATGACTGCCGGTACCGTTTAATCCACCCACATTCCAGGTATCAACTACTCTGACATCTTTCTTTGGAATGAAAAGTAATTTTAAATCTGCTCCTGGACCCAGTGTTGTAGGCGAGCCTTCTGATATAATTAAACAGCGTAGAACAAACCAATCAGCTAACTCAGAGCCAGATACCAAAGTCCATTGACCAGACACCATATAACCTCCAGGAACGACCTTAGCGATACCTTCGGGACGTGCTGAGTTAGCATAAATATGAGATGGATTACTATATACCTCCTTCATACTAGCCTCGTCCAAATAACGACCAAAAGTACAAGTGAAGTGATTGTTCCAAACAATCCAAGCAACAGAAGCTTCTGCACTGGCCAATAGTTCATAAACTTTTAAGGTTTCTACAGGATTATCTTCCCATCCCCCTAAAAATTTTGGTAATCCCATTCTAAATAGCTTGAGGTCTGAGAGCCGTTCAACAACAGAGGAAGCGAGTTTTCTAGAGCTTTCTGTTTCTTCTCTATATGAAATTGCTAATTCGTAAATCTCTTGGGCTGCATCTGTAGGTAGATTACTTTTTATTTTTAATGATGGGACATAACTCATACTTTAACCTCATTATATTTAATAGAAGTAGGATGTATATTTATATTTATATTTACAAATATATATTCTACAAACATATTATAGCTATAATATATGTATATTTATACAGCTGAATATAATATTTCAACGTGCTAGTGAAATGAATATTTTTAAGAAAAGGACAGAACAGGCGTTCCTATTTATCATAGAGTCTGACTAAGATATTGAAAAAATGGCAGGGCTCAAGCGGTGATAGTTTTGCCGAATATGCCTGTCACGTATTGACCTCATAACTTTGACATAGCTGGACGCGCATTAAATATATAATGAATATAGCGAAAATAGCTAATGACGGTAAATGGCTAGTACTTGGTAAGGCAAAATGTAAATAAAATCTGCCCAACCAAAAAGCATTACAAGACCTTTATTTTTGATTCAACATAAAGTTAAGCCATTTGCCACAATCCTTCGACATTAATACTATCTGCGTCAATAGTGGGATAATCCGCAAAGGTTAATTGATAACCATCGGACGCACTTATATTTAAGCTTGGGCTAATCTGACAACGCGCCCCCAGTGGAAAGCTATGTTTTTGACCAATATGACCGAAGCTCATACCATTATAGATGGGTAATCCTGTCAGCTTATACAACTGACGGATGACCGTTGCCACATCATAACGCGCATCGTAGCCATCCTCACCTGTGCCAGATAACGCCCCAAACACAATAGCTTGCTGTCCTTTAAACACGCCTGCTAAATATAAATCATACAACATACGCTCAATTCGATAAGGCTGCTCGCCAACATCTTCTAAGAATACGATTCCACCGTCAATACTTGGCAGGTACTTACTACCTGCCAGCGCCGATACCACGCTTAAATTACCACCCCAAATAGTGCCTGTTATTGTCTGAGTATCATCAGTGGCCAGAATCATGGGCAACTGCTTGCTGGTTAAATCTGCACTTTGGACTTCAATGTTTAGATTAGGATTGCTGAGCGCTTTCGCAAACTGACGGCAGCTAACCTTATCTGGTTTGGTTTTGCCAAACTCGCTATAAAGCATCGGTGCAGCAAGCGAGCTCATGCCGCCTTGGGCCAGTAACGCACACTGAATGGCAGTGACATCGCTAAAGCCAGCCAGTATGGTACCGCGCTCTTGCATGATGCGCCCCAATGTCTGCCAATTAATCATGGGCAGCAGACGCATTGCACCATAGCCACCGCGTACGCCCAGCAGCAGTTTAGGGGCTGCTATCGCGCCAGTGGCTATATTCTGTAGATCACTCGCCCGCTGCCAATCGGTACCCGCAAAGCGTAGATATTGACGATTGGTAATATCTGGATTAGCCACTTTAAATCCGGCACAGGCTAAGCGCTGTAATGCCAATTGATTACGCGTATCATTATTGCCTACATTAGAGCTGGCAAATAAACAGGTTTTAATACTAGGAGCTATACAGTTTGCTTGAGATGACATGGCTGGTGCTAGCTGTCCGTCCTTAATTGATGACATCGGAAAATCATCTTTAGTCAACTGCGCGCGATTGGTATCATGATTGCTAGGGTCAGCTCCCGTCAATGTATGGGCGATACTTTGGGTAGCAAGCAAACCCAGGCCTGCACTAGCCCCTACTCGGCGCAAAAACTGCCGACGATCGAGACCATTATTCAGGTTTCTATTTAAATTTTTAGCTGGTTTTTTATCTGATGGGGTTTGCTGTGACGTAAATGATATTGAGCGCATATGGTGCCGTTACCTTAATTTATTTTAATGATATTAAACCTAAAGCTTAATACCATTATTTAAACTTAAAATCCTATCTACACTGTCTACTTTTGAAAATAACTACCAATAGCCATCGTTTTAATAATCATCGTTTTAATAATCATGATTATAAGTCAGAATATGACTACCTACTTAATTTCAACTACCAGCGCACAACAAATTGCTAAATAACAACATTTGGTACCGAGAGCTGCCCTTGCTATAGTAAGAGCTGCTTAACTAACCATGGATAAGGAAAAATAGTAATGGAAGATAACAAACCTAACAAAAAAATGCTGGATGCTGACCTTGAATATATTACTGAAGGGGAAGAAAAGCTCAAAGAAAAACTAAAGGAAAGTACCCATCTTGAACGCTTTACTACCGACATCGTGCTGCTCGTAAGTTTGGTCAAAGACTACTATCAAGGCAATTACCGTAATATTCCCTATAAAACTATTTCAGCGGTGGTCGTCGGTTTAGTCTATATCCTAAATCCTATTGATATGATTCCAGACTTCATCCCCGTGGTTGGCTATATTGACGACGCTTTAGTTATTGCATTTTGTTTGAAAATGGTCGAAAAAGACTTAAAAAAGTATCAAGTGTGGAAAGAGAGCCAGACGCCTTTAAAAACCCATGTCTGAATAATTAGTGCCTAATAACCTGTTATGTATAAAGCAGTAATAGGTAAAAAAATAAGTAAAAAAGCAACGACCAAGGGTTTTAATCAGTGGTCGTTGCTCGTATGACGCGGATATTAGCGGGTATTAACATATTTTATTTACTGACTGATACATACCTTTTTAATCTGGTACATCGTAACTTGCTTTTTCTGGGTTGAGGCCAAAGGAATAGACAAAAGTAGCTACTATGCTATTGATAATAATAAATGGCAAATCAATGGCGACGTGCCCAAGCAAATAGCGCCCCATTAGCCATGAGATGATCAGCATAATAATAAAAAAACCCGCCAAATAGCCCAAGATTGCGGGATGCTTTAAATTATAGGGCTGCTCTGGCGCTGGTTGTTTATCGAGCACACGGGTGCGTATCGCCCAACCGGCTGCATAAGAGAATCCGCCTAACACCACATAACTTAAAAAATTCATATTGTCTGACCATTTATTTACTGAATAACGGGTTATTAAATACTAACTACTCTGTGTCACAGTTAGACTAACTACTGGGGCCGACATTATCAATAATAATATTGGCATGTGGATTGGCTAAAATATCAGTATTGATATCATCGCAATCTACTCGATAAATCGTATTCGCGCCCTTATAAATATAAGATAAATACTCACTATCCAGTAGTGGATCAATATTGGCATAGGCAGTTTTGACATGAGCCATGACCAATACACGGTCAGGACGCGCAATCAAGGCATCAACGTTATCTGGGTCAATAGAGAAAAAATTGGGGATTTGCGCTTTATCAAGCACCTCTAACGGTTCAGGAGTGTCCCAAACGCGATTGGCGCTAGCAGGCTCTTTCATTTGCATCACCCAAGCCCCCTCTTGCTGACTGACTTTTATTTGGGCAGGCTCATCACTACTAACCGTATAGCACCCTTCAAATACAGATAAATCCGGCTCAGTATTGGTCGCCTTGTTATCTACCGCTTGGGTACTGCTATCATTACAGCCTGCCAAAAACAGCGCACTGCTTGCAGTGATACAGACCGTCAATAAAGTTAGTTTTTTGCAAATAACGTCTGAGCGTAAGAGCATGATAGTGTTATCCTGCGTTAATGCGTTAAAAGGGTAGGTTCAGGGTATTATAAACAAAAACATTAGGCTAAAAAGGTTATCGTTAGCAATTTTATACCCATATCAATTTGTCTAAACTAGGGATCGCCTTTCCTAGCAAATTTATTTTAACAGAAATTTAAACCGTTTCTGTCTTGATATGTCGTTTTGCTATTTTATACCTCACGATTGCCCATGTTCATAGCAGATTTGCTATAATCAAACACCGTTGATGCGAGGCATTGTCAGCGCTTAAATAGCGTTTATGATTCCCTCAGTGTTATCATATATTTATCCCTTATTAGGCCGTTTATTAGGTCAACTACTAGTCCAATGAGCTTTTATGTCAGATAACTCTAATAATTATAGTCACTGTAGTAATTATACGCCATCACAACTCGCAGCCAAGAACAATGCTATTAATCCCATGGCAGCTAAGACAGATGCCACTGTTGCTTATACTGATGGTGCTTGTAAAGGCAATCCAGGCGCTGGTGGTTGGGGAGCGCATCTGATATTTAGCGATGGACACACACAGGATGTGTATGGCGGTGATACCGAAACCACCAATAACCGTATGGAGCTGATGGGTGCCATTCAAGCATTACAGCACAGCCCACGCGAGTTAAAAATTGAAATATGGACCGACTCAAGCTACGTTAAAAACGGTATCACCGAATGGATTGCCAACTGGAAGAAACGTGGCTGGAAAACCGCCAGTAAAAAACCAGTTGCCAATCAAGATTTATGGCAGCAGCTTGATGGGTTGCGCCAAGCACGCGACGTTGACTGGCACTGGGTTAAAGGTCATGCTGGACATCCCGGTAATGAAAAGGCCGATGAATTGGCCAATCTTGGCGTCACCTCCAGCAGTAAACAGATACCCGCATCTATTGATGCGGATAACGCTAAAAAAAAAGTGCCCATAAAGGCTAGCAACGCTCTAACATTAGCGGATGATGATTGGCTAAAAAACGATCCACTGGGTTTGAATATGATGGATGATGAATGGGATGAGCCCTTACTAGAGGCGATTACTGTTAATGTGGCTGTTGATGATGTCAACGTAGCTTGCTTATCTACTAAGCAAAGCGCGATTGAACCAAATGACGCTAAATCAAATACTATTGAGCAAAACTCTGTTAAAACAAACAACAATCAGCATGATGTAACAACGCTAATGAGTACTGATACCATGACACAAGACGCTACGACAACGCATAGCCTGACAGCTAACAGCAGTGCGCCAACGGACATACCAAAATTCGATGGTGATACCAGCCGTGCCAATCCACATTTTCGGCCGTTACTGCCAAAGCCCATTCATCGTCACGAAGCCAATCGACAGCTGATCATGGATACTGAGACTACAGGATTGGATGCACTTAAAGGTGACCGTATCATAGAAGTCGGTATCGTTGAGATGATTGGCCGCAAATTTACCGGTGAGAAGCTGCATGTATATATCAATCCGCAGCGTGGTATGGACGAGGTGGTTATCCGTATTCACGGTATCTCTGAGGCATTTTTGGCAGATAAGCCAACCTTTGATCAAATCGCCCAACCCCTGTATGATTTTATGGATGGGGCAGAAATTATCGCTCATAATGCGTCATTTGATATGAGTTTTTTATCCATGGAGTTCAGCAAAATAGGCCTGACAGACTTTGCCCAGCGGGTACAAGTAACGGACTCGCTAGCAATGGCTAAGCAGCAATATCCGGGACAAAAAAACACCCTTGATGCACTAGTACGGCGTTTAGATGTTGGTAAGCAAGACCGTACTTTTCATGGAGCCTTACTAGATTCTGAGATTTTAGCGGAAGTCTATTTAACCATGACAGGCGGTCAAGTTGCGTTAGCGATTGAAGAAGACAGTCAGACTGATAGCGGTCATGCTACTCACACAACTTTTGCCAATTTAGCTTCTTCATTATTAGAGTCAAAACAGGATAATACTGCTAATCATAGCTGGTTTGCGACGTTGGCAGAGGAGTATCCTGAGATACAAGTTAAAATGTCGCAATGGTCAAATTGATCAATTATTGTTAGCAGTATGCCATGGGAAAATAACTATGAGCCAGTCTGAGCACACTATTTTAACGGTCCCAACGCTTAGCGTCACTAACTTTAATCTGCCTTCTCTACATTTATTGCATAATGAGATTATAATGACTCTCAAAGAGACTGAGAGTCATCTGAGCGAATTTAATGATAACAGCGCTCAAGCGCCTCTATTATTGGACTCTATTAGCGTCCTTAATCAACTGTCTTGTATTTTTAAGCTGGTTGCGTTAGCTGGGGGGCAGGTTTTGAGTACTGCTATCGCTCATAGTCTACAACATCTTTATAATAGCGGTAATAACAAGGATACGGCGCTGATTATGGATTTATCAGAAGCCATTATGACCCTTGATCGCTATGTGTCATTTGTCCTGTTAACTGAAACCGTAGAGCCGTCATTACTACTGCCTATTATCAACAAATTGCACACCCACAACGAGCAAGAAGCTATCGACGCTAATTACTTTTCTGATTTTGGTAGCAGCAGCGTGATTATCGCCAATCCTGAACAGAACTTTCAGCCACTTAGTGAGCTTAATCTCGATAGTGAATTATTGACCAAGGCCTATCGCAGTGGTCTTGGGGTAGTGCTGACTAAAAATGACGATTTATTAACAACAGAGGCGCAGCAAAAACTTGATGGCATGAGCGCTGCCTGTGCATTAATCGCCGCGCATACCAGTAGCCTATTTTGGCAAGCGGCAGCGGCCGCCGTTACAGATATCAAAATGGTTTTGCCACTCAGTCTCAGTCAAAAACATGGTCTCATCTACTTAGAGCAGCAATTTCATAACTACTTGCCAGTAATGGACAGACGTTTTGCTGACTTAGTCAGTTTTGGTTGCCAGCGTGACAATCAGCAAGCACAAAAGCTACGGGCACAATATGCGCTTAATCAAATGAAGTCGCCACAGCTTGAACAGATGAAGCGCTTTTTATTTGGTCCAAATCGGGCCATTACTGATACTCTGAATAATATCATTCAAAATCAAATCAACACTATTAAAGAAAAAGTGGATAGTTATACCCAAAGTGACATGCTTCATCCTATTGTCATCCAAGTAACTTCGATAGCCGCTGACCTTACAGAACTCAGCTTAACATTACAGTTGTTGGGCTTAAAAGATACGGCTATTTCACTCAAAACTGCTGCTGATGCAGTAGCAAAATGGCAAACACCAACGCCTGATGACTTTGATCACCTGCTATTAGCACTAATGAGTGCGGAGAACGCTTCAATTGCGATGGCAGAAATGCACACGCCAGGTACGGTCTCCTTACCTCCCAATAACCCTCGTATCTCACGGCATCAGCTTAATACGGCACGTGACGCTTTAGTACAAGAAAGTCGTATCGTGATTGCCGATGCGGAGAAAGCCATTAATGACTATTTATCTGAGGGCGATCGAGATTTGCTAAATAGTCAGAATATGCCAGAGATGCTGCGTCAAGTTGCTGGAGCGTTACGCTTTTTACAGCTACACACAGCTGCCAGCATACTTGGCCAACTGGCTACTAACATACAAGCGCGCTTTGCAGTTAACCAGCGTATTGATGATCATACCCTCGCCTGTATCGCTGATGTGATGATGGCGGTAGATTATCGTTTGGATGGGTTTGAGAACAATCGTCCTGTGAGTAAGCAGTTACTTGATATTGCTCAGCGTAGCTTAAGCCAACTGCGCGCCGCTTAATGGTTTAGCCCCTTATTACTAAGCATTGTGACTTGATCCGCTTAATACTGACCACTTTTAAGCAAACTAATACCTGCTTTGGATAGCTATTTATGACCACCGCTTTTGTACTTAATAACGAGACTATCCTATGCCACCAGACATTAGAAGGCTGGCAGCCATTGCAAGTTGTCATTCCAGATATTAAGTTAAATAGCACAGCAGAAGCTGATATCTATCAGATAGGCCGTGTGGAGCTACTGGCAAGCTTAGCACCCAACAACTGGTACCCTGAAGATAACGTGGCGACTGAGCCAACTGTAGAAAATAATAACCTGCCAGCAACCAGTGCTATTACTTATCACTACGCCAGAAACAATCACATTGCTCTACCTACGATAACGGATGACTGTGAGATAACGGCTACCTTATCGACTCTCTCTAATGAGGCAGTTAATATTGCTTTTATTTCTTATCGGCAGCTGATTACCCAACTGCCCGTTGCCCTTGCCGCTCAGATTAGCCAAGCCATTCAGCTGCTACGCTGGCAGGCAGATACGCAGTTTTGTAGTCGCTGTAGTGCTCCTGTTAGCACTGCTAAATGTGGTGAGCGCGCGATGGTCTGTCAGGTTTGTCGTTTGCGTCAGTATCCACGTGTACAGCCTTGTGTCATTACAGCTATCACCCGTCCCAATCCACAAACAGGTGAGATGCAGATTTTATTAGCCCATCATCATCGCTATGGACAGCAAAGTCTACCGTTACAATACGGGTTGATTGCAGGCTTTGTAGAAGTGGGCGAAAGCTTGGAGCATGCCGTGGTACGTGAAGTCGGCGAGGAAGTAGGTATCAGCTTAACCAATATTCGTTATGTGAGCAGCCAGCCATGGCCATTTCCCTCTAATTTGATGCTGGGCTTTCGAGCGTCTTATGCCGGCGGCGAGATTGTAATACAAGAAGATGAGCTGTCGCATGCTGACTTCTTTGATATCTCAAACTTGCCAAAGATACCTTTTAAAGGCAGTATTGCTTATGATCTCATCGCCCAGATTATGAATGAACAAGGCATGTCACTCTAATTTTTATTGTCTTAGCTTTTATCCTAGATACTCTTAACAAGTATTCTTATTTATTATCACTTTTTTACGCCAGTTCTAAGGCCATTAATTAAATGCTCAGTAACGCCCACGCCCGTTTAACGAATCTGCCGATACTATTTGATACGTTGACTCTAGAGACCTTACCCGCTGACGCACAAGAGCGAATTGCACGTATTGATGCCTGCTTGCCGCAAACGCAGTGCGGTCTTTGTGAGCATCCAGATGGCTGCTTACCTTATGCTACTGCCATTGTTATGGATAATGAGCCCTATAATAAATGCGTGCCCGGTGGTCAGCCGGTTACGGATGCAATTGCGCTTATCATTGGCTCAGACACTGTCTCTTTAGAGGATCATAAGACACCACTTATCACGGTGCCTTCAAAGTGGCCGCTAGACCCTATAACTGAGCGTCCCCATGAGGTACGTGCCGTTATTCGTGAGGATGATTGTATCGGTTGTACGAAATGCATTCCGGCCTGTCCAGTCGATGCCATTGTCGGTACTGGCAAGCATATGCACACTATTTTTACCGACTTATGCACTGGCTGTGAGCTGTGTATCGCACCCTGCCCGGTTGATTGTATCGATCTGGTACCTATTGAGCGTGAACTATCGCTGCCTGAGCGCGTACAAGAACAAAACGATTTACGTCAGCGTTATCATACGCATCTTAAACGGGTCAGCGACCAGCTTGCAGACAGTAGCAATGCAAGACCAGTGGTCAGTATGGTCGAGGCCAAGCTCAATAACGCTGCCAGCCAGACGCTTGATATCAGTGCCGAACAAGCAAAAAACACCATTGCCGCCGCCAAACTACGCAGTAAAATTAAAAAGTTAGAAAAACAACTAAGCGTGCGTGAAAATGCATTAAAACGAGCTGAACTTGAAACACTGCAAGCAGAGCTTACGCAAATATAAAGTTAAACCAGTTTGGAAAAGATACAGTGTTACTGGGATGGATTTTTTGCAGCCTCTGTCACATTTGTGAACAGCAAGCCAGAAAAATTTATACCAGTAGCATATGGTTATAAGCGACTCTCTTTTATTTTAAACGAACTATAATCTGTTAAAACTCACTTATTTAAAATGAAAACCACTTAAAAACCCCTTAAAACAATAGTTAACAACGATAGCCTAAAGCCATGAGTAAAACTGTTAAGCATAAAACTGCCGATACCCCGCCATCACGCCGCCTACCCAATCGTGACGTACGCCCATTTTTTGAAAAGCTGGCCGCTACTATCGATGAGCCGGTCACTGAATTGCAGTATCACAGTAACTTTGAGCTACTCATCGCAGTAATACTCTCCGCCCAAGCAACTGATGTGAGTGTTAATATTGCTACTCAGCAGCTATATCCAGTCGCCAATACCCCTGAGGCTATTTGGGCATTGGACGAAGACGGATTGAAACCGTATATTAAAAATATCGGCTTATATAATGCCAAAGCTAAAAACGTTATTAAAACTTGCCGCGATTTGATCGATAAGTTTAATAGTAAAGTCCCTGATAATCGCCAAGACTTAGAGTCCCTCGCGGGCGTTGGACGTAAGACCGCCAATGTAGTACTAAATACAGCTTTTAGACAGCCAACAATGGCAGTAGATACCCATATCTTTCGGGTGGGCAATCGTACAGGACTGGCGACAGGCAAAAACGTCTTGATCGTCGAACAAAAGCTGCTTGAACGTATTCCAGAAGATTTTATGCTGGATGCTCACCATTATTTAATTTTACATGGGCGCTATACTTGTCAAGCGCGCACCCCTAAATGCGGTGCTTGTCCAGTCTATGAAGAATGTATGTTTAAAGACAAAGCTGCATTTGTCGCACGCTAACGGTTATAACGAATTTATAGGTGTTTAACAATAACAAACGTTTTGTTGAGTATTACTTATAGCAGCATAAGCTCTGCTCACTAGAGTTTTATGGCGTTTCAGGGTAGAATAAGACCATTTTCATATTGATGTTGCCTTGTTATTACCATGGCAATAACAAGGTTATAATCGTATAAAGGGTAGGAGCTGAGCATTAGTTTTATCTTAATGGTTTTATGCTAAAACTGCCAAGACTCAATGCCGTACTTTTTATCAGTATCGATTATTAAATGAAACCAATTACTTAAGTCAAACCAGTTAACTGCCAAGCGAATAATCGTAAGGCCAATACTAATTAAAGCCGCGCCCAGCCGCCATGCTTTCCCTATCTTTATTGATTCAATTAAGCGATCCCACTATGCGTGAATACAACTTATTTACTTCAGAATCCGTAAGCGAAGGTCATCCCGATAAAATGGCTGACCAAATCTCAGATGCCGTCCTTGATGCTATTTTACGTGAAGACTTACAGGCCCGCGTGGCGTGTGAAACCCTAGTCAAAACTGGCGCGGTAGTACTCGCAGGTGAAATATCAACCACGGCCAATATAGATATCGAACGTATCGTCCGTGATACGGTCAATGGTATTGGCTACCACCATTCAGACCTAGGTTTTGACGGTGAAACTTGTGCGGTTATTAACATGCTTGGTAAGCAATCCCCTGAAATTGCTCAAGGTGTCGATCGTGAAAATCCTGAAGAACAAGGCGCTGGTGATCAAGGTCTGATGTTTGGCTATGCCAGTAATGAAACTGAGGTATTAATGCCAGCGCCCATCGAGTTTGCCCATCGCCTAATGGAACGTCAATCTGAGCTGCGCCGTGCCGGTGAGCTGCCTTGGTTACGTCCCGATGCTAAAGCGCAAGTAACACTAAAATATGACGGTAACCGTCCAGTAGCCATTGATGCCGTAGTACTCTCAACACAGCATGACCCTAGTATTTCCCAAACTGATTTGCAAGAAGCGATAATGGAATCTATTATCAAGCATGTACTGCCTGCCGATCTACTACACGCCGGCACGCGCTATCATATTAATCCAACCGGTAAGTTTGTTATCGGAGGCCCAGTTGGAGATGCTGGACTTACCGGACGTAAAATTATCGTTGATACTTACGGCGGCATGGCACGTCATGGCGGCGGTGCTTTTAGTGGTAAAGACCCTTCTAAAGTTGACCGTAGCGCTGCCTATGCTGTACGTTATGTGGCTAAAAATTTAGTCGCAGCAGGTATTGCTGAGCGCTGTGAAGTACAGATTAGCTATGCCATTGGCGTGGCTGAACCGACGTCAATCTCGGTCAATACCTTTGGTACCAGCAAAATCAGCCATGGAGAAATTATTCGTCTGATTCGTACTCACTTTGACCTGCGTCCTTATGGCATCACCCGCATGCTCAATCTATTACAACCTATGTATCAGCAAACTGCGTCCTTTGGGCATTTTGGTCGCCCAGGTTCTGAGACTGCCTTTACATGGGAAAAAACAGATAAAGCTGAAATTTTAAAAGCGGATGCTGGGTTATAGCGGCTCATCGTCGCTAGTAATAAAGAAAGTATTAAAGCCAGATTTCATAGCAATATAATGCTCGAATAGGAATCTGGCTTTAATTTTTCGCTTGGTCACTTTAAGTCATAATTTTCATATCATCACTTATAATGTTAGTCTCCATTACCGATTTACCACAACAGCAATAATTTTATAATCCGATATTTATACACCCTTAATAGGAGTCGCTCATGTCTCAAGATAATACGCAAGCCAACGTGCAAGATAATAACTTAAACCTCAACGACAACGCTGATACAGCCACTAATGCTAACGTTGAAATCACTCCTGAAATGCAGTCATTTTATCAACGCGCTGATGCTATTATTGGTGTCGCCAACAGTCAGTTGGGTGAGGAGGCGCATTCAGGTCAAGTGGGCGCATCACTACTCTATGCAGCGGCACGTTATAGCGCCTCAGTCGCCTCCATTGGCTTTGTAAAAGGTGACGACTTTGCTAAAGAAAAAGATGACATTGTTGAATTTTATGTTAAGCAATACCGTCAAATGCTCAGCGACAACCTGGCTGACTATGCACAAAATTTTGACAAGTATATTAATATTAGTAAAGAATCTTAGTTTTTATAATAGCGGCCTTAGTCGGCATCGTAACGATCAACGACTCTTCATACTATTTTGATGTCTAGTAGTTACGTTGAGCAATAACAGTTCAAGCATTGAGAGCCCGTTTACTTGATAGCCTATCTAATTGATAGGCTATTTTTTTGTGATTGAAAAATGACTGCCTTACTTTTATTGTCTTTTATAACTCTAAAAATGCGGTATGATTAGAGTTTACATGTGATTCTAACAGGACGTTATGACTTTCATAAATAAGGACATCTTATGTTTATTAATAATTCATCGACATCATGGCGGTCGTACCTGTCATTACTCGGGTTATCATTGACAATGATAATGGCCGGCTGCAATAATATGCCGAACATCGCCGCACCCGACACCTCTCCTATTCATACTCCCTCAACTGACTACCAAGTATCCAGCGATAATCCTTTTACTAAATGCCCCCCTTATAACCCTGAACAAACCATGTGCACGGCACAATATGACCCTGTTTGTGTCAAAGTGAAGACTGACTCAATAATCAGCTACCGCACTGCGGGTAACGCTTGCTCAGCGTGTGGCACCACTGTGGCAGTCGGTTATGTTAAAGGGCAATGCCCATAAACTGCCTGTAATAGCCGTATAATGTGTTAACTCAATTCGATTATTATCATATTGGCGGGGTAAGATATATTACATAGCTGACCCTGCATAAAAAACCCCAGCCTAATTATAGAATGGGGTTGTTATTATTAACGGTTTTCTAGCCAATATTAGCCGGTTTACTCATTAGGCTTGTCAAGCTTCGGCGGGCCTTTCAATAGATGCTCATCACGGAACTCATTAGCTGAATTATGCTCTGCAGATTCTTCAGTGATAAACCATTGCTGGTTGCGATATAGAATCAAGCGATCTCGACTTAAGCCGCGCAGCAGGGAATACAGCATCACTACTATCACAATAGCAAACGGAAAACCTGAGACAATAGATGCTGCTTGCAACGCCCCTAAGCCACCTGCTGCTAATAACACAGCAGCAATAACACCTTCAGTACCTGCCCAGAATAGACGTTGAATCTTTGGCGGATTGGTATCACCACCTGAAGTCAACATGTCGATTACAAAGCTGGCTGAATCTGATGAGGTCACAAACCACAGTACAATCATCACAATAATCAATAAAGTTATGGGCTTAGCAAAAGGATAGAATTCCATTAACTTGAAGATGGCACTGCCATAGTCCGCTTGTACCGCTTCGACAAGACCAGGGCTGGCCATACTAGGATCAACCGCCGCCAACAACTCCATATGTACCGCCGCACCGCCAAAAGCCGTAAACCATAAAAACAAAATGGTAATAGGGATTAGTAATACACCTAATATAAACTCGCGAATGGTACGGCCACGCGAAATACGGGCGATGAATACTCCGACAAAAGGTGACCAGCTGATCCACCATGCCCAATAAAAAATCGTCCATGATGACTGCCAATTGTCTTTACCTTCATAAGACTCAGTCCAGAGACCTAATGGAATAACCTGGTGCAGATAATTACCGATATTTTCCACAAAGCTATTAAAGATAAACTGCGTTGGCCCTAAAATAATCACAAAGCTTAACAATACGATAGTAAAGAAAATATTGATATCACTTAAGCGTTTGATACCTTTATCAAGCCCCATCAGTAGTGATAGTCCTGCTAACATGGTGATAAAAGCAATCAGAATAATTTGCACACTAATATTATTGGGAATACCAAATAAGCTCTCAAGGCCAGAGTTAATCTGTAGTACCCCAAGACCTAAGGTGGTCACCACTCCAAACATAGTACCAAATACCGCTAAGGTATCGACCGTATGACCCCATGGGCCGTATATCTTTTTACCAATCAAGGGATATAACGTCGAGCGAATAGCCAAAGGCAGACCACGGCGATAGTGAAAATAGGCCAATGCCAATGCCACCATGCCATAGATGGCCCACACATGCAGACCATAATGTAAGAATGAGATATTCATCGCTTGCTTAGCAGCCGCAATGGTTTCAGGCTCACCGAGTGGCGGTGCCATAAAATGTTGCAGCGGCTCAGCGGTACCCCAATAGAGCAAGCCAATACCAATACCGGCTGAGAATAGCATCCCAATCCAAGAAATTAGATTATATTCTGGCTTCTCTGTTTGATGCCCAAGCCTGATATCACCGTAGCGACTGAATATTAAGTAAATACTCATAACCAAGGCTAAATTGACCACCACAATAAAAAACCAGCCAAAACGATGAGAAATAAACGACTTCATCTGACCGAATACTTCATTCGCCAGCTCATTAAAAAAGGCGCCAAAGATAATAAACGCGACAATTAAAATTGCTGAGGATAAAAATACAGGTTTACTTACCCGCGGAAAAGGGCCCAATCGGCCAACTTTCACATGGTCCATTTACTAATCTCAATTTTTTAGGACGCTCACCTTAACAAGATATTTAGTAACTATCAAATTTTATTAGATACCTTCCAGTGTTGAAAACAAAAAAATCCTCAAGGCAACCTGCTGCCTTAAGGATTATTATTACAATAATTTTAGACGTTATCTCTTGATAAAAAACCCATTAATAAGCACAATTTAAACAGAACCTACTTGGTTAATCACCAAGCATTGACCAGTAAAACAATCAATGCTGTACTTAATAAGATGTTCGTAAACGGCCTCTAACACCTTTTTTCAGTTACCCTGTTTAGTCACCTTTAATAATCTTAGGTGGCCCTTTTAGCAAGTGCTCGTCAACGAACTCATTGGCCGAGTTGTGATCTGCCGATTCATCAGTAATAAAGCGCTGCTGAGCCCGATATAAAATCAGACGATCACGACTAAGACCACGCAAGAGCGCATACATTATCACGAATATTACTAGTACAAATGGCAGCCCTGCAACGATAGCAGCGGCTTTTAATGCTGATAATCCGCCGGCTGCAAGCAATATAGCAGCAATAACACCTTCGGTAGTCGCCCAAAATAAACGCTGAATTTTCGGTGGATTGGTATCACCGCCAGCAGTCAGCATATCAATGACAAAACTTGCCGAGTCTGATGAGGTCACAAACCATAGCACAATCATTATTACAATCAGCAAGGTAATCGGCTTGGCTAGGGGATAGTATTCAACCAATTTAAAAATCGCACTACCAGTATCTGCTTGCACTGCTTCAACCAATCCTGGACTAATTCCAGTCACAGCAGAGGCAAGCTCCATGTGAATAGCAACACCGCCAAAAGTAGTAAACCAAAAGAATAAAATCAGCATTGGAATGAGCAACACCCCAAGTGTAAATTCACGGATGGTACGACCACGACTGATCCGGGCAATAAATATACCAACGAATGGCGCCCAACTGACCCACCATGCCCAATAAAATATCGTCCAAGCGCTTTGCCAATCTGTGCCGCTATAAGACTCACCCCACGTTCCTAGAGGGACAATCGCTACGATATAGTTTCCGATATTTTCGATAAAGCTATCAAAGATAAAGAGGGTTGGTCCTAAAATTACCATGAACGAAAGTAAGACAACGGTGAACCCAATATTAATATCGCTAAGTCGCTTAATACCTTTATCTAGCCCCATCATAACGGAAATTGCTGCAAGCGCTGTAATGAAGGCAATTAAAGCAAATTGTACGGTTAAACTATTGGGAATACCAAACAGCTTCTCGAGTCCAGAATTGATCTGCATCACACCAAGACCGAGCGAGGTGACCACCCCGAACATAGTACCAAATACCGCTAAGATATCAACGGTATGACCCCATGGGCCATAAATCTTTTTACCCAATATTGGATATAAGGTCGAGCGAATCGATAAGGGTAGCCCGCGACGAAAATGAAAATAAGCTAAAGACAGCGCCACAATAGTATAAATCGCCCAAGCATGTAGACCCCAATGTAGAAATGAGATATTCATGGCTTGCTTTGCTGCAGCAACTGTTTCAGCCTCACCCATTGGTGGCGCCATAAAATGGTACAGCGGTTCTGCCGTACCCCAGTAGACTAGACCAATACCAATACCTGCCGAAAACAACATCCCAATCCATGAAAACAGATTGTATTGCGGTCGCTCAGTTTGATTGCCTAGCCGAATGTCACCGTAGCGACTCATTGCTAAGTAGATACAAAGTACCAACGCCGTGTTGACTAAAACAATAAAAAGCCAGCCAAACTTGTTCGTAATAAAATTTTGTAAAAAGCTAAATACTATACCCGCGGTTTCGGTAAAGAAAGTCCCAAAAATGATAAATCCTACGATTAATAACGTAGATATAATAAACACAGGTTTACTCACCCGTGGAAAAGGACCCAATCGGCCTACTTTTACTCCGTCCATGCTTTAATCTCACAATCTAAGGAACGTCACCTTAACAAACTGACTTCTAATTATCAATTTATTACAAAATAAAACTTGATAAAAATAATCGACTTAGTTTCACAGTGTTGGCTCTAAGTCTATTGATTGGTATGATAGAAAAGAGTTACCACAAAAACTATCTAGTTGAAAATTCTTATTCTACTCAATAATTTAGTAGGATAGTATTCTGAAGAAAAGTGATAATGCTCAAAAAACTTTGCAGTTGTTAAAGTAGATACTGGGTTTGATTGTTAGATAATTTGTTAGATTGTCAGTTTAAATCTCACTATCAGTCTAAATATCTTGCTTATTTAGGCAACAATCGCAGCAACTTACCGCTACTGCCATCCTCTAACAACCATACTTCTCCATCTACCGCCAGCACACTGCGGATACGTTGACCCATGTCATATCGATAACGCTCGTAAGGAGCAGCGGCATTGCTTGCACCCAAATCAACCACTATTAACGCTTTGGATGATAAGCCACTAATAAGTGCATTTCCCTGCCACGCTGGAAAGTCGTTATAAGAACCGGAGTAATATAAGCTCATAGATGACGGTGATATGACAGGTGTCCATGTAATTTTGGGCGCTATAAAATCAGGACGAGTATCATGGTCAGGGATATCAATACCTGAATAATTACGCCCGTTAGAGACTATAGGCCAACCATAATTGCTACCTTTTTCAATCAGATTGAGCTCATCGCCACCTCTTGGACCCATCTCATGTGCCCAAAGTCTGCCTGATTTATCAAAGGCCATACCTAGCACATTACGATGTCCCAGCGTCCACAGTTGCTTAGTTATGTCATTAGCATTAGCCTTGATATCTGCCTCTGTATCTACATTAGAGTTATGAACAAATGGATTGTCTATTGGTACCGTCCCATCAGGATTTAGCCGTACTATTTTACCCAAATTAACGCTCATGTCTTGCGCAGGATCTTTTGCTTGGCGTTCACCTGAGCTGATATATAAATAACGCCCATCAGGAGAGAATAGCAAACGATGGCTATAGTGTCCTTGCCCTTTAACTTTTGGGCGCTGCTGCCAAATGGGGACAATCGCTTGCAAGGTTGGTACCGTGGTGTCTAATCCCGACAGTTTGGCTTTAATAACTTTAGCCCCAAACGTATTATCCTCAGAACCCTTGCCGGCCTCTATATAGCTTAGATATACTATATTAGTAGTCGCAAAATCTGGCGCAAGAATAACATCGCCCAATCCTCCCTGCCCACCATAAGCAACTTTGGGCACACCGCTCACTCTTGCCTTGACCCCTGTCCTAGCATCAACAACGAATAACTCACCTGTTTTTTGAGTTACTAGCAACTTGAGCGACTCAGCACTACTTTTGGGTAGTGCTGTCATCGCCCACGGCTCATCAAAGCTAGCGATAATCTTGGTGGTAAAGGCAGGTTTATTGGTGCTTACTTGCTCATCAGGTATAGAACTATCAGATGTTTGAATGTTATTGGCTTGTTTACTATCAGCCACTTCCACTTTTGCTGTGTCTGTACTCATCGTTGATGGGTCAGAGCAGGCAGAGGCGCTAAATAGTAGTGCTATTACGGTTAAAGGCGCGCTTATATACTTAGCATTCGTTATCATAACTTTAGTTACTCACATCAGTTAATTGTCCAATATCAGTTAGTTACTTGCATCAGTTTTCATCATAAAATGTGTTACAGCTCAATATATTTATAACATAACGGAAACGCCTGAAGGGTAAAAAAATAAAACCCCTTATCTGCTATTGCAAATAAGGGGTTATTCTTACCACTAAAAAACTGTCAAAAAAGACTTGTTCTTAACTCATTCTAAGCTTATTAAAGGTAAGTTTATCATCAGTACCGACATCAACTTTAATGATATCGCCAGCTACAAACTCACCGACAAGTAACTTCAATGATAATGGGTTTTCGATCTCTTGTTGAATGGCACGTTTTAGCGGGCGTGCACCATATACAGGGTCGTAGCCGACCGCGACCAATTGATTCATCGCCGCATCGGACAGGGCAATATCCAGCTCACGCTCTTGCAAACGGCTACGCAAACGATTCATTTGGATATCAGCAATACCCGCCATCTGCTCTTGGCCGAGCGCATGGAATACCACAATCTCATCAATACGGTTAACGAACTCGGGACGGAAATGCTCGCCGACTGACTCCATAACTTCCGCTTTGATATCATCATAGCTCTCGCCAACCATCTCTTGAATTTTGTGCGAACCTAAGTTACTGGTCATGATAATGACCGTATTTTTGAAATCTACCACCCGACCTTGTGAATCAGTCAAACGACCATCATCCAATACTTGTAATAAAATATTAAACACATCAGGATGCGCTTTTTCAACTTCATCAAATAGCACCACACTATAAGGCTTACGGCGTACCGCTTCGGTCAATGCGCCACCCTCTTCGTAGCCAACATAACCTGGAGGTGCGCCCACTAAACGACTGACGCTATGCTTTTCCATGTATTCACTCATGTCAATACGTACCAATGCATCTTCACTATCAAACAAGAAATTTGCCAAAGATTTAGTCAGCTCAGTTTTACCTACCCCTGTTGGCCCAAGGAATAAAAATGATCCTGATGGACGATTAGGATCAGACAAACCTGCCCGACTGCGGCGTACGGCATTGGCAACCGCTTCTACGGCTTCATCTTGGCCGATGACACGTTCATGGAGTTTTTCTTCCATTGCTATCAGCTTATCACGCTCACCTTGCATCATCTTGTTAACAGGAATGCCCGTTGCAGCGCTAACCACTTCAGCAATCTCGTTATCCGTGACTTTGTTACGCAGTAACTTGATATTCGGCGCATCAGCTTGCTCTTTTTGCTCGGCAAGATCCGACTCATGAATACGGCGCTCAAGCTGCGGAATAGTCTCATATTGCAACTTGGACATTGCTTCATAGTCGCCTTCACGACTAGACTTATCATAAGCAGTGCGCGCTTTATCTAGCTCATCTTTGAGCTGCTGACTGCCTTTAACCAATGCCTTTTCTGCTTGCCAGATCTCATTAAGATCTGCATATTCTTTTTCTAACTCTTCAATTTGTTGATTTAACGCTTTGAGCTCAGCCTGCGCACCAGCGTCTTCTTCGTTTTTTAGCACTTCACGCTGCATTTTTAATTGAATCAGACGGCTATCAAGCTTACCTAAAGATTCAGGTTTACTGTCCATTTCCATCCGTAGACGGCTGGCGGCTTCATCGATTAAATCAATGGCTTTATCCGGTAATTTGCGGTCAGTAATATAGCGATGACTCATACGCGCCGCCGCAATGATGGCACTATCTTGAATATCGACCCCATGATGCAGCTCATAGCGCTCTTTCAGACCACGTAAAATCGCAATGGTATCTTCAACTGTGGGCTCATCAACCAGTACCTTTTGGAAGCGGCGTTCAAGAGCGGCATCTTTTTCAATATATCGACGATACTCATCTAAGGTGGTTGCACCGACGCAATGTAGCTCACCGCGAGCAAGGGCTGGTTTTAGCATATTACCGGCATCCATCGCACCATCTGCTTTACCTGCGCCAACTAAAGTATGCAGCTCATCAATAAATAAGATGACATTACCTTCTTGCTTCGATAAATCACTGAGCACGCTTTTGAGGCGCTCCTCAAACTCACCACGAAACTTGGCCCCTGCAATCAGTGAGCCTAAATCTAAGGACAGCACTTCTTTACGACGTAAACCTTCTGGCACATCACCATTAATAATTTTTTGCGCGAGGCCTTCAACGATAGCAGTCTTACCAACTCCCGGTTCACCAATGAGCACTGGGTTATTTTTGGTACGACGTGACAGCACCTGAATAGTACGGCGAATCTCCTCATCACGACCAATAACTGGGTCAAGTTTGCCAAGTTCTGCCTGTTCAGTAAGATTAATCGTATATTTATTTAAGGCATCGCGCTGATCTTCGGCATTTTGATTATCGACCGTCTCATTACCACGCAGCTGCTCGATGACTGCTTTTAGCTTAGCTGCCGTCACGCCAGCACTTTCAAATATTTTTTTGGTTTCGCCTTGCTCAGCAAGTGCTAAAATGACCCACTCAGTGGCAATAAAGTCATCACCTTCTTTCTGTGCCTGACGATCGGCAAGGTTAAGAATTTTTACCGAGTTTGGGTTTAAATTAACGTCTCCAGTGGGTTCAGCAATGGTCGCTTGGTTATCAAGAGCTTTTGCAACACCATTTTTTAGTGCCGGTATAGACGCACCTGCTTGCTGACAGATCGACAAGTTAGCCTCATCTTGAAGCAAGACCGCCAGTAAATGTACCGGATCGATACCCGTATGATCCCGCCCTAATGCTAGACTTTGCGCTTCTTGAATAGCGGTTTGCAGTTTTTGGGTAAATTTTTCGAATCTCATCATTGCATCCTTTTATAATTAGTATAAATTAATATATTAGGCAGCGAACTTATACTGTGCCGCTTACCGTTTGATATTATCAATACATGGTATGTTGAGTGTTATTTCAACGTACTAGTATATAGTGTCAATAACAGATAATGACTTATTAGTATGAGCAGAAAAATGTAGATAATCTACTGCTCGATAAGCAATACCTTATCATTAACAATGTTATTAATCATAACGTATTAATGTGTATCTTAGAGAAATATTTTAAAAGAAAAAAAGATGGATAGTCGAAGTTAGGTGAGTGCGATGCTTAGATTAGCGCAATGCTTAGATGAGTTCGATAAGAAAACATGAGCTTTAGGTTGTAGCGGATCTATATAGATTTAACTATATGTATGGAATGAGAAATAGGGTGCCCTAGTTCATGGCTAGCGTTTTATAAATGTTATTTACTAGTGATAATAAAGTAGGAAGGATACCTACCTGCCTACACGTTCTATCTATACTTCACTCAACGATTTCAATCGGTATACCAAGCTTTACTGCTGCCATAATCTCATTCATCTCATCGTTAGTAACCGCGATGCAGCCATCAGTCCAGTCGCGTTGTTGGTTAACCAATGCCAGCCCACTAAAGCCATTCTTCTGTCCATGAATCATAATATCACCACCTGGACTAACGCCAAGCGCTTTAGCTTGCGCCTTATCTGCTGCATTAGGATAACTGATATGAATAGAGCGATAGAATTTAGATTTTTCATTCTTATAATCTAGAGTATAAGTTCCTACTGGTGTGCGCTCGTCACCTTGCTGTTGCTTATGACCTACCGGGCTATCACCTAGGGCGATGCGATAAGATTTGATCACCTTATCATCACTCAATAATTGCAAGCTACGCTCCGACTTATCGACAAAGACTTTATCAATAATTACCGTGTTAGGAATAGTTTGCGCATTATTAGAGGCATTTTTTATAGTGAAGGGTAATATTTTTGCATAGGCTATTGCACTGGTACTAACCATAGCGATAATACCGAGTCCAATAGTAATGAGTAGCCATTTAGGACTTTTAGCAAAATTCGTACGAAAAAATGACATAGGTCTTAGTTCTTGTAATTGATGTTATATGGGTTAATCATAATATACCAAAACAAAATATAGACCTTTGTACAAATTTCATCAATAGAGTTTGGTGATGATCAGATCATTCGAATAGCACCATCTAAGCGAATAACTTCACCATTTAAATAGGCATTATCAATAATATGCATCACTAGTTTGGCAAACTCATTTGGCGCCCCTAAACGTTTAGGATACGGTACTGCTGCTTCTAACTGCTCGCGGGCTTTTTCAGGAATACTTTCCATCATTGGGGTCGCAAAGACACCCGGTGCAATGGTCATGACCCGAATACCATGACGTGCTAGCTCACGCGCTAGTGGCAATGTCAGACCTACTACGCCAGCTTTAGAAGAAGCATAACTGGCCTGCCCAACTTGACCATCAAAAGCAGCGATAGAGGCAGTATTAATGATTACCCCTTGATCTGCGTTTTTTTCAGTACTGTGATCGCTACTTGCTGCAGCAACACGGCGTGCAATACTGGCGGCGACTAAGCGCGCCACATTGAAAGAGCCAACCAAATTAACATTAATGCCACGACTAAACGCATCAAGATCGGCCGGATTATTCTCACGATCTAGGAGTTTTTGTACCACAACAATACCAGCACAATTAATTGATCCTTGCAGACCGCCAAATGCTTGCTCTGCTAGATCGACGGCAGCTTGTACCTCATCGCCACTGGTAATATCACAGCGTATAAAGCGAGCATTATCTCCGAGCTCGTCTACCAATGCTTGTCCTGTTGTATCGTTTAAATCAGCAATCACTACGTTGCCACCTTGGCTAACGATAGCGCGAACAACCGCTTCACCCAATCCTGATGCGCCGCCAGTTACTAAAAAGCTGTTTGTCTGTATTTGCATGGGTATTCCTTAACGACTTATCGTTTGATTTTTAATATTTTCATTGGTTATTTACCTTAAAGCATTCTTTTAAAAGAATACTTCAAGGCCTGTCACTGTCTACAAAGCATACTTAGTCAGCAGATAAACTGCGCAGTAGGAAGCGCTGTATCTTGCCACTAGGCGTCTTTGGTAGCGCCTCAACGAACTCAACTTCACGTGGATAAGCATGCGTTGATAAACGCTCACGTACCAAGTTTTTGATTTGCTGAGCGATTTCTTCACTACCCTCAATACCGTCTTTGAGCACCACATAAGATTTAATGGTATGCCCGCGTACCTCATCAGGTACGCCTACGGCAGCGGACTCTGCAACCGCTTCATGTTCTAATACTGTATTTTCGACATCGGTAGGTCCAACACGGTAACCGGCAGTCGTAATAATGTCATCATCGCGTCCTGAGAACCAGTAAGTACCATCATGATGACGCTCAACCACATCTCCGGTCAGATAATAATCATCGATAAAGGCTTGTTTTTCATTCCAGCTATAACCACGGAAATAAAACGCGGGTGACTGACTGACTACCACAGCCAGTTGTCCTTGCTCTCCGTCTGACAACACTTGCGTATCATCGTCTAACACTACCAATGTATGCCCCGGTAGCGCCATTCCCATAGAGCCTACTGGACACTTATGTGCCAATCCATGATGCTCACAGCAAATCATGCCAGTCTCTGTCTGACCATATTGATCACAGATTTTGCAGCCTAAATGACTCTCAACCCAGCTAACGACTTCAGTATTCAAAGTCTCGCCTGCCGAATTGGCACAGCGTAAGGATAGTTTTTCAGTGTCGTCTTCTGCGAGTTCTTTAAAGACGCCACTTGATTTCATCATTCGAAAGGCAGTTGGTGAGGAGGCAAGATTGGTAATTTTATGGCGCATCATAAAATCACGGGTATTGGTTGCATCGAAGCCTGCTTCATTAAAGTAAGTGGTCACACCTAATAATAATGGGCCAGTAATAGCGTAATAGAGACCATACGCCCAGCCTGGATCCGCCATATTCCAATAGTTATCGGTATCACGCAAATCAATGGCATAACGCATGTATAAATAGAACGCTGGCAGTGCAGCTAATGGCACGCTTACCCCTTTCGATTTACCAACCGTACCTGATGTAAACATCTGTAAAAATTGCCCATCAGTATCTAAGAGCACTGGCGCGATCGTTTCCGACTGCTTATCCATCATCTCAGTATAGTTGTCATCACCCCAAGTTTGGCTGTCGGCTTGATTACCAACCAGTACCATCTTGGTTTGTTCAGCTAAATCTTTAAACTTGCTACGATTTTCTTGATTGGTAAATACCACTTTAGTTTTTGCTTTTTCCATTCGGTACTCGATGGAATCATAACCAAAAGCGGTAAATAATGGCTGATATATCGCCCCAAGACGCCATGCTGCTAAAACAATCACTAACAGCTCCGGAGTACGCGGTAACATAGTCGCTACTTGATCCCCAGCTTGCACACCATAAGACTGCAGTAGATTGGCCACTTGCGCACTAGCACTATCCAGCTCACCAAAACTTAGGCGCGTTATCTCACCGGCAGTATTTTCATGAACTAGGGCAATATTATCTGCGCGTCCGTCACGCACATGACGACCACAACAGGCCATATAAGCATTCAGGCGATCGTCAGGATTTGCGCCAAAAATTTCTTCTAATAACGATGCCATATCGAAGTTATTATAATAATCGGCATAGCTTGGTAATGTGGATTCTACATGCTCAGTAGCTAAAGCTTGGGTAGAGTTTGAGCTCGAGGGCGATGCTGCTAAGTTTGCAGCGTGATTAGAGGTGATAGACATAAGCTAATCCTTTAGCAATAAAAGTTAACGGGCAAAATAAGATAGATCAATTATTAAAACGGCGATATCCTATATACCGTTCAATCTCATTATATGTAAGCGTACCTATTAATAACGCATTTTTCTATTTATTTCAATACATATCGTATCATTTTTATGGATTCTATGCTTAGTAAAGTAATTGATATTAAAATAATCGTTACTAAACTACAGCGATTTTCATTGCTTACTTAAAAATCCAAGTAAGGCTTTTTCTTCGCAGCCTTGGTGTTTTTTGGTACGGCCGCGACGTGCCTGTTTATAAGTCTCAAAGAATTGTCCTGCTAAGAACTGTTCAATAATAATAGGATGAATATAAGAGGAACGGCAAACGCTAGGGGTATTTCCTAGTTCTGCTGCGACGTTTTTGACCATTTCTGTGACTAATGTTTGACGTGCGCGACTGTCCGGTTCGCTTGCTAATATTTCATCCCCTGCTGGCCCTTGCAGCTCGTCATATAAATAACTGGCTGCGAGTACACTTGCCATCCACGTACGAAAGTCTTTAGCACTGTAGAGTCTATCGCTATCACCACAAGTATGAGCACGTAGATAGTCATTGATATCAGTGCTATCCACGACTTGTTTAGCACCATGCTCATCTAAATACTTAAAAACCTGATAGCCAGGCAACTCAGAGCATGCCTGTACAACATCAATTAAACGCTCATCTTGCAGCTCGATATGGTGGGTTTTCGCGCTTTTACCGACAAAGTCAAAAGCAAGCCCATTATCAATTTCACTAACATGCTTACTACGCAACGTACTCAAACCATAGCTTTTGTTAAGCTTAGCATAGCGACTATTACCGACGCGAATTAAAGTAGTTTCAAGCAATTTAACCACTGCAGCAAGTACATTAGCGCGTGACAATGGGATAGTATCTAAGTCCTGCTCAACCTGCCTGCGCAGCGCTGGTAATGCCTCTGCAAAGCCTATCATGGCATCAAACTTAGCTTGATCACGTACCGTATCCCACTGCGGATGATATAAATACTGCTTACGCACCTTCTCATCACGGCCAGTAGATTGCAAATGACCGTTATCATCGATGCAAATCCACACCTCTGACCACATAGGCGGAATGACTAGTGCATCAAAACGCTGACGCAAAAATTTGTCTTTTACTGTCTTGCCAGTGGCATCACGATAAGTAAAACCGCGCCCCCAACGACTTCGCGTATAACCGGGCTCGTCGTCACTAACGTAGCGTAGATTGGCACGGCGAGCTAAGTACTCATAATCATGGCGCAAATCTTCTTTGGTTGTTTGTTCAGTTATTTTAGTCATAAAATAATGCGCCTTTATATAATAATTGTCGTGGAAACGGTATCTCTGTCTTATCATAAATAAACAACGCTATTTTTACTGTTCGTTTGCCACTTATAAAATGTAATCCTATGTAAAAGCCAGCTTAATAACATTGAACTTATAAAGGGGTTATAAGCCATACCTTTTTAATGCATAATCTAGAGTCTATTAATTATAAAACTGTATAAAACATGACTAATAATACTGCTGTGCAAATAGCCCCACTCTCCAACGCCGATTATGAAGCTTGGTTGAGTCTGTGGAAAAGCTATTTGACGTTTTATGAGACCTCCTTACCACCGAGTACTACAGAAAAAACGTGGCGCAATTTACTGGATAGTAGTGTACCTATCTATGGATTTGGCGCGTGGAAAGACGATACTTTAGTGGGTATTACCCATGTGATGCTACATCCTAATACGTGGAATTTTACTGAGTGTTGTTACTTGGAGGACTTGTACGTTAATGAATGCGTTCGTGGCCAAGGTATAGGTCGGACATTGATTGAGCATGTGTATGACTTTGCCACTAAAAAAGGGTGCAATCGTGTCTATTGGACGACTCAAGAAAGTAATGCACCAGCTCGCATACTTTATGACACACTAGCAACCAAGACCGATATGGTGCAATACCGGAAGAACTTATAATTTAAAATAATTCTATGCTGAATTAAATATATAGCAGCCATAAAAAAACGCCAAGCGCAGAACGTTTGGCGTTAATATTAAATACGTTAGTTGAATTTAAAAGATGATATCTTAACTTAAAATGTTATTCATCGTAAAAACTATTTACCATAAACACATAAATAAGCCGTTTCGACGGTAACTTTGACGTTGAATTTTTTATTGGCTTCAACAGTAAATTGTTGACCCGCTTCAAAAGTTTGCCACTCTTCACTTTCTGGCAACTTAACCGTCAATTCACCACTGACCACACTCATAGTTTCAAATTCACTGGTGCCAAACTCATACTCACCAATTGACATAACGCCTACAGTTGCAGGCTTAGTTGCCGTTTGAAAGGCAATAGACGTTACTTTATCATCAAAATAATTGTTAACACTTAGCATAATTTTTCCTAAATAGATTTCATTGAATGTGGTCAATGCTGACCAAAGTAGAGTCATAATTGCGCGCGTCTAGTAAAAATTTTTCTCGCTTGCTGTGCGACTACGTCACTCTAGAGACTTCAAAAATTTCTCCCAGTCACACGGTATTCGTTTTAAAAGGGATTAATACTATCATTTTTAAAATGATTGAATATTTATAGTCCTGCTTTTAAGCTCGCTTCAATAAACTGGTCAAGGTCACCATCGAGCACTGCCCCAGTATTAAAGGTCTCAACGCCGGTACGCAAATCTTTAATGCGTGAGTCATCAAGCACATAGGAACGGATTTGACTGCCCCAACCCACGTCGGACTTACTATCCTCAACCACTTGCTGCTTTTCCATGCGCTTTTGCATCTCTAACTCGTACAGCTTAGCACGCAGCATTTTCATAGCCGTTGCCTTGTTGCCATGCTGGCTACGCTCGTTTTGACAAGTCACCACAACGCCAGTAGGTTCATGGGTAATACGAACAGCTGAGTCCGTCGTATTCACATGCTGACCGCCTGCGCCACTTGAGCGATAGGTGTCAATACGTAGGTCTGCTGGGTTGATATCGATATCGATATCATCATCAATCTCGGGCGACACAAAGATAGCGGCGAATGAGGTATGACGACCATTATTACTATCAAACGGTGACTTACGCACTAAGCGATGCACACCAATTTCGGTACGTAGCCAACCAAAGGCGTAATCCCCTTTAATGGCAATAGTTGCGGACTTAATACCAGCCACGCCACCCGATGATATTTCAATCACATCAACCTTAAAGTCGTGTGCTTCCGCCCAACGCATATACATACGCAACAGCATCTCAGCCCAGTCTTGGGCTTCAGTACCACCACTACCCGATTGCACATCTAGGTAGCAATTATTCGGGTCCATCTCACCGCTAAACATCCGACGAAACTCTAAATCAGCCACTCGCTTCTCAGCGTTATCTAGATCAGCCTGCACATCGGCAAGTAACGACTCGTCATCAGCCTCTACCGCTAACTCCAGCATAGCTGCCGCATCTTCTAATATGGTCTCAAGTGACACGACCACATCAATGACACTATCAAGATGGCTTTTTTCTTTATTGATTTTGGTCGCGCGCTCTGGATCATTCCATAGTTCAGGATTCTCGAGCTCTAGATTGACTTCTTCTAAGCGTTCTTGCTTGCCATCAAAGTCAAAGATACCTCCGCAGGTCCTGTCCACGCTCAGCGAGGTCTTTAATTTTTTCTTGGTACGGGTTAATTTCCATAAATTTTCCTCGGTTAATAAAAGGTATTGCTTACTATCAATAGTAAATCAAATAAATACGTTATTATTTATGTGAGATTAAAGCAAAATGTGCCACTAAATGGACCAATCTTCTACTGCCCAGCGATGCGCCAACGCATGAGCATGCAGCGCATCATCGGGCGACACACAAATCGCTACATCCGCCCATTCAAGTAGCGGAATATCATTCTTAGAATCCGAATAGGCATAAGTTTTCTCAAAGCTAATACCCGCTACCTGCTGCTTATCAAGCCACTTATCCAAATGATAAATTTTACCAGCTTGAAAGTTGGGCTTATCGGTTAATTTACCGGTATAGCGCTGGTCTTTAATCTCTAGCGGCGTTGCCAATACATTGGCTTCTTCTACCCCGAAACGCGCAGCAATGGCGGATACGACAAAGTCGTTGGTCGCAGAAATAATTACCACATCATGACCTAAGTCTAAATGCTCACGCAGCACTGTCAAGGCCTTTGGACGCATATGCGGCTCAATCTCAATCTTAATGTAATCTTCTCGCAACTCATGCAAGCGATCTAACGGCAGCGTGGTCAAAAACTGCGCCACAAATTCATTATATTCGGTGGCATCAAGCGACCCTTCGATATATTGCTCATAAAACGCTTGGTTGGCCGTCCGATACTCTGCTTCATCGACCAGCCCGTGGTTGACGATATACTCGCCCCATAGATAATCACTGTCGACGTCGAGTAAGGTATGGTCTAAGTCAAATAGTGCCAAGATACGCGGCGCAGATTGTGGGTCAATATTGGTATTGAGGACAGACGTACTCATATGGCAAATCTCGTTAATAATGAATGATAAAACTTGTGATAGCTAAGAAAGGCTTATTTTGGCTGCTCAATTTCTTTTAAGCCATTTTTAAACTTTTGGCAACGCGCAGCATAATGCAAAGCAGATTCTTTGAGCATAGCAGCTTGCTCATCGGTTAAGGTTTTGACTACTTTGCCCGGCGCACCCATAACCAAAGAGTTATCCGGAATCTCTTTGCCTTCCGTAACTAAGGCCTTAGCGCCGATGATACAATTTTTGCCGATTTTGGCATTATTAAGTATCACCGCTCCGATACCAATCAGGCTATTATCACCGACGACGCAACCATGCAGCATGGCTAAATGACCAATGGTGACATAGTTGCCAATTTTGACCTCGATACCTTCATCGGTATGAATGACGCTATTTTCTTGTACGTTGCTGTAGTCGCCGATATGGATACGCTCATTGTCACCGCGAAGCACAGCGCCAAACCAAACATTGGCTTGATGACCTAAATAAACATCGCCTATAACGCGCGCTGAATCTGCAACCCAGCCATTAAAGGGCATCGCAAACTCAGGTACTTTGTCTAAATATTGATAAATCATAACGAGTCCTGATTACATTAATTGTCATCTTAATTATAGTTATAATAGCTATTTTGCTTAATCATCATTATAAATTGAAGGGTCACTTAAAGCAGGATTAATAGCCAATAATGTTACTTAATGAATGATGCTGTCTATTGTGGCAAAGCTTCTGGCTAAAATCCAGCCGTTTTGGTAGTAGATTTATAGTTATATCAGTCATAGATATTCTCTAAAAAATTATTCTTGCTTAGATTATTAACTAATATTTATTATATAGTCGATCCAATTTAAAAACGATACCATGCTAATGGGCTACTGGACTGAATTTTTTGCAGCCTCTGTCACACGTGTGAACAGCAAGCAAGAAAAATTTATACCCGTAGCACGTTGATAGAAACAACCCTGTTTTATTTTGGGCTGACTATAGCTAATAGGCTTTGCTTCAGGCTATTTACTGAATTCATCCTTTTAAATATTTAGATAAATACTTATCATTATTATTCAGTGCGTTGCCATTACTCTACAAAATCGGCTGGCTATCCTAGCGTATATTGTATATAATGCGCAAAATCTGTGCCTAAGCGAGCGGACATGATGCGATTTACTTATTCACTATCTAGTGGGTTTTGTAGTTCTCATTGATAATGTCTTCTCGCTTTTTTGTGGAAAATTTTTGCGTCTACCTCTTTTTTTATTGTTATTTAACAGCAGTTATAAGGATATCAATAATAATTATAGGCGACTACTTTAACCAGCAAAACATCATGGCACTCATCAAACACAGTGGAGGCAACCCTTGAATTCATCGGCAGAAATACAAGCAATTTTGGCACTAGCAGACGGTACGATTTTTCGCGGTGTGAGTATCGGTAGTGCAGGTCATCGTGTCGGTGAGGTGGTATTTAACACAGCCATGACAGGGTATCAAGAAATCCTCACGGACCCAAGCTACGCACGTCAACTGGTCACCCTAACCTATCCGCATATCGGTAATACTGGCACTAATTCTGAAGATACTGAATCCGGTAATAGTCACCAAATATGGGCAGAAGGCCTAATTATTCGTGATTCTACTATGGTTACTTCAAGCTTCCGTAATTCTGAATCATTGACCGATTATTTACAGCGTAACGATACGGTCGCCATCGCTGAGATTGATACTCGCCAGCTTACGCGCTTACTACGTGAAAAAGGCGCGCAGCACGGCTGTATCATGACCGCATCCAACGGTGACACTATTAGTAAGGATGACGAGCAACAAGCGATCAAATTGGCACAAGAATTCGCTGGATTGGTCGGCATGGACTTGGCAAAAGAATGCTGTAATCCTGACGGTTTTGAATGGACAGCGGGCACCTGGGAATTATCTGACACCTTACTCAATCGTGATAGAGCTGGCAGTCATGACAGTGGCACCGGCGGCTTCTTTAAACAGCTTGGCACTCATATTGATTCAAAATATAACGTAGTCGCCTATGATTTTGGTAGCAAAACCAACATCCTACGTATGCTCGTTGACCGTGGTTGTCACGTCACCGTTGTGCCAGCACAAACCCCTATTGCAGACGTACTGGCAATGAATCCAGATGGTATTTTCTTATCGAATGGTCCTGGTGATCCAGCTGCTTGTGATTACGCTATTGATAGCGTCCGTCATATTATTGAGCAAACCGACATTCCAACCTTTGGTATCTGCTTGGGTCATCAGCTGATTGGTCTTGCCAGCGGCGCTAATACCATCAAGATGAAATTCGGTCATCACGGTGCGAACCATCCCGTACAAGATTTAGCGTCCGGTACGGTCATGATTACCAGCCAAAACCATGGTTTTGCGGTTGACGAAGACACCTTACCTGCTAATATAAAAGTTACCCATCGCTCATTATTTGACGGCTCAAATCAAGGTATAGAGCTGACCAACAAGCCCGTATTTAGCTTCCAAGGCCACCCTGAGGCCAGTCCAGGGCCGCATGATTGCGCGCCACTATTTGATAAGTTTGTTGATATGATGGAAGCAGCTAAAACAGCGTCGGCTTAAGAAATTAAAACAAATATCCTCAATAATTAACGATGACAGCAATTAATAACACATAAGGCGCTCAGAGCAATCAGTGCGCCTATAGTCGCAACAAATAAAAATTCAAAGTACCCCTCAATTAAAATATTACTTAAACGAAGGTAGCCCTAATTATGCCAAAACGTACCGACATAAAAAGCATTCTTATCATTGGCGCAGGCCCTATCGTCATCGGTCAAGCGTGCGAGTTTGACTACTCAGGCGCACAAGCGTGTAAAGCGCTGAAAGAAGAAGGCTACCGCGTCATCTTGGTCAACTCAAACCCGGCGACCATCATGACTGATCCAGCGATGGCTGATGCTACTTATATTGAGCCGATTACATGGCAAACCGTTGAACAAATCATTGCCAAAGAACGTCCTGATGCCATCTTGCCAACCATGGGCGGACAAACCGCGCTGAACTGTGCCTTAGAATTGGACAAGCACGGCGTATTGACCAAGTATAATTGCGAGCTAATTGGCGCGACTAAAGATTCGATTGAGATGGCAGAAGACCGCAACTTATTTGATAAAGCCATGAAACGTATTGGCCTTGAATGTCCACGCGCTGAAACCGCCGAAACTATGGAAGAAGCCTTTATCACCCAAGAAAAAATGGGCTATCCGTGTATCATTCGTCCGTCATTCACCATGGGCGGCTCCGGTGGCGGTATTGCGTATAACCGTGATGAATTTATCGAGATTTGTGAGCGCGGCTTTGACTTGTCTCCGAACCATCAGTTGCTCATCGATGAGTCGTTGATTGGTTGGAAAGAGTACGAGATGGAAGTGGTTCGTGACAAAAACGACAACTGTATCATCATCTGCGCGATTGAAAACTTTGACCCTATGGGCGTGCATACTGGCGATTCTATCACCGTCGCGCCAGCACAAACCTTGACCGATAAAGAATACCAAATCATGCGTAATGCCTCGTTGGCAGTACTGCGCGAGATTGGGGTAGAGACTGGCGGCTCCAACGTCCAGTTCGGTATTGACCCTGAAACTGGTCGTATGGTCGTCATCGAGATGAATCCACGGGTGTCGCGTTCATCAGCATTGGCCTCAAAAGCAACAGGCTTTCCAATTGCCAAAATCGCAGCAAAATTAGCCGTCGGTTATACGCTAGATGAATTGCAAAATGATATTACCGGTGGCAAAACACCAGCCAGCTTTGAGCCGGCGCTTGATTATGTGGTCACCAAAATTCCACGCTTTAACTTTGAAAAATTCCCCCAAGCCGATAATACGTTATCGACGCAAATGAAGTCGGTTGGTGAAGTGATGGCTATCGGCCGTAACTTCCAAGAATCTATGCAAAAAGCCTTACGTGGTATGGAAACCGGCTCAGACGGTTTTGATGAGCAAATTGACTTTGCTGCTATAAAAGAAGGCACGCTGAGCGCTGATAAGGCACGTTCTGAGATTACCAATCGTTTGACCATTCCAACACCTGAGCGTATCTATTATGTAGCGGATGCTTTTCGTATTGGTATGACGGTCGATGAAGTGTTTAGCTTCACCAAAATTGACCCTTGGTTCTTAGTACAAATTGAAGACATTGTTAAGACTGAAGCGACCGTTAAAGCGCTAGGTTTTGGCGGTCTCACTGAGAAAAACTTGCGCGGCTTTAAGCGTAAAGGTTTATCAGACTTGCGTTTGGCCAAACTGCTGGGTATCTCACAAAAGCAACTGCGTACCAAGCGTTGGGATTTGGGCGTTCATCCGGTCTATAAGCGCGTCGATACTTGTGCGGCAGAATTTGAAACCAGTACCGCTTATATGTATTCTACTTATGACAGTGAGTGTGAAGCCAATCCGACTAACAAGAAAAAAATTATGGTTATCGGTAGCGGTCCGAACCGTATCGGCCAAGGTATCGAGTTTGACTATTGCTGTGTCCATGCCGCGCTAGCAATGCGTGAAGATGGCTATGAGACCATCATGGTCAACTGTAATCCTGAAACGGTTTCAACTGATTATGATATTTCAGACCGTCTATACTTTGAGCCAATTACGCTTGAAGATGTGCTAGAGATTGTACGGATTGAGCAACCTGATGGCGTTATCGTGCAGTTCGGTGGACAAACACCACTAAAACTTGCCCGCGCCCTTGAAGCTGCTGGCGTCAAAATCATTGGTACTAGTCCTGATGCGATTGACCGTGCTGAAGACCGTGAACGCTTCCAACATATGATTCAACAGTTGAATCTTATTCAGCCGACCAATGCCCTCGCCACTAGTTTAGAGGATGGCTTAGTGAAAGCCAAAGATGTTGGTTATCCATTGGTTGTTCGCCCGTCATATGTCCTCGGTGGTCGCGCCATGGAAATCGTTTATAACGAAGACGAGTTAAGACATTACCTACGTACCGCAGTACAAGCTTCTAACGAAGCACCGGTATTGCTTGACCGTTTCTTAGATGATGCTATCGAAGTTGATGTTGATTGTATCTGCGACGGTACCGATGTGGTGATTGGCGGTATCATGCAGCATATCGAACAGGCTGGCGTCCATTCTGGTGACTCAGCGTGTTCATTACCGCCCTACTCATTATCAGATGAATTATGTGATGTGATGCGCGCGCAAACCGTTGCCATGGCGAAAGAGCTTGGCGTGATTGGCTTGATGAACGTCCAGTTTGCCGTCAAAGGTGAAACCGTTTATATCTTAGAAGTGAATCCACGTGCCGCGCGTACAGTGCCTTTCGTCTCTAAATGTATTGGCGCCTCTTTGGCAAAAGTTGCCGCACGCTGTATGGCAGGCACGTCACTAAAAGACCAAGGCTTTACTAAAGAGATTAAACCAACATTCTTTGCGGTCAAAGAAGCAGTATTTCCCTTTGCTAAGTTCCCCGGTGTCGATCCTATCTTGAGCCCTGAGATGAAATCAACCGGCGAAGTGATGGGCGTAGGCAAAACCTTTGGCGAAGCGTTCTATAAAGCCGTTATCGGTAGTAATGAGCGCTTACCTGGTTTGCCGACTAAAGGTGAAATCAAAACCGTCTTTATCTCCGTACGTGACAGTGATAAAGCGCAAATATCTCCTATCGCTCGTCAGCTAATAGATTTTGGTTTTAACATTGTTGCCACTACCGGTACCCAAAAAGTACTGGCTGAAAATGGCATTGAATGTAAAAAAATCAATAAAGTTACCGAAGGGCGTCCTCATATCGTTGATGCCTTAAAAAATGGCAAAATTGATTTGATTATTAATACCACTGAAGGCAAGCAAGCGCAAGAGGATTCATTCTCTATCCGCCGTAGCGCGCTGCAAGGTAAAGTGTTCTATGTCACTACTTTAGGGGCAGCAGACGCCGTTTGTAAATCTTATGCTATCGACTTGCCTTTTGAGGTATATAAATTGCAAGATTTGCATGAGCAAGCAAAGACAGTTGACGTGGCTGAATAAATTCAGTAAATTAAGCATAACCGTAAGGCTTGCTGAAAAACTTACCCAAGATTTGTTAGTCGTTTTAAGATAGTAGTCATAAGTTTAAAAAGCAATAAATTTAAAAAGCATAGTGGCTTACCTGCGACTATGCTTTTTAGCACGTACGCTTAATGCCACCTTTTTTATATTTCCAACCCATTGCAATAATACCAACACCATCTCATCATGAGGTGGTGTGATGTTATTGGTTTAAGGAAAAAACATGCAACGTTATCCCATGACTCCGCAAGGACATGCGGCTTTAGAAGCCGAGTTAAAACAATTAAAAACTATCGACCGCCCTCGTATCACCGCCTCTATCGCTGAAGCGCGTGAACACGGCGATCTCAAAGAAAATGCTGAATATCATGCCGCCCGTGAGCAGCAAGGGTTTTGTGAAGCGCGTATCCGCGACATTGAAGCCAAACTTGGCGGCGCCCAAGTGATAGATATCGCCACCTTACCAAAAGAAGGTCGGATAGTATTTGGCGTGACGGTGGTCATTGAAAATATGGATACTGAAGAAGAAAAGCGCTATCAAATCGTAGGTGATGACGAGGCCGACTTTAAAGGCGGTAAAATCTCTGTTAATTCGCCTATCGCTCGTGGTTTGATTGGTAAATATAAAGGCGATGAAGCCCGCATTGAAACCCCAAGAGGCTTAGTCGAATACGAGATTATGGAAGTGATTTACGGATAAGATTGTTTGGTAACTACTTGTTGTATAACTTAGAATTTTTTGATTAAACAGTTAAACCATAAATAATTATGCCTTAGACAGAGTAAGTGTCAACTTAACTTATCTAAGGCATTTTTGTATCCACCTCTACGACACTGATTGTCGTTTTATTTTCTTAATTCTCCTACCATTACAGTGACTTACCTGTATTTTTGCTAAACTGGTTATTCATCAATTAATTGGTAAACTCCCATTCATGGCCACCATCAATTATGAAAGACTACAAGGCAAGCTCAATATTTTAGCTGATGCAGCCAAGTATGATGTCTCTTGCTCATCCTCTGGCAGCACCCGAAAAAATCAAGGCAGCAGCTTAGGCGATGCGGCAAAATCCGGCATTTGCCACAGCTATACCGAAGACGGACGCTGTGTGAGTCTTCTTAAAATATTACTAACCAATCACTGTATTTATGACTGCGCTTATTGTACTTCGCGACGCAGTAACGATACCCCGCGCGCTGCATTTAGCGTAGAAGAAGTAATCGAGTTAACCATGCAGTTTTACCGCCGTAATTATATCGAAGGGCTGTTTTTAAGCTCGGGTATCTTTAAAAATGGCGATTATACTATGGAAAGACTGGTCGAGGTCGCCAAGCTCCTGCGTACTCGCGAGCGTTTTAATGGCTATATTCATCTTAAGACCATTCCAGGTGCCTCAAAAGAGTTATTGTTAGAGGCCGGACTATACGCCGATCGTCTGAGCGCTAATATTGAGATTCCCACTAAGTCTGGTTTGGCACTTCTTGCACCAGAAAAATCACATGCGCAATTAAAAGCACCGATGGAAACCATTAAAGAACAAATCATTGTCATCAAAGACAGCCGTAAAAATCATAAAAAAGCACCCAAATTTGTACCAGCAGGCCAGACCAGTCAGATGATTGTCGGTGCAAGCAATGAAACCGATTTACAGGTTATTCAGCTGTCCAGTCACTTTTATAAACAATATGCCCTCAAACGAGTTTATTATTCAGGCTATGTGCCAATGTTGTCCGATAGCCGCCTGCCAGCTATTGGCACACCAGTTCCGATGGTGCGCGAGAACCGCCTTTATCAAGCTGACTGGTTAATGCGCTTTTATGGCTTTGGTGCCGATGAAATCGTTGAGCCCGAGTCGCCATTTTTGGACTTAGACTGTGACCCAAAGCTGGCTTGGGCGATACGTCATCGCGAGCATTTCCCAGTCAATATTCAGACTGCCTCTTATGAGATGATTGTGCGTATACCAGGCATCGGTACTAAAACCGCAAAAAAAATATTGAAAGCTCGTCAGTTTAATCAGCTGACTTTATACCATCTCAAAAAAATGGGTGCTGCGGTCAATCGTGCCAAATACTTCATTGCTACTACTGGTAAAAACGAACATCTTGCCCATCTTACCCGCGATAACTTCCGCCAATATGTACTTGCACAGACGCAGACCAAGTTTAAAGACCAACGCAGTGGTCAACTGGCCTTGTTTTAATCCTTAACCAATTAATAATCAATAGGCTACGTTACTGCAGTTAGTCGACCTTGAAACCGTTATAGTAAGCATGGCTGAGGAAAATTTTCGTAATCTCTAGGGTGGTGCAACCGCACAGCAAGCAAGAAAATTTTACCAGCCTTACGAGTTTAGGCGTTATATCTATTTTATTGATTACCAGTTAATAAATAACACGCTACATTTAATTTCAGCTATTTTAAATGAATCCAGTCTAAGTGAATAATGCCACGTAGGACAATCAATGTTACAACAGCCACAAAACATGCCTTACTCTGTTAGTCAGGTAACCCCCAGTATCGTGCTTTATGAGCCCAGCTTTGAGGGTTGGCTCAGTGCGGTATTTTATGTGTATATGCATAAGCTACAACATAATTTCTCGTTAAAGCTGACGTCATACGACTGTTATGTGCCATCACTAATAGATCAGGCGATAAGGGTTCCTACTGAGAAAGATAAAGCCCAGCGGGTGCTGAGCAAAATAAATACCCTTATTGGGCGCTCAGGTATGCGGCAACTCTTATGGGGGTTTTTGTCCGAAAAGGAGAATATTGGCACCATCTTATTTCGAGTGGTCAAATATGCGATTGATTATCCTGGTCGGCCAATTATGGAAGACTTAGGACATTTAGAGGTGCTTGAGCTGGCACAAACTGTTAAGTCTGTGGGCCGCGAAAAACACCGTATGGAAGCCTTTGTACGCTTTGAGCATACCACCGACGATATTTATTTTGCCAGAGTGGCACCTGACTTTAATGTCCTGCCACTGATTGGTCAGCACTTCCGTCAACGTTATCAAGATCAACACTGGGCGATTTATGATATTAGCCGCAGCTATGGTATTTATTATGATAAGAGTAAGAGTACCTCCTCTCACCCTGCCCAATTACAAACCATCACCGATCTCGATGATACCGTGCTGCGCAATCCTGCCAGTATTCATAGTACTGACGAGCAGCGCTATCAGCAGTTCTGGCAAGGTTACTTTACCATCGTCAATATTAAAGAGCGTAAAAACCTACGGCTACATAAGCAATATTTACCGCAGCGCTATTGGAAGTATTTAAGCGAAAAACAAGGGCTACCTAATGCTGAACACTTACAAAAACGTCGTTAAATTCCTTTATCAGTAATCTTTATTTATAACACCCAATCAACCTTCAAGGTTGAGTTTTAGCTGCTTTTACCTGACAATAGCAGCTTGATATTACCAACGAGTACTGACCCCTATTATGAAAGTTATGCGCTTACTATCGTCTTTAAAACATGATGAATCCGAACGCGGTATCTTTCATTTGGGGCGCGCATTGGTCAAAAATGGCCATACTTCGATTATAATCTCCAGTGCCGATGATGATAACGAGCTGGTCAAACGTCTAGAGCGTGATGGTAATCTATATCATCAACTATATATGAATAAAAAGTCTTGGCTATCTTTATTACAAATCGCGCCGCTGCGTCACCTCATTGAACAATATAACCCTGATGTCATTCATATGCATTCTCGAACACCATCATGGATATTGCACTTAGCACTGCGCCGTGCACGGGTCAAACGCCCACCAAAACTAGTATCGACCATGTACGGATTTTATCCGATTAATAAATACTCACAAGCGCTGCTCGATGTCGATACCATTATTACCGTATCTGATAGCGTGACCAATTACCTAAAAAAAGGGTTGCGTCGCGAGAATGCTGGACCAAAAGTCATCAAGCGTATCTACCGTGGTATCGATACGCGCCGTTATCCTTATCGACATAATCCATCAGTGTATTGGCTAATGCATACCTTTGCTGAATATCCTGAGCTGGAACATAAAAAATGGCTGGTATTTCCAACCATCATCGGTAACGAATATGGGCAAGAGTGGCTGATTGATATCTTAGGTAATTTACAAGGGCAATTCCCTAATATTCATATCATTATTATGGATGAAGACCACAGAGATGGCGACGTGGCTCACGAAGACTTTCGCCAGCGTACCACGGCTCTTAATCTTAATGAGCGCATTACCTATGTCGGCAGTAGACGTAATGATATGCGCGAATGGTTATCAGCAGCGAATATCGTTATGGCACTTGCTAATCAGCCCGAATCTATTGGTATCAATGCGCTCCAAGCCATTCATTTGGGTACGCCAGTGATTGGCTGGGATCAGGCAGCATTCAGTGAGATTCTACAGCCGCTGTATCCACAAGGTTTGGTCAAAAAATACAACGCCCAAGCCTTATGTAAAGCAGTAAGAAACCAATTAGAAAGTGTTACCCGACCTGAGATGACCGATAAATTTACCATGCGTGAGATGATTAAAGAAACCTTGGCTGTTTATAAAGGGTTGCATACTGAATCGCTTGCAGAAGAGCAGGCGCTGTCAGATGCCTACTCAGTACGGAGAATTAAAAAGCATCTTAAGCCTGTAGCAAAGCCTTCTCATAGTGCGGCGATAAATCAGCCTTCTAAGGATAAAGATAAGGATAAAACAACTATAGATGTCTCTATTTCTTCTGAAAAGAAAACCTCTACGTCAGTCAGTACCTCAAAGCCAGTTAATAAAGATAGGTTATAATATCGAAAATTATCTGGTTTCTATTTTGAGATTGTCAATCTAAAATAATAATAGCTATTGATCTGACTTTAACTCAATAGGTCGCTGGTGTGTGCGCACTAACAATACGTGTTATAGCGTTATTAGGATTTATGAAAGTATGGGGGCGATTGGTATTAATAACGTAGCTGTCGCCTTCATTTAATAAATATGTATTATCATCAATACGAATTAATATTTTACCTTCAATGACAGTACCAATCTCCTCACCTTCATGAGAAATTCTGTCTTCAGTCGAACTGTTAGGCTGATAAACCTCAATCAAAAAACCTAAATTCTTTGTTGGGCTGTAGTTATAAACCTGTTTGATAGAGACTCGACTGCTCGGTTCGCTAAGTTCTATCAGATCCTTCGGTGTGACTACAACTCTTGCTTTACGCTCCTTCCACTCATCACTAAAAAAAGTATTTAGGTCAGAATCTAACACCAGAAGAATAGCTTTCAGCGTGTTTACTGCCGGGCTAACTTTATTACGTTCAATAGCACTGATTGAAGTATTAGTGAGCCCTGCTAACCTCGCCAGTTTACGCTGCGAAAATCCTTTAGCAAGCCGCAATTGATTGATCTTTTGACCGATATCTTCTTCTATTTTTTCAACTTTTTCAAGCGGCGTCTGTGGCTCACTAGATGTCAGTTTATTATCGATACTGATATCGTTATCATCAGTATCAGTATCGTTATTAAGAAAGTCTTTGGCTGGCATAGTTAATAAATTCCGTGAACAAAAATTTGGACAAGGCATCTTGCGCATAATTCAACTCAGGATGCCATTGTACACCAATCATAAACGGATGTTTTACTAAGCTTATAGCTTCTACTAATCCATCGGGCGCACGCGCCTCGACAAACAACTGTTCGCCAATTTCTTTTATGGCTTGTTTGTGCAGAGAGTTAACCCGCCACTTTGTACCGAATGTCGCCAATCTCCCACCCGACTGAATAATAACGTCATGTACAGGCTGATATTGCACTTCAAGAGGCGCAGTTTTGTCTTCTAAATGTGGCTCATAAAACCCTTCTACTTCACGCCAATCGCGGTGCAATGTCCCATCAAAATAAACATTCATCTCTTGTAAACCTCGGCAAACTGCTAATAACGGGATGCCACATTCATCTGCATGGGCCAACAATTTAAAGCTAAGCTCATCACGATTTAGATCCTGTTGTTCTTCAACATGCGATGCGCCATAACGCGTTGGTGCAACGTTGCTATAACTTCCTGTTAATAAGATACCGTCTACGACTGCCATGAGTGCTTCAAAGTTTACGCTATCGGCGGCCGTATAAGGTAGTAATAAAGGATTACCCCCATAATGATGGATCGCATCAATGTATTTTTCATATACCGCTTGTGCAGGCTGACCGTCCACCATTTTATGACACGAAACGATAGCAATAATGGGTCTAAAAGTATGCATATTATGCTTCCTTGAATTTGATATCTGAACTGAAAGTCCAGACTATGTAAGTATTTATTGATCTAAAATTTAGCATACTCAACAAGTGAATGTAAACTATAAATTTCATTATCATGATAAATTCATCATAATGAATTTTATAAGTTTCTTTTTAATACTTATAAATAATAATTGACATATATAAGTTTCACCCATATATTGAAGGACATCTGTTAAGACAAAAGAAACGAGCGCGGCATTAGATTTACGAATAAAAACCGTTACTGACCCACTCTAAGTACTTTATTTTATGGCCAAAAACCAGTCACATAGCCTCTTAGATGACGTTGTAGACCGCAAATAATTTTTATCGGCCATTTCATTTGTAGTGACTGTTTCACTTAGAATTATTTATAGATTTTACAATTATTTTTGAATAGTAGATCTCAAAAGAGTAGTAAAACAAACCCCAGAAAGCCAATAGGAATGAAAGACATGACAACAGCCAATGGAATGGTCGAACCTTCAAACGATATCGAATATGTATATATTGCAGCAAGTGATATTAATGGCTTACTTAGAGGTAAGCGCATACCTTCTAATCAATTGGATAAAGTGACAAATGAAGGTATTCGCTTGCCTTTATCGATTTTAGGGGTAGATATTTGGGGTGCCGATGTTATTGAGTCCTCTCAGTGTAATGGCGACATTGATGCTATTGCCAAACCGACAGGACGCGCACCAGCTTCGCTTATCAATACTAGTACGCCATCGTCGTTACTTCCAGTTTGGCTCTATCACGAGAGCAATGAGCCTTATTATGGTGATGCCAGACACGTTTTAAATCATATTAGTCAACAATTTAAAGCGCTTGGGCTCACCCCAGTCATGGCAACCGAACTTGAATTTTATTTGGTTGACTATACCGAGGGTGAAACGCCAAAACCGCCTATTCGTCCAAAAAGTGGTCTCAGACTGAACAAAACCTCTATTTTGAGCATCAATGATTTACTACAATTTGATGAGTTTTTAGATGAAGTTTATGCTCAGTGCCGCAAACTTGATATTCCTGTAGACGCTGCCTTAGCTGAAAATGGCTGTGGCCAATTTGAGATTAATCTATTGCATGTCGATGATCCTCTAAAGGCGGCAGATGATGCCATTTTATTCAAGCAGGTCATCAAGTCTGTAGCAGCGCGCCGAAAACTAACCGCAACATTTATGGCAAAGCCGTTTGGTAAGCAGTCTGGTAACGGCTTCCATGTGCACTGTAGCTTACTTGATAAAGACGGTAATAATGTTTTTGACAATGATACAGAAGAAGGCTCAGACATACTGCGCCATGCAGTAGCGGGACTACTAGCTACCATGTCGGACTGCACTTTGCTATTTGCACCCCATGTCAATTCCTATCGCAGGTTTACCCCAGGAACACTTGCGCCCAATAATATCTCGTGGGGTTATGAAAACCGAACGGCGGCAGTACGAATTCCTGGTGGCGATACCAAAGCACGTCGCATAGAGCATCGAGTATCTGGTGCTGATGCTAACCCTTATCTGGTCTGTAGTGCGGTACTTGCAGGAATGCTCTATGGCATTGAGAACAAGCTTGAAGCGCCAGAGCCGATCAATAGTATTACTTATGATGACGTTGATTTAAAAACCTTACCTTTAGACTGGCTATCTGCAATTCGTGAGTTTGAGAACAGTGATTTGGTCGGTTCGCTATTTCCAAGTGAGATGATTGAGCTGCTAATTGCAGTAAAAAAACAGGAAGCTAAGCGTTTTGCTCAGCAAGTGACCAATCTTGAATACCTCACTTATTTACAGGATGTCTAATATGTCAAATAACAACTTGTCCAATAATAACAGCCGTAATATCCCTCACTACTCAGAAGAGGGAAAATACCCAGACAGCTATTATGCGGCCAGTCGTAATGCCAAGCCTGATAGACCAACGCTAAAAAATGATATTCAGGTTGAGATTTGTGTGGTTGGCGGCGGCTTCAGCGGACTGTCCACAGCACTACACCTTGTTGAGTCAGACCACGAAGTCGTCGTCCTTGAAGGCGCACAGATTGGCTGGGGCGCGTCAGGTCGTAACGGCGGTCAAATTGTTAATGGCCTTAACGCCAGTCTACAAAAAATCAGAAAATCATATGGTCAACAAAATGCAGATTTTGTCGGTCAACTGGTCACTCGCGGTGGCAAAATCATGCGCCGTTTTATCGCTGACTATGATATTAAATGCGATCTAAAAGAGAAGAATATATTTGCAGCCTTGAATGACAGTCAGTTAAAAGACTTACAAGACACGCATACGCTTTGGGAAAGCCATGGCATGCATGATCGCGAGATGTTAGATAAACAAGGCATTCAAAAGTATATCAATACCGAGGCTTATGTTGGCGGGGTAATTGATCATTCTGGTGGTCATATTCATCCGCTAAATCTGGCATTGGGTGAAGCCGCAGCTGTTGAGCAAGGCGGCGGCACCATCTATGAAAACACACTGGTCGTCGATGTTGAGTATGCTGACGATGCAATCAAGATTATTACCGAATTTGGTACGGTGACTTGTAAGCAAGCGGTTCTTTGTGGCAACGCTTACTTGAATAAAGTCATTCCAAAACTGACCGATCGTGTCATGCCAGTATCCACTCAAATTATCGCCACCGAGCCTTTGGGTGCTTTGGCCGATGAGCTGATTCCATCAGACGTCTGTGTTGAGGATGTGCGCTATATCCTTGATTATTACCGGCTATCAGCTGACAAACGTATGCTATTTGGCGGCGGTACTGTCTATGGCGGTCAGGATCCGGCTGATATTGCTGACAAAATTAGACCTAATATGAATAAAATATTTCCCCAACTAAAAGACGTCAAAATCGATTATGCATGGAGTGGTAACTTCGCACTATCTTTCTCTCGCGTGCCGCAGTTGGGCAAGCTACATGATCGGGTTTATTTTGCACATGGTTATAGCGGTCACGGTGTCACAGGCTCGCATCTATTTGGGCAGATATTAGCCAATGCCATTAATGGCAGAACGGCCGAGTTTGATGCCTTTGCAAAAATTCCGTGGATACCCTTCCCCGGTGGCCGAGCACTTAGAGTCCCTTATTCGGTAATGGGATCATGGTGGTACGCCCTAAAAGACAGTACTGGCTTGTAAGTAAGCATTTTGGCTTTGAGGATGCGCGTTGTAATGATGCCATCACAGCAACGGATTGTTATTACTATCTCGATAGGAAGTCTATTCGCTACTTCCTATCGATCATCACCTTAAAAACAGGATCTTTTCTAGATAAGCCATAATGTTATACAAGGAGCGTAAACATGAACATGAAACTCAATGATGCCGTTGAGCGACAGTATCACAACAAGCGAGTTTTTCTAACGGTAGTCGTGGCGATAGTCATATACCTTGCCTTTATCTGGTTATCAACCAGCCGCGATGCGTCAGAATCTTGGGGCATACTATCCCTACTGCCCACGCTATTAGTGTTAGTAACCGCTATTGTTTCCAGACGTCCATTTGAGTCAATGATTGCAGGCTGTGTAGCTGGTCTAGTAATGCTCAATCCTTTTAATCTCGTATCTCCCTTTGCTAATAATATCTCGGCAGTACTGGGTAATGAAACTATTATCTGGATTATATTGGTTTGTGGGCTGATGGGCGGTCTTATTCAGCTGTTAGAGATCAGCGGCTGTCTGGACGGCTTTAGCGAGTGGCTACAAAAAGTAATTAAATCGCGTCGTCAGTCATTACTGGCAACTTTTGCTTTAGGAGTGGTGGTCTTTATTGATGACTATCTAAACTGTCTGGCTGTCTCTACTTCTGTCAAAAAACTAACCGATGTTTACCATGTATCGCGTGAAAAGCTCGCCTATATTGTCGATTCAACAGCGGCACCGATGTGCGTGATTGTTCCTATCTCTACCTGGGCCGTATATTTCGCTGGACTCTTAGAAGAGAACGGTGTTGCAAAAGACGGTGGTGGCCTTACCCTTTATATTAGTGCCATCCCATTTATGGCTTATGCTTGGTTTGCCTTAATTATCGTATTTTTGGTTGCCTATGGCATATTAGGGGACTGGGGACCAATGAAAAAAGCGGAGCAACGCGCAAAGGCTGGCAACCCTGTTCCAGAGGCTTTTAAAGAAGAAGAGCTAGTTTCGAATGTCCAAGCTAAACGCAAGTTATCATTTAAAGCCAACATCGCTAACTTTGCTTTCCCCATGATATTATTGATTATCTCAACTGTTTACTTTGAAATTGATCTATTAAGAGGCGCTTTACTAACTTGTTTTGTCACCGTCTTTTTATACTGGGCACAGGGTATATTAAGCTTTGAGACTCAAGTTGAAGCCATCTTTAAGGGTTTCAAAGTAATGTTATACCCACTCTCAACAGTAATTGGTGGCTTCTTTCTTAAAGCCATTAATGATGATCTGGGCATGACTACATTTGTTATCGATAGCATCACACCTTACATGACTATCATGACTTTTCCTGCAGTCATCTTTGGAGTCATGGCCTTCTTAACCTTTGCGACGTCATCAAGCTGGGGTCTATATGTCCTTGCTATGCCGATTGTGTTTCCAATATCATTAGCGCTTGGCGTTAGCACTCCTTTAATGATCGGCGCATTGCTGTCAGCCTCTTCATTCGGTAGCCATGCTTGCTTCTTTAGTGACTCATCATTACTAGCAGCACAAGGCGCTGGTTGTTCACCGATGCAACATGCTTTCACTCAGTTTCCCTATGCGATACTTGGTGCAGTCTTATCCGTTGTCACTTTCTTAGGGTTAGGTTATATGATGGCTTGACCGTAGATTAATCCTATGTCACATCACTATGATGACTTAAATATTGAAATAAGGAGCTAAACCATGCGCTCAGTTACCGTCGCTACTACCCAAATGGTTTGCAGCTGGGATAAGCAAAAAAATATCGATTTGGCAACCGATCTAGTAATCAAAGCGGCTAAGGCTGGTGCCAATATTATCTTACTGCAAGAATTGTTCGAGACCCCTTATTTTTGCCAAGTTCATAACTTTGATTACTTTGAGCTTGCAACTGAAGTATCAAACAATTCTACCATTCAGCATTTCAAACAACTGGCAAAATCACTTGAGGTCGTATTGCCAATTAGCTTTTATGAAAAATCAGGCAATAGCTTCTTTAATAGTGTTGCTGTGATTGATGCTGATGGAGAAGTATTGGGAACTTATCGCAAAACTCATATACCAGATGGTATCCCCTACGCTGAAAAATTCTACTTTACCCCAGGAGATACTGGATTTAAAGTTTGGCAAACTAAATATGCCAAAATCGGCGTGGGAATCTGCTGGGATCAATGGTTTCCTGAATGTGCGCGCAGTATGGCGCTCATGGGTGCTGAGATTCTCTTATATCCTACTGCCATTGGCAATGAGCCAACATTGAATATTGACTCAAAATTACATTGGCAGCGCTGTATGCAAGGTCATTCAGCCGCCAACCTTATGCCGGTGGTAGCTTCTAATCGTATTGGGGTGGAAACCATAATACAGGATGGAGACGAAAGCACGCTACAGTTCTACGGATCTTCCTTTATTACCGACGGTCGAGGCGAAATCTTACAAGAAGCGTCAGCAGATAATAGCGAAGTAATTAGCGCCACCTTTGATTTGGATCAACTGGCCCGTGAGCGCCACCAATGGGGAGTTTTCCGAGATAGACGTCCTTCTATGTATGACACGTTGCTCACCCATGGGTAAGGCTCATACAGAATAACCTCTACATATAACGTCGTAAGCATTATAGTGAAATAAGGCAATTGTTATGTCATTACTATCTAAAGGACTACTCACAGGCTCAACGCCAAAACAGAATGGCTTTTTTATGCCGGCGGAATTTGCACCCATCGAGAAAGTCTGGATGATATGGCCGTATCGTGCGGATAACTGGCGGCAACAGGCCAAGCCCGCTAAAATCGCTTACGCAGCAGTTGCTACCACTATTAAGCGCTTTTGTGATGTGGCCGTACTGGTCAATCCCAATGATTTTGAAACGTGCCGCGATTATCTTCCTGATGACATTGAAGTAATATCGATGCCAAGCAATGATGCATGGGCGCGCGATATCGTTCCTACTTTCTTGATTAATGATGACGGAGAGCTGCGCGGCTGTGACTGGACTTTTAACGCATGGGGCGGAACTTATGATGGACTATACTCGCCTTGGGATGATGATGATAAACTTGCCGAACGACTGTGCGATTATTTAGATATCAAACGCTACCGTACTGAGGGCTTCGTTATGGAAGGCGGCGCTTTTCATGTCGATGGTGAGGGTACGGTACTGACCACGCGCATGTGTTTATTAAGCAACGGCCGCAATCCTCATTTGAATGAAAACCAAATTGCCAACACCCTCAAAACGTATCTAAATGCCAAAAAAGTTCTATGGATTGATGATGGTATTGATCCCGATGAAACTACCGGCCACATTGATGACCTTGCTTGCTTTGCCCGTCCTGGAGAAGTGGTTTGCTTATTTACAGAAGACCTTGACCACCCTTTTTATGCGGCAACTCAAAAAGCCTATCGTCAGCTCTCTGCTATGACCGATGCTAAGGGCAGAACGTTGAAAGTTCATAAACTTTGCTGTACCAAGCATCCTGTGACTTTGCCTTATAATTACCAAGTGACGCAGTCCGACCACGCCAAAAGCCGTCATATGGGTGATGTTTGTATCGCCTCTTATGCCAATTTTTTAATCTGTAACGACGGTATTATTGTGCCGCAATACGATGATATAAATGATGACTTAGCCATTCAGCAACTTGAAAAAATCTTTCCTAAGCATCAGGTAGTTGGCGTACGTACTAAAGAGATCGTATTTGGCGGCGGCAATATTCACTGTATTACCCAGCAGCAGCCTGCGGTCAACGCATAATAACGAGATTTATGTGTTCTATAATTATCTTCTTCAAACATAACCAAAAACGGATTTTGAACCCAAGGAATTTTTATGAGCGAATATCAAGTAACCAACCCAGCCACTGGCGAAGTTGAAGCCACTTACCCTACTGCGAATGAAAAAGATATCCAGCAGGCGATAAAAAAAGCGGATGATGCGTATCAAGACTGGCGTAAAGTGTCCCTCGGCGAGCGCAGTGCACTACTACATAAAATTGCCGATATTTATACTGAGCGTCAAGATGAGCTGGCAGATATGATCGCTATAGAAATGGGCAAACCTGTCGCCCAAGGTAAAGGAGAGCTTGGTTTGGTTGCTGAGATCTATCGCTACTATGCAGACAATGCAGAGCAGCTACTGGCACCTAACCAAATCAACGTGGACGAAGGATCAGCCTCTGTAGAGAAGCTTCCAGTGGGCGCATTGCTAGGGATTATGCCGTGGAATTATCCGCATTATCAAGTCGCGCGCTTTGCGGCACCAAACTTTATGGCAGGCAATACTATTATTTTAAAGCATGCCCCGCAGTGTCCTAAGACCGCAGAAGTTATTGTCGATATTCTTAAAGACGCCGGCATCCCTGATGGTGTATACAACAATATCTTTGCAACTAATGAGCAAGCCGCTACTATTATTCAAGATGATAGGGTACAGGGAATCTCATTAACAGGTTCTGAACGGGCAGGTGCAGCAGTCGCCAAAGAAGCAGGTAGCGCCCTCAAAAAAGTTGTACTGGAACTTGGCGGCTCAGATGCCTTTATTGTCGCAGCAGATGCTGATATCGAGAAGGCAGTAGCAGATGCCATCACAGGTCGCTTTGGTAATACAGGACAAGCTTGTAACGCAGCTAAACGCTTAATTGTGGTTGAAGCTGTCTATGATAAGTTTGTACAAGGCTTTACCGATGTGGTCCGCGCTATGACTTTATCTGATCCATTAGATAAAGATACTTTTATTGGACCGATGTCATCAAAGAGCGCTGCCGTTAACCTGCAAAAGCAGTTAGATGGTGCAATACAGGCTGGCGCTACGGTATTGGTCGAAGGCGGTATGTTAAAAGACAAGCCAGGTGCTTGGTTTGCGCCAGCAGTACTCACTGATGTCGATGACTCAATGGATGTCTATCGTCAAGAGTTATTCGGTCCTGTTGCTGTCATATACAAAGCCCGTGATGTCGAACATGCCATTCAAATAGCCAACGATGTCCCATTTGGTCTTGGTGCTTCTGTCCAAACACAAGATCCAGCATTGGCTGAAGATATTGCTAGCAAATTGGAAGTGGGCATGGTGACTATTAACGCCCCTTCTGGTACTGAAGCCAATACCCCATTTGGCGGCGTTAAACGTTCAGGCTTTGGTCGTGAGTTGGGTACGCTTGGCATCACTGAGTTCCTAAACTATAAGCTAATTCGTAATAAATCTAATTGATAGACAAATCACATTAGTTTTAAAAAAGGAAAAAGCCTAGCGTTTAACGCTAGGCTTTTTTAATCAACACTATAAACTTATTTACTATTTTTTCTTTTTAGGCGGATTGTCTTTTAACCACAACTGATTAACAATTTTTAATTCGCGTAGCTCTTCCGCCATAATAGCTTCACTTATACCAGGATACTTAACCCTTGCATAACCATATAATGCAAGACCCAGTACTGTCCAGCCAAAAAAGATCCACCATTCAATAGCGATAAGAGCTGAAGGCATACCTGGCATATATAATGCAAGTAGACCCAAACCTAAAGCAATGGTTAGTACGCCAACCAATTTACCGGCTGGTACTCTAAATGGACGTACCATATCAGGCTCGCGGTAGCGCAATACCAAGAAAGAAATAGCAACACAAGTATAAGCAATGACGATACCAAAGCCACCTGCATCAACAATCCATACTAGCATTTTACGACCAAATAATGGCGCTAGGGTTGCCAGGCCACCAATCAATAAAATGGCATTAGCAGGTGTGTTGTATTTTGGATGCAATTTACCCAAAAACGCCGGTAACATATGGGCTTTAGACATAGCATATAGTAAACGACTGCCACCAATCAAGAACGCATTCCAGCTAGACAAGATACCAAGTACCCCGCCAATAACCAGTAAAATACCGGCCCATTTACCATGCCATGCATTGGTCATCGCATCGGCTGTGGCCAAAGTCGAACCTTGTGCTTGTATTAGTGGTAAGGTAGTGCCTACACTCCAAGCAACCGCAATATACCAAAGCACCGCAATAATAATTGAGACAATCAAAAACTTACCAATATTAGGACGGGTTAAATCAATCTCTTCTGCTGCTTGTGGAATCACGTCAAATCCTACAAACATAAACGGTACCATGACAATGACTGCCATTATACCGGCTGTACCATTAATAAATGCAGGCGCTTGTACGGCAGTCGATGTAGCAGGATTATATAATGCAGCACCAATAAACAGTAAGATACCAACAAATAAAACGCCTAATACGGCGGTCTTTTGGAACCAAGCACTAACTTCCATACCGCGAATATTGAGCCACGTCACAATCACCGAGCCCAGCATACCCACACCAACCCAAGTGGCATAAACATCCCAGCCAGCGATCGTCCATAAGTAACCTTGGTTATAATTGGGAATAAAGTATTCAACCACCGTTGGTAGTGCAACCGCCTCAAAAGCAACTACCGAGAAGTAACCAAATAGGATACTCCACGAGCAGATAAACGAGACATTGACTCCTAACGCTCGGTGGGTATAAGTGTGCTCACCACCTGTGACCGGCATCGATGCGGCCAGCTCAGCATAATTGACGCCGATCATAATGACTGCCAAACCACCAATGAAGAACGCTAACATTGCCCCCCATGTACCGGCAGCGACGATCCAGCCACCTGCTAAAACCACCCAACCCCAACCAACCATAGCGCCAAACGCTAGGGCAATAATATCAAATGTACCCAGCGATTTTTTTAATCCAGACATAACTTACTCCTTGTCTAAGTGTCATCCGTGTTAACCCTTTATGGTTAAGTTGGCTTTTATTTAGCTAACTATTTACGTTAGCTTAGGACTCATTTATCCGGGCATAGCCCATCATCATTATCTTTCCATATCTCATTGTCCATACTTGATTTTTCGGTACTTTTTAATTTATAGGTCGAACTTATAGGCTTGTTTACAGCGTTTTACTGACTCATATTTTAGATCATGAGTTTCTAACCACTGGAAAATTAAGCACTAAAATCCAAATGGCGAGAACAAAAACGGCGTCTTGTCGTGCAAGGCGCCGTTGTAAAGCCTGTACTCAGAGCGAGTGCTCTAAGAGCAACCTTGCTGTTATAGTAACAATATAAGCTGTTAACTAAAATTAAATAGTTAATTAAAAGCTATACATGAGTACAGCAAATAAGCATACAGTATGAATTAAGCAGTTAGAATGCCGCCAATAATATCTAGACCCTCTTGCAGCACTTCGTCTTCAACAGTGAGTGGCACCATGACGCGAATCGCGTTGCCGTGCATACCACAAGAAGCTAACAGTAGACCTTGCTCAAAACATTTCTGTTTTAAATTAGCAGTGGCATCGCTATCTGGCTTGCCCTCACTATCGATCAATTCAAAAGCCAGCATTGCGCCTTTATGACGAATGTGACCGATACTGCTAAGATTTAATTCTTTTAAGAATGACTCGATTTTATCGCCAATCTCAATGCTACGCTCGAGTAGATTTTCTTCTTCGATTACCTCTATTACGGCTAAGGCTGCGACGCAAGCTAATGGGTTACCCGCATAAGTACCCCCTAAACCACCAACCTGCGGTGCATTCATGATATCAGCGCGACCAATGACAGCAGATATTGGATAACCACCAGCCAAGCTCTTAGCGCTAGTCATAAGATCAGGCTCAACACCTAGTTGCTCAGCGGCAAACAAGGTACCAGTTCTAGCAAAACCACATTGCACTTCATCAAAAATCAAGACGATACCGTGCTCATCACAGATATCACGCAAAGCTTTAGCAAATGACGGCGTAACTTGATGGAAACCGCCTTCACCTTGTACCGGCTCAATAATCATTGCCGCCACTTCACTAGGATCAATATCAGCCTGAAAGATCATCTCAAGGCTATGCAAAGCTTGTGCCTCAGTGACGTTAAGCTCTTCAGCAGGGAACAAGGCGTGAAATACAGGACCTGGCATTGGGCCAAAGTTCTTTTTATACGGCAGTACTTTACCAGTTAGGCTCATGCACATTAAAGTGCGACCATGCCAGCCACCAACGAAAGATATAACACCTGGACGACCAGTTTTAGCACGGGCAATTTTTACACAGTTTTCTACTGCTTCAGCACCAGTGGTTAAAAAGAAAGCTTTTTTAGCACCGCTAATCGGTGCTTTGTCACATAGCTTTTCAGCGAGCTCAACATAGCATTCATAATTAATCATTTGTGCAGCAGTATGGGTGAACTTATCCAGTTGCTCATGTACGCGCTGAGTAATTTTAGGATGGCTATGGCCAGTGTTCAGTACTGAAATACCACCGACAAAATCAATGTAACGCTTGCCTTCAACATCCCAAATCTCTGAGTTTTTCGCTTTGGCAGCAAAAACAGGAAAAGCCACACCAAGTCCAGTCGGTAGGACGGCTTTACGGCGCTCAAGTAAAGATTGATTGGTAGCTTTATTAGTAGTAGTCATAAGAATGTCCTCTTTTTTATTTTCAACTTAACAGCGGCTCAATTAAATGTCTATTTAGAGAGCCGCTGTTTACATAATGAATGCTAAATGCTAGGGAACTTATATCATTTAGCCTATTTAATTTGAATTAATTACCATGCTAAGTGGGTAGAACTAGCTGATGTCACTGCACCAGTATTTGGTTACGACATATTCTTCGATGCCATATTTTGAGCCTTCACGACCAAAGCCTGACTGCTTCACGCCGCCAAATGGCGCAACCTCAGTGGAAATCATGCCAGTATTGTGACCAACCATACCGTATTCAAGTCCTTCGGTAACCCGCCATGCACGCGCAAAATCACCACTATAAAAATAAGCTGCCAGTCCATAAATGGTGTCATTAGCAGCATGAATCACTTCTTCTTCGCTCTCAAAAGTGAATATCGGTGCAATAGGGCCAAATATCTCTTCACTGGCAATGTCCATGTCATCACTAATGTCGCTAATAACCGTCGGGTTATAAGCTAATGGAGAGGCATTATTAGTACTACCACCAGTAATCAGGGTGGCGCCTTTATCGAGGGCATCTTTTAGTAACGCTTGGACTTTCTGTAGAGCCTTTTCATTAATCAAAGGACCGACATTAACCCCTTCTTCCATGCCATTACCGACCTTAAGTTCAGCAACTTTTTTGATGAAAATATCTAAGAATTCATCTTTAATGCTGTCCTGAACGTAGACACGATTGGCACAAACACAGGTTTGGCCCGCATTACGGTATTTTGAGGCAATTAGGCCTTCAGCTGCTTTTTCTAAATCCGCATCATCAAAGACGATAAAAGGGGCATTACCACCAAGCTCTAGTGACAGCTTCTTAATAGTAGGTGCACACTGCGCCATTAAGGTACGTCCGACCTCAGTAGATCCAGTGAATGATAGTTTTTGGATACGAGCATCGCCAGTCAAGATATCGCCGATGACCGAAGATTTACCAGTGACCACTTGGATGACACCAGGGGGAATACCCGCTTGCTCAGCCAATGCACCTAGTGCCAGAGCAGAAAAAGGAGTTTCAGTGGCAGGCTTAATAATGATCGTACAACCAGCCGCAAGCGCAGGCGCAGCTTTGCGAGTGATCATTGCAGCAGGAAAGTTCCAAGGAGTAATCGCGGCGCAAACGCCAACCGGTTGCTTTAAGATTACATAACGCAGCTGCGACTGAGTGGCAGGAATAACATCACCGTAAACGCGTTTGCCCTCTTCTGCAAACCAACGGATAAAGCTATTAGCATAGCCAATCTCACCGCGAGACTCGCCTAAAGGCTTGCCTTGCTCAGCAGTCATGATAATCGCTAAGTCTTCTTTATTGGCATCAATAAGATCTGCCCATTTCTGTAGTAGCACTGAGCGCTCTTGAGCAGTTTTGGCAGCCCAAGATACTTGTACTTCATGAGAGTGAGCAACAGCGTCATTAACATCTTGCTTGGTCAAGCTTGGGATGGTACCGATGACGTCGCCGCTAAACGGATTACTCACCTCAATGGTGACAGCATCACTGGCGACATGCCAGCCATCTTTAATAAGGCATTGCTGTTTGAATAAATCTGGATTTGCTAGATTTAGCGTATTTTTTAGCATAGTAACGCTCCTTGTTGTTAAGCTTATTGCTTATTTATAGTTATGAATAAAACGGCTATCAGAAGATTAATTTTTATAAAAAATAGGTCATGTAACTTATATAATGATTGATAACCAACTAATTGTTCAATATACTGAACAATGATTCTATATATGGGACACCATTATAAGAATGATACGAGTCACATTGCAACCCTTATTACACCTTTTATCGTAATCTTTAGCTTTATTACACACAATTATTCACTTTCTTCCCTACTTATAGGTTATTTATGAGCACTACTGCTGTTCCCGCCTTAGACAAAACCTTTCAGATTTTAGACTTAATCACGGATAGCTCGCAGCCCCTCACCGCTGCTCATATTGCCAAGGAGCTAGAGCTCGCGCGTAGCTCAACCCATAATATTTTGCAAAGCCTACTTAGTAAACACGTCATCTATAAAGATTCTGATAACCGCTTTCATTTGGGCTCATATCTGCTTTATTGGGCAGGTAAGTACGAGCAGCAGCAAGGGGTTATTCAGTTATTTAAAGATTTGATTGTTCGATACCCTGTGCTACTACAACATACCGTCACCTTATCTAAAATGGACTTAGGCGAAGTAGTATTTTTGGCCTGTCATGAAGCTCCTGCTCCACTTGGCTTTACCTTCCGCGCTGGTGTCCGTGTACCTGCGGTATTTTCAGCAACGGGTAAGGCCATGCTATCTACCTTATCTATGCACACTATCGAATCGTTATATGAGGGGGTATTTCCGACACCCCTAACCCCTAATGGTGTAAACAACTTTGCCACCTTGTCCGATGAGCTTACCACTATTCATAGTAGCCGTATCTCGCTTGATGATGGACAGCTACGTGATGGTATGTATTGTTTGGGCACCTATGTTCGTAACGCCTCAGGTAATGCCATCACAGGTATGGCAGTCAGCTTTTTACAAGCAGAATACGAGTCTAAGCGCGAAGAAGTCAGTGCCGTACTTATCGAGCTTGCTGAGCAAATGGAGAAATGTTTGGGCTTTAACACCTCGCGTTCAGTGTAAAGTTTAGGCAATTCTTAAGTTAGCAGTTTGTGGTTCAAACGATGGGAAATAAAGTACTTTGAGCACTACTGTTTTAAACAGTAGTGCTTCAACAATAGCCAGTTAGACAATACCGTCAGCTTTTAATTTGGTAATCATGTCACTATCATAGCCTAACGTTGCTAGAGTGGCGTCAGTATGCTCGCTTAGGCGTGGCGGTGGCGAGCGATAAGTAACCGGTGAGGCAGATAGCTTGATTGGATTACCCAATGCTCGCACAGGGCTACCTTGCGCGGCAAAGTCGACAATCATCGCGCGTGCCTGTGTTTGCGGCATGGCAAGCGCCTCGGCAATATCATGAATGGCACCGCAGGGTACCCCAACATTATGCAAGGCTGTAAGCCAATGAGCACGCGGTTGCTGTACAAACTTTTCTGACAGCCATGTTGATAATAGTTCACGATTTTCAACACGTGCAGGATTGGTTGCAAAGCGGCTGTCCTGCTGCCAATCAACTGCTAATACTTGGCAAAGCTTAGTAAACTGCTGATCGTTACCGCAGGCTAAAATAAAGTGCTGCTCACCTTCAGCTTCAAATACTTGATAAGGAACAATGTTTGGATGTTGATTACCCAATCTTGGCGGCACGTTGCCTGATGCCAGATGATTCATTCCAACATTCGCCAGCAGTGCAAGCGCGCTATCAAATAACGCCACATCCACTTGCTGTCCACGTCCCGACTGTTGGCGTGCCAGTAATGCTGCTTGAATACCTATGGTAAGCTGCAACCCTGCGAACAAATCGACCACCGCCACGCCTACTTTGTGCGGTTCACCATCACTAGGGCCAGTGATGCTCATTAGCCCCGATAAGCCTTGAATAATATAATCATAACCTGGACGCTCAGCATCAGGCCCTGTCTGACCAAAGCCCGTTAAAGACGCATAAATCAGACGGGGATTATCTTGTTTTAGACTGTCATAATCTAAGCCATATTTTTTGAGGCCACCGACTTTAAAATTTTCAACCACAATGTCACTATCAGCAGCAAGCTGCTTGATGATAGCTTGGCCTTCTGTAGTAGTAATATCGACAGTTAATGATTTTTTATTACGGTTGATGGTCGCATAGTATGCTGAGGTTTCATCACTAAATGCAGGAGGCGCCCAGTGACGAGTTTCGTCACCAATATGCGGCCGCTCAACTTTAATTACGTCTGCACCTAAATCAGCTAAGATTTGAGTACAGGATGGCCCTGCCAATACTCTAGATAAATCCAGTACTTTGATACCGTCTAATGCTCCTTGTGGAGCGTTATTATTAGCATCATTGCTATTGGAATTGCTATTAACAGTGTTGATAGACTGCGGTTGCTCTGTCTGCGATGATATTGTGGTCATAATAGTTCCCTATCTAATAGTCCCTTAGCTTTTGGCACGTTACTTGACGTGTTTTACTATTTTTTATTTTTGAATGTTACTTATCGAGATATTTCTGAGTAACAAATCGCAAAAAACGACCACTATAGAATGCTTAATCGAAAGCTAAATAGTAATGGTCGTTTGTCGTTTAAAATCTGTACTTAGCAATGGTTTTATTGAAGCATTGCTAAGCGTTTGCAAAAAATAGCTTATAGAAAGAGCAGATTAAGAAAATGCTTGGATACCAGTCTGCGCACGACCTAAGATAAGGGCATGAATATCATGCGTTCCTTCATAAGTGTTGACCGCTTCTAAGTTCATCACGTGACGAATAACATGATATTCATCAGATATACCATTACCGCCATGCATATCACGGGCGACGCGGGCAACATCCAGCGCCTTGCCACAGTTGTTACGCTTAATCAATGAAATCATCTCTGGCGCTGCGTTATCCTCATCCATCAAACGACCCACACGTAGCGCCGCTTGTAAACCGAGAGTAATCTCAGTTTGCATATTGGCAAGCTTTAACTGTACCAACTGGGTGGCTGCTAATGGACGTCCAAACTGCTTGCGATCAAGGGTATACTGACGCGATGCTTTCCAGCAGAACTCAGCCGCACCCATTGTGCCCCAAGCAATGCCATAACGGGCTTTATTTAAGCAGCCAAACGGACCTTTAAGGCCACGAATATCTGGGAAAGCATTGGCTTCAGGGACAAACACTTTATCCATGACGATCTCACCAGTCACTGAGGCGCGTAGTGAAAATTTACCTTCAATCTTAGGCGCTGATAAGCCTTTCATGCCTTTATCTAGAATAAAGCCACGAATGTCGCCTTCATCATCTTTTGCCCACACCACAAATACATCGGCGATAGGACTGTTAGTGATCCACATTTTGCTACCTGTCATCTCGTAACCGCCATCAACTTTGCGTGCACGCGTTGACATTGATGATGGATCTGAGCCTGAGTCCGGTTCAGTCAGACCAAAACAACCGACATATTCACCAGTAGCCAACTTAGGCAGATACTTTTCTCTTTGCTCTTCAGTACCATATTCATGTATGGGATGCATCACTAAGCTTGACTGTACGCTCATAGCCGAGCGATAACCTGAGTCTACCGCTTCAATCTCTTTGGCAATTAAACCGTATGCGACACTCGACATGCCAGCACAGCCATAGCCATCAATAGTGACCCCAAGCAGCCCCATCTCACCCATTTGACGCATAATATTGCGATCAAAATGCTCATTACGGTTGGCTTCAATAATATTTGGCATCAGCTCTTTTTGAAAGAACTGGTGAGCTGTGTCCATAACCATACGTTCTTCATCAGTCAACTGATCACGCAATAAAAAAGGATCTTCCCAATCAAAACGTGGGCTGCTAGATTTTGCCATGTTGTGCTCCTTGGTGTCAGTCGTCCTGACTAATAAGTAGTATTTGATTTGCTTAATAGTTAACGCTTATTTAATACTTGAATTATTTATTCCGCTGTGCGAAACTTAGTTTCATAATATAAAACCATTTAAGCAGAATTTATGTCTGCTGTAAACCTTTATCCTGAATTACGGCTGTAAAATGACAAAAAACTTACCAATAACCACAGCAGCAGCGCCACTATTAGAACAAATGAACGCTGCCCTTACCCACAGCAAAGCGGCTGATGATCGACAATTCGTCACTGCACTTGGCCGCGGACTCACGTTACTTGCCGCATTTGAACATCATGAACATCTTAGCCATCAGCAATTGTGTCAGCTTACAGCGTTGCCCAAAGCAACTGTTACCCGTCTGATTTATACTTTGTCTACGCTTGGATTTTTACGCACAACAGCGCAGGGACAATATCAATTGGGCAGCAGCGCCGTACGACTTAGTGCGCAAGCTTGGAGTCGTCATGATGTGGTGGCATTCGCTGAACCTTTATTACGCCAATTTGCCACGCAAAATGAAGTATCGGTAAATCTAGCGACAGAAATCGAAGGAGAAATGCGTTATTTGGCTTGTTGCCGTAGCCCTGCTCGTCTTTCAGTAAACCTGCAAATCGGCTCAGCAGTACCCGTTGCGCGAACCGCTATTGGACGTGCCTTTTATGCGGCAAGCTCGCTTACTCGGCAAACGGTAATAATGGCTAACTTACAAACGTGCTTACCTGACGCTGAGTTTCAACAAGCGCAAACGGCATTAATTGATGCATCAACCTATTATGAAATCCATGGCTATACGCTATCTGATGGGGAGTTTTCTACGGATATTTTAGCGGTGGCAGTGGGTGTTTTTGATGTAACGACTGGACATTATGCCTATTCATTAAATGCCAGTGTTCCTCGGTCAAATTGGCAAGCCAAAGAATACGTGGCAATGATAGTACCGAAGTTGCAAGCACTTGCAGAGCGGGTTGGGCGCGGTACTTAGAGTCGCGATTGATTGATACCTAGTTGCCAATAATAACAGCTGGCAACTAGGTAGATAATGCTATGAACATGTCGACTATTGCCGATACTCATTAATCTATAGCAACGGCGTTAGCAAGCCGTTACTCAATTTGTCCTTAACCCATGATATTATAGTCACATTATATGCGTGGCTTATTAATAGCATTGTCGACTGTCACTATCGAAGCAGTCGCTACCCTATTATTTTCATTATTTAATTTAATGATTGCCACGTTTTTTAGTTTCTATGTTTTATAGTTGAGTGTTGCTATGCCCGAATCTCGTACCAATTTAAACCCTAAGCCAAATACTAACGCTCCCTACCTAGTCGGTGTGTTACTGCGTTACAGTACCTTTGGCGCAGCAATTTTGCTGTTTTTAGCCGGTCTGCTATTGTTTAATTGGTGGCTCATCGTCCTCGGTGGCTTGGGTGTGGGTTTGGGCATTTATGATTTAATACAAACCAAGCATGCCATATTGAGCAATTATCCCGTTGCCGGTCATATTCGCTACGTGCTTGAGGATTTTCGACCTGAGATTCGGCAATATTTGCTAGAAAATGACAAAGAACAAGTACCGTTTTCACGCCAGCAGCGAGCATTGATTTATCAACGCGCCAAGAATGTTAGCGACACCAATGCTTTTGGTACCCTTGATAACTTATATGCGCATGGTAAAGAGTGGTTTTTACAGTCGGCGATCAGTCAGCCCTTAGAGAATAAAAGCTTTCGCATTAGCGTTGGTGGCGAGCGTTGTCAGCAGCCGCACGATATGTCAGTATTTAATATCTCGGCAATGAGCTTTGGTAGTCTGTCCGCCAATGCCATTATGGCGCTCAATCAAGGTGCAAAGATGGGCGGCTTTACTCATGATACCGGTGAAGGTGCGATCAGTCCTTATCATCGTAAGTTCGGTGGCGATCTGATTTGGGAGCTGGGTACCGGCTACTTTGGTTGCCGTGATGACGAGGGTAATTTTGATCCGCAGTCTTTTGCTGAAAAAGCGGTCGATCCACAAGTCAAAATGATAGAAATTAAACTGTCACAAGGTGCCAAGCCTGGTAAAGGTGGCGTACTTCCCGCAGAAAAAATTACTCAAGAAATTGCCGATACTCGCCAAGTGCCACTGGGTCAAGACTGCGTGTCCCCATCCTCGCATACAGCTTTTAGTACCCCGCGTGAGTTGGTCGCATTTTGGCAGCAATTGCGTGAGCTATCAGCAGGTAAGCCTGTTGGTTTTAAGTTATGTATTGGTCAGCCATGGCAGTTTATGGCGATTGTCAAAGCCATGATTGAGACTGATAACTATCCTGACTTTATCGTTATTGATGGCGCAGAAGGCGGTACTGGCGCGGCTCCTGTAGAATTTATGGACAACGTCGGCATGCCAATGGTTGATGGGTTCTTATTGGTACACAATACCTTAGTGGGCGCCGGTATCCGTGACAAAATTAAGCTTGGCGTGAGTGGTAAAATCGTATCCGGCTTTGATATTGCACGCTTAATTGCCTTGGGCGCAGATTGGTGTAACTCGGCACGCGGTTTTATGTTTGCGGTTGGCTGTATTCAGTCGCGCTCCTGCCATACCAATACCTGCCCTACTGGGGTTGCCACTCAAGATCCTTATCGTCAAAAAGCGCTCGACGTCCCTAGCAAAGCTGAGCGCGTGGCAAACTTTCATAAGAACACTGTTAAATCACTTGCCAGTATCGTTGGCGCGGTTGGCTTACAACATCCTAGCCAGCTACAACCCTATCATATTGCTCGGCGTTTGGATGATGGGCAGATTAAACTGCTATCAAAGTTCTTTTACTTTACCGATAAAGGCGCGTTACTGGATCACAGTGCCCGCGCGGATGTTTTTAATCAGATGTGGGTAATGGCCAACCCTGATACTTTCTTAGCAGATAACGATGCGCTGATTGCCTATAATAAAGACTCGCGGGACAAGGGCAAAGAAACCAACGCCCCAACAGTAGAGACAACCACTGCAGGCGCGGAAAATGATATCAATGGTGGCAGGCTAATTGGTAATGTCAATAATACCTTTCGCGACCTGCCGCACATAAATAACTAAAGGGTATTAGGACATGACATCCTATAAACCATCTCCCTATTATTATAGAAGATAAGTAATTGATGACCTGCTTTACTTTTGCTGTACCTGCTATGTCTGTGCTGGCGCTTACTCTAAGCCTCAGTGCTTGCCAGCCGCTCACTACTGATACATCCAATACTGCGGAAGAGTGGTCGTGTCAGACGCAAGCGTCGCCTTTCTCCTATAGTGCTTGTCGTATTGATGCGGATGCGTTAACCGATTCCCGCTATTCGCTAGCGCTATTTTGGCAAAAAGCAGATAACAAAACAGCGCTTCTCACCTTTGATAACTTATTAGCCGCCTTACCAGCGCAGCAAACCCTTACCTTTGCGATGAATGCGGGTATGTATAATGAGCGCTATGCTCCGATTGGCTATACGGTCATCGAAGGTGAAGAGATATTGTCATTAAACCTTAAAAAAGGTGGCGGTAATTTTCACCTACTGCCCAATGGGGTGATGTGGTGGGATAAAGCTGGTAACGTACAAATTACTGAAAGTTATGCTCTAAAACAGCAACTTGAAGAAGGGTTAGCACAGCCTTGGTTTGCCACTCAATCAGGGCCGATGCTAGTCATCAACGACACCATCCATCCAAAGTTCAATCTAGATAGCACCTCGTTTAAGTTCCGTAATGGCGCTGGCGTCTGTACAGATGGCAGCATACAGTTTGTGAATAGTAATGAGCCTGTCAATTTTTATCAATTTGCGACACTTTTTAAAGAGGAGCTGCACTGCCCAAACGCTCTGTTTTTAGATGGTGGTATTGCTTCAGCACTGTACGCACCAACAATCGATAAGCACGATAAAAAGGAAATGGGTGTGATAATTGGTGTGGTTGAGACAAAATAAGGAGGTTGACCTAGAGCCGTCAGCTAAAGCGATCTTTAGTATCACACCCTGCCCGCTTAAAAGCTCTAAACCTCAATAACCATAAAAAACTCAAACAGAACAACAACCGCAAGTCGGTAATTTTTGCTACAATACGCCCAATTTTAATTTCATATTAAACCAACTTATTGAGAGACCATTATGGGTTTTAACTGCGGTATCGTCGGCCTACCAAACGTGGGTAAATCCACCTTGTTTAATGCTTTGACTAAAGCGGGAATCGCCGCTGAAAACTTCCCCTTTTGCACCAAAGATCCCAATACCGGTATCGTTCCTGTACCTGACCTACGCCTAAAGAAGCTGGCTGATATTGTCAAGCCTGAGCGCGTATTGCCAACTACCATGGAGTTTGTTGATATTGCTGGTCTCGTTGCTGGCGCCTCAAAAGGCGAAGGCATGGGCAACCAGTTCTTAGCTAATATTCGTGAAACCGATGCCATCGCCCATGTGGTGCGCTGCTTCGATGATGATAACGTGGTGCACGTTGATGGTCGCATCAGCCCGATTGATGATATCGAAATCATTAATACCGAGCTGGCTTTAGCCGATCTTGAAGCCGTTAGCCGTGCCATGCATAATTTAGGCAAAAAAGCCAAAGGTGGCGATAAAGACGCGCAAGCGATGTTAGATGTCTTTAAAAAAATCGAGCCGCTATTAGCTGAAGGACAACCAGCGCGCGCGGCAAACCTCGATACCGATGAGAAGAAGCTGATCAGAAGCTATGGCATTATTACTCTTAAGCCTACCATGTATATCGCTAACGTCAGCGAAGATGGTTTTGAGAATAACCCTTATCTTGATGCGGTACGCAACTATGCGACTGGTGATGAGTCGATTGTCATTGCACTATGCAATCAAATCGAATCTGAGATTGCTCAACTCGATGAAGATGACAAAAAAGATTTCTTAGAAGATATGGGTATGGAAGAGGCCGGTCTTGATCAAGTGATTCGCGGCGGTTATGACTTACTTGATATGCAGACGTACTTTACTGCTGGTGTGAAAGAAGTACGCGCTTGGACCGTTGCTATCGGCGCGACTGCGCCTCAAGCTGCTGGGGTCATTCATACTGACTTTGAGCGCGGCTTTATTCGTGCTGAAGTTATCGCTTATGACGACTTTATTGAGTGTAATGGCGAAAAAGGCGCAGCAGCAGCCGGTAAATCACGTTTAGAAGGTAAAACCTATATCGTCCAAGATGGCGATGTGATGCACTTTAGATTCAACGTCTAACGACCAGACAGTTACTCTTTTAACTTTTTTGAATGATAATAATTTTAAAAACCAACGATTTTAGCTTTCGTTGGTTTTTTTATATCTTTCATGTGTTATATTATAACATTACATATATATAGTATTGTCATTTTCTTAACCTATAATGAGCTCACTTTATACACTCCCTACTATCTATGGATAACCCTAAATCTTTTGCGGCCCTGTTGTCTTTATCTCTTTTAATAGGTGGCTGTCAAAAAGGTTCTGAAGCGCTTCTAGGGGACAGTGAAAATCCTGATGAGCACCATGACCATACTACCGACGTTGAAGGTCACGACCATGACCAACATGAGAGTGAACATGAACGCAATCATGACCATCAAGCTATAGCCATGACCACTTATGAGTGTGGCTCTAAGCAAATTATTGAAGCACATTATGCCGCACCAGCTGAAAAACCCACTGATATACCAGCTGACGAAAACGGCACCCATTTGTTAATTGATGGTATTCAATATGATCTAACGCCCAGTCCAGTCGTAGCCAGTTCAGCCATATCTAGTTCAACGACAATGATGAGCTATGAAACAGAATATGGAATTAATGATAATGCTGGATTGATTTGGTAGGTTGATGGAGATGACGCTACTTTGATTAATAAAACTTTAGATAGCAATATTCCTATCGAAAAAGAAAAAGTACTATTCAACTGTCATGATCTGAAGTCTTAAACCTATTCACAGGGCAATGTTGGATTTTTCCTGATCTTTGATTGAGAAGATACAATGCTCTAAAAATACAACCTTCTAGGTGGTGTACCAAGGATGCTATTTTGCTATGCTAGAGGTCACTCTAGTCTCGGATATTATTCAATATGCAAGGCAATCTAACGTCCTCACCATCTTTAACTAGCCAGTGGTCTTATCTGTTAAATTCGCAGCGTCTTGGTTCATCCAAAAACTCTAGATCTATTGAAACCACACGTTCCCAATTTCATAAAGACTATGATCGCTTGGTTTTTTCACACTCCTTCCGCCAGCTCAATCAAAAAACCCAAGTGCATCCGCTGACCAATCAATTGGGTATTCATACGCGCTTAACTCATTCATTGGAAGTATCTTGTATTGGGCGCTCATTAGGAATGATGGCAGCAGAAAAGTTACATGATAAATTGCCAAACGGCTTACCAGCGGGAGTCACACCCGCCGATGTTGGGGTGATTGTGCAAGCAGCTTGCTTAGCCCATGATATTGGCAATCCGCCTTTTGGTCATGCCGGAGAATATGCCATTCGTGACTGGTTTTTGCATCCTGAGCGCGAGATAATATTGCAGCATTTAAGTACAAATGAACGCTTGGATGTTCTAGCCTATGAAGGTAACGCTCAAGGGTTTCGGTTATTGGTGCGCAATGAGCATCATCCTGATACCGGTGGTATGCGTCTCACTTGCGCTACTCTAGGCGCGTTTATGAAATATCCATGGCTAGCAACGCATAGCAACCCTTCTCACGTCAAAAAATCTGATGTTAATCATAACCAGACAATACCGGCAATGACTGATTTACAGAAATTTGGCTGTTTTTATAGTGAAGCTACGCAATTAGAAGAGTTAGCAGCTTGCTTGAATTTGCCGCGCTCAGAGTATCACGATGGCTTTGCTCGTCATCCGCTCGCTTATTTGCTAGAAGCGGCAGACGATATCTGCTATGCGCTGATAGATTTAGAAGATGGCGTTCATCTTAATATGCTCAGTTATACCGAGGTGGCGAATATACTTTATGAGCTGATTGGCGAGCGCCCTGCTACTATTATTCTGCCACCACAGATATCCGTTAGGCAAAGTTTAGCGTCACTACGTGCACGGGCAATGATGCGTTTGGTCAATACCGTCACCGATGCCTTTGTGGCCAATGCCGATGCCATGCTAGCAGGAACCCTAACCGGTAGTTTGTTTGCCCATTGTGATAGGAATGTTCAAAACGGTATCAATGAGGCCAAGCAATTGGCACGTGAGAAAATATTTAACCATCCCAGTAAAGTAAGAATGGAGCTCATGGCCAATCAGTGCTTGCATCGGCTGCTCGATTCTTTTATGCCACTCGCCTGGATACCGATACAAAAATTACAAACCGCGCCTATGTCTTTTGAACAACAGCGGCTGCTTAGTTTACTACAACCCCACCTTACTGAACATCGACACCTATTATCAGATAACATTTATCATAACATTCTCAATATTTTAGATTTTATTACAGGTATGAACGACCATGAAGCTTATAGATTGGCACAAGAATTGCAAGGTCATTGGGGCACAATGGTTTAAGTAGGGTATAAAAATTACCTTTACTTCATACAGATAAGGTTTTCATTCGTATTTTTGCGCTGAAATGAGTATGATAAACGTCTATTGGATAATTTTGAAATATTATGAGCAGTCGCGAACAAAAAAAACTTCAGACTCGGCGGGCATTTTTTAATGCCGTACTGGATCTCTGTATGACCGGCCAATCGTTTAGCTCCATTAGCCTTCGACAAGTGACCCGTGAGGTTGGTGTGGTACCGACGGCATTTTATCGCCATTTCGATGATATGGAATCCTTGGGTCAGGCGTTAGTGGTTGAGGAATTAGGCGGTACGCTAGCTATATTGAGCGACAGCCTACAAATTGGGCGCAAACGTAGCTTTGACCGACAAATTGCCAAAAGCATCCAGCTATTTTTGCAGACCATCAGCGCACAGCCACGTTATTGGCAGTTTTTGGTTAGCGAACGCTTTGGGGGCTCAGAAGCGGTGCGTAAAGCTATCAATAATTTGATAAAAATGCATGGCAAAATTTTAGGAGAAGACTTGGCGCTACAGCCTGCATTTGCTCATATCAATGATCATGATCGTCGGCTACTGTCTGAAGCTGGGATAAATATGTTCTTTTCTTGGATTATCGATTGGCTGGAGCTAACTTATTGTGAAGATCATGATGATGAAGTTGATTTGGCTGAAATCGAAGATGAAAAGCAGCTGATGCTACATAATTGTATCCGCCAAGCACAAATGCTGTTTTATGGCGCCTACAATTGGAAGTCTAGTGAAGAGACTCGCCTTAGTGATTAAACTTTATAATGCTAAAAACTAGGCCGAAACGCCCATAAACGTTGCGATACCACTTTGATAACTTTAGGACTGCCCATACTGTTATCATCGTTATTGCTATTAGGGTTGGGATTATTATTGGCATTGCCACTATTATTATTGACGTCCGCTTTACTAATCAAAACGGTTGCATAACGTTGCCGCGCTTCGCCAATATTTGCGCTATCTGTAGCAATAATAAGTGCCATAAATGCTTGGCTATCAACTGCTAATAAGGGTTCTATTGCCTGACGCTGCTCCGTACTGAGAACGCTCAACTGCGGCAGTTGCCATAAATTATCGATAGACCCAACTGTCTGCTGAGCGCGCAAATCAGTCAGTGCTTGCATCTGCTCAGCAGTCGCACCCTCTACCAACGCTGCCAGCACCACGGGACTTGCGGTATTAACATTAATCGGTAAATAATAAGGTACAGCGGTAATATAAGGTCGCAGGGTTGCTAACACTTCAGCGCTCACTCCGCGAACTGCTTGCAATTGTTCAACACTCGCAAACGGCTGATTAGGTAAGGTTTTATCTGCTAAATTTCCTGCCTGCCGCGCATAGACTACCCCTTCATCGCCGCCGTCTTTGTAAGTCTCGTTATCCGTATCTTGCCAATCAAGCACCGCAATCGCGATATCGGGCTCCAGATTTAGCTGGCTCAATAAGCGCTGGAATACGGTGAGAGCAGCGCTATCAGTCGCCCCATTATGATAGAGATTATTAATATTAAAACGGCTGGCTTCGTCACGTAATTCAACGGTGATGGTATGCGAGCCTAAAGTATAAGGTGGCAGAGGCTGCGCCCAAATGTCTTGTGCACTGTCGGTATCGTTCAGTTTATTATCAGCACGAATCATAGTCATTGCTAACTGCTGACCGGCATCAATATCTTGTAGTAGCTGGTCTTGATTAAAGAGTAGCCCACTACGGCGGATCGCAATCTTTTGACTGGCCAGCATCGCCCCTGCGACCACAGTAATACTGACCACCAAAAGTAAAATGGTCAAAAGTGCCACACCGCGCTGAGAGTCTGCTGTCATTGACATAAGTGTCTTATTTTATTAGGTCGTTACAGTTGTAAAGAAGCGCTTATGGGGTCAGCGCCCATTGCCATGTGATCGGCATGTCTTGATAAGTAAAGCTCACCCCTATCCCTTTGGGTAGCAGAATAATTTCAGATTTGTCAGTAGTGCGAGTAGCCGTTTGTCCTACCGCTGAGTTATTATTGTTAGTGCTGTTATTATTACCGCTATCTCTATTGGGGAACTTCAGGCTTATTTCGGGCAAATAAGCCTGCCAGCGCCCAGCACTTACCCCTTCAAGCAGTACGGTGTCTAAGCTGATGCTATCACGTCCCCCTTGAATACTAGTATACTGCCGACGAATCAAACGCTGGTCGGCAAAGATATATTCAACACGCTGTAGGCTAGGGCTACTTTGATAACGCGGATCAGGATCTGCAAAGCGCACAAAGTCTACATGCTCACTATCCAAACTCATAAAAGGTTCAACGGAGATAGGTAGGGCTTGCTTATTCTTTCCGGTATTATCGTTTTCATTATTATTGTTATTGCCATTTGGGTTTGGCGTATTGGTAGTATTATTGACGCCAAAATTTTGCTCAGCAGGCGCTTGATAATCAATAATTTGCCCCATATCTTGTTGCAATTGCAAATACGCATACTGCAATACGGCCAGCTGATCCGCGTGGTACTGCGCCCGTTCGCGCGCTCGGTTAACGCCATCAAACACTTGCCAGCCAGCAACCGCTAACATCGCAAATATCGCCATCGCTACCATCAGCTCAAGTAAGGTAAAACCCTGCTGCTGCCTCACCGCTCACCTCTAGAGGATCCTAAACTGGCCAAATCCAAACTGCCAATTTCTTGCTCAGTATTACTTAGCATTATATTAATATCAGTAACGACCGTATGTGCTTGATTATCAACAATAGGCGCAACCGTGATATTCACCTCTTTTAGTGCTGGAGTTAGGGTATCAGCAACCGTCATCGTTACTTGCCAATCACGACCTTGACTGTTGAACTTTTGCGTACGGTTGGCGGTCAACCAAGTCTCTTGAATACGTAGATCAGCAGCTGCGTTTTGCGCTACAAAGTGCGCAAGCGTTCGTGTTTGCAACACATCGACTGAGTTTAAATAAGCACTACTGGCACGGCTAGCAGCCACCGCCACCACTGCTAAAATCGCTAGCGCCACCATCACCTCAATCAACGTAAATCCACCCTCACGGTTGCCGCCAGTGACAGACGATTTTGGTGCCTGACTTATCGACTTAGAAAGAACGCTCATCAGCTATATCCCCTGCCCGATCGTCATACTACCATCAGGCATAATGGTAATAACCTCACCAACCAAACGCGACTGATACCGTACTTCTATGGTTGCCGGCGTAGCCTGCCCAGTCCCGAACCATAATAGTTGCGGTACCGTTTGCCCAGTAAACCAAGGCTGCAATGCTCGCGGCTCTACTGAACTATTTATACCAGTCATATTACTGGCATCTAGGCTTTGAATACTGATACTGACCCCAGCAGGCAGCGCTGGTAACGTTACTTCTGGCTCAAGTGCCCAGCTTGGTGTTGGTAGTTTGTCGGTATTAGCGGCTAATAAGTTGGTTGAAAGCTCCATTGAATTTTTGGGACTACTATCAGTATTGTTTGATATGGCAGTATTTTGATAATTAATATAAGGATTGGATAAGGTGACAATAACTGGCGTGACTTGGCCTTGTTTGTCTGCTTGCAGGCTCAGCCCCATCGGCTGCAGACGCTCAGCAGAGAGCAGGCGCACATAACTTAGCGAATCAGTAAAGTGTTCATAAAAGGCGCGGTTCTTTCGAGAGTTACTACTACCGACTGATAAGCTTATCATGCCTGCAAATATCGATATGATAACTACCACCACTACAATTTCAACCAGCGTAAAGCCTGCCTGCGTGTGGGCCACTCTTGATAGCGACTTAAAGGTCAGTTGTTGACAATAATTAGGATGAGGCGAATATCGAAATGAGCATCGAAGTGAACAAGGCGCTGAGCTGGACTGAGCTTTGGCAGTAACCGGCATAGGGCACCTATTATCATTGTCGTAGGGGGTAAAATCACAAGGATAACTAGCAAACGTTAAGGGCTATTTATTAAGTGAAAAACTGATTATTAACATGCAATCAGTCGCTGAAATAAAACCTAACGTTTGAGATTTTAACCGATGTAGACTACACCGGTTAGGTTTTTTTAGATATTAATAAGTGGCATTGCGATGGGCTTCTGACTCGGTATCAATCTGCTCTACCAACTCCTGCATATCTTCATCCATTACTTCTTGATCAGGTGCATAAGTAGGATAATGACTGGGCAACTCTAACATCTGCATAACCAAAGCATAACGCAAGGTATCGCGACGACCTAAGTAACGCTGATAAAAGCTAGAATTCAGTAGTCCGGCACCACCCTGACCCATCGCCCAAATAGAAGATAGGTAATCACGAGTACTCAAACTGCTGCGCTCATCTTTTAGATGAGCACTGACAATATCAATCAAACGCTTCATACGCTGGCGGCGAATATCATACAGCTCACCAAATAAGCGATTCAAACCGGTCACAGAGGCAGCCAGTCGCTCTTCGATTTGATTCAAAAGCATGGCTTTTTGCGGATTGAATAACTGCTGAAATATCATACGCGCCACCCCTGCTGATGGGCAGTCATCAATACGATTAATCTCAAAAAGTTGTTCTTCGTAGCGAATAATAATACGTAAATAAAGCTCATCTTTACTAGAAAAATGCTTATATAGTGTGCCTTTAGCCAAGTCAAGCTGATCAGCCAAACTGTCCAAAGTGATATCACCATTGCCAGACTCTAGCAGCAGTTGCTCAGCCATCGCTAAGATATTCTCTTCTCGTGCCTTAAACTGGTGCTGACGACTCATGATCTCTCCTAGAATCTAACAATATTAAGCAGATGGCCACAGTGCAATAATTAGTACGTCGATACGGACTATAATATGACCGTACCATAGCCATAACGAGTCACTCCACTGATCGGTACCATACAAATAACTAGCCGCTTAACACGTACATTCAATAAATGACTGATTGGTCATAGCATAACGATTTTAATGATACTGTGCTAGTAAATTCTCAAAGTTTTTTGCGGTCAGGGCTCCGACTTCTTCAGCACTACACCCATATAAATCGGCGAGGCAACTTGCTACATACGGCACATAGGCAGGCTCATTCGGCCGTCCACGCTTAGGTACTGGCGCAAGATAAGGACTGTCAGTCTCAATCAGCAATCGATCCTTAGGCATTTTTTGCGCCGCATCCTTTATGGTTTGCGCACTCTTAAAGCTGACAATACCCGAAAATGAGATATAAAACCCTAAGTCTAATGCACGCTTTGCGGTATCCCAATCTTCAGTAAAGCAATGAATGATGCCATGTTCAGCACCTTCTGCCTTTAAAATATCAATGGTGTCATGCTTGGCTTCACGAGTGTGCACGATAAGCGGTTTTTTGAGGCTTTGGCTGGCATGGATATGACGGGCAAGGCTGGCCTGCTGCTCATTTTTATTCTCGGTTGACCAATAATAGTCCAGCCCAGTCTCGCCTATTGCCCAGACATGATCAGCATCAGCAGTCGTGATCAGCCGCTCTATAGTTGCTGACTGTAACACGCTAATATCTTCACAAGGATGAATACCCACACTCATACCTAGGTTTAAAGTCTCATCACCATACGTGCTGACAATATGAGCAATCTCATCGTACTCAGCAAAGTCACACATGATCGCCATCGCACGGGTGACATTGGCGTCTTTCATAGCGGCAATTGCGCCAGCTAATTCACCATCATGGCGAGTCAAATCTAAACGATTAAGATGGCAGTGGCTATCAGTAAACATAAATAATCTCGTAATAAATAATTGTATTAATAAGAGTGTTAATTGCCTTAGCAAGGCTGTTTTTCAAGAGGGGCTCTTTGACAAGGACTTCATTCTTCATTTAAAAATAATGATAAAACCAAAATTAAGCAATTTCTTTAAACGCCGTTATCTGTAATTGGCCGGTTTCTATCCGCTCAAAGCTAACATCAACAGATTTATAACGCATCACAAACCCTGTATGTAATTCCTCACGGCGATACGCAGGGCGCGGATCTTGGGCAATTAAGGCTTTTATAAGCTCAATGTCAGACGCTATTAGTTGTTTTTGCCTCTTATAAATAATGGCTGACACAGTAGCGCTTTTCTCGCGATTATTATCCTGACCTGCGTCGATGATTTCTATAAATTGATCTCGGGCCTGTTCAGACATCATTACCGTTAACACTGTTGGCGCATCGGCTGCAAAGCCACTATGGGCAACACTGATCGCATCACTATAAGCCACGTAGGGCTTGATATCGATAATTGGTGTCCCATCAATCATATCAGCGCCTCTAATAATCAGTAGCACTTTACCCTCTACTACCTCAATATGCTCAAGCTTGACCACCGATAGCCCCAGAGCAGAAGGACGATACATACTACGGCTGGCAAACACCCCTATTTTTTGATTGCCACCTAGCCTTGGTGGTCGTACTTGCGGGCGAAACGTCGCGTTAACATTACCGTCAGTTGCTACATTTGCTTTATCCGAAGGGTTCATTTCATTTAGATGATTGGTTTTACTTAAATAATTGTGATGAAACTGCCAACTGATCCAAATATGACTAAATGCTTCTAATCCTACAAATGCCGCTGGTGTATCATAAGGAGCAAGCATCTCAATGACACTAGTCAACGCCACTAGATTCGGCTGCCTTGGGGCACCAAATTTCTGTGACAATGGCGCACGATGGTAGCCAATAATAGGCGCAACATGACAAGGCATAACCCTGCTTCCTTATTAACAAATAAGTCTATAAAAAACCAATACGACAGCCTATGCAAAATATGTCGCTAACGATATTCCATTTTATCATGCTACTGAGAGCTTGCTTGGCGGATTTTTATTTTAAAGTTTGTTATGATGAATAATATTATTTATTGAGAATAACTTGCATTCATGTATCAGTTAAATGTGAACTATGTGGTGCTGGGATGGCTAGGGACTTATCAAGTCTAAACGGGCCTAGAAATAATGGTAAAATAGGTCTTTATAAAAATGTTTCTCTATAAAAACACTATTAACAGCTTTAGCCCTATTCTATTTACGCAAATAACGATTAATCAACGAGGACTTTATGTCAAAACTTCGCACCGAAACGGTCACAGAGGTTCATCATTGGAATGACGCTCTATTTACCATAAAAACTACGCGCGACGATGGCTTACGCTTCCGTAACGGTGAGTTTGCAATGATTGGTATCGTCGTTGATGGCAGGCCACTATTGCGAGCTTACTCGATTGCTAGCCCTAATTACGAAGAGCACTTAGAGTTCTTTTCTATTAAAGTTCCAGACGGTCCTTTAACTTCACGCCTACAACATATTAAAGTTGGCGACGAGTTATTGGTCAGTAAAAAGCCCACGGGCACGCTGGTATTAGATGATCTACTACCAGGAAAAAATTTATATATGCTGTCAACAGGCACAGGCCTTGCGCCATTCTTAGCATTAGCTCGTGATCCTGAAGTCTATGAGCGCTTTGAAAAAGTAATTTTGGTACATGGCGTTCGCTATATAGATGATTTGGCCTATTGCGACATGTTCGAAAATGAGTTACCTAATGATGAGATCTTTGGCGAATTATTCCGCGAAAAATTTATTTATTACCCTACTGTTACTCGTGAAGACTTTAAAAACACGGGCCGTATCACTGACTTGATGAAATCTGGCAAGTTCTTTGAAGATATTGGCTTACCACCGATCAATAAAGACGATGACCGCGTCTTGATCTGCGGTAGTATGCCTTTCAATGCCGAGGTGTCAGATATTTTAGACGACTTTGGGCTGACAGTCTCACCACGTATGGGTGTACAAGCGGACTATGCGGTCGAACGTGCTTTTGTTGGTTAGAAAAAGATAATTATAATAAATAATTCTTGACCCTCAAAATTAGGCTGTTATAATATGCAGCCTATACAGCTAACCCTGTAGCCCAATTCAATAATGTTTAGCAGTACCAACATTGTTACCTAACACGCCGGTGTGATGGAATTGGTAGACATGACGGATTCAAAATCCGTTGCCTTTAAAAGCGTGTCGGTTCAAGTCCGACCACCGGTACCATACAGTAGTCCGAGTAAGTTCAATTAGCCCATACGTGATAAGCGTTTGGGCTTTTTTGTGTCCGTAGTCGTCTATAGCAAACTGAGATTTTTAACAGTAAACTAAGCGGTAATGACCCTTTTTACTGTTTATCTTAAATGAAATTACTGTCATGGCTCGCATTACTAACCCATTGACCAATACGGAAGTCGCTAAAGCAAAGGCTAAAGAAACGCTTCTATCAGCTGTTTCAACTTTATCCCTCCTAAAATAAGTTGACACATTTTAGGACGGTATATTGGGTCTATCAGAGTATGTCCTTATACATCGTCGTCACCTCTTCTACTGTCATATCCTTGGGATTGGTCGCAATCAGCCGCGCATAAGTATTGATAACGATGTCCGCTAGTGCTGGAATATCTTTTTCTGTAATATCGAGTTCGCTTAAACGATATTTAAGGCCACTCATCTCTAAGAATTTCTTTAATTGATGTATAAATAGACTTGCCGCCTCTAAGTCCGTCATAGTCGAGGTTTGGTTCGGCATGACGGCGCGGGCCAGTTCTGCATACATAGGTGCTGCTTCTGGCAAATTAAAAGTAAATACCGAGCACATGACCAGCGCATTGGCATGACCATGAGGAATATGAAAGTTAATACTGAGCGGATAGGAGAGTCCATGGACAGCCGCGACTGACGCATTGACAAAAGCGATACCAGCCAGCGATGAACCTAATAACATCTCACCTCTCGCCTCTATATCATCACCTTGATCCAGTACTCGTTCAAAATTATGCCACAGCATTTGCAAGCCTTTAACGGCTAGGGCATCTGAAATCGGGTTTTTCTTAGTACGACTGGTATAAGCTTCAATACAATGGACCATCGCATCAAGCGAAGTCGCCGCTGTAATATGACGGGGTAGTTTGAGCGTGAGCGTCGCATCTAAGATCGCAACATCCGGTAGAATTTTAGGCGTATAGATGGCCTTTTTACTGCCATCTTTAGCGGTTATGACTGATACGAAAGTTGCTTCTGCACCCGTGCCGGCAGTGGTGGGTATCGCGAACAGCGGTAACTTCTTAAAGCCGCTTAAATCAAGATCTAAGATATTAGTGACTGATTCGAAATCATTGGGATATAAAGCGACAATTTTTGCCGTATCAATAGAGCTGCCACCGCCCAAACCAATAACCAAGTCGCAGTGATTGCTTCTGGCCAGTGTAATGGCGTCGTTAACGACCTCAACAGGTGGATCAGCAACGACGGTATCAAAAACCACGACTTCAACGCCCACTTCTTGTAAAGACTGCTGTGCGATATCAACGTAACCCAGTTGCGAGATACCAGCGTCAGTGACGATAATGGCTGATGTGGCAGAGTACTGTTTGGCTAGCGCTCCTAGCTTTTGGCGCATACTGTCAGTGTCACTGACAATATGTCCGTTAGTATAAAACTCAATCCCTGACATGGTGTTCTTCCTTGTGTCTATTTCTTATTCTGTGAAGCATCAAAATTCTAATAGTGGTCGCTTTTATGTAGATGTGACCTTCTTATAAAGTAAATCGTATTCGTTAACATTAAATACTTATAGTGTTTAGTTATTCACTTCATCAGACTCTAATCTACATTTATTCGCATTGTCACATTATAAAATAACCTGGCACGCCTCTGACGAATTAAACCTTACAGGCAGCACTAGCAGCTTTGGCTTTTTTATAAACACCTTCGGCATCAAGTCCTAATGCGGTTACATCATCAAGGTATTTTTGGGTTCCTTTTAAAAGAGGTCCTTTCCAGTCTGGATCATTGAGTGGGTCGGGTATATTGACAATCTCATCCCCTCTATCTCTAGCAGCTTGAAGGCCTAGCAAATCAGTCTTATCCCACATTTTTCCGACTTTTTTAGTAAGCGCCATCCCCGAGTTGTCATCAATTACCTTTTTTAAGTCATCAGGCAAACTTTCATATTTATCTTTATTCATAGTCATCATCAGAGCAGAACTATAGAACGGGATATTGGTATGGTATTTGGTTAATTCATCAAGTTTGAAAGTCGTGATCGCTTCCCATGGAAAACTCAAACCGTCAACGACACCGCGCTGTAGAGACGTGTATATATCGTTTGCAGGCAAGCCTACAGGAGAGGCACCCATACTTTCAATAATGTCACCGGCTACAGCAGAAGGCCTGCGAATACGCATACCCTCCATATCTTCAGGGGTTCGAATAAGCTTGTCGGTAGTATGTAGAGTGCCAGGCCCAGTAGCGAACATAAAGAGTAGATGCGAGTCTTCGTATTCGCTAGAAATGGTACCATTTTCATAAAGGGTTTGGAGCATGCAACCCGTTTGCGTCGATGAGTTAGACAAGCCTGGAAGTTCTGCAATTTGAGTCAGTGGGAAACGTCCACTAGTATAACCCTGGACTTGGGAGCCGATGTCAATCATTCCCTTTACTGTGGACTCATAAGCCGTATCTTCTGTACTAAGGGTTGCCGATGGATATACCTCGACTTTGAGGCGCCCGTTAGAGTCTGCTTCGATTTTTTTAGCCCAAGGTTCAAAGATCTGTTGATTAACATCAGCGGTCGCTGGATAAAAATGCGAAAAACGCAGAACAGTGGTTTCTTGAGAGGAGGCAGTATCACTATTATCAGACTGGTTAGAACAACCAAACAAACTAACGGTTGCAAGCGCTGCTATAGAGAAAAGAGGAGCAAACTTCATTATCAATTCCTTTTGATAGTTATTAGAAGGATAAGGGTCACTTATCAATCAGCTAAATACATTAAATGTTTTCCGAATTATATTTAGTAATGATCAATAGCTAACTCTCTATAATATTTACGAATTATTATTATTAACTCAAGTTTAGACGACTATTTACAATTAAACATACGGTTCAAAATTAGCAGCTATAATGATAGCTTTCAAATCATTTTACGATATACAAAAGGTGTTTCCACAAGTGACTATCAAGAAGCTTTAGCAGCTGTGCTAGGCGACAATACTAAAGGTTTGTCATCTAACACCATCTCTAGGCCTAAAGAACGCTGGATTGATGAGCACCGAGAATGGCAGCAAAGAGACCTCAGTGATAAGTACTACGGGTACCTTTTGACGTGGTCCGCCTAGATGATCGCCTGTGTCTTCTGGAAAGCACTAAGCAAGATATATCCACAAACCAAACAACAACGCTGCTAGGTGCATAAAACAGTCAATGTGCTCAATAAACTACCCGAGGCGGTGCAACTAAAAGTGAAAGAAGCACTGCATGATATTTGGATGGCCGAGCCGTGTGAGAACGTCCATATACCAGGTTTGACAATATCTCTTTAGAAGAGTTATAGTCTTTAAAGGCTATAACTCTTCTAAAGAGATATTGTTTTTATTTTTTATAAAATATTTATTTATATCAACAGGTTATGCTTTTTTTACTTCGGAAAGCATCTTGTTTAGTACGTTTTTTACTGCTGCACATGGAGTTCAGCAATAGGGTCAAATAAAGATATCCAAGGAGAGGGTTTTTATGACTTATCAAAAAGTAGACCATAAGCTGTCCGCAAGCCAACAAGTAACTAATTGGCTGCAAGATTTTGATCAAGCCTTGCGCACAAAAAATATAGACAAAGTGGTTGGGTATTTTGAAACGGAAGGATACTGGCGTGATTTAGTTTCCTTTACCTGGAATATAAAAACGCTAGAGGGGCAAGATGAAATTAAAGAAATGCTTTCACATACCTTAGAAACTACTGAACCGTATAACTGGCAGCTTGATGAAGAAGCAGTGGAAAATGATGGGGTTATAGAAGCTTGGATAACCTTTAACACCAAAGTGGCGAAAGGCTATGGACATTTACGTCTGCGTAACGGTAAAGCTTGGACATTATTAACCACTATGGTTGAGCTCAAAGACTTCCCTGAAAAGCGTAAACAATTACGCCCAAAAGGTGCTGAACACGGCGTTAACCCTGATCGTTTGACGTGGTTGGAAAAACGTCAACTTGAGGAAAAAAATCTTGGTTATAGCGAGCAGCCTTATTGCTTAGTTATTGGTGGTGGCCAAGGTGGTATAGGTCTAGGCGCTCGTTTACGGCAACTCGAAGTTCCAACAATTATCATTGATAAGCAACCGAAGCCAGGTGACACCTGGCGTAACCGTTATAAGTCATTATGCTTACATGACCCTGTGTGGTACGACCACATGCCGTACATTCCTTTTCCTGAGAACTGGCCAGTATTTACCCCAAAAGACAAAGTTGGTGATTGGTTAGAGATGTACACTAAGCTTATGGAGTTAAACTATTGGGGATCGACTGAATGTATCAGTGCTGCTTTTGATGAAGAGTTACAGCAATGGAATGTCGAAGTTAACAGAGCAGGTGAACATTTAGTATTGCATCCTAAACAGTTGGTTATAGCTACGGGTATGTCAGGGTTACCAAATATTCCTGAAATTCCTGGTATGGAAGATTTTGCCGGAGAGCAACATCACTCTAGCCAACACCCAGGTGGCGAAGCTTATCAAGGGAAAAAATGTGTGGTACTGGGTGCTAATAACTCGGCGCATGATATTTGTGCTGCCCTTTGGGAAAATGGCGCAGACGTCACCATGATACAACGCTCATCAACGCATATTATTAAGTCAAACACCCTGATGGATGAAGTGTTAGGTGGTTTATACTCAGAAGAAGCCGTTGAAAAAGGAATTACCACTTATAAGGCAGATCTGACTTTCGGTTCTATTCCTTTTAAAGTTATGCCGCAATTTCATGAACCTGTCTATCGTAAAGTGGCAGAGTTAGATGCTGACTTCTATCAAAAACTAACCGATGCAGGCTTTATGCTCGACTTTGGTGAAGATCATACCGGTCTCTTTATGAAATATTTACGTCGAGGTTCTGGTTACTATATTGATGTCGGTGCCTCTGAGCTTGTAGCGGAAGGTAAGATAAAGCTTAAACCTAAAGTAAGTATTGATCATATCAAACCTAATTCAGTGGTGCTAACTGATGGCACAGAGCTAGAAGCTGATTTAATTGTGTATGCCACTGGGTTTGGCTCCATGAATGGTTGGGCTGCGAAAATAATTTCACAAGAAGTAGCCGATAAAGTCGGTAAGTGTTGGGGCATGGGCTCAGATACAGCCAAAGACCCAGGCCCTTGGGAAGGTGAGTTAAGAAATATGTGGAAACCAACGCAGCAGCAGGCGTTATGGTTTCATGGCGGAAACTTACATCAGTCTCGACATTATTCTCAATACTTATCACTGCAGCTTAAAGCCAGAATGGAGGGTGTAGAGACACCTGTTTATGGTTTACAAGAAGTTCATCACTTAGAGTAAGTTTAACGTTACTGCTGTGAGTAACTTATAAAAAACGGTAAGTTTGATGGTCGTACTGATTTGGTTCAGTACGGCCATTTTTGTATTAGGTCAGCTATTTTTGACAGGTCGCTTTACTTATGCAGACAAATTTCTTGCCAACGTTTTGATTTTAATGGCTTACATTGTAGATAAAGGATTTCTGTGTAAATGAATATTTAGTCTAAATGGTACTCACATATAATTCAGGATACTCTGAACCTTACTTTTTTCTTATTTACTTCTTATGACTTTTATATATCAACGATGTTATAACCTTATTGCAAACAGACCGATATAACCTTAGTATTTACACACTTTCTTGTCTTGTCTATTTCTTTATACCAATAAGTGATTTCTAGACTACCTAAATAAAGTTGTTTTTCTCTACCTTTTATTTTTTAGATTCAACGAAATTTTAGCAGCCTATTTTCAATTTAATATTCGATAGCTGTCAAAGCCATCCTGAGAACCATTATCACAGGATTTGCCAAACCATTCACGTGCCTTGGCATAATCCTGACGCACGCCTTCGCCATTGTAGTACATCAATCCAAGACCAGATTGAGCCAAAGCATGCCCTTGGTTAGCGAATCGTTGGACTTGGTTAAAATCCACAGCTGTGGCTGATATAAAGAAATCATTGCTACTAGAAAAACTATTAACTTGTGTATGACTGAATTCTGCAGCAATGTCATGGCATGTCTTTACTTATTAATTTGGAGGATTATATTGGGAAGTTAATGCCGTATTAGCAGATATATTTTAGAGCTATCGGGGTGGTGACTTTTTTGGTGTAATTTTCATTTACCATAAACGCTCTTAGAGGAACATTAGCAGCTAATGTTGGGCTGATTGGGGCTTTCTCCCCAACCCCATCTTCACATTTGCCAGTAATAATCCTGACAAGATCAAAATCATCGCCAGCATCTTCCACCATGTCACCACTTCCCCTGTGAGCAGCACTGACGTTGCCATACCGAATATCGGCACCAGTAGCGCAAACGGCATAATCTTGGAGGCGGTATTTTGACTAAGCAGATGCGCCCACAGTCCAAAGCCAATGAGAGTTGAGGTGTATACGATAAACCCAAGCGCCAGCCAAGACTTGAGCGATGCCTCCGTAAACGTCGCCACCTGCCATGCGCCAGTCTCAAATATGAGAGAAGATAGGGTCAAAATCACACAGGCGATCAGACCGCCCCATACCACCAGTGCTAGGGAAGACAACGCGGATACCTTATTCTTCCCAGTGCTAGGCGAAACAAGTGACACACCAGATCCCTGCTGCCTAGCATTTATAGCGGCTTGCGTTGATGCCTGCTTTGATGCAATGTTGCCAAAGCTCCAGCCTATTGCTGCAATTAAAATGCAGACAAACCCAACCAAAGGCATATCACCGCCCAGGTTTAGCACGATCACGCCCAGGCCCAGTACGCCGACCAGCATACCGATGATCTGTATACGACTCACTGCCTCACCCAATATGACATACGCCAGCAATACGGTGATAAAAACCTGAAGTTGTAGCAATAGTGCCGTCAACCCTGCCGACGCACCCAAATGTATGGCGGTGAATACAAAAGCATACTGTATGACAAACGTACCGATGGCATAGATGAATAACGTACGGTTAAACTTGGGTGGCTTGAGAAAAAAAACCAGTGGCACGGCGGTAAAGAAAAAACGCAGGGCAGTGAGCATCAGCGGCGGAAAGCTTTCAAGCCCCCACGCAATAAAGGTAAAGTTCACACCCCAAATAAAGGTCACCAGTACAGCTAATGCGGTATGTAAAGGGGTCATATAGTTGGCCTAGAAAATCATGACTGGTTATTAGATTTATCAATTGGTTGAGTTATAGTCAATCTCATATAAAACTAATACGGTATTAGCCTCCCTCACAGCGCTCTTATGAGCCTTGTCCATAGTAGTTTATGTAGTCTGTTCGGGATTGACGGCTCTTAAGGAGTTCGACCTATCGGTTGTACCTATTGCGGTTACCAACCACGCGAATGGTCATCAATCCGATTCAGTTTCCTAGTTAAGACTTGAACCGCAAGCTACATGGTATTTATATCAAGAGTTTGGGTTATTTAGATTGTGGTATTGTACTTTACTGTGTACTTTTTAGGCAGTTCAGTTCGTGAGCTTTGCATTTTAGAGACGCAAATATGAATACTCAAAGCAGCCCTTTATAAAGGAAAAAACATCCCACAACGAATAACAACACCGCAAAACATTTTTTTAATAGTTGTGGTGATAACATATGAGCGACTTTCGCGCCTACCTTAGCGGTAAAAAAACTCATGCTACCAATACCTAAAAAGGCATAAACGTGTACAAAGCCAATCGTATTGGGAACATTTACTTCCTGCTGCATCCCAAAAACCATAAACCCTAAAGCGCCGGCAATGGCAATAGGCAGGCCACACGCCGCTGACGTTCCAACCGCTTTTTGCATGACCACACCATAACGAGTGAGATAAGGAACCGTTAAGCTGCCGCCGCCAATCCCGAAAATGGCAGAAGCGACACCAATAACGCCACCTGCCGCTAATTGTTTAGGTTTTGAAGGAAGTATTATCTTATCACTACCGGTATCATTAATATTGGTATCTACTTGCTTTTTGCCACCCATAAACATCTTATAAGCGACCCAAAGTAAAAACACACCAACAATTAGCTGAAGATAAAGACCAGATATCTGTCCTGCAATCCCTGCCCCTAAAAAACAGCCAACCGCTAAGCCTGGTGCCAGATTTTTAAAGACGGGCCACAGGACTGCGCCCTTTTTATTGTGTGCCATTAACGAGCTTATAGACGTGACGATAATGGTCGCCAGTGAAGTACCTAAAGCCAAATGCATGATATTATCAGGACTGTAACCCATTTGAGTAAAGACGATAAATAACAGAGGTACGATAATCGTTCCACCGCCCACACCAAAGAGCCCCGCAGCAAATCCTGCTAGAGCACCTATTACTAAGAAAATGATTAATTCCACGGGATATTTACTTCACAATTTGATGAAAGTTTGAGGATGAATGGTTTAAGAATAAATAGTTTGATAGCAATTTGATAATAGTTAGACAATTAATACCGTTTCTGAAAATAAGGATAACGCGGCAGACGAGTGCAAGCACTACAACAAGTAGTCTCAACTCGTCTAACAAAGTTAGTTTATCTCTCAGAATTGGTATAACTTAAGCGATTTCTATTTGAGCCACTTGACCCACTCGAGAATAGGCGCGATTAAAATAAACCAAACTTTCATCCTGTTGACTGTGTTTGATGGCGACAACACGACACATAAAAATACTATGCGTGCCAACTTCCTGTATTTGCTCAATCTCACAATCAAAACTGACCAACGCATCTTCTAAAACAGGGGCACCTGTTGCTAATTCAGTCCAAGAACCGTGTTTAAACCGCTCCTCTGAACTCAATTTGGATGCAAATGCATTGGATATGGGTTCATGCTGTGCACCTAACACATTGACACTTAAAGTTTTATTTTCAATAAAATGGGCATGTGACCGAGCGCTCTGATTCATACAGACCAGCAAGGTTGGTGGTGTATCTGTGACGCTACAAACCGCCGATGCCGTAAAGCCATGCACACCTGATGTGCCTTTTGTGGTGACAACATTGACCGCAGTCGTTAACGAAGACATTGCATTTCTAAAATCAGTTGCTTCAATCCTATCTTTAATCATTGCTGCAATCCTGAGAAACGTTAAAAAATTGTGCTTCTAGAAAATTATAAATTTTCTCTTGCACTAGGATAAAGGTCTCCCAGACCTTTATTATTCCCTAGCTCATAGTTTCGCAAGGGAAATTCTTTACATAGAATTTCCTCAACGACTGGACTTCAATAAGCATCATTCAAATTAAAAACTCATCCTACAAAAGCTAAATTTTACGCCAGTATATTGAGAAGCGTAAATGTTAGGCAGTCAGTTCTTTACGAACGATTGCTGCGCCTGCACTTAAAGCCTCAAGCTTGCCTCGGGCAACTTGGCGAGACAAAGGTGCCATGCCACAGTTGGTCGAAGGATAGAGCTTATCCGCATCGACAAACTCAAGGGCTTTGCGTAGCGTATTGGCAACTTCTTCAGGGGTCTCAATATTATTGGTTGCCACGTCAATGGCACCGACCATCACTTTTTTACCGCGAATTAATTCAAGTAAATCCATTGGTACATGTGAGTTTTGACACTCTAACGAGATAATATCAATCTTAGACTGTTGCAGTTTCGGAAACGCTTGCTCATATTGGCGCCACTCTGAACCCAGGGTTTTTTTCCAATCGGTGTTGGCTTTGATGCCATAGCCGTAGCAAATATGTACCGCTGTTTCACATTTCAGACCTTCAAGTGCACGCTCTAAAGTGGCAATACCCCAGTCGTTGACGTCATCAAAGAACACATTAAAGGCTGGTTCATCGAATTGGATAATATCAACACCAGCGGCCTCTAATTCTCGCGCTTCTTGATTGAGTATGATGGCGAATTCCCAAGCCAATTTTTCACGGCTTTTATAATGACCATCATACAACGTATCAATCATCGTCATCGGACCGGGTAGCGCCCATTTGATTGGCTGATTGGTTTGCTGACGTAAAAACTTAGCATCTTCAACAAAAACAGGCTTTTGACGGCTCACAGCACCAACGACTGACGGCACACTCGCATCGTAGCGATCACGAATTTTTACGGTCTTTCGTTTCTCAAAATCTACACCATCAAGATGTTCAATGAAGGTAGTCACAAAATGCTGACGGGTCTGCTCGCCATCACTGACAATATCAATCCCTGCCTGCATTTGTTCCTGCAATGACACCCGTAAAGCATCTTGTTTGGCTTCAATCAGTTGCTCACCTTCTAATGCCCAAGGGGACCAAATTTTCTCAGGTTCTGCAAGCCAAGAAGGTTTTGGTAAGCTACCAGCGGTTGAGGTTGGTAATAACGTTGGTGTCAGTAATGGTGTCGGTAATAATGTTGTCATGTTGACTCATCTTCTATATTTTAATTTTTTATAGTTGGTACTAAATAAAGTAGACACATTGTGTCTTGACGCGCAACTGGGATAAATTTTTCTTGCTTGCTGTGTCTATGTTGACAGATGTTGCAAAACGTTTGTTAAAGTAGTATCCCAGGCTCACTATATCTTTTTTACATCGGAATGGCTGTATATGTCGGTCAGTTAGGCAGCGTGTTTTTTAACATCATAGCCTGCAGCCCATTCCTCAAGAATAGCTTGGTATGGCTTGATAAACTGTTCTTCAGTAAATTTACCTTGCGTCACCGCCATCTGGCTGCGCTCTTCACGGTCATAAACAATTTGAGTCAGTGAATAATCTTGGTACTTCAAACTGGGTTGGTATACTTGACCTGCTGTAGAGTTGGCATTGTAAATTTCAGGGCGGTATATTTTTTGGAAAGTTTCCATAGTACTGATCGCACTGATCAGCTCAAGATCGGTGTAATCACCTAGCAAGTCACCTGCAAAATAAAACGCTAAAGGCGCCGCACTATCGGCAGGCATAAAGTAGCGAACCGTTAAACCCATTTTATGAAAATAGTCATCGGTTAACGAATAGTCATCTTGTCTGTATTCAACCCCTAATACCGGATGCTGATTGGCAGTACGGTGATAGGTTTTACGGCTTGAAACACTGAGGCAAATCACAGGTTTTTTATTAAAGTTGGCTTTGTATGCCTCTGAGTTCAATAAGTATTGAAACAGTTTGCCATGTAAATCACCGAAATTCGCGGGGGTTGGTGATGCTGAGTTTTTATTATGATGTTCTGACAGTACGACGCTAAAGTCATAATCGCGCACATAAGACGAGAAGCTGTTGCCGATCATACCCTCAATACGGGTATTATCTTTATGGTCAACAATCGTTGTTTTTAATGTCTCGATGACAGGGAATGCATTGCCCTTGCCTTCAATATCCATGTCTACAGAAATGATATCAACGTCAACAGAATAACGATCTGCTGTCGGATTATCCCAATGTGCCAAAGCGTTAAAACGATTATTTATCATTCTTAACGTTTTGCTTAAGTTCTCTTCACGATGCTCGCCACGAGCCAAATTCGCAAAGTTGGTCGTCAGACGCGTGCTGTCTGCAGGATGATAGTTTTCATCAAAACGAATGCTCTTAATTGAACAGCTAAATTCTTTACTCATGGTGATTTGCTACCTTATTTATTCAAGATAAACCAAATTTCTGTATGAGATGAATCATACCCGAACCAATACATGAATGAAAACGATACAATTTAAACTAAAGATGAATATAATTCATGTATGTGAGTTTATGCTATAAAAGAGGAATGGATAGCGGAAGTTTTGACGACTCACTTAATGAGAAATTAAGCCTGTAAAATATTTTAAATTTATGAATGATAAATACTTAGGAGGTGGCTTGACACATACTTTAATGGAACAAGTCTATTAAGCCGATAAACACATCGAAAACAATTAAAATACTACCTAGTCACTACTCTGAAACGAATTTTTCGGGTCTAAAGTTATTTACCATAACGTCTATTATGGGAATGATTGGCATTTTTTATGGTGTGAATTAAAGATATTAATTAAATTTTTATCTGACTTTGAAACAAGTGTTTTTAGAATTTTTAAGTGTATACTCAATTTTAAACATATATTAATTTTAATAATGACGTGGTGCTTTATAGTTGAATTTATCAAACGTAACAAAAGGAGTTTGTTATGAGTTACCTAACAGCAAAATTTCTTGAAAAGAAATCGTTGTATTTAGCTGTTCTTCTTCCGACGCTTTTAGTTGGTTGCTCGACAATAAGAGGTATCCCCAAGGCTTTTAATCAGACTTCTTTTGCGACTGTAGTAGCGGTGGATCCTGTGTATCTTAAGCCTCTGGCAAAGGGAGAAAGCGCAATAGAGTGGGTAATTATGGATCCTCCACTAAGATCACCACTAATCACATATTTTGATAAAGAAGCTAAAAGCAATCTTACTAAAGATTGGGCTCAGATAGAAAATAAAGAAATACTAAAGTTACTGAGTAATACAAGGTCTGAAATTAGCGTAAGTAGGCTTGATTCAAGTGGGAAAATCTTTTTTCCAATTGCAGACGCAAATGTTGGAAAAGGCACTTATAAAGTTATTATGGATTACACACCATATATTGTAGAAGACGTAATAAACCCAATTACGAAAGCCAAGATTGGGGATGCCAGAGTAGGTATTGGCTTAAGGTTAACTGCAAATATCACTACAAATAAAGCTAACATTAACATAGGAAGCTTAATGTCTTTAGGTATCGCAGCAAAGCTGAATCAATTAAAAGGAACTATGCATGTCGATACAATCGGTATTAGGCTAAAGGATAATAGCGGAATGATATTGTTAAATACAGCAATTGATGAGACCAGTATTTTAAAAACGTTGGAAGCTATGGCTATTATACAATCGAAAATATCCGATGGAGATACACACCTTGACCCACAAGTTCTTTGGGTAAAACCTATGAACGCTAGTTTTAAACCTGATCAGGTTGCTCAGCAAATGACCAAGCCTACTGTGCCTGCTAAATAATCTTTTAAGTATATAGTTTTGATATTTGTGCCATAACTACGTGTCCAATACTTGCCTCCAAACCTATTAATATAAACAGGTTATACTTTTTCTTGTAAGGCGTGGCATTAATAAGTTGCTCGGTCATTCTAAATACCTCGCAGCACTATACATCAAGAAAGCTTGACAGATAAGGCTGCCATCACTAACACTAATGCAACCATTGTCGGCCAGCTGTGCACACCTAAAGATGTGCTGGCACAAAACCAAGGGATTGAAGAACTACGTATTGGGACTATCTTATTTTCACTTTAACGGGTGCTTACGCTTGGAATATTTCTCATCAAAACATTCTTAATGTATCAACCACCAAAAATGGTTTTTCTATAAAATGTATCAACCACCAAAAATGGTTTTTCTATAAAAAATACTTGTGACTTCTGCCTGAAAAGAAGAGAGTATCTTTGATAATGTCGTAAAGCGTGACTTTTTCATGAGGTTTTTCTGCTGGTAGTTTAGCCGTTAACCTCTACTTTCAAGTGTTCTTGTTTTTGATAATCTCTATCATCCTATTCAGCATTATCTAATAGCTTATTAAGTGCTTCTACCATGTCATCATCTATGATGCTGTCTTCTACATAGTCAACTATTTCATAGATGGTAGTCAGATCCATTTCCCGAATACCTACACTTGCTAACTGCTCATTAATGGACTCTAAGCTTTCATTATCTTCAGGGTCGCCTAACAAATTCTCTTCGAATCCATCACTTACAAACCAGTATATTTTTTCTAATAAAGACTCTTTTTTGGTTAAAGTAGAATAACCATCGCCATGGATGAACAAGTTAAACTGATAAGGCAGTTCTATATCATTGATGAAAAAATTACGCTTACATTCTAGGGTATAGGCTTGTGTGTCATTATCTTCAGAGCCCTCTTCTTCAAGCTCTTCTTTTACTAAGCCCCCTAATATCTCATAATCCCCTACTTTTAACTTATGATTATAGATGATACAGGAATCAGCGATTGCTTCGAAAACAACCGCACAAATATCTAAAGTATTAGCATCAATACCATAAAAACCTTTTAGGGCCGGTAAAAACTCTGTTAGCTTTTCTTCCGGTACTGGGGTTAGGAACTGTTGTTCGTATATCTTAATCATGTCTTCAGGAGAATAGGTATTGGCGGTATCCGTCTCATTTCTGCCGGTAGGCTTCAGGGATACAAGGTTAAATGGGTTATTATTGGTCATTCAGGACTGCCTTTTTATTTAAGTTAGATTTATTAGATGTTTGTTACTACAAAGCTATAGGAGCTTCTAAGCCCACTTTTATTTTTAAGTGTCTTTAGTGCGTCAAAATCTATGAAGTATATTATCTCTCATTCAGTAACTTTTAGATATATAAGTCCACTTTATGAAAATACTAAGTCAAAAAGTAAGTGTCGCTATGTGAACTTACAATCATACTTCTTAAAATATTAAGGTTAATACACTCAGAAATAAAATCAGTCGATTTTGCTCTCTATTCCCCCTAATTCATGCCTATTGTGTACACTGATGAGTAAATTAGAATTAACATTTTGCTAAGTTTTGGATGAATGAGTTCATGGTTGATATAAGTCTTGCAGAAAAGTTAGAGAAATTTACATCTAATTGGGTTCAAGCGACTAAAGAACCTTTTACAAATCATCCTATAGCTAACTTTTTGAGAAACGATCTAAAGGAAGAAATAGCCACTATTGTTAAAGATTTCGATGACACCTATCTAATAAAAGCCAGTGCTGGGGCTGGAAATTGGGCTAATGTTCCTTGGCTTTCAATACTCAACCCTAAGATAACAAAATCCACTCAGGATGGTATATATCCTGTTTATTTATTTAACGCCGATGGTTCAGGTTTCTATCTATCTTTAATGCAGGGAACGACAGAGCCTAAGAAAAGCTTCGGTAAAATTAAAGCTGACATTAGAACTGAGCTAATCAAAGAATACATACTTGCAAAATTTCCTGAGCTAAACATTTGGGGTGAAAAAGAGATAGACCTACATGCGAATACTTCATTAGGTAAATCGTACGAAACCGCAAATATAGTCGCCAAGTATTATGACCTAAATATGGAGCTAGATAGCCAGACTCTAAAACAGGATTTACTGGAACTATTATCTTATTACCGCAAAATGGAAGCGCTGGATATTGATATGGAATTACAGAAATTCGCTAAAACCGAACCACCAGAAAAAATCGAACGTCCTAAAAATACTGTAGAACCTGTCTCTCATGATTTAACCTGCTTATCCAAACCCTTCCTCCTACTAGCCGGTATTTCCGGTACGGGTAAAACTCGCTTTGTCCGTGAACAAGCCAAAGCCACAGGCAGTCTTAGCGATACCTATTGCCTAACCTCAGTTCGTCCAGACTGGCATGAGCCGAGTGACATATTGGGCTACATATCGCGGTTAAGTGTCAGTGGTGATGCTGAGTACGTCACTACGGAAGTGCTGCAATTTATCGCCAAAGCGTGGCGAGCGATTATTGATGCAAAGCTTAAGCTAGATGATAATAATACCGATACCAGACTAATAGTAACTGGTGAAAAAGGCCAATTAGATGAGGTTCTGCCCTATTGGCTATGTCTAGATGAGATGAATCTAGCGCCTGTTGAGCAGTATTTTGCAGACTATCTATCGGTATTAGAAACTCGTGAATGGCAGTGGCAAGGCGATGATTTTGATTATGGCTGTGACCCGCTGCTCAAATCAGCCACTATCCAGCAATTGGTTGGTGAGGCCAAGAGTAAGCTACGTAGTGATTTAGGTTTTGGCGAGTCAAAATATGATAGAGAATGGGATTTAGGTTTTGGCGAGTCAAAATATGATAGAGAATGGGATTTATTCTGTGAGCATGGGTTAAGTATTCCCTTTAACTTAATCGTTGCTGGCACGGTAAATATGGATGAAACCACTCATGGCTTCTCTCGTAAAGTTATCGATCGAGCATTGAGCTTCGATTTTGGTGAGTTTTTCCCCAATGACTTTGATCATTTCTTTACCCCAACGGCAAGGCCTAACACCTTAAGTTATCCTATCCACGCGCAAGCGGCTGTTGAATTTTTACCGGCGCTCGATAGCAGTGGTGAGAGAAGTATTGGTTTTTTAAAGTCTGTTAATGCCGTGCTTGATAATACTCCGTTTCAGCTGGCCTTCAGAGCCTTAAACGAGCTATTACTGGCGGTTATCAGCACTCAACCAGAAACTGATCGGCAGCTACACGCGGTCTGGGATGACTTCCTAATGTGTAAGGTACTGCCACGTATCGAAGGCGATCACGATAAGCTGACGGTTAATAATAGCGCTACCACTAACAGCAACGCGCAGTCATTACTCGATGAGCTGTCACTGGTATTAAAAACAGAACTTGCTGACATCTGGAACGAGCCGAAAAACTCCGCCGACGCCCGTCCTGACTTATACCGTGAAAAGATAGCGGAAGCCGATAATGAGCGCATATTGCGGATCGCTTGTCGTAGTAAAGCGAAACTAGCATGGATGCAAACGCGCTTACAGCGTTCAGGTTTTACTAGCTTCTGGCCTTAGCTTTTAGTGTTCGCCTTTAGTACCAGCTTTTAGAATCAGTTTTGGAATTAGCTTTTAAAGCTGATATCTAATCTAAGCTTTTGGAATTGATACGGCATAACTGATGGAGCTATCATGCCAGAACTGTTACGGATACAAACTACCCAATTTGAGCTGTCTATTTGGTGTAGTAATATTACCAAACGGCAAGTCACTTATCAGTCCACTTTAGATAAACGTCAAGCCATCAGCCCCCTTGCTCAAGATCAAAAGCCTAGCATTCGCTTTTCCCCACCGTTATCTATTGTCGATGCAGCTTTTATGGGTGAGCCGATTAATATAGACGATACGGTTAATCAGTCCAATCTAACTGGCCAGCTTCAAATAGACACCCCTATCTTTTTTGAAAACATTCAATATCAATTTGAATGGATTTTCTTTGAAAATGAGGGTATTCAAGAACACGGCTCTGATAATAAGGATAAAGTCGAAAAGGCTTATTTGACCCATCGTAGCTATCTGGTCAATGAAAGCTTTCGCTTTGTTAAGGCTCACCGCTCAATCCCTGCTCGCTTGACAGGCTCTATCAATACGGCCAACCATGTCGGCTGGCTGCGTCTGCCTCTTGAATATGTAAAAGACGGTCAAACCTATCAAAGTCATATTGCCTTTGAAGTCCTACCAACTAAAATGAGCCTACATGACGACTTGCCAGCGATGTATCAGGCGATTGATACTATATTTCCGCTATGGCGCTTTAGTCTAGTTGAAAAAACGGAACAGGATGTTGCTAAAAGTCAGCCGTTAAATTACTTTCCATTATTATGGCTCGCTAATTTTAGCCATCTGCGCGCCCAGCTTGAACAAGGCCTTAAAGTCATTAATCAAGCACCGCACAGTCGCTTACAATCCCATACCTCTTATAATAAAGCGGTGCGTTTAAAAGGTAAATTGCCCCAGCGATTGGGTACAAAAATCAAAGAAGACTTTACTAATGGCTTATACGATAAGCGCTACCAAGTCACGAAAAAACAGCTGAGTGTAGATACGCCAGAGAATCGTTTTATTAAAATGGTAGTGGCTACCTCTAAAAAGCGACTGGCGGATTTTGAAAGTAAACTTAGGCAAAGTAATGAAGCGCCAGATAGGCAACGGTTGTCTGATAACTTTTTAGATGAGATGCGCCTATGGCAGCAGCCTCTACAAAAAACGCTTAAACAGAGCTTTATGACCGACGTCGGTGCTTATAATGGCCGTAGCCGTGAGTCACTCGTGCTACAGCAAAAAGTAGGCTACAGTGCAGTATACCGAATTTGGCAAGAGTTAAAATTCTATCTAGATGTATTTGACAGTCAATCTAATATCTCTATGAAGTCGGTCGCTGAAATCTATGAGGTTTGGTGCTTTTTAACCTTAAGAAACATCTTGCTCGATGAGTTAGGCTTTACCGATATAACCTCAAAACAGCCGACCTTAGTGCTTAATGACTTCTTTGAATATCAGCTCAAAGACGGCTTTGCTGGCGCGTTTGAGTTTGAGCGTAATGATGGAGTCAAAGCCAAGTTAGCGCATGAGCCTGTCTTCACTAAAAGGGGCGCAGATATTCGCTCTTACTTAATCAGTCAAAAGCCCGATATCGTCTTAGAAATAACATTACCTGAACCCAGTAATAAACGCTTTATTTGGTTATTCGATGCGAAGTATCGTATTAAAACCAGTAGTAGTCGCTTTGATAACACTAACACTAACACTAACACTAACACTAACACTAACACTAACACTGATACTGATACTGACTCTACAGACTTTGTACCAGACGATGCCATCAACCAAATGCACCGTTATCGTGATGCCTTAATTCGGATTACTAAAGATAAAGCAGTTAAAGGAAATAAAGAGCAAAACACGGCTGACGAATATAAAAGCCGTCCGGTATTTGGTGCCTTTGCGCTATATCCTGGTCATTTTGATCAGATAAGTAATGACAACCCCTATCGCAAGGCGATCAATGAAGTCGCTATTGGTGCTTTTGCATTATTACCCAGTACCTTACAAACAGACCAGAGCAATAGTAATAATGGCCACTATTGGCTATCAAGCTTTTTACGCCAACAGATTGGTGACGGTATAAGTAATCAGCCTAAAACCACTGAGATGACGGACATTGAACTGACAGATAATGAGCTAAGTCGCAGCGAGGTAAACAGCAAAAAGGCAGCCTATCAAAATGATAAGCGCACTCAGCATACTTATGTTCTTGAAGAGCATTTGTACTTACAGGATGCTGCGCGTATACCTTACTCTGGTATGCAACAAGTGCTTTATCCAGATCTAACCATGACTATCGCTTTGGGAACACAAAAAGGACGCGACTCAGCCTACCTTAATAACTTTAAAAACGGCTTGGCTCAATGGTATCACCTGCCTCAAGATACTTTTTTGGGTAAATATAAACAGCATATCGTTAATGAAATTCGTTATCTTGCGCTAGCAATGACTTCTGATCAGGATTCTCATAGCAAGCAAATTACTATGATATGGCCAATTAAAAGCGTTATTCTTTCACCAAGGCATAAAATCAATAAAGAGCAAGCGGGTAAAGACTCAGACTCCGATATCTTCTATTATCTCTTTGAATTGGATAAACCCTTAACCTTAAAAGATACTATTTATAAAGTACCGCATCGTCCTTTAAAAAACTCAATGAAGCTCACCACCCTGAACCACTTGCAAGAAACGTCTGAATTTAATGCGCTTGGTCAAGTCTATGAAGATGCTTGGCTGTAACTACTTATTAGTTGCCTTACTAATGCAGTTATACAGAACGTTTATTGGTAGATAAGCAAATATTATCGGCTATCGCCAGCTGGCCAAGGCCTTGAAGGATAAAATCTGCGCACGCATATCATCATTTTTTCTATAGCGCGATGAGAACAGATAAAGTTGTCTATAATATTGGTGCGTTTTAATGGGTTTCTGCGGCGTTTGTAACTGCATTTCAGTGTATTTCTACGATACTACCTACATCTATACGCAGTAATTTTAATGATAGAAACCATCTTTTCAGCAAGCTCGTGTACAGCAGCACTGTCTACGTCACGCTGGGTAAAGGCTCTTAGTCCCATAACCTCAACCTGCAATCGCCGACCGAGACGGATATGACCTCGTTTACCGATAAAATTATAAAACAGATAAACACTATTTTTTTGAACTGACTATATGAGTAAAGATCAGTTAATAACGTTATCTAATGACGCCCAAAAGATGGTTTTAGAGAAGCTCAAGCTGTATACGTTAGAGGAGTTTGAAGTCGATATAGGCCATCTTACCGCCCTATTTTTATTAGATTTCATCATTGAAATCTTAGGCCACCATTTATACAGTCAAGTGATTGAAGATATAGAGCCTTGGTTATATGAGAAGTTCACGGTCCTCTTAGAAGATAGGCACAATTTTAAGAAAGACCAAACGCTTTAGGCAAGTTCTGTTATTCGATACTTAGCATATTTTAGTACAATCAAAATACCAAGGTCACACATAGGCCCCACTCTTCTTTATTACTTGCCGCTGTCAACTTAGAAGTAGTCATAAAAACATCAATATCTGCTTGCTTACAAATTGTCTTAACGATTGATAACCCCAATCCTGTTCCGTGTATTCCGTCAGTATTCATCGAAGCGCTGTCAGACCGCGATACATTGGCGGATTTCTCTAAAATTTCACTGGATTTTTTGGTAGTTTGACTGAGTCGTACAAATGGCTCAAACACACTCGCATAATCATTGGGATGAATGCCTGTGCCTGAATCCATTATTTGTAATATCAGTCTGTCAGTTGATTGTTTAGAAGATTTATTTAGTTTTCCAGAGCTAAGCACATGAGTACCAAAACTAGAGTGCCTATTTGAAACTGATGTTTCAGAATCATTTAAATGTTGCTGGAGGTGGAAGAGTTTGACTGCCACCTGACCATTATCTGGCGTATAAATAATGGCATTTTGGATAAGATTCTTGACCAGCAATAACAATGACGTCTCATCCATACTCACGCGATCTTCCGCCAACAATTCGACGGTCAACGCTATATTTTTATTATCGGCAATTGGCACTAACAGACCAATAACTTGTTCGATAATGGCTTTGACAGATACTGGCTCATGCTTGGCATTACTTGTAATGTTGATATTCCCAGCACGAGCCAGTGTTAAAAGCTGTTCGACCAATCGTTGATTGCGTGTAAGGCGGATGGCAAGCTTGGCTAAACCCTCAGTCATCACGGCATTATTATTAGGAATACGTTGTAATCGCTGTAGCTGTAATGAGATCGCCGTCAGTGGCGAGCGCAGCTCGTGCGCAGCGTCAGCAATAAAGCGTTGCTGCCGTTCAATGCTAATCTTTACCAGTGCTAGCAGGCGATTTAAAGATTCCGCTAATGGTAATAGCTCAGTAGGTAGATTGTTAATGGCCAAAGGGCTTAGATCAGTCTCTCGGCGCTGACTGATTTCTCTTTGCAGCTGACGCACAGGTTTCAGCATTCGCCACATAATAAAGGGTAGCAGCAACATCAAAAATGCCATACCGATAATTAAAGGAAAAAAGGACTGCAGCGCACTAGACGTGGCAAGGTCATCTTGAAACTCGGTACGCTGGCGTACTATGATGACTCTATCTACACTATTACTACGATAGACGCGCCATGCTTCATCGTCTATTGTCTTGGTGCTGATCCCTACTGGAATCAAAGGAAGCTGCTCTAAAGTAATGTCATCAAAATCTTCATTGCTTTGATGTTTGGACGCTTTATTACTATCATTATTACTATGGGATGAACTATAGGTTATGGGCGCTGGCGCCGCTGTATTGATGACATCGACGGTAATACTGCCATCATCTTCATCGGTATCAAAGTGGATATTGGTTTCAAGTAACGCCCTAGAATTAGATGCGCCAATATCAATCGTTTGTTCAAGTAAAGCGGACATACTCTTTAGGTTATCGTCTTGAAATTCATTAATTTCTTTATAACTGTACCAAAACCCATAGCCCCCTGCGACTACTGCTAATAGCAGCAACGCTAAAACTGACCAAAAGATCAGCTGAAACTGCATAGATTTAAAGAGCTGGCGAATAGATGGCATAGTATAAATCTTTGAAGAAGGTTTAAGCATAATAGAACATTAGAGATAATAGATATCTTTTTACGGCGCTTGCAGTGGGTTTATTGACTGATACTTGCTGTTATTGTTCACTGATATTGTTGCTAAGCTTATTGCTGATATACCAACCCAATCCTCGCACGTTTTTGATTCTATCCTGCCCCAGCTTTTTTCTTAGACTGTGAATCAAAAACTCTATCGCATTACTTTCAACCTCACCGCCCCAGCCATATAGTGAGTCTTCAAGCTCAGTTTTCGACATGACCTTTTCGGAAGATAGCATAAAAGTGGTGAGCAGCATATATTCTTTAGCGGTTAAATCGACAGGATTTGAATCCATCATGACGCGTTTTTGTGCCGTATCCAGCTGTAAATTACCAACCGTGAGCTGATTGTCTGCTTTGCCTTGAGCACGGCGAATGAGCACCCGCATCCGCGCAAATACTTCTCCAAGCTCAAAGGGTTTAACTACATAGTCATCTGCCCCTGAATCAAGTCCTGCAATACGGTCTTTGACATCATCACGAGCAGTAATAATCAGTACAGGCGTGTCGATTTTAGCATCACGAATAGCGGTCAATACGCCCATACCATCAATTTCGGGTAGGCCTAAATCTAATAAAATAATGTCATAAGACTGCGCTTTTAACGTTAGGATAGCTTGACGACCATCTTTTACCCAATCGACAGTATAAGCTTCATCTTGCAATGCCTCGCTAAGGCTCTCACCAATCATCAAATCGTCTTCGACTAGTAGCACGCGCATGAGTCATCCTTTATTGATATAGTTAAATCCATATAAGTCCGCTACAGGGTCAACCTTATTTAAGGTACTATCTGCGCGTGGTTTCTTGGCAACGACATTATCTAGATTCGCCTATAGTAACCTGTTTAAACTAAAAATCTCTAACTGATACTGTATTACTGCTTCACCTATTTATTCACTTGGATCTGCACCCGGCGGAAAGTCATGACGGAGCTGTGCAACATTATCAGCAGTGACCGTATCCGTAAAATCATTTAAATCACTATGCACATATTGGGTGACGGCAGCTATTTGCTGATCGTTCATCATGCTATGAAATGAGGGCATACCCCGCAGACCATTGACTACAACGCTAATGATATAATATTTTGATTGCATCTTACTGTTATCAGCCAATGGTGGGTAATAACCTGCGCCTTGCGCGCCTTTACCATCCTGCATATGACAGCCAGCACAAGAATCATCATAGAGCTTTTTACCATTAGTGGTAATAAAGCCGGTTTTACCTTGTAAGCTACCTTCAAATTTTTCTAGCCACTTTTGCAGGTTAACATCCTCTGCTATCGTTGGTAGCGAGCGGACATCGACGATATTGGTTTGTGGCGATTTAAGGTCTTCTTTAGTCATATAGACTGCGCCCCACGCCCCGTTATTGCGGCTGGCTTGATTATCAAATATCATTTGCGTGGCTTGTTGCTGGCTGGCAAGGGTAGCTGTTGTATGAGCGGTTTGGTCTTTTTTATACTGACTACAACCTGATAATGTAATTGTTCCTGCGACACTTAATATTACCGCCATAATAAGTGGGTTTGGTTTCATCATATCCATGATTACCTCTAAGTTCGTTATTATTCTTACTAATTACTGCCCCTACTTAATTTTTATTTCTGTCTACTAGCCAAGCTTTTTTGCTTTTTGATGTAAGCGCTGGGCGGCATCCATACCGGACAAAATCGCCCCCTCTTGCCACGCTGGAATATGCGAGCAATGCTCACCTGCTAGCACAATACGGTGATCAATCGCACATAATGTATCGTAATACTGATCGCGGCTTGATTCACTCCAAATACCATAGCAGCCCAGTGACCACGGAATTCGATACCACGCTACCGAAGTACCAGAGCGAAATTCTTTGGTATATTGCGGATGAATATATTTACCGTACTCTAGTGCCGCATTAATACGCTCTTTCGGATTTAAGGTATTAAATTTATAAGAGGCTTCTCCAAATCCATACGCGCCGAGCAGTACACCTGAGCCAGTGGAAAACAAATCTTGGGAGGGATACGAGATTTGAGAAATGGGCATATCGGTATAGCTGATACCGCCATAAATCCATTCGTCTTCCTCCCAAAACCGACGCTTAAACTCCAAGCCCACTTTATAAGAGCTATCATAAGGGACTGCCGCCATCGCTTGCTTCATTGGCGCTGACACGTTAATATCGATTTGGGTTAATACCGATAGGGGAATATTGCAGATACACCAATCCGCACGAATGGCTTTAGGTGCGCTATCTGGATTGTTACTATCGACATAGTCGACGGTGACGCCTTTCTCATCTTGATAAACTTTGGTGACTCTGGCATTGAACGTAATCATATCTCGACATGCGCGGGTGAATGCATCACCGATTTTGCCCATACCACCAACCGGCTGAAACATTGCGGGTTGATGATCATAGATCGTATAGTTGCTATAAATGTCTGACCACATGCCTGAATCTAGCAGTTTATTCATCGGTATTGGCGTCGAAGGCTTGGCCTCAGGCATCAGCCCGCCACCCGGATAGACACTATAGCCGCGATGCTTACTGGTTTCATGGCTCTTGACATAGCGATAATTATTATCAAGAACACCCCAGCCTTTTAAACCTTCTAATAGCTTTTCTTTGTCCTCTTTATTTACTGTGCTATCGAGGCTACCGACATTAACCGCTTTGGATAATAACTCTGAGACATAACCCCGTATGTCACTTTGAACTTCGCCCAGACGTTGCGGCGCACCATTAAAATGAGTGGTACGATGCAAATAGGCACGATCATTGGTCTGTGTAAAAGGCTGCAATGCCACACCAAATTTTTTACAATAATTGAATACAGCATAATGATGAACCGGCAGTCGCCATGGTCCGCCGTTAAAGTAGTTGCCTTTTTTGAAGTCGCAGGTTACCTCGCCACCACCAAGCTCAGTATATTTATCACCACCATTTAGCGTCCAACTGCGTCCACCACCACGATTCTGGAACTCAAGTACCGTTACTTTATAGCCTGCCTTACGTAACTCATAAGCAGCGGTAAGCCCGCCCAATCCTGCCCCAAGTATAACAATACTGGCACCAGCAGGCGCACCCGTCAGATTCATCTCTTTTTTAAAACTAGACTCGGAAGCAAATCCTAGAGTAGTCATCGCCTGATACATTGCCGTTGCCCCGGCGGTCTTACCAATCATAGAGAGCAGTTGCCTTCGTGTGGGCGATTGAAAGAGGTCGTTCATTATATATCCTTGTTATAGAGTATTCGTCCATGAGAGCAGGTAGTGGCTTATATTTAGTGGCTTATATTTAGTGACTGACGTTTAGTACTTTGCATTTACTGAATGACGTTTGGTGATTTACATTTTTATAGCTAGATTCAATACTCAGACCTACTTTAATATGCGTTTAACATCAGTGGCACTGACGTCACTACGACTATGACCACCGAAATTCACACGCACATAATTGGTGATACTGGCAATCTGCGCGTGACTTAACTCTTTAGAGAAGCCGGGCATCTTGGGCGCAGTATTTAAAGCGCCTTTAGCACCATAAGCAATAACGTTAATCAGTGCGTCAGGTTTATCACGGCGGATGCTACTCAGCCCTACGATAGAGGCGTAACGGGCATCAGGTTGCGCGTAGCCATCTACGCCATGACAGCTGCCGCAGGTGGAAAGATACAAAGATTTGGGCGAGTTACTGTTATCAGGATTGCTATTAGAAAGAACACTGGTTTTTGCCTGTGCTAAATAGTCTTTTTGCTCGAGTAAATTATAAGTAATCGAGCTACTCAACGGACGTGGTAGCCGTGAGACATCCACTGGTATCATCTTATCGTCCGTCTGAATAATGGGAACTACTTTTAAATAAGCCGCCATTGCACTCAAATCTTCGTCTGTTAGATAACGGGTACTGTGCGCGACGGCTTCAGCCATCGGCCCACCAGCATAGGCGCGCTTATCGAGCATTCCAGTACGCAGATAGGTAACGATATCTTGCTCGCTCCAGCGACCGATACCGCTTTCATTATCAGGAGTGATGTTTGGCGCATACCACTTACCCAAGGGCGCACCAGATAAGTACATGTCCTTATCCAATCCCTGAGTAAGGTTTCGCGGGGTGTGACACGTGCCGCAATGTTCTAAATTATTGACTAAATATTCACCGCGCTGCTGGGTTTGGGTAAGACCTGTGCGGTTTTCGGTAGAAGGGACGTTAATAACATTCCAAGCCAACATCAAAGTGCGAATGTTCAATGGAAAAGGCAGGTGAGTGGTCTTTTCAGGGGGTGCTTCTACTGGCGGTACGGTTTGAAAATAAGCAAATAAAGCGCTGATATCTTCATCGGTCATCCCATGATAGGACGGATAAGGCATTGCAGGATAAATCTGATGACCAGGTGCACGGCCTTTGCGCAATGTTTTCTGCAAATCGGCTTCAGTATAGTTGCCAATACCATAGCGCTCGGATGGAGTAATATTGGTTGAATAAATATTACCGATAGGTGTTTCAATCGGTACGCCGCCGCTATAGTCCTCACGATGACAGGCCATACAGTCAGCCGCACGAGCAATATAAGCACCGCGATTGGCTAAGTCACTATTGGCAGGGCTGACATTGGGCAAGCTTGTCGCGTTAGTCAGGCTAACGCCATCAGCCATCACAGCGCTAGAGACCATACCAATAACAAGTGCTGACAACATTATAGAAATTGGCTTCATAATATCCTCATGGGACTGGCGAACAACGTTGAACAACCTCTACTAAAATAAAACTATTTCATGGCGATTGCTTGCGTAATTTCTCATTATGCGCATTTCTTTACAAAAACCAAAGTAGAGGTAGTCTTAGGGTACATCAGCAATTAGATTATGAGGCTTCAAATGAGTGCATCTACTCATTATTTAAATCAAACCCTCCTTCAATAATTTTTCCGTCAACATTTTGGATCACTTTTTGTAGCGTTTGGGTCAGACTCAACTGAGCTTGTTTCATGGTGCCATACCCTGCCCTATCATCTACGAACATCTAATTGGTGATGCTCAAATGTCAGTGTCGCAATGATAGTTAAGTACATTGACTTGCGGCATACCTAAGTATTACTCAATATAAAACGCTTGATAGTGCCATTAACCATAAGAGGAACAAGAGCAATAATGCTAAGAATTGCGCAGCTGAACCCACATCTTTGGCTATTTTAGCAAGTGGGTGTTGGTCCGTTGAAGTATGGTCAACACTGGCTTCAATACCCGTATTAAATAGCTCCACGATAAGTGACAAAAAAGAGGCAATTATCAACATCATTTTTATGCTGACGTCAAAAGGTGTGAATACAATCACAATAAATAATACAAGATTGAGCCACAGAACCTGTCTAAAAGCCGCCTCAAACTTATAAGCCGCTTTAAAACCATCCAAAGAGTAACTGGTGGCTTTAATAATACGAGAGAGACCCTTCTTACCTTTAGCATGACCCGCGTAGCTATTGGGTGCAAGCAACTGCTTAGATGTTGTTTGGGTTGCAGGGTCAGGGCTGGTCTGTTCGTCATCAAGAGTAATGGGATTAACTTTGCTCATATTGAATGCTTAATAGTTATTAATATCAAGGTATGCTGTGGATTTTGAGCAGTATAAAAACTCATTATACTTTGAGTATAAGTCAATGCAGATTAAGAAAACGTTAAGATAATATTGACTCGTTGAGGTATAAAACCCAGCTAAATACGATAGCGACTAATCTAAAGAAGTTGTGATCGAGTTATCACTAAGTTTGAAGTCTAAACGCCACACAAACAAATAAGCAGCAACCGATACTATCGTAAAGCAAGATATCGGTTGCTGCTTAGTACTTAAACCTTGAAGTATTACACAACTTGTTTAGTCGTCATCTTCTACGTCAACTTGACTGCTTAAGACTTTTCCAGTATTGGCATCTATGCTCACATCGTAGATTTGATTGCCTTTGACAACTTCGATATCGTAAACAGACTGACCTTTTTCTAGCTCGAACTCAGCACCTATTACTTTACCATTCACACTTTGTGCTGCTTTTTGCATGGCGCTAGCAAGCGTAACTTTGGCTTGTTTCATGGCGCTATACTCAGCCATATCCTCTTTATCTAGTTTTTCTTGCTCAGTCTTGAGGACTTTACCGGTATTGGCATCAATTTTTACTTCATAAGCAGTACCGTTAGATACAAATTCGACTTCATATTTACCCGTTCGTGTACTTTTTTTATCGTTGTCATAATCAAACTTAGCACTAACAACATCGCCTTTAGCATTTTGTTTGGCAATCTCGATTGCCTGCGCTAGGCTAATTTTACTTTGCATGGCGCTGACGGCTTCACTTGAGTTCGTTGCTGCTTTGGTGTTGGCAACAGGCGCTGCGATAGCGGTTGCGCCAACACCTACAATAGTAAGGGCGACAATCATTGATTTGGTTAACACTGATAAGTTTTTCATAAGATTCATCCTTTGTATTAAGTAAATACCTGGCGTTCCATTTAGTGGTTTCGTCAGCGACCTTGTTGGTATGAACCTATAATACGAAATACGACATAGGAGAAACTTAGCGCAGATTAAGGATTTAATTAGCTACTAAAAATATTTATGTGGTTAGATTAGCAAATGAGAAGCAGTTTTAATTAGTCATTCAAGACATACGACATAAGCAACGGACAATGTCTTAACACTTTCTTAATAATGAGGTCGTTATTATAATTTTATGAACAGGCAAAAATAGCATGCTATTTCATAATGACCTTAAAAAAAAGAAGGTGTCTATGTCTACCTATGATCAAACGCTAGTACCAATCAATAGCGCATCCAAACAGTCTAAGCGTGCCACTATGCTCAACAAAGTGCCTGAAATCACTGTAGTGTTTTGGCTTATTAAAATGATGTCAACCACCGTTGGTGAAACGGCTGCCGACTTTATGATCTTTAATTTTAAATTAGGGTTGCCGACTACCTCCCTTATCATGACCGTACTGTTTGTATTTGTTTTGACAATACAGGTAAAAGCCAAAGAGTATGTACCATGGAAATACTGGCTCACCGTAGTGTTTGTTAGTGTGCTGGGCACGCTTATCACTGATAATATGACCGACAATCTAGGCATACCACTATCGGTCTCGACCATAGGTTTTAGTATTGTGCTGGCAGTGGTATTCGCTATTTGGTACGTCAGAGAAAGGACCTTGTCTATCCATCATATCGATACCTTCCCTCGTGAGTTATTCTATTGGACAGCTATCCTAGCTACTTTTGCATTGGGTACTGCCGCAGGAGACTGGTTTGCAGAAGGGCTTGGTCTTGGCTATCAAACCTCTACCTTTATATTTGCTAGTGGCATTGTCTTAATTACAGCAGGATTTTATGGTCTAAAACTCAATAACATCTGGTGCTTTTGGCTGGCCTATATTTTGACACGCCCTTTAGGGGCAGCTCTTGGTGATTGGTTATCACAACCAATAAAAAACGGTGGGTTGGGTTTGGGAGTCACCAGTATAAGTGTCATATTTTTATTGATGATTGTGAGCCTAGTTGGCTACGAGACCTATAAAAAAAGGGATCAAAATAAAGACTGAATGTGAAGTTAAAATAACCTTTACTATAAAAATATGCTATATGTATCTTATGGACAATAAGTTTTAACCTCGAATTTATATAAACCTTCAAGCGCTTAGTTAGCGTTATCAACATGACTCAATTCATACCCTAAGTAAACAATGATAAGTATATGAATATGATGAGAATAAAAATTAAGTGGCACTGGCTGATTGCACTGGTTGCCATCATAATTTTTACTATGGCATCCAAGTCTCTGTATCACCTGGCGCATACTCTAGATGTCGCGCAGATGAAATTTATTATTATGGCAACTCCGCCATTAACGATGCTCAAAGCCATTATTGTTGTTGTCTTAGCTTATTTACTATTGAGTATTTATGACCTGATTTCTGTACGCTACATCAATAGCGACCTTTCATATCCTAAGATATTAAATACATCGCTTACAGCATTTTCTATCGGGAATACTATTGGTATCTCCATGCTATCAGCAGGCGCTGTACGCTTTCGTTATTATGGTCAAAAAGGAATTGCCAGCGATAAGATTGCCAATATTATCTTATTAATATCACTCGCGTTTACTTACGGTACCATGTCAGTAATCAGCGCCTCTTTAATATTGAGCCCTCATATACTGGCTCAAATATTTGCCAAAATACCTTTTTTATCATCGTTGTCACTATCTGTGTATAGAATATTTGGCGTGGTTGTTTTATTACTGATAACCGCCAGTATTATTTATGCTGGAAAGGTGGGTCGAGTATTTCAAATTAAGCAATGGAGAATACAGCTTCCTCCAGCCCCAGTGTTAATAAAGCTCATCAGCGTTGCTGTCATCGATATTGCTCTGGTAGCATGGGTTATATATATACTGATACCTAAAAACGTTCAGGTAACTTTTTTAGAGGTTTTCTCAGCTTCAGTACAGTCAATTGTGGCAGGGCTTATTAGTAGTGTACCCGGGGGTCTTGGTGTATTTGAGCTGTCTATGGTGGCCTCCTTACCTAAGGTAGATAAGACCACTCTACTATCAGTGCTGCTTTTATTTCGTATTCTTTATTATTTTATTCCCTTTGTGCTTGGGATATTATCTTTTGTCTTACATGAGGCCTATATACGCTCAGGCATAAATTCAACTGAAAAACGTAAAATACTACCTAGCAAATGGGTGCCACAGCTCCTTGCTTTGGCAACCGCTGGTTTAGGTATGACTATGTTGGTGCTGAGCATTCTACCGCCTGATGCTGACCGAGAACTACTATTAGGAGAGTTTATACCTATACCTATTATCGAGGCGTCCTATCTGCTAAATACACTTATGGGCTTTGCCTTGATAGTACTTGCTCGTGGACTGTATCAACGTTTAAACGGCGCTTGGCATATCTCAATCTGGTTATTAGGCGCATCGATAGTAACTTTACTCATCAAGCATCTAGAAATCGAAGTCGCTATTATCTGTACTTTGTTATTTGGAGTGGCCTACTTCAACCGCAAATACTTCAGCTATCAGTCTAATTTAACGAGTTTACGCCTAAATTCACAAACTCTCATTTTATTATCAGTATTTTTAATCAGCCTATTTTGGGTCGGTATGTACGTCCATCGTCATGAAGCTTATAGCCCTGATCTATGGTGGACGGTATCAGGAGATGGCGGGGCACGTTTTTTACGCTCGTACGCTATGCTCGCTATATTAACCATCGCCTATGCTTTGTTCAGTCTCATTAGGTTTAAAAAACCACTACCAAGCTTACCCACTCAAGTGGAACTTGCCAAAGCTGAGCAAGTGACCAAACAATCTGCCTATTCAGTTGCGAATTTAAGCTTACTGGGTGACAAGCAACTGCTATTTAGTGACTCTGCGAACAGCTTTATTATGTATCAAACCCAAGGTAGAAGCTGGATTGTTATGTCTGACCCTATTGGTGATGAGAGTGAGTTCGCCGCTTTAATCGAAAAATTCATCGAGTTGTGTCAAAGCTTTGGCGGTACGTTTGTATTTTATGAAGTCAGCAATAGACATCGTCAACTATTCAACGCCAACGGCATACACCTACTAAAAATCGGTGAAGAAGCCATTGTTGACTTAGATACTTTTAGCTTGCAAGGCCGCAAGCACTCTAAATTTCGTCAAATCGTTAGTCGCGGTATAAAGGACGGACTGAGCTTTGAAGTCATACCACAAGATCAGGTTCCGGCAGCACTTGATGCTTTAAAAGCAATTTCTGATCTGTGGCTAGGGGACAAAAAATCAGCAGAAAAAGGATTTTCACTCGGGTATTTTGATGAGGACTACCTAAAATTTTTTGATTGTGCTGTTGTTAACTATCAGAACGAAATCGTCGCCTTCGCCAACATCTGGCAAAGTGGTCAGCATAATGAGCTGTCCATTGATTTAATGCGCTATAAAGCAGTTCATAATAACGAGGGCAAAGAAATCAAAAACATGATGGATTATTTGTTTGTGAATTTATTCATGTGGGGAAAAGTTGCAGGTTTTCATCAGTTTAGCTTAGGTATGGCACCGTTTACTGGGCTTGAAGCTCAGACTAAGCCAGTCGTTGAAAACGATATCTTGGATGAGGTCCAACAAGCTGTTAAGCAAAATACAGTAGAAAATGAGCACATTGAAACTATAGCAGAGGCTGAAGTTATTGGACCAAGATGGCGCTATGTTACCAATACGGTTAATAGATATGGAAAGACCTACTATAACTTTACTGGCTTACGTAATTTTAAAGAAAAGTACAACCCTCATTGGGAACCGCGCTACATAGGGATTGAAACTGGACTTCGAGCGGGTATGAAACCTATTAAAGGATTAACAGATACCACATTACTCATCTCTGGTGGACTTGGAAGCTTGGTTAAAAAGTAACGCTCAGTATACTTATATGATCTAAATCCTAATTAATAAAGCTTGATTAATATTATGGCAATATCATCAGATACGGTTCTTAGTCATTGGCGCTTGCTAGGCAGTCTGATAAGTGGGGCACTTATCGGTTTGGTAATAGCGGTTATATGGCCTGTCTCTTTTAGTACCAGTTTTATCATCGGCTGGGATAGTGCCATTTTAATTTACATTGTCAGTATCGTTGTTATGATGCGTGCTAATACTATTCATGGTCATTTGACCCAAAACCATGAAGGCAAAGTGATTATTTTAAGCCTAATCAGTATCGCAAGTTTGATCTGTTTATTGGCTATCGTGAGGCAAACCCAGATTGGCAAAGACTATCAGGGAATGGCACGTATCTTAACTATTATGCTTACCGTAAGTACTATTTTTATCACTTGGCTGATGATACAAGTCGTTTTTGCCATGCAATACGCTTATTTATATTTTTCTGAACAACGCAAAGGAGTAAACCAACCTTTTATGTTTCCTGAAGCGACGCTTGAGGATAAGTGCAGCAGCGACGAGTTCAAAACAATAGAAAACGCTAAGTTTGAAGACTTCTTTTATTGCGCAGTCGCCATCGGTACTTCAGGCCAGACTGCTGATATTGCTTTTACCTCAAAAGCAGGTAGAAAGCTTGCTACCCTCCATAGCATCATCGCGTTTGTATTTAATTTGGTGATTATCTCTTTGCTGATTAATATCATAGCCAGTTATATATAGAGCGTTCTTTACAGCCGTATAGCCTTTTGATGGTAGTTTATTTATATGTGCTATTTATAAGAAACCCTACTTATAATAAATACTAAAGGTGCTGCCACCGGTTTTATTTGCTTGATGGGTTAACTGCCAACCCATATGAGTCATAATACGTTGCACGATGCTAAGCCCTAAGCCCGTACCTTCCACTTTATTATTAGAATGCTCATGCAACCCTGTAGGATGTTTAGAATCGCCATCAGTCTGATAGCCTGTCTTGTTATGGTCTAAACGCTCAAATCTTTCATACAGTAACGGCATCATGATCTCTGGAATACCAAGACCCGTATCGGTTACCGTAATTTTGTCGGCATCGATAGCTATCACCACTTCACCATCATCAGTGTACTGAAAGGCATTCTTTATCAAATTCCCCAAAGCCATTTTTAGCAGTTCAGGGCGCACGTACGCTATATAGTCTTGCTCAGCAACTATCGTGCAAGTCACAGGTTTATGCCGGAGTAAATATTTTAAGCGTGTAACCTCGCTGGCGGCAATCGCATTGATAGATGTTTGCGGCGTGTCCAGTTGTTCAGGAGCACGAGATAGCAGTAATAAGGCACTGATAGTTTCAGAGGTTTCTTTAGCAGTATTGCTAATACGATTGGTGAATTCGCTCAAGCGATTATCATCTGCCAGTTGTGATGCGAGCACCTCAGAGGCTCCCAAGATAATGGTCAACGGCGTACGTAGCTCGTGACTGACATCCCCTGTAAATAGCTGCTCACGTTTTAAATACTGCGCTAACTTGTGATTTTGAGTATCTATTGCCCTTGCTAATACCCCAACTTCTGAGGGTAAGTGAGTCAATTCGTTTAAGTTTTGATGATCCGTTTCTACCGCCTGCTTTAAATCTAATAAAGGCTTAATAATTTGCTTAGAAGATAGGTGAGAGAATATAGCTGCAATTAGTAAACTTAAAACGACAGCAATTTTTAGTGCATTAGCAAATATGTCTTCTAAGTGTTCAAAGATTGCCAAAACAGGATAGTTTCCCATCACCATTTCGGTATCTTCTAAGTAGGTCAAAATATAGTCTTGCCCGTCTTGTTGATAGGCAAAAAAGTGTAATTGAGTCTCTATCTGACCCGTTTGATTGATTATCGTCACCGGTATCTCTTGTACCGTTTTAGTCGCCAAAGCTTGTAAGTTTGCTGGGGCACTATCGTAATGATAAATCTTAATGCCCGGATCGGCCGTATAAAGAGCCCGTTCGCCATACTTCTCTTGACTAAGCTCTAACTGTTGCAAGAGACGACCTTTTACCAATTCTTGTTCCATCCTAACCTCAGCATACAAAAAAATACTGACGAAAGTCGCGCACAGCAAAATCGCAAACACCAGGTAGGACAGCCGAAATTTATTGGCGATGGAGTCTATATTCAACATGATAGGTACTTATTCAGGTATAAAAGATAATAAATCATTTAAATTAACTAACAACACATTACCCATGGCTACAAGTTATCAGGATCAATAACCTGATAGCCAACACCAGGTACGGTCATTATCATAGGCGTCGCAAAGGGCTTGTCAATCTGCATGCGTACACTATGCAGATGGGTACGTAGGGCGTCACTACTAGGAACATCTTCTCCCCAGACCTTTTCTTCAAGCTCGGTTTTACTGATCACTCGAGGCGAGGCACTCATCAGCGTATGCAGGATTTTGAACCCTGTTGGGGTTAATTTTAGTAATTTACCTTCTCTTTTAATACTATGTTCAGCTACATTTATAGACAGGGCACCTACCTCAATGCTGTGCTGAAAATGCTCATCTTGATGGCGACGTATCAAGGCTTTGATACGGGCTTCTAATTCAACCAGTGAGAACGGTTTAACCAAATAATCATCGGCACCACTATCAAAACCTGCCACCTTATCTAAGATAGTGTCACGAGCAGTCAACATTAATACCGGCGTTTTATCATGCAACTCTTCTCTAAGCTTTTTGCATAATTTGGTACCATCCATACCCGGAAGCATCACGTCCAACAATATCACGTCATAACGATTACTTGCTGCCAGTGCCAAACCACTAAGCCCATTATGGGCATTGTCCAGCTCAAATCCTTTGGGCTCAAAAAACGCATAAATATTTGCCACAATGTCGGGGTTGTCTTCAATAATAAGTACTTTATACATAATGGCTACTACCTAAAAAGAGCGTGAGTCGGATAAAAAACAGTTTAATTGGTAGTTTTAAAAAAGGCAGGTTCTGAGGCGACTTCTTGAGTAGTAATACCAAAAAATCTCAGTAAAGTTGGCGTAATAAAATCATGGGATACTGGCTGATTGGTCATATCAGACAGACTGTCAGAATTAATACTATTGTCTTTGGGCGACCAAATAATTACGGGCACCTGCTTTTGGGCATTTGGCGCAATACTATAAGGGAGGCCATGCAAATAGATATTGTTTTCGCCAAGACTTTCCCCATGATCACTAATATATACCATCACCACATCATAATCTTGCTCGTAAGGTTTTAGCGTATCGATAACGGTATTTAAAAAGTAATCGGTATAACGAATCGCATTGTCATAACCATTGATGACGGATTGAGCATCACATTTTGAAAGCTCGTTAGTCATACATACCGGCTTGTATTCCTCAAACGCTTTGGGATAGCGTTTATAATAAGCAGGGCCATGATTACCCATCTGATGCAATAAAATTAGCGTGTCTTTTGGTGCTGTGTCTGACTTGACTAACTTATCAAAACCATCGAGCATACCAATATCTCGACACTCACTATCGCAATTAGGATTTACCTCGGGGGTTTTATAGTCCTCAAAAGTCACTCGGTCTGCTACACCTTTAGAGCTAGAGTTATTGTCTCGCCAAATGACATTAACGCCTTGCTTATTTAACGTATCAAGCACGTTTTCGTTATACTCAGCGGTATCGACATTGTAATCTTTTCTATTGGCATAACTGAACATGCAAGGCACCGAATAGGCTGTAGATGTTCCACAAGAAGTCGCGTTTTTAAAGCTATAAACGTCTGGTTGGCTGGCAAGTAGCGGCATCGTATCGCGCTTATAGCCATTCAAGCCAATGTGATCAGCACGAACGGTTTCACCTACCACAAATACCATTAGCTTAGGCTTCGCATCGCCGACAGCATTTGTCCGCTTAGCATCTACAGCGTGAGCAGTCATCGTATCAGGACGACGTAGCTCATCCACGTAATCCGTACCGAGCTTAACAACTGAATAGATAGGTGTAATTGGATTGGTATAACTACGAACTAATTTATGTTGACGAAAAAAGCTGGCGTACTGATCACCGAATGGCAATAAGCAAACTGCTATTAGAGCAATAGACAGTATCAAAGTGGCTGTCTTCTGCAATATTGCTCGACGCCAAGAAGGACGTTTTAAACGAATTTTGCTAATAATAAAAGCTGGTAGTACGCCTAACAACAGCAGTCGAATAATCAAGCTTGGTGCCATCAATCCCATCGCTTCAGCTTGATCGGTTTGCAAGCTATTGACCAGCATATTACGGTCAAATATTGTCCCGTAGGCATCGGTAAAATAGCCACAGATTGCAGCGATAATTACCATTGCAATCAATACTACCTTTGCCGTTGGTCGATAGCATAGCAGTTGGAATAGCAACCACATCAGTCCAAACAATAAACCAGTGAGAGAAACTATAAAGCCGATATTATTAGCAAGCGGATAGACAGTTAATACTTGCTTAAAAAAGCCAATATTTGCAGTAGCAACGAGATATAGGGCAACGACCATAATAAGATAAGCAAGATTGACCTCACGATGGTAGAATTTTTTGCTAATGCTGGTTACAGTATTATCTTTGGCAAAGTTTGCATCAGGAACTAAGGTTTTAAACATATACTGGCTTCTTAAGAAATTAAAAAGGACGTAGTTCTTTAAGATAGCACTTATAGCGTTAAGAAGGCGTTAAGAAGGTGTTAAGCGGGTTTGATTAAATGAGTCGTTTGAATCTAATACTAAAAATCATTAGATTTGGAGGGTTAGTGAGCAATTGTTAGCATTAGATATTATTAATATTATGTGGATTAGACAGACGACGTTTAATGAACCAACCAATGATAATAGCGACAGTTAATACTAAGAAAACCTTAGAGTACGGCGCTAGTATGACCTCAATAACCTCATAGTTGCTACCGAATTGATAGCCTGCAAGCGTCAGTATCGTTATCCAAATGCTCGACCCCAGCGCAGTCAATGCCAAAAAAGGGAGCATCGGCATCTTATTCATACCCGCTGGGATTGAGATAAGCGAGCGAATACCAGGTACCATGCGTCCGAAAAACACTGCTTTTTTACCATGTTTATCAAACCAATGACTAGAAGCCAGTACGTCATCAGACTTAACAAACACATACTTGCCATACTTTTTAGTAAATGTCATTAAACGCTCTTCATTGAACAAGCGTCCCAAATAATACAAAGGTAATGCTCCAAGCACGGTGCCAAGCGTCCCTGCTAGTATGACCAATATTAGATTTAGATCACCTCTTGCCACCGCAAAACCTGCTGCTGGCATGATAACTTCAGAGGGTATAGGGGGGAAAACATTTTCGGCAAACATAGCAAATATGATACCGAGGTAGCCAAATTTTGCCATGACAATTAGCACCCACTCGCTAATTTGACTCATTGCGCTACCTCGTTTAATAATTGGCTGAAAGACATCAGTATAATAGGTTCGGTGTTAAAGAAAAGTTAAGATGAGCAACATGATTACAGTTATTTATTAGAGAACAAAGTTATTAAATCATATTAGAATCAAACCCCAAGTTGCACATACTCACCTAAAGAAACCTAGATGTATTTTGAATTGAGCGTATTATTTATATTTTATCAACTAGCGCCCAACTTGTCGCTACGTTTAGCCCCTTCAGAAATTATAACGACGAGTGTGGCGGTAATGGCGTACTTAACATATATTCATACAACATCCCTAGATAATTGTTTTACCCCTTATCTAGCTCACTTTTATCCGGCTATCAACAGCTCAACACTGACTTGGAAGTAATATTCATCTTTAACAATAATACTGACTTGACCGTTATGCGCACGTGCAATCGCTTGAACGATGGATAAACCCAAACCTGAGCCTGCGTGCATCGTATTCGTTCTATCATGACGATAAAAGCGTTCAAATAATTTATCGGCCTCTATTTGAGTCAATGCTTGATCCAAGCGATTAGTAATCACTATTTTTAGAGAATATGGTTTTACAGAATGTGGCTTTAACGCTGATCGCTTTTTCTTCTGCATATCACTCGTGACGCTGTAAGCGAACGAAGCATCTTCGACTAGGAAAGCCTCAATAGTGATGACACTATCACTTGCCGCATAATAAATGGCGTTTGACATCAAATTGGCGAACAGTCTTTGTAATAAGCTTTCATCTCCTAGCACTGCTTGGAAGTCGCCTGTTTTCTCAAAAAATATACGACGATCTTCTGCTACCAGCTCATAATAAGAGATAAGGTTGGTAATCATTGACTCGGTATCAACACGATTGAGCTGGGAATCAGACAGTCCTTTCTGCGTCTTTGCCAGTAGTAGCATGTTATTAATCAGAGCAGATAGCTGCTCCAGGGTGTCATGTTGATGATGTAGCTGCTCGATGTATTCAGTGCTATCTCTTGTCCTACTTAACATTACTTGGGTTTGGGTGCTTAGGGTTGCAAGCGGAGTACGTAGTTCATGCGCGATGTTATCTGAGAAGCGCGATAACGATTCAAAATTGCTTTCCAACTTCTCCATCATTAAGTTATAGGATTCAGCTAGAGGCCGCAATTCCCGAGGCATATTGCTGACGACTACCCTTTCATGCAGCTGTTCAGGATTAATACCCTTCATCTTTTGGACGATAGTAGATAAAGGAGCAAATCCCCAATAGACACTTAATGCTGCTATGGACACCAAAAGCAAGGTAATAGCCGTTAATATCATACTCAGCTGACGGTTAAATTGTAATAAATACTGATGATGAACGTCTATGGGCAGCATAATAAGCGCTAACATCTGATTGTTTTGAATAATAATGGCACGGTAATTTCTATTGTTTATGCTCAATATAAACTGTTGCTCATGATGGATTTGCCGTAATTCAAGTAAGTTAAAATCTAAAGGAAGCTCATCGGCAAAGCTACTTGGCGCACTTGACAGCAGTTGTCCATTTTTATCAGATATTAAGGTTTTTAAATCATAATCAAGCCAAGAAGAATGCAAATGCTCAGCGTCGTTTGGCACCGATGAAGGTGGCAGATTTGATGACGCCGTTTGGTCATTCTGAATTATCAACCGCTTACGTAGGTTAAAGGCGGCATGGGTAATAATTTCTGAATCCATTTGCTCAAAATGATTATTAACAGAGTGCTGAACCCATATATAAATAACAATTTGAGAGATGACGACAAATATCGTTAGTAAGAAAACAGTTCGCCATAACAGGGGCCAGCGTCGATTCTTGAATTTATATTTCATTTTATTTGAGGTTATCTTTATCGATGCCATTTTTATCAGTACTATCTTTATCAGTACTATCTTTATCAGTACCAGTATCTAGCGCCTCTAATTTATAGCCCATCCCGCGCACGGTATGAATCAGCTTTAGGTCAAACCCATCATCAATTTTCATCCGTAAGCGCCGTATAGCAACGTCAATAACGTTGGTATCACTATCAAAGTTTATATCCCATACTTGCGAGGCGATGACAGAGCGCGGTAGAACCTCGCCTTGACGTTCTAAGAAAAACTGTAATAAAGCAAACTCTTTTGCGGTCAATTTAATGGCGGTATCTTTTCTATGTACAGTGCGTTTGGCGATGTCCATTTTTAGGTCAGCCATTTGCATAACAGAGCTTTTATAATCAGCTTGATTGGCACGGCGTAACAGACTTTTTATCCTTACAATCAGCTCAGCAAAGGCAAAAGGCTTGGTCAGATAATCATCACCACCAATTTCGATACCTTTAACTCGATCGCTTAAATCATCTTTGGCCGTTAGAAATAAAACCGGTGTATGCTTGCCAGCCGCTCGATAGCGCTGTACCAGCTCAAAACCATTGACGTCAGGCAGCATCACATCCATCAGCACCACACTGAATTCTTCTGTCATTAACGCATGGTAGCCATCTAGACCTGTCATATGATGATCAACGATGAATCCAGCCTCGGTTAAGCCTTTTTTGATGTATTCTCCAAGTTTCAATTCATCTTCTACTAATAGCACTTTCATAGTCGTTTCACTTAATATTATTATAGTTGTCAATAGCCTATCACCAGCGTTATTAGCTTATCGTCAATAAAACTTATCAAACGCCTTTTGTTATAACGGCGCCCTCTGTACAAGAACATATCCTGATGTCTGATCTTAATGGTAGAAAAATGACAACGTTGTGTTATTTCTAACAAACATGTCATGTCCCCGTCATTCAGCTGTCAGTATTTATTTAGTATTCTAAACCAACGCTACATAGTCGCTCTGCTTTGATGCGGATTGCTGCTACGCGTTGTTGCTGTCAGTAGTTATACAGCTTAAATGTCCAATTATTTATCTTCTAAAAGGTTTGATATGAAAAGTTATGGTTCATTAAAAAATGTCGCGTTATTATCTTTTTCGGTGCTAATCGGCATGTCAGCTGCAAATGCGCACACTACAAACTTGGATGCCTCTGTTCTCAATAATTGTGATGCGGTTACTAGCTTTGCAAAAAACGCAGATCACAATGATGCACAAGTATCTAGTAACCAGATGAAAAGCTATGTCGATGCCAGAGTGGCCTGTCAGATTCAGCATCAAGATCAACATTTGCAATCTGAGGAGTATTTTGTAGATAAATATGGGCGCGATCGTGACACGAACGCTGAAGCCATATTAAATGAATACGTTCAACATTAAAATACAGAAACGCTAAGATGACAACATTGTAATCTTAGCGTCATCTACCAGTCAGAATGAATAAGGTATCATTTAAACTGATTTAATAGTCTTAAGTTTAAATAGCCTTAAGCTTTAATAGCTTTTAATCCAATCAATAGGAATTAATTATGTGGTTATCTAAATCAATCATAGCAACCGCTGTCGCATTAGTCGTCTCAACCTCTGCTATGGCACATTCTCCAGAAATGCATGCGCAAAAGGATCAGATGAACTGTGAAAAGATGGAAAAACATATGGATATGATGGGAAAAATGGACCACAGCAAGATGGATATGAACGATCCAGCAATGAAAGCAATGATGGCTAATATGGGTAAAATGAAACAAATGCATCAAAAACACTGCGTGACTAGTGACAATAATAGTGGACAGGAGTCCTAAGAGATTCAGCTCTGTTAAATTATAAACGCTGTCAAAAGACAGCATTTCTCAAATAATAGCGAAAAGTTAACGGAAATAAATTTTTAGGAAAATAGATGAAGTTTTTATCGGGAGTGCTCTTTACCATATTTATAGCAATCGTTGGGGGCTTCGCAGTTGTCAGCAGTGGCATGGTGAATATAGGAGCAGACCAAGAGCATAACCCAATGATGTATAAACTTTTGGAGACCGCGCGCAATCGTTCCATAGAAAGTGCCAGTAAAGATATCGCTGTCCCAGATTTAGAACAAGCAGAGATGATCAGCTCGGGCGGCGCAGACTATAAAGATATGTGTGCAGGCTGTCATTTGTCTCCTGGGGTTGAAAAAACTGATTTTAGCGAGTATTTATATCCTAATCCGCCTAATTTTACCAAGGCTGAGGTTGTTGAGCGCTATCAAACTGAGAACGGTGCAAAGCAAAGCTTTTGGGCGATTAAACACGGTATCATGGCATCGGGAATGCCTGCATGGGGCGCAACCCATGATGACAATAGAATGTGGGCGATGGTGGCTTTTATAAGATCGTTACCTGAATTGGATGAAAACCAATACACGATGCTCACCACTCGATTGGATAGTGATATGTTAGATATGTCACTTAATGACGACATGATGGACATGTCGAATGATGGATCTGGAATGCAGCATTAACCAGTTTTAGATTTAAAGGTGCAATACTGAACGTCACTGCCCTTTTAAAGGTCATGTATATCAGGTTTTTGAGCTTTCAGAGCAATGCAATATTTTTGAGATTGTTAATGACAAAAATAGAGGTTTAGGAGTAGTTCTATGAGACGCTATAAAAACATATTTTCTAACGGACATAACCGGTTATCTGGTCGTGTCCTTTTATTGGTGGTGACATCTTCACTGTCGTTAACACTAGCGGCTTGTAGCCCTTCTAATACTAGTGCGTCTGATTCAGAGACAGTAGCACCGCAAGAAGCTTCTACTGCTACGCAAACGGTACAAAAGGCTGAAGTTGCACCGATTACGACCCCCGCAAGCACCCAGCCGGCGTTACTCAAAAACGTCTCCGCAACGGTCTATAAAGATCCAAACTGTGGCTGTTGTAAAGAGTGGATAGGCCATGCAGAAGATAATGGTCTAAGCGCAACCACGCAGCATCCTGAAGATCTGTCTTTATTTAAAGATCGTTATGGCGTACCACAGCAAATGCGCTCTTGTCATACCACAGTCACGACCGATGGTTATGTCTTTGAAGGTCATGTTCCTGCAAAATATATGGCACAGTTCTTAGAAAATCCACCTATACAAGCGATTGGGCTTGCCGTACCTGGTATGCCAGTTGGTAGTCCGGGTATGGAGTATCAAGGCAAATTTATGCCTTATCAAGTTATGCAGATTAATAACGACGGCACCACAGAAGTTTATGCTGATATCGAGTCCGTCCAGCAGCAACTATAGCTTTAGTTTTGATTTGATTTGAATAGAGTTTGAGTTCACGTATTAATGATTTATTAGAGTACTAGTGAAATATCAGACACATAAGCTTAACCACCATTTCATAGATTAAGTTAGGTCATCATTATGAATAAAAAAAATATACTGAATCGCAGGCGTTTCTTAGCCGGATCATCCGCAGTATTGGGCGCGACTATGTTGCCTACGATTGCCAGTGGTGCATTGGGTAAATCAGGCGGTCAGAACGCTACAGTCAATACCGATCAAAAATCGAATGAAGTACCTGTGTTAACCGGCAATGAGTTTGACTTAACCGTCAGTAAACAGCCCGTTATCGTCAATGGCAAAAAGAGCATGGCGACCCTCATCAACGACTCACTGCCAGCACCAACGTTAAAGATGCGTGAGGGCGATACAATCGTGATACGTGTCCATAACCGTATGGATGAGCCAACTTCTATTCATTGGCATGGACTATTAGTACCGTTTGAGATGGATGGTGTCCCTAACATTAGTTTTGATGGCATTCCTGCAAACAGCACCTTTACTTATACATTTAAATTAAAACAATCTGGCACCTATTGGTATCACTCTCATACTGGATTTCAAGAACAAACGGGTATGCGTGGCGCCATTGTCATAGAGCCTAAAGGACGGGAACGCCACCCTATAGCGGAAGACCATGTCATTTTACTGAGTGATTGGACGCACCGTGATCCACATAATTTGCTGAAATTGCTAAAACAGCGAGCAGACTTCGATAACTATCATCTGCCGGACTTTAAAAAGCTACTTTCAGACATTGCTAAGACGGATATAAAAACTGCTTTTGATGAGCGTAAAATGTGGAATAAGATGCGCATGATGCCCACTGATTTCACTGACTTATCGGGCGAGAATACCTTTACCTACCTTATGAATGGTAAAACAACAGCAGCCAACTGGGCACAGATTGTTAAAGCGGGACAGCCGGTTAAACTACGCTTTATTAATGGCTCAGCGCAAACCATATTTGATGTGCGAATACCCGGTCTCAAAATGAAAGTAGTTGCAACGGATGGTAATGATGTTGCTCCCGTTGATATTGATGATTTTCGCATTGGTGTTGCCGAGACTTATGATGTCATCGTCACCCCAACCAAAGACGCTCATACCATATTCGCACAGAATATAGACCGTTCAGGCTATGTCTCTGCTAGGCTTGCCACTTCCGAAAATGCTCGTTCTGAAACGCCTGCTATGGATGAGATTGAATGGCTAACGATGGCAGATATGATGGGGGCAATGGGCACAAATGGCTATGATGCCCGTCATGCCAAAACAGAATACGATTTCAAGAGCGATATGCGCGTAGATAGCCCGCGTATTAACCTTGATGATCCGGGCATAAACCTGCGAAAAATCAATAGAGACGTACTAACCTATAGTCAATTGCGTTCTGTCGATGAGGCAGTATTCGCTGAGCAACGTAAACCGACTAGAGAGATTGAGATACATCTCACCGGTAATATGGAGCGTTACATTTGGGCGTTAGACGGGGTCATGTTTAAGGATGCCGCTCCTGTTAATATCAAGCCAGGTGAGCGAGTGCGCGTCACCTTAGTCAATGACACTATGATGAATCACCCCATGCATTTGCATGGTATGTGGAGTGACTTGCGCATGCCTTCAGGTGAGTTTCAGGTACGCAAGCACACCATTGTGGTGCAACCCGCACAAAAGATAAGCTTTGATGTCACAGGAGAGGCTGGCAGATGGGCATGGCACTGTCATCTGCTGTATCACATGGAAGCCGGTATGTTTAGAGAAGTTGCCGTTGTTTAAGTCAGTCTTTGATATGTGAGAAATAAGATGAGAATACGTAAAATAGGTCTACAATTCATTGGGGTATCATCATTAGTATTACTAGCGTCATCATTTGCTAATGCCGCTGACCCATCCGTAGTTATGAAAGACGTGGACATGTCAGGCATGGATATGTCAGGCATGGACATGTCGGGCATGGATCACAGCAGTATGGATATGTCAGAGATGGACATGTCGGGTATGGATCATAGCAGCATGGATATGTCAGAGATGGATATGTCTGGTATGCAAGGTGGCGAGGCCCCACCAGATGCTCGAAGTCCTGATTACTCAAACGGTGTCCCCTACGGGCGTTATGGTAAACCTATGATGATGGGTAGCTTACCACTATGGGGCGTTTCAGTATCTGATTTAGGCTATCAGTTTGATGACGATCAGATTAATTATGAGACAGAAGCTTGGTATGGTACAGATGGTAGTCGTCTTTTTTTACGTAGTGAAGGCAATATCCAAACCAAAGAGGATAAAGAGATCGACAGCCTGACATCACTGTCTTATTGGAAGCCGCTAAGCATTTTTTGGAATGGTCAAGCCGGTGTTGCTTATGATACCAAAAATGATAAACCCGCCATCATGGCGGGCATTGTGGGTACCATGCCTTACTTTATAGAAACGGATGCTAGAGCATATTTATATACTGACGGTCAAATTAGGCTTGATCTTGGAGCAGAATACGAATGGCGTTTAAATCAGCATTGGGTAGTCATACCAGAGGTGGGTCTGACTGCATTTAGTAAAGATGATATTGACGACCATATTAGCAAGGGCTTTAATGATTTAGATACTGAAGTTAGACTCACTTACGAAACCTTAAATCGCCAACTGGCTCCTTATGTTGGCTTGAGTTATGAGACGGCTCTCGGAGACGCTCGTGATCAACGGCGTCAAGCAAGTGAATCTGTCGATAGCAGTAGTTTGACAGCGGGTATGAAATTCTGGTTTTAACATTATCAAACTTAAAGGTGGCATATTATGAATACTTCTAATCAAAGTAATATGAATCATCAAAAGCAGATGAATCCTTATCTAAAGTTCACCTTGATGATTGTAACGTCTACTGTCGTGATGTTCATCATGATGTATTTTAATACCTATCAATGGGATCATGTTTATTTTAGTGAGACCAGAGCCTATATGGCGCTATATATGGGCGCAGGCATGGCTATAATTATGCTGGCCTTTATGACTAACATGTATAAAAAAACCAAGATTAATCTACTGGTTTATGGGGTAAGTGTGGTGCTGTTTGCCGTCGGACTTTGGGGTGTCAGGTCACAAGCGACCGTCGATCAGGTCGATTGGATGCAAGCCATGATACCGCATCATTCGATTGCTATTTTAACCAGTGAGCGTGCTGATATTGAAGACCCACGGGTACAAGAATTAGCCGATGGCATTATAGAAGCACAAAAGCGTGAAATTGGCGAGATGCAGCAACTGATTGATGAGCTAAAATAATGAGTTAGATTACACGATTATAAGGTTTGTAGAGGTGCTCTAAATACAAAAATTACTTGTCTATCAAGTGGCACGCCTACCCATACAGGTCTTTTTATTAAAAGCTATTTTTCACCGCAGATTTAAAATCTCATTAATGAAAAAAGCGATAGAAGGCTGAATAAGCATGGAGCAAAACAGAGATACTCGCTATCAGAAAGATAGCTTGACATTATCAGGGACAGTTATGCTCGGTACCGGTGTCATGATTGGCGCCGGTATTTTTGCGCTGACTGGACAGATGGCTCAGATGACAGGTTCACTTTTCCCCTTGGCTTTTTTGGCTGCTGCAATCGTTGTTTCTTTCAGTGCCTATTCCTATATTAAAATCTCTAATGCTTACCCGTCAGCTGGTGGTGTTGCGATGTACCTGCATCAGGCATACGGAGATCGTTTGCCAACGGGATTTAATGCACTCTTAATGTATTTTTCCATGGTTATTGCGCAGAGCTTTTTGGCTCGGACGTTTGGATCATACACTATGCAGCTGTTCGGCGGCGATGACAGTGGCCGTATGGTGTCTGTCCTTGGCGCAGCGCTTATTCTTGCTGCATTCCTGATTAACCTACTCAGTAATCGTTGGATCCAAGGGGTCGCATCGTTTATCGGTATTCTAAAAATTGTTGGTATTCTCGTCTTTGGGTTGGTAGGTGTATGGCTGGCCGATAGTCTTGCGATTGATTCTTCCACATTGGGAGACACGAGTACTGTCGGTAACTTTCTTGGCGCAACGGCGCTAGGTATACTGGCATTTAAGGGCTTTACCACGATAGCCAATAGTGGCTCAGAGGTAAAAGATCCACATCGTAATGTTGGCCGGGCTATCGTTATTTCGATTGCAATCTGCGTAGTGATTTATACACTTGTGGGTTTCGCTGTAGCAAGCAATCTATCTCTTGCCGAAATTATTGAAACTCAGGATTACTCTCTGGCTGCCGCTGCACGCCCAGCGCTCGGCGACTATGGTCTGTGGTTCACGGTGGCAATCGCGATGATAGCTACTGCGGGTGGACTCCTTGCCAGTATCTTTGCAGTCTCTCGTATGCTTGCCATGTTAACTGAAATGAAGCTGGTACCCCATCGCCATTTTGGAATGCCGGGAAGCATCCAGAAGCACACGCTCGTTTACACCGTAGTGCTGGGATTGGCTTTCACGACATTGTTTGATCTGTCACGGATTGCAGCGCTTGGGATTGTTTTTTATCTAATCATGGATACTGCCATTCATTGGGGCGTTCTGCGATACCTTCGTCAAGACATAAAAGCGGTAATATGGGTACCGGCAGTGGCAATACTTCTTGACCTCTTGGTTCTTGGCGGCTTTGTATGGATCAAGCTGAATTCAGATCCATTTGTAATTGGTGTGGCAATTGTCACCATTGTAATGATTGCTGCAGCTGAGCTGATTTACCTCAAGTCGTCAGCGAGGAGAAAGGCTATCGAAAAAGATGCATTGGCACACCACCATTAATACTAATACTATTACTCAGGGAAAATACTATGATGAACGGTATGATGAATGGAACAATGATGCAGGGCATGGGCTGGGGAATGATGATTATCTGCTTGTTTTTTGCGCTACTATTTCTTGCTGTGATCATATGGGTAGTTATGGCGCTTCTCAAATATCTGCGCAAACCAGATTAAACATGATACTAAATAACTAAATTTGGCAATAGAAAAACGGTGTTCGAGTACCAGTTGTGCAGAGTCTAAACCTCTACTCACCGTCTTCAAGGAGTGATTTCATGCAGTATGATACGCACAAAGAAAACAGGGAAAGTAAGCCATGAATGAATCATTTAATCATGCAGGAGCATGGGGTCTCGCACTAATTGTTATTGTTTTGATTTCCTGGTTCTTCTATCGTTATTTTGCTCCGAACAACTGGCGTGAATGGGCTGGAGCTGGTGTCGTTCAGGCTTTTATTATCGCGCTGTACGCAGAAATGTATGGCTTTCCACTCACCATTTATTTGTTAGTTCGTTTTTTTGGGCTGGACAGCGAGTATGTTAGTGCCAGTTTATGGTCAACCCTTGTTGGTCTAGGTGAGACGGGCATGATGATCTCAATGCTATTTGGCTATGCTATTGCATTTTTAGGAGTGGGTCTTTTTGCTCAAGGTTGGCGCCAAGTCCATAAAGCACGAGGCGAAAATAGCCTAATGACTGAAGGGCTTTATGCCTACGTGCGACATCCCCAGTACACTGGGCTGTTTATTGCGCTGTTTGGGGAAGGTGTCGTGCATTGGCCAACGCTATTCTCAATCGTCCTATTTCCAGTGATTATACTAGTGTATACATGGCTAGCTCGTCGTGAGGAACAGCATATGCTCGAAACATTTGGCGAAGACTACCTTGCCTATAAACGGCGAGTGCCGATGTTCATTCCTCGATGGGGACGTTGGCGTCAGCTTGCTGTCGCCTCACAAGTCAAAAAGTAATGTTAGCTTAGCGTAAAGCGTTAACTCACATAAATATTTAGAGTTCAAGCGGATAATTAAACTATCGGTGAGCTTGCATAGAGTATGTTTTGCACAGCTATTAAGGAGTGTCAAGATGAACGAATTAAAGTCAACAGTGAATGTGCTCAGAATTGCTCCAGTGGGTAATAGCCTGTCTTTGTTTCTGCTCATAAGCTATCTTTTGTGCATAGGTTTTGGTTTACTTGCACCCGAACAGATAAGTATGCATGAAGCTTGGGCACCGTTGCTACCGGGTTTTGAATGGTTGACATGGTCAGGGTTTCTAATCGGGCTTGTCGAATCCTATCTTTATGGGTGGTATTTTGCGATTGTGTTTGTGCCGTTGTATCGCTGGTTTGCCAAAGCATGATAAGTGCATTGTGGTCGTGGTCGTTTAACTTTGGTCGCAGGTAAGTCAGTTATACTTAGAATAAGGAACGATGTATTAGTCTTGTAGAGTATTAAAATTGGCAACTAATCCTAAGCTATCATTATAATAAATAACGGGAATATAATCATGAAACACGATACGACCAATAATACTTCGGAGAACGAAGACCATGATTGCTGCGACGATACAGTGAATACGGTCGCAGAACCTAATAAGAATACCACTTACGATAAAGTGCCGATTAACTACAGTGGTACGGTTTATACCTGTCCTATGCATCCTGAAGTCAGAGACGTTGAAGATAGTGGCTGTCCGATATGTGGCATGTCACTCAAACCTGAAAACTCTAATGATGAGACCACTGATAAAGACACAAAAGAGGATCATACAAGCTGCCATGGTGATAACGATAGCGCTTCAAATACAGAGGCAAAGTCTGTAAGCGGTGGCAAGTACGACAAAGTACCAGACGGTTATAGCGGAACCGTTTATATCTGTCCCATGCATCCCGAGGTCAGAGATATTGAAGACAGCCGCTGTCCTCTATGTAATATGTTCCTCAAACCCGAAGAGTCGGTTGCCGAGATGGCTGAAACAGAAGACAGTAATGCAAACTGCCATAGTCATAACCACAGTACGTCGAATACAGAGTTAAAATCGGTAAAAGGTGGCAAGTACGACAAAGTACCAGACGGTTATAGCGGAACCGTTTATATCTGTCCTATGCATCCTGAAGTCAGAGATGTTGAAGGTAGTCGCTGCCCCCTATGTAATATGTTCCTCAAACCTGAAGAGTCGGTTGCCGAGATGGCTGAAACAGAAGACAGTCATGCAAGCTGCCATAGCAATAACCACAGCACGTCGAATACAGAGTTAAAATCGGTAAAAGGCGGTAAGTACGATAAGGTACCCGCTGGTTATAGCGGAACCGTTTACACCTGCCCAATGCATCCAGAAGTCAGAGATGTGGAGAATAGTGGTTGCCCAATATGCGGCATGGCACTTGAATCAGAAATGGCCACTGCTGGTGAGGAAGACACTTCAGAGCTCGATGATATGACGCGGCGTTTTTGGATTTGTACTGTGCTAACCATACCGCTGTTTTTGTACGCCATGAGCGACATGGTAGGTATAAATTTAGACAGCCTTATTCAGGGCGATACCTCTGGGCAGATTGCACAATGGATTCAGCTAGCGCTTGCAACCCCAGTTGTGCTTTGGGGCGCAGCGCCTTTCTTTGTCCGTGGATGGCAATCCATAAAAAGTCGAAACTTGAACATGTTTACCTTGATTGCGGTAGGCGTAGGTACGGCTTTTGGTTTCAGTCTGGTAGCCACCTTTCTTCCTAACATTTTTCCAGACAGCTTCAGAGGCGCTACTGGCCAAGTCGGGGTTTACTATGAAGCAGCAGCGGTTATTACGACGCTAGTGCTATTGGGTCAGGTTTTAGAGCTGAAAGCCAGAAGTCAGACCTCTGGCGCGATTCGTGCCCTACTCGAACTAGCCCCGCCAACGGCAAGGCGTGTAGATAAGAACGGTGTCGAAACAGAAGTGTCACTTGACGAAGTAATCAGTGGCGATAGACTGCGAGTTAAACCCGGAGAAAAACTCCCTGTAGATGGCACGGTACTTGAGGGTAATAGCAACATCGATGAATCGATGGTAACTGGTGAACCACTGCCTGTTTCAAAAATAGCAGGCGATACGGTCACCGGCGGCACAGTGAACGGTACGGGAACACTGTTGGTTGAAGCGGTCGACGTCGGTGATGATACAGTATTGTCCAAGATCGTCAAGATGGTTGCCGAAGCCCAACGTAGCCGTGCGCCCATACAGAAACTCGTTGATAAAGTAGCGGGCTGGTTCGTGCCAATTGTCCTTATTTGCTCAGTCATCACTTTTATCGTTTGGGCGGTATTCGGACCTGCGCCAGCGATGGCTTTTGCATTGGTCAATGCTATCGCGGTTTTAATTATCGCTTGCCCCTGTGCGCTGGGACTGGCCACGCCGATGTCAATCATGGTTGGCACGGGTAAAGGTGCGCAGAACGGTGTGCTTATCAAAAACGCTGAAGCATTAGAGAGTATGGAAAAAGTCGATACTATCGTTGTCGACAAAACAGGCACCTTGACCGCAGGTAAGCCAGAACTCACCGCAATCGAAGCGCTTGGCGGCTTAGATGAGAATGAACTGCTTATCCTCGTTGCAGCGGTAGAGACTGCCAGCGAGCATCCTTTAGCAGAAGCTATCGTCAATGCTGCAAAGGCAAAATCTCTCGATATGGTCAAAGCAAGCGATTTTAGCTCAACCACAGGTGAAGGCGCGCAGGCACTGGTTAATGGCAAGCAAGTCGCGGTAGGCAACTCAAAATTCATGAAGCGCCTTGATAGTTTTGACAGTGCGCTTTCGGAACGCGCTGACAAACGCAGAAAAGATGGCGAAACCGTGATGTTTGTCGCCGTAGATGGGCAAGCCGCTGGTCTAATTTCAGTCGCTGATCCCATCAAGCCGAGTACCAGCGAAGCAATATCACTACTGCACAAGGCTGGACTGCGGGTGGTTATGCTGACAGGTGACAACGAAATAACCGCTAGAGCAGTTGCTAGCAAACTTAATATTGACGACGTGCACGCAGATGTCTCCCCTGAGGACAAGAACCGTATTATCAAAGAGCTACAAAGCAGCGGCAAAGTCGTAGCTATGGCGGGTGATGGTATCAATGATGCGCCCGCCCTTGCACAGGCTGATGTCGGTATTGCAATGGGTACTGGCACGGATGTGGCCATGGAGAGTGCAAGTATCACCCTAGTAAAAGGTGATCTGATGGGAATCGTCAGAGCGCATAAACTGAGCCATTCAACCATGCGCAACATTAGGCAAAATCTGTTCTTTGCATTCTTCTATAATGCGCTTGGTATACCGCTTGCGGCAGGCGTGCTCTATCCATTCTTTGGGCTGTTGCTCAGTCCAATGATAGCGGCCGCTGCTATGAGTCTCTCTTCGGTATCGGTTATTGGGAATGCGCTGCGATTGCGTCGTTTGAAGCTTTAATTTTAGCGCTATAAAAGTATTTTTATAGCGCTGTTATAAATACTGGTCTCATTAATCAAAACCTCAAAATATAAGGATAATGTTATGGGCAGTTTTTCGATTACACATTGGCTGATTTTATTGGTGGTAGTGGTGGTCGTATTTGGCACCGCTAAGCTCAAAAATGCGGGTAAGGACTTAGGCGGCGCGGTGAAAGGTTTTAAAGAAGCGGTCAAAGATGAAGAAACCGAGCACGCTCGCAAGAATCGTGTGCTTGACTATGAAAATAGTACTTCAGATACCGATTTAAATACACAGGCTGGTACTCAGGTTGATGATATAGAAATCGACCCTGTCACAACTGATGATAAGCGCAAAGTATAAAGCGTGCCGCATATAGATGGCGACACTCAATAGCATATTAATAAATATATTTGACAGTTATGTTTGATATCGGGTTTTCCGAGTTACTCTTGTTTGGCGTCATTGCCTTGATCGTATTGGGCCCGGAGAAACTGCCGCAGGCTGCGCGTACGGCTGGACAATGGTATGCCAAAATACGTCGCATGGTCTCCACTCTACAGTCTGAAATAGAGGCTGAGCTTGATCTGGCTGAGACCCGCCAACAAATGCAAAATGAGCTTGCAAAAATCCGTCAGACTGAGACGGATATGAAGCGTGAAATAGCAGAAATGCGCGGTAGTATGCAAAAATTTGAAGAGTCACAGAATCAAAGCGTAGACGCTTCACATCAGCCGAATACCTCCTCCTCGCTAACTAAACAGGAGGCAGATAAATGAGTCTATTTAAACAGCAAAAAATCCAACAAGAAAAGATAGCTGATACAGAGCTTAATACGACGACAAACACTGCTCATAGTGACGAATCTAGTAATACGTTAGATACTCTTGGCGACCTGCCCATCACTGAACATTTAATCGAGCTGCGTACGCATCTAATCAAAATATGCGTAGCCGTTTTAATTATATTCTTGGCATTGGCAGGTTTTTCACGTGAGCTCTATAACTTCTTATCAGACCCATTGGTGGCGCAGTTACCTGTCAATTCAACCATGATTGCCACCGACATAACGTCAAACTTTATGGCACCCATTCGCTTAGCGGTCTTTGTCGCTGCCTTTTTAGCAATGCCTTATATTTTGTATCAAATTTGGTCGTTTGTGGCGGCTGGCTTATATAAGAAAGAGAAAAAAATTGCTATTCCAGTACTGCTATCTTCTATTTTTCTATTTTATGCGGGTATTGCTTTTGCCTACTTTGTCGTACTCAAAGGCGTATTAAAATTTTTTATCATGTTTGCTCCGCAAAACGTCATACCAATGACCGATATTGACAGCTATCTAAACTTTGCCCTAAAGTTATTTATGGTATTTGGACTGACTTTTGAAATTCCAGTGGTCACCTTACTACTAATAATGATTGGAATCGTTTCTACTCAGAGCTTAGAAGATAAGCGTCGTTATATCATTGTCGGCTGTTTTGTAGTCGCAGCGGTAGTCACACCGCCTGATGGCGTATCAATGCTGTTGCTGGCAATTCCTATGTGGCTATTGTTTGAGCTGGGTTTATTCTTAGCAAAAATAGTAATCAAAGAGGAAAGAAGTACCCTTCTAGACTCAGGAAGTGAAACTTCAGAAAGTAACTAGCATCACCTTAAACATGCAAAATATCTCTTTTATTTTTTACTGTTTACTAGGGTATGTCAGCGTGAGTACTCTACTTAGCGACGGGATTTAAATGGAACACCTAACCAGCAACAACGAAAAAACGAATGACGGTCTCGCAAATAGACTTAATCAAGAGTGCTATTGCATTACTCTCAATCGTAAAGCGCTCAATACAAGCCTTCAAGATCAATTAGCGGAAACTGAAAATGAGCCAATAGAAGCAGACGAGCTTAATAATATTTTTTCAGCAACACCAGTGTTTGTTCCCAAAACAGAGATAGCGATGATGGAACGAATCGTCGAAGCAATCGAATTGGCTGCCGAACTGTCGTCGTATCAAGAGCAAGTGCTATCGTGGGCACCAGAAATCGCTGCTTTCGATCCGGGTCCAATAGGGGCTCTCATGGGCTATGACTTTCACTTGGGTAGCGATGGCCCCCAGCTCATCGAGGTCAATACCAATGCCGGCGGCGCGTTCCTGAACGTGCTGCTCGCCCGCGCGCAAAAACGCTGTTGTAACCCTTCCGAACAAAGCGCTGCAACCAATCAGATGCTGGATAGTTTTGAGGAAGCGGTGCTTGATATGTTCAAACAGGAATGGCAACGACAGTCCGCTGTTGCTATGCCCAACCGAATAGCCATCGTGGATAATGACCCTAAGAATCAGTTCATGTTTTTGGAGTTCCAGTTAGCACGTCAACTGCTCCAAGCTAGGGGTATTGATACCGTGATACTCGATCCTTCTGAGCTCGAATATGTTGATGGTACGCTAACAGCCCATGGCCAGAAAATCGATATGATTTATAATCGGCTGGTCGACTTCGCATTTGAAGAACCTGACCATGTACTGCTTAAGCGTGCGTATCTGGAAGGCGCTGTGGTGGTGACACCCAATCCCCGCGTACATGCTATTTTGGCTAACAAGCAAAACCTGACTTTGCTATCCGATCCGCAGACGCTACGCGCTTGGGGACTGAATGAGGCTGCAGCAGGGCGTCTTGAAAGGTCTGTACCAAAGACTCAGATGGTTTCAAAAGACGACGCAGCAGAGTTGTGGCGTACTCGGCGACAGCTATTCTTTAAGCCAGTTGCTGGCTATGGAAGCAAAGGCGTCTACCGCGGCAGCAAGCTCACTCGACGCGTTTTTGAAAACATTCTGGATGAGGATTATATTGCACAGACCTTTGTTCCTGCAACAGAGCGATCACTGAGAATTGACGACACTGTGACAACAAGGAAGGTAGACATACGTCTTTATACGTATGGTGGACAACTGCTGTTACCTGCTGCGCGTGTTTATCAGGGTCAGACGACCAACTTCCGTACGCCAGGAGGTGGATTTGCGCCAGTTTTCCAAGTGTGATTGTAGGCGAGATTAATGCCATGCTCATTCAATCAGTTCGCTAAATGTTCTGATGTCCATAACGGTTTACACTCTGGATGAAAGAAAACTGCTGTCTCTCTTCTATTGCTTGGAGACCTGCCAACCCAGAAACATCCATTTGACGACATAGATCAATACCATCGGAACGACCACCCACTGAGCGAGCGGCAACGTACCTATGCCCAGAAACGGAATCTCAGGCATAAGATTACTATAATTCCACCTCTGTCCAGCTCCAGTTGCCCAGTACTCAAAGATTATTGTCATAATCAGGCCGACGCTAAGGTATACCGATAAAGTCGGCAAACGCCATGGCTGTGTAATCCAGAACCAATCTTTTACAAACAGTGCCACTAGCGCGTAGGCGCCAAGAGCAATATTGACATCACCGACGGTCGCGCGCGTACAAAGCCAGACCACATCCCAGTGGCTCGCTTCGGCCATGCCGGAGAAAAACGGTACCTATGCCATCTCCCAAAAAAAATGGAGAAAGAAACTGACGCTCCATACCATCAAGGTAAGCACAGCTGACGGCACTGCTCGGCGCGATTGGCTGACAAGAGTCATAATTCCTCCACAAACATCTATAACAATAAAGACAATTCCATGTTTGTCCAAGCGTCGTTATCAGACCGAGGCACCGTTTGCTGGCGTCTCCCAACGGCAGAGTAGCCTGCTACTTGCTGCGCGTATTTATCAGAGTCAGATGACTAATTTCCGTATATTAGGGGTGGTTTCGCGCTAGTGTTTCAGGTGTAATTATATGCTTTTGCTTGTATGCTACTCTTAGCACACTTTCTAAAACACCCTCTTAAATCGGAAAAGCGATGATTCAAACTGTTACCCATTATTTTCTACATTTTGGTATGCCGTTGATTATCGCCTACACGTTTTTTCGTAATGACTATAAACGAGTATATTTGATCTTACTCGCAACCATGCTAGTAGATTTAGATCATCTGCTAGCAACGCCTATTTTTTCGCCCAATCGCTGTAGTATTAATTTTCATCCGTTACATACTTATTATGCGATGGCAGTGTATGCGGGCATGTTGTTTTTACCGAAGCCCTATAAGGTAATTGGTTTGGGATTATTACTGCATATGTTGACTGATTTAAATGACTGCGTAATGACTTACCTTGATTGCCCACAGTGTTTGAGTGAGGCTGCTGCTCGTGAGCTGGTAGCGTGGTTGGGTAGCAATATTCGGAGTTAAAGAGTAGGTGCTGACACTAAAAATTTCGTATATGAGTGCAGCTTTAGAAAATGGGAAGTGAGGCATATTAAGCATAATGGAAGACCAGTAGCCACCGGTATAGCGTAGCAATTGCAACACTTAGGTCTGAATGACTACGTAAATATAAGTTCGAGAGAGTTTATAAGAAGAAAGCGCGGACAGCGTTGGTCAGTATTTTTTGAAACTGAACAAAATATATTGCAATGTACCATCAGCTGTACGACTATTTCTCCCAGCCACATACTATATCTATAGTATATAAATGCTCTATCACCTTCGAAGACAGATTAACAAATGGGTTTCCATTAAGATTAATCCATTCTAAATTAGTGAGCTGTGTAAGATTGTCAGGTAAATCTTCAAGCTGACAGTCAGTAAGGTTAACCTTAGTTAGGTTGGTAAGCTGACTAATACTTTCAGGCAAATATCTCAGCTCACAATTAATAAGATTAAGTTCAATTAGGTTGGTCAGTTTCCCAATACTATCCGGTAACTCTCTGAGGTCACAGTGGATAAGATCAAGCCTAGTAAGATTAGTGAGTTCTCCGATACTATCAGGTAGCTCTTTAAGCTTACAATGGCTAATAAAAAGCTCAGTTAGGTTACTGAGTTGTCCAATGCTATTCGGTAATTCTTTCAGCTCACAATGATTAATATAAAGCTTATTTAAGTTAATAAGCTGACCAATGCTATCTGGCAAATATTTAAGTTCACAGTGAATAAGATCGAGCTGAGTAAGATTAGCGAGTTGACCCATGCTATCCGGCAGATGTTTGAGCTCACAATAGCTAATAAAGAGCTTAACAAGTTTGTGGAGTTGACCAATACTGTTAGGCAGCTCTCTAAGCTTACAATGCACAAGATCAAGTATTGTAAGGCTGCTGAGTTGCCCAAGGTTGTGGGGTAAGTATCTAAGCTGACAGCGACTAATAAAAAGCTTATTGAGGTTGGTAAGTTGACCGATACTGTCAGGCAGTTCTTTAAGTTGACTTTCATCAATAAAGAGTTCAGTAAGGTGACTGAGTTGTCCGATACTATCAGGTAATGCTATAAGGTTAGAATGGCTAATAGAAAGTTTGGTCAGATTAGTGAGTTGGCCTATATTCTGCGATAAATGACTCGAATGGATACCACTAATATTTATTTCTACAAGATTGGCAAGATAAGTGAGTTCATCAGGTATATAGTCCATTCTATAGACATCTCTAGAGTGCTGTTCGTCTAGATCAGGCTCTAAAATTTCTAGCTTGGTTATGGCTAGTAATACTTCTTTATTACGAGGGACTTCAGAGTCCAGCAACTCAAATTTATCTGCCCATTCCCATATTTTCTCAATCCAACTGTCATCAATAGCTAGCACTTCACCCGAAGCACTTGCTTTAGCAACTTCTTGATAGTTCTTGTTATTATCTCGAGTCATAATCTTACTACCTTGGTAGAAAATAATCTATTTCTTATATTTTAGTACAATATAAAATTAAACCCTTATAAACCAATGACACACTTAAAATTATAGACACAAAAAAACCTCAAGTAAATGAATACTTGAGGCGAAACTTGCTTAAACTCGAAAGTCTAAATTCGTTTTAAATATGGCGCAGCGGACGGGACTCGAACCCGCGACCCCCGGCGTGACAGGCCGGTATTCTAACCAACTGAACTACCGCTGCTTAGGTCGTTTTTAGCGTCTTTTTCCACTTCGCTAAAAGAGTGGTGGGTGATGACGGGTTCGAACCGCCGACATTCTGCGTGTAAGGCAGACGCTCTACCAACTGAGCTAATCACCCTGAGAAGCGTTAAAAAATTGTACTGCAATTTTAGCTTCGCAAGAGAAATCTTTTAAATAAGATTTCTTAAAGCGTGTAAAAAAGCACTGCTTTTCTAGCTTCGCAAGAGAAAATTCTTTAAATAGAATTTTCTAGAGCTTCATCAACCAAAGGAGTCATTCTCTAGCCAATAATCCAAATCTCTTAAAGAGAATTTCTAACAACGTAGAACTAATTAAAGCCCCTTGCTGTGGGTGTGTATTATATACATTTACACCTGCCTGTCAAATATTTTCTGGTCTTTTATAGCTTATTTTAAGGCTATTTGCTATTAATTCTGACAAGCAGTTGTTTTTACTGACTTTATATTTTTATATTAAATGCATAACCTGACTAACTTATTACTTATTATGAGCTAGTGCTTGTTCAATATCAGCCTTAATTGCATCGGGCTTAGTCGTTGGCGCATAGCGATCGAGGACTTGCCCATCACTACCAATTAGAAATTTAGTAAAGTTCCATTTAATACCATCTGTTAACATCCCACCTTTTTGTTCTTTTAGCCAGTCAAAGATTGGATGGGCATCAGCACCATTGACATCTACTTTAGACATCATTGGGAAAGTCACACCATAATTCTTTTGACAAAACGCGCCAATCTCATCGTTGCTACCAGGATCTTGGCTACCGAACTGGTTACAAGGGAAGCCAATGACCACTAGACCTTGATCTTTGTATTGTTGATATAGTGCTTCTAAACCTTCAAACTGCGGCGTAAAACCACATTTACTGGCGGTGTTAACGATCAGCAATACCTGATCTTGATAGTCAGTAAACGCTTGTGACGTGCCGTCCATACGCTCGGCACTAAAATCGTAGATAGTACTCATCAGATATCCTTAAGATAATGAATTATGTTGGCGACTTATTTAAATGGGTTTGACAGACACCAGCAGCTAATAGAATAAATGTGATTAACTACCCTACTAGCTGTCGATTATCATTTTCTGATTATTTCTTTTCTTTATCTAAATCAATAGATACTGAATTGATGCAATAGCGCATACCAGTAGTCTCACGAGGCCCATCAGGGAATACGTGGCCTAAATGTGCGCCACAGTTACTACATGTCACTTCCGTACGGCTCATGCCCAATGAATTATCGACGTGCTCATCAATAGCACTGTTATCAATACCTTGATCGAAGCTCGGCCAACCGCAACTGGCATCAAACTTGCTAGCTGAGTCAAATAAATTAGCGCCGCAGCCTTTACAGCGATAGACACCTTTATCTTCAGTATCGTTATAAACACCAGTAAATGGACGTTCCGTACCTTTCTCACGCATCACATGATATTCATCGGCGCTCAGACGTTGTTTCCAATCAGCATCTGTTAATTGGGCAATTTCTTCTTTATTAAGTTGGCTGTCTTGCATGATTTATCCTTATTTGGTTATTTATTATCTGATCTGCTATGACGGTTTTATCACTACCAGTTTACGATTTCATCGTTAATAATTTACGATAGCGATGCCCTTTATCTGTTGGTCATAAGCCAATAGTCAAGAGCCACTACCGGTATTTACTAATAGCGTTGTACCGCATGATAGATAAGTAAGATATAGCAACTGTCCCTATCTATGCAATGAATAGACGCTGATTTTTACCAAACCTACACGTGGTGAAACAAGATGTGTTTAATAGCTAAATAGCCTTTGAAGACAACCTATAAGTTAATATTAAAGCTAATTAGAAGAACCTTATAGCACTATATTGAATGCAAGAATAACTTGCAAAATAGATGTCAAAAAATACTTGCATTTGACCACCTAATGCAATAATATCTTGCATTAGGTGGTGAATATAGTCTGCTTATTCGGTACTTAGCTATTAAGAATAGACTTATTAAATAAAAGGCTTAGATAATTATGGATAATGATCAGAGCAAACAGAAACAAGCGGAACGTCTAGTACAGCTGCGCCGCGATAAAGGACTGACCGCTGAGCAATTAGCACAAGCGATGACAGAAGCCGGTGCAAAAGTCAGCCGTGGTGCTATCTCTAATTGGGAACGTGGCACTAATGGTATCGTCTCATCAAAGCTACCGACCCTAGCGCGCCTCTTAGGCTGTACCGAAGGCTATTTATTACGCGGCGACCACCATACTGATATCAACCTCAATAGCAGTATCAATATTGATACTGATCTGAACACCAATAGCAATTCGACAAGTAAAAATGCCACTGGCGCGTTGCTAACAGACACACAACCTAATAGCCCAGTAACAGTAACTGATGACCGTGCAAACTCACAAAATAATACTATGGATGGTAAAACTATGAGTTCATTGAAAAAATCCGACAAATTAAAAAACGTGTGCTATGACATTCGTGGTCCCTTATTACAAACTGCTAATAAAATGGAAGCAGAAGGTCAGCGTATCTTGAAGCTCAATATCGGCAACCCAGCACCTTTTGGTTTTGAGGCGCCGCACGAGATCTTACGTGACGTGGCCATGAACTTGCCTGAAGCCATTGGTTATTCAGACTCACAAGGTATTTTTGCAGCGCGTAAAGCGGTATTACAATATTATCAATCAAAAGGCTTACTGTCTGCGGTAGATGTGCGGGATGTCTATTTAGGCAACGGGGTCTCTGAGCTAATTGTCATGACCATGCAAGCATTGATGAATGATGGTGATGAGATATTAATTCCCATGCCAGACTATCCATTATGGACAGCAGCGACCAACCTTGCAGGTGGGACAGCGGTACATTATCGCTGTAATGAAGAGGACAATTGGCACCCTGATATTGAAGATATCAAATCCAAAATTACCAGTAAAACCAAGGGTATCGTGGTCATTAACCCTAATAATCCCACAGGCGCACTGTACTCAGACGATATTCTTCAGCAAATCATAGAAGTTGCTATACAGCATGATTTGATTATTATGGCTGATGAGATTTATGATCGCGTACTTTATGATAATGCAGTGCACACACCCATGAGCACCTTAACTGACGATGTACTCGTCCTATCATATAATGGTCTATCAAAGTCGCATCGTATCGCTGGATTTCGTGCTGGCTGGATGATGGTATCAGGCAAAAAACATCATGCTACAGACTTTATTGAAGGCTTAGATATGCTTGCCTCCATGCGCCTATGCTCTAACGTACCGGGACAATATGCAATCCAAACGGCAATGGGCGGCTATCAAAGTATGCGAGATCTGACCTCAGAGAAAGGCCGTCTGTATAAGCAGCGTGAGTTGGCTATCTCTCGTCTTAATGCGATTAAGGGGATTTCTTGTACCATGCCCCAAGGTGCGTTTTATTGTTTCCCAAAAATGGATCCAGCCGTTTATCCTATCAAAGATGACATGCAATTTATGATGGATCTGTTGCTTGAAGAAAAAGTCTTAATGGTCCAAGGTACCGGCTTTAACTGGGATGCACCCGATCATTTCCGCGTGGTATTCCTACCTAATTTACATGATTTGGAAGATGCGATGGATCACTTAGATCGCTTCTTTGCGAAGAAACGCCAGCAATTTGGTACCGATTAAACCTTAAACCCAAACACAAAAAAGCGCTTATCGGCATCATGCTGATAAGCGCTTTTTCATGCTATTTGCTAATATGGATTACTTTATCGTTGAAAGTCGAATCGAGGCACTTTTAACGATTCAAACAATTATTTAAAAAATTTGTTTTAATATTACATAGCTAAGCGCTGATAGTGTGGCGGCAACAGGCAAGGTGATTATCCATGCCAGCCCAATAGGCTTCATCAATGCCCAATTGGTATCTTTATTAACGATACCAATACCGAGTACCGCCCCTACTAAGGTATGGGTACTTGATACGGGTAGACCCATAGTCGATGCGCCCATTACCACGGCAGCTGCTGCCAACTCGGCTGAAAAACCAGACGCTGGGTGCATCTTTGCCAAGTTAGTACCAACCGTCTGAATGACTTCTTTACCAATGAACCAAAGACCGACGATAAGCGCTACGCCAAAGGTCAACATTACTGCTGGAGGTACAGCGGCCTGTGAAGCTATTTCGTTATTACGAATCACATCCATAATGGCGGCAAAAGGACCAACCGCATTGGCAATGTCGTTCGAGCCATGGCTGAACGCAAATGCTGATGCCGTAAATACCTGCATCCAGCTAAACATAATAAAGGTGGCTTTGGTGAGATCTTCTTTATGCTTACCGCGGATACTTTTGGTATAGATAAAAGTAGCAAGCCAAACCAACGCCCCTACCATGCCCATAAATAAGAAGCCATGCAAGGTAGTAAGATTGCTATTGACGTTTTTGAGTCCTTTAAAGACCACTAACGAGGTCATAACAACCCCGCCCATAGCGGCAATAATAGGTACCCATTTTTTTAGTGCCTTTAAAGTATCGAGGCCAGTACGCTCTCGATCAATCGTATAGAGATTTTGATAATAGTCAGTTTCAAGATCCTCAAGTGTACAATCTTCATCTTTATAGATGTCTTGATCGCGTAGCATCGCTGAGGTATATGACAGCTGTTCTGACTCTGACAGCTTATCGAAGAACTCTTTGTGACTTTCTTTTAGTGCTTTCTTATCTGTTTTTAGCTCAGCAATATGTGCTTCGGTCTTATCATTATAATCAATAATATTTTTCTTGATTTGTCCATAGAGCAAATATGCTAATAATCCCCCTAACAGGGGCGATAATACCCATGACATGGCAATTTGACCAATGGTCGCCCAATTGACCGTCGAAAATGCCATGGCGCTGCCGCCTAAATCATAGCCAAGGACAATAGAGCTACCTATCACACCGCCAATGATGGCGTGAGTCGTAGACACCGGCAAACCTTTACGAGTAGCAAACAATAGCCAAAATGCCGCCGCAATCAAAGCGGAGAGCATCACATAAATAAATTGATTGGGCGAGACGGATAAACCGTCCAAATCAACGATACCTTTGCGAATGGTATCAGTAACTTCACCGCCAGCCAATACTGCCCCTGATACTTCAAATATCGCCGCCACACCCAGTGCTTGCGGGATGGTCAAAGTACCGGCACCTACTGAGGTACCAAACGAATTGGCGACATCATTACCACCAATATTAAATGCCATAAAGATACCAAAAGCGGTAGCAATAACAAATAATAAGGTCTGCTGATGCATGGTGTAGTCAAGTCCCCACCATAAAAAATAGCCGGTCATCCCAATCAGTAGAATGGCAAAAAATAGATTGATTCTCATAGTGCCCACTTGTTTGGTCGGCTCTGTAGAACTGCTGCTAATACCCATAAATTGATACGCCCTGCGTAAGCTGATTGAAGATACTTGCGATTGATAACGTTGCTGCTACTCACGCGATGTCAACCAACTGACATCAAAGCAGCATGCGCGCAACGTGGTTATTCGAATTACTATGTTGAGTTACTGTTTTAAAACATAGGTTGAAAGCGTCTTAAACGTCCATTTACACTCATTGTAAGAGTATTGCGTATATAAACGTACTATAAAAATCACGTCCTTCAATATAAACATACCATTAAGCCGCAAGTGATAATGCCAAATCATTAGATTAGAGCATCTTGCGGCTTAAATATTTGATCATGATAGATTGGATCATAATGATGTCAGTTGTGATGCCTAAAATCTCGGGTTCACCAAGATAAATAATGAATTTTTTACATCATCTTCTTATCTAGTAGTGGCTATCACGCGCCTATTATATTAAATAAACGTGTACGATGCATGATGATACTGCAAGATTTGTAACTGTAGATGTATTACCCAGATATCTTGTTAATACCATAGAGCCGGTCAGAATAAATAAAGGAATAGCGCCTCTACTTATTACCCGCCCTATTATGAGTATTCATAGTGAATTGTCAAAGAAAATTGTATATATTAGCTTATAAAAACATAAATTAGCTGATAAAAATAGCATAGTCACTCTAAAACTTTATAAATATAAGAAAGTCGAGCACAGACTAAATTTAGCTTATCAAAACAGCGACAGCGAACGAGACTGATAATGTAGTGACTTTATAGAGCCACAATAATTATAGAAGGCACAGCAATTTTATAGCGGGCAGACTATATTTATAAGCGTTCTTTTAGTTGCGTAATAGCATGATCCAAAACATCCAAACGCGCACGGCGCTTGTCATTGGTCGCAACCACGCACCAAGGTGCTGCTTCCGTATCAGTACGTGCCAGCATGTCAGCCGCCGCTTGTACATAATCTGTCCATTTATCACGGTTGCGCCAGTCATCATCGGTTAATTTAAACTGCTTGTGCGGGGTTTCACTCCGATCCTCAAAGCGCTTTAGTTGCTCTGATTTATCGATGGCCAACCAATATTTAATGACGATAGTCCCAGCTGCTACCAAGTCCTCCTCAAAGCGATTAATCTCGTCATAAGCGCGCTGCCATTCAAGAGCATCTGCCAACTGCTCAATGCGCTCAACCAATACTCTGCCATACCAAGTTCGATCAAAAATAGCGGTGCGGCTCATACGATCGGTTTGCTCATTAGGGAGTTGGGTCCAAAATCGCCATAAATACGGATGATGGAGCTCATACAGCATCGGTGCGCCGATATTGTAAATCTGATATTCGCGTGGATCGAGGGGTGCTACTAGCCTTTTGATTGCTCCTCCCTTCCCAGCAGCATCCATTCCTTCAAAAGCAAAGACTATATGACGACCATCGCGCGCACGTAACAGTTCAGCAAGCTTCGCTTGTTTGGCTGCCAGCTGATCATGATAGTCAGACTTATCTAAGTCAGGATCTTTGATATCTGTTAATTGCTTAGGAATCTTTACGGGTTCAAAAGCGACTGGACTAGACGCTAAGTACTCATTATTTAAATGTTTATGATTGGCACTTGTATCTTTATCGGCTGCCGATAATATAGTCGTAGTAGGCGCTCTACTACTTACTAGCGCCTCTTGCATCGCCTGTAGTACTTCGTGACAAAAACTGAGCGTCGCTTGTGCTTTATCGCCCCCATCAATAATAACCCAGTCGCCTTGTTGCCGAAGCAAAGTTGCGGCAACCTGGTTAAATGCGGCTAAAACGTCATCATCGCTCCAGTCAATCTGATATAAAAACTGTGGATCTGCTGCTTCGTCATTTAAACGTGCCCGCAAGGTATCGTCGTCCACATGAAACCAGCATTTTAGCAGCTTGGTTTGATTGGCTGCTAAATCGTGCTCAAAGGCTTGCAGCTCAATAAGTTGCTGTTGCAAATAGTCTTGCCACTTAGCAATGGGTAAGGGTTTAGCTGAGACCTTATCTTTAGAAGATTTGCTTTTTGAAGACTTGCCTTTCGACCCTTTATCCTCAGAGCTCTTGTTCTCATCGCTAGAAGTCATCTCTGCCGCGATACGCATGACGTTATAGAGCAAGTCAGCATACCAGTTGCCAAAATAAACCATCACATCACCATGACGCGGCATGGCCTTAGTATGTGCTTGCCAGATAGGCTGATGGGCCAGCGGTGGATAACCAATCGTTGCCTCGACCTTTAGTAATCGCGGATCGACCCACTGCCGTAATTGTTTGACTGCCGTTCCCTTGCCTGCTTGCTCCATCCCATTAACCAGCACCAGTAGCCCTGTTGGCTTATTGGCAGTCGGCGGCGCCTGTTGCCGTGTTGCTTTCAGCGCATATTGAGCAGTGACTAGAGCCAATCTAAGTGCATCCTTATCCATCGAAAACGGACTGAGTGGATTGGGCGTTAAACGTTGATGAACCACTTGCTCACTGAATTGATCACTCACCGTTTGCAGTGATGGCTGTTCTGTAGAATTATTATTTTTGGACATACTCAATCCCAGTATATTGTGATTAGCGGTTATCTTGTTATTAATACATTAATATTAACAACGATGATAGTATTTGTTATAGCAAAAACATCAAAACCTTGTCATCAAATTGGTAACGCTTCAACTACTAACCTCCATTAACATAGCAGTCACTACCCTAGCCCATTAATAACCTTGCTATGTAACAGTTTGACCTTTGTATTCTGTCTTATTTTCTTTTAAGGTGACCTACTATAGTGCTATGCTTTACATTGATGCTCATTAGCAGTTTTTTGCGGTAGTATTATGAGCTTTAGAACTGCCGCTCTTTTACGACCCCCATTTTAAAATTACCTTGCTCAACAACCCATATTGACTTACAGAGGATTGCCTGCCATGTCTGCTTTATCCGAGCTACAAAACCATTTGAAACGTTTTTGGTCGCTACCGTATCACCAAGATGCTGAGCTTAGTGCTAGGCTCAGTGAGGTACAAACATGGCAACGGGCTCGCATTCAACGTACCCACAGTGAGGTGTTTGAACAACCAAAAAATCAACTGATGGCCGATTACTTTCTCACTCAATTATATGGCGGTGATGAGTTTAAGCTATTAGCTGAACAGTTGGCACGTATTCTTCCTAAAGCCAAGAAACTTGAGCGTCTTGCTAAGGAGTCTGCATTAGAAACCGGTAGCATGGCTATTCAGGCGGCTATTCTAGCGATTGAGTTAGATTTGCATTTAGCTGAGTGGTTAATGGCGCAAGATTTACCCGTTAATGAGGACACTATGCTTGCCGCTTATCGCGCGGTCAATGAGGATGACGAACGCCGAGCACAAATTGGTAATCTAAAAGAGGTTTGCTATCGCACTGATAAGTATATTAACTCTTTCTTTTTGCAAAAGGCCTTTGCTCTTGCTAAAGGTACTGCGTATCGACATAACTATCAACCGCTGTATGACTTTATTGATTCAGGCTTTATTGCCATGCGTCCGCTTGATAGCGTCAGTGGTTTTATTGATCCGTTTTGCGCGCTTGAGCTGATGATTATTGATCAAGTACATGCATCGGATAATGACGGCAAAACAGAAGTGTTTGGTGTATCATAGCGTAATAAATAGTGTCATAAATGACCTAACAAATACCATAACAAACCAATTAAGTGTTCATTGATATTAGCGCTTAATTGGTTGCTTTACTGAATGAATAAAAAGCTCAATGAACAAAAAAAACTTCAATAAAAACAGATAATATTGATAACTCAAAATAACCATTGAAAAACAAGCAACAGGATAATCCCATGACTGACGCCTTGAACAATAAGAACACCAATCCAGATTACCAGCCTAGCGCAAATGGCCACATTCAAGATCAATTGGTCAAAGACAGTATTGTCCACAAACAACATATCAGCGCACAAGCTCAAGCGCGTCAAAGTCCTGTACTTGATACTTCAAGTAATACCGCAACCGATAGCAGCCATTCCGCTGAATTTACTCAAGTGCAGGACCTACCAACAGGTACGCCGCAAGGTCAACAAACAACCATACCAAATAGCTCTACCAATACCAGCGCACCAGCGCAGCCTAATACCCAAACCGCAAAACAAACGGCCTTTAACCAGCGTGATGATATCAATAATCCACACACCTCTGATACTGATGGCGCAGAAGAGACCCACTTTGGCTATAAGACGATTAATAAAGCAGAAAAACAAGCTCGGGTGGCCGATGTGTTCACTTCAGTTGCCAAAAAATACGACATTATGAATGACTTAATGTCATTTGGTATTCATCGTTTATGGAAGCGTTATGCGATCAGTTTATCTGGGGTACGCGCCGGCCAGCATGTGCTCGATATCGCTGGTGGTACGGGCGACTTAGCCAAAGTATTTAGCCGTGAGGTAGGTCGTAGCGGTCATGTAGTACTGTCCGACATCAATGCCGCGATGCTAGAGGTTGGCCGTGAACGCTTGATTAATGCTGGCTGCAATAACGTGGATTTTGTGCTCGCCAATGCGGAAACCCTCGCTCCGTTCGACGATGAAAGCTTTGATCTACTGACTATTAGCTTTGGTCTGCGTAACGTCACCGATAAAGATGCGGCACTACGCGCTATGTATCGGGTACTTAAGCCCGGTGGTCGACTATTAATATTAGAGTTTTCAAAACCTGTCTTTGAGCCATTATCAAAAGCTTACGATTTATACTCGTTTACCGCGTTACCGATAATGGGTAAACTGGTCGCTAACGATTCAGAGAGCTATAAGTATTTAGCCGAATCGATTCGGATGCATCCTGATCAGCAAACGCTCAAACAGATGATGGAGCAAGCGGGCTTTGAGAATTGTGATTATCATAACTTAACAGCAGGTATTGTGGCTGTACATCGCGGCTTTAAAGCTTAAGTAACGCTCATCACTGCCCATCACTAAAGAGTGATAACCACATATCCTATTCAACATGTGAGAGTATTATGCTAACGGTATTACTTTTGGCAGGCGCCGAAAAGCTTATTAATATGGCCATTGCTAGTGATGAGATTACTCAAGCCGGTCTTACACCACTTGCTGGTAAAGTACTGCGGCTCAATATGACCATGCCGGAGATACAGTTAGATATTTTATTCAATCATGAACGCCTGCGTTTTGAGCCAGTCACTACAGACAGCGTATTTGAGCCGCGTGGCCAGCATGACGATGAACGCCAATACGCTGATCTCAATAGAGGTCGGATTGGTCGCAGTAGTCCGGACTGTACTATTAATATTGAAAATCCTGCACAATTACTCAACTTAATGCGCGGCGCTGAAGGTAATTTACCGATTGCTGGCGACTACAAAGTATTGATGCAGCTGAAACAATTAGTAGCAGGCTTCGATCCCGACGTGGCCGGACAGCTCGAGCCCCTTATTGGTAAACCCATGGCAAGCCAGTTACAGTTGCTCATATCACAGCTCAAAAGTAGTTTTCGCCATACGGCCAAGCACACCTTTGATGATGTCAGTGATTGGGCCAACGATGTGGCAGGTAATACTGCTCCTGATCCTATCGAAAAAGCACAAACGGATGATTTAAAGCAGCAATTATTGAAGTTGCGTGCTGATGTCGAGCGTGAGGAAGCAAGATTGGCTCACATTAAGGCCGAACAAGCACGCTTAACCAATAACAGGTAATCCATCTATCCGTTTATTCGCATATTTATCCAAAGTACCCACTTAGAGTTGTTTATCGCCCATGCTATTATCTCATCGTGCCCGTCTACTTGAGCTTTGGCGCATCGCAGCAAGCTACCGGATTGACACCCATTTTTCTGTTGAAGACTCGCCGCAGCTACAACCGCTTGCACGTTTGATTCGGCTCCATCCCGCTGCTTGGGGCAAAAAGCATCAGCCAAATGCTATCAAGTACGCATTAGAGGACATGGGCACACTATTTTTAAAACTCGGCCAGCTGCTCTCTACTCGCCGAGATCTGGTGCCACCTGAGATTATTGAGCAGTTAATTCAGCTGCAAGATCAAGTCAAATCTTTTGCCTCTGATATTGCTATCGCTCAAATCCAAGATCCTAAGCAGGGCCTAGGTCAATCTATTGAGACCCTGTTTGCACGCTTCGATATCAAACCTTTAGCAGCGGCTTCCATCGCCCAAGTTCATACTGCCGCACTACATGATGGTCGCGAAGTGGTGGTAAAAGTCGTCCGCCCTGATATACGTAGCACTATTATTGCGGACTTTGAGCTACTACGTACACTTGCTAATTGGGTGTCAGCACGTATAGAAGCGGCGCGTGCAGTACATATCATTGATATTGTCGAGGACTATCGGCAAGTGATGCTTAATGAGTTAGATTTAACCTTAGAGGCTGACAATACTACGAAGATGCGTAATAACTTCTTAGGGTCAGCATTGATGTATGTACCAGAAGTCTATGACGCTGCCAAAAACGTGATGGTCATGGAGCGCATTCAAGGCGTGCCTATTTCGCAGATTCAAATCTTCGACCAACTCGGCTATGATCGCGCAGCACTCGCAAAGAAAGGCCTAACCATATTTTTTACCCAAGTATTTCGTGATAACTTTTTCCATGCTGATATGCATCCAGGGAATGTTTTCGTAGAAACACCGCCTGTTAAGACGTTACCCAATAATATATCGCCCGTTGATTTGGGGCATGAGCCGCGCTATATTGGTCTTGACTGCGCTATCATGGGTACCTTATCCAAAAACGACCAGCTGATTGTGGCGCGGATGCTGCTAGCGGTCATGAATAATAACTTCACCGCTTTGGTAGATATTGTCAGTCGTGCAGGGTGGATACCGCCAAATACCGATAAGCATGCCTTAATGCGTGATATGCAGCGCACCGTTGGGCCCATGTTGCAGAAGTCTATTAATGAAATCGATTTTGCCGGCGTACTAATGCAAATACTAGATATCGCCCGTCGTCATCATATGAGTATTCCGCCGCAGCTCATGCTGCTACTCAAAACTTTAGTCCATGTCGAAGGGCTTGGTCGCGACTTATATCCTGACTTAGATATTTGGTCACTTGCTAAGCCTATTTTGAGCGGTTGGATTAAAGAGCAGCTGGATCCAATGCGTAATTTGCAACAGTTGCGCGAGCGTTTACCAGAGATTTTATTATCCAGCACTGACATTCCCAAACTGCTCGATCAGGGTTTGCAAAGTTTAGCCTCTCAAGGGTCGCGGCAAGACAGTCAACTGCGTGAAATACAGCAAATACGCGCTGATATGCTTAATGACCGCCGCCGTGATTGGATAGCATTGGCAGGGTTTGGGACAGGTATTGCCATTGCCACCCAAGTAGTCAGCTGGTTGTCCCCTATTTTCTATGTTTTAGCAGTACTAGTAGTCATTTGGCGAATACTGGCTTAAATTAAACTTAAATCTGCTTGTTATTGATATCCTATATAAATTGATAATGAGCTCAATACGGTCAGTATTCGCCACCCCAGCTTAAGTCATTTAAGATTAAAAATACTCTATATCTAAAGAAGTCATCTATGTCTATTGCTCAAATCAGTACTCCACCTAATTCTGATCACAGCATCGCCATCACTGCTCTACAAGCAGAGTTTGGCAAGCAGATTAGCACTAATCCAACCGTACGTGAGCAGCATGGTCATACTATGACATGGCTTGCCAATCAGCCACCGGATGCAGTGCTGACCGCCCATGATAAACATGACGTCGCGAGAGCAGTAAAGATTTGCAATCAATATCAAATGCCAGTGATTGCCTTCGGTATTGGCTCATCTTTAGAAGGCCAGCTGAACGCGCCTTATGGTGGCCTATGTATCGACATGCATGCACTGGACGCTATATTGCAGGTACATAATGAAGACCTTACGGTCACAGTGCAGCCTGGAGTCACCCGTGAACAATTGAATCACTATCTGCGTGATACGGGTTTATTTTTCCCGATAGACCCAGGTGCCAATGCCAGTATTGGCGGTATGGTTGCGACTCGCGCCTCCGGTACCAATGCTGTGCGCTACGGCACCATGAAAGATGTGGTTCTCGCTCTTGAGGTGGTTACAGCGTCCGGTGACATTATTCGCACTGGTACGCGTGCTAAGAAATCGGCAGCAGGTTATGACTTAACACACCTAATGATCGGCTCTGAGGGTACGCTGGGTATCGTCACTGAGGTCACGCTCAAACTGTTTGGAATTAGCGAAAGTATTGGTAGCGGACTGTGCCATTTTACGACTATTGAAGACGCTTGTCAGGCGGTGATGCTAACCATTCAGATGTGTCTGCCGATTGCTCGTATTGAGCTGCTCGACGCCTTGCAGATCAAAGCTTGTAATAAGTATGCCAATCTCAATCTGCTTGAGACCCCGACATTGTTCGTTGAGTTTCATGGTACCAAAGCCAGTGTCCGCGAACAAGCGCAAACCTTTACGGAGATTATTGAGGAGTTTGGCGGTACGGATTTTGTGTGGGATACCAATGAGGCTGAGCGTAAACGTTTGTGGCAAGCGCGCCATAACGCTTATCATGCCAGCTCCGCGCTACGACCAGAAGCCAGCGCCCTATCTACTGATGCCTGTGTACCTATTTCTCGTTTAGCTGAGTGCGTCAGCGCCACGGCGCGAGATGTCGAAGAATCAGGCATGATCGGCCCTATCGTTGGCCATGTGGGCGATGGTAACTTTCACGTTTTATTATTGGTAGATACTAATAATCCAGAAGAAGTAGCGACCGCTGACGGTATTATTAGTCGTTTAGCGATGCGTGCTATTGAAATGGACGGCACTTGTACGGGTGAGCACGGTATCGGCCAGGGTAAGCAAAAATATATGGCTCAAGAACATGGCAATGCCGTTGCTATGATGCAAGCGATTAAGTCCGCCCTTGACCCTAAGAATATCTTAAATCCTGGTAAGATATGGCCACAGCCATTGGTATAGTGAACCACCCAATAAAAAAAACCTACTATTGAATTTTCAATGGTAGGTTTTTTTATTGGGTGTTATGAAAAAGCTATTACATCTGATCAATGGCCATCTGGGTCAATACCCGTCCACGAGCGGTTCGTAGCACGTAACCTTGTTGAATAAGATAAGGCTCAATCACGTCTTCAAGTGTTCCCCGGTCCTCAGCCATCGCTGCTGCTACCGCCTCGACTCCTGCAGGACCACCATCAAAGCGCTCATGTAAAATCTCAATATAACGCCGATCTAGATGATCCAGTCCGCGCCGATCTACTGCCAGCATATCTAGTGCACTAGCAGCAATGTCACCGTTGATTCGGCCATCGGCTCTCACTTCCGCATAATCCCGAACCCGGCGTAATAAACGGTTGGCAATCCTTGGCGTACCCCGAGCACGACGTGCAATCTCAACGGCACCATCCTCACTCATTGGTACCCGCATCAAACGTGCCGCCCGGCTAACAATGGTAGTCAAATCAACGACATTATAAAACTCAAGACGCTGAACAATACCAAAGCGATCACGCAACGGCGAAGTCAATAATCCTGCCCGCGTGGTCGCCGCCACCAGCGTAAATGGCGGCAAATCAAGCTTAATAGAACGCGCAGCCGGTCCCTCACCAATCATAATGTCTAGCTGGAAGTCTTCCATTGCTGGATAGAGTATTTCTTCGATAACGGGACTCAGGCGATGAATCTCATCAATAAAAAGAATATCGCCAGCTTCCAGATTGGTTAACATCGCGGCTAAGTCACCGGCGCGCTCCAATACTGGCCCAGAGGTTGCACGCAGATTGCCACCCATCTCACGAGCGATAATATTGGCTAGAGTGGTCTTACCGAGACCAGGCGGGCCAAAAATCAAGGTATGATCTAATGCCTCATCACGCGCGCGCGCAGCACCGATAAAAACTTCCATTTGCTCACGTACCACCGGCTGACCGATATATTCAGCCAATAATGCGGGGCGAATGTTAGCATCAGGAGCGTCACCTGCCCCTTCAAGCGGATTAATCAAACGGTCTTCGGTCATAGGTTTTATCATTATATAGAAGGAATAAATAGCATAACCAAACCTAATGGATAAGTCATGCAAAAACGCCATAAAGTAACTGACAGAATAAAAATAAGCGACAGATAGTGTCGCTTATTTTTAGGGTGATAGGTCTTAATAAACTAAATTTAACAGCGCTAAAACCCAGACAGCTGCTGCAACGTTGCTTTTAATAACCCTTGCGTATCTGCAAAAACATGGCCATTACTCTTCGCCGCTTTAATCGCTTGCTGGGCTTCTTTTTCTTTATAGCCCAAACTGATCAGTGCGCCTTCTACCTCAGCAACGATACTGCCTTCATGAGATACAGCGACGGACTGGCTGCTAAACTCTAAGGAGCTATCATCAACCTCAATATTTTTGAGTTTGTCTTTAAGCTCAATCAATAAGCGCTGAGCGGTTTTTTTGCCAATACCAGGTATACGCATTAATGCGGTCTCAGAATCTTGCTCAACATGCATTTTAAGCTCAGCCGCTGACATAGCAGACAACATCGCTAGTGCCATTTTGGCACCAACGCCATTAATCTTAATCAATTGCCGGAACACATCGCGCTCTTTACGGTCGATAAAACCAAAAAGCAGCTGAGCATCTTCACGTACATGAAAATGCGTCCAGATACTTGCTTGTTGATCGACATGTAACTGACAAAACGAGGGTAACGGCAGCTCAATATCATAACCCACGCCAGAGGCAGTCATTACACAAGCAGTCGGTGCCATTAAGTACTGCACTTGCCCAGTAATCAGTCCTATCATAACTCACTACCTATTATAAAAAATGAGACATAAAATAAATAAGAGTTATTAACTCGCGCATTTGGGAGAGATTTTTTTGCTTACTGTGCAATGTTATCATTCCAGAGGCTTTAAAAAATTCTCCCAGTCATGCTGTATTCATTTTAAATTAGACTAGCGATAAGTTACTCGTCTTCATTGATTTATTGATAAAAATCAACCATACCTTCAAGGCTAATCGGACGGATCTTATCGGCTTGACCAGCAGAACCGAAAGCTTCAAAACGATTGCTACAAACATCAGACATCGCTTGCATCGACGCTTTAAAATATTTACGCGGATCAAAGTCGCTAGGATTGTGCGCTAAATATTGACGAATCGCACCGGTTGATGCTAGACGTAAGTCAGTATCAATATTGACCTTACGCACGCCATGTTTAATCGCCTCAACAATTTGCTCGACTGGTACGCCATAAGTTTCGCCAATCTCACCACCATATTCATTAATGACTTTTAGCCATTCTTGTGGCACTGATGAAGAACCATGCATTACCAAGTGAGTATTTGGAATACGAGCATGAATCTCTTTTACCCGCTCAATTGACAAGATATCGCCTGTCGGTGGACGCGTAAATTTGTAAGCACCATGGCTGGTTCCGATAGCAATCGCTAGCGCATCAACATTGGTATCTTTAACAAACTGCTCGGCTTCATCGGCGCTAGTCAAAAGCTGTTCATGACCGAGCACCCCTTCTGCACCAGAACCATCTTCTTCACCGGCCATACCAGTCTCAAGACTACCCAAACAGCCAATTTCACCTTCGACAGAGACACCGCAAGCGTGTGCTAACTTGACTACTTCACGAGTAACGCTAGCATTATAGTCATAATCCATTGGGGTTTTGCCATCTTCGCCGAGCGAGCCATCCATCATAACTGATGAAAAACCAAGCTGGATTGAGCGCTGACAGATTGCCGCTGACATGCCGTGATCTTGGTGCATTACTACTGGAATATGTGGCCACTCTTCAATAGCTGCAATGATTAAATGCCGTAGAAAGGCCGATCCAGCATAGCTGCGCGCGCCGGCACTGGCCTGTACAATCACTGGTGAGTTGCAGGCATCAGCTGCCATCATAATCGCTCGCATTTGCTCTAAATTGTTCACATTGAAAGCAGGAACACCGTAGCTATGTTCAGCAGCATGATCTAACAGTTGACGTAAGGAGATTAAGGCCATAAAACGCTCTCTGATTGGATTTTGAAAATGATTTTTGATTACAAGGTTTTGCAACAATTGCCTAAAACCACTGCTTTAAAATAGTGGTACCACTGTAGATCGATAAAAGACTCAATTGTTTTTGATAGTCCTGATTGCGTGGTGATTATAGCAAAATTTGTCACCCCTTCGCAGCTGTTGCAAGACTATTTATTTGTCTGACCCGTTTTCTTGTTAGTAACTTAAATTAGTGACTCGAACAAACCATAAAATCCACAGACTGATAAACACAAAAAAGCCTTGGCATTACCAAGGCTTGTTAAGTGTTGAGGCATTAACTGTTTAGTAAAATTAGTACTGTTGATCTGCAGGAACTTTTTCTTCTGCATTAGCAGCCACATCATTTGCGCCTGCAGCAACGTTTTCAGCACCTTTAGCAACGGCTTCGGCAGTACCTTCAACGGCTTTGTTCGCGCCATCAGCGATTACTTCGCCAGTGTTTACTACTGCACCAGTAGCGACAGCACCGGCAGTTTGGGCACCATCAGCAAGCTCAGCGCCCGCATCTTGAGCGGCAACTTCAGCTTCAGCTGTGGCAACTTCAGTATCCGCTGCGACGTCGTCACCAGCGCTCTCAGCAGCAGCTTCAACGTTGCCAGCATCCGCTTGTTCTTCAGTTTGTTGGCTACATGCAGTGACTGCAAAAGTACCAGCAAGAATGCTAGCAAGTAACAAATGACGTTTTAACATAATAAACCTCTTGTAAATAATGCATGTCAAAATACATGGTGGCGCTATTTTATAGAGTGCAAATAAGACATGCAATAGTAATTTTTAGTATATTAACAAATAATAACTGCTTAATAATGGCGGTTGACTATTCGCTTTTGAATTAACAGTTTAGCTGTGTCGGCCACCGTATTATTTTCACAGCCTACCTTAGATGCTGACTCAAGGTTGTACGCGTAATGTTACTAGATAACTAGTCTGCAACACCGCTACTAGGATTCAATCTGTAATGCCGCCACTGCCGGCAATATTTTACCTTCTACAAATTCTAAGAACGCGCCGCCGCCCGTTGACATATAATTGACGCCATCAGCTACTTGGTATTTATCAATGGCTGCGAGCGTATCACCACCACCAGCAATAGAAAAACCGGTGCTATTTTGTACTGCAATTGCTACAATTTCAGTACCCGCGCTAAAAGCATCAACTTCAAATACCCCAACCGGACCATTCCATAAAATAGTTTTAGCATTAGCAATGGCTTCCGCCATTTTTTCAGCACTTTGTGGTGCAATATCTAATATCATATCATCTTCGCCAATACTATTAACGCCCTTAACCGTTGCACAAGCTTGCTGCAATGAGCCGATAAAGTCTGCAAAGTCGATGTCATTTTTGTCAGCGACTACGACATATTCAGGCAATAAAATATCCGTTTTATTCATAATCTGCCGTGCAGTCTCAACCAAATCTGCTTCATATAAAGAAGCACCTACATTGTGACCTTGTGCTGCCAAAAAAGTATTGGCAATACCGCCACCAACAATAATTTGGCTACAAAGCTCAGCCAAACTGTGCAAGACTTCAAGCTTGGTGGATACTTTTGAGCCCCCAACGATAGCCAGCATTGGCTGAGCAGGATTTTCAAGTGCGTGGCTTAACGCATCAAGCTCTGCAGCCAACAGCGGACCTGCACAAACCGTCTTGTCAGCTTGACGCATAGCCTGAGTAACACCCTCAGTTGATGCCTGGGCACGGTGCGCAGTACCAAAAGCGTCCATCACAAACACATCGCATAAATCAGCATAAGCTTTTGCTAGCACCGCATCATTTCTCTTTTCACCTTTATTAAAGCGTACATTTTCTAACAACACCACGTCGCCAGCGTTGATAGTGACGCCTTGAGTAAGATAGTCACAGTTAAGCGTTACCGGCTGTGACAACTGTGCGCCCAGCTTATCGGTTAGATAGTCAGCAACCGGCGCTAACGAATATCTCTTTTCAGGCTCACCTTCTGTTGGACGTCCTAAATGCGAGCAAATAATGACTGCAGCGCCTTTATCTAACGCCATTCTTATGGTGGGTAAACTGGCTTGCAGGCGCGCATCACTCGTTACTTTGCCATCTTTAATAGGTACATTTAAGTCTTCACGAATTAACACCACTTTATCTGCTAACGTTAGCTCACTCATACGCAAAAAATTCATTACCTGCTCCTATGCTATGTATTAATCTATCTATTAATTTATGATGTATTGTCTTTGTTAAGTGGTATTTATAAGTTACTTTTTATGGTTAAGGCTTTTTTAGCAAAATCAAAAGGCGCTATATTCTATCAGTTTTCTACCCATATCTTGTAGGTAATGACCAATGAGTATTGGGCACGAGTATAACGTAACTTTGGCTTTTTAAAATCGCCATTAAAACAACAACAGTTATCATCGGCTACCAGTACTTAGTCACTCAAAATCAATCAAAAAGATCAGTAACATTTCGTGGTGGTACTCCATAGCTGCCCGCCCTATGATAGAGCAGTAAACAATAACAACGTCCCATTAGGAGATTATAATGAGCATTGACTTAGACACTGCCAAACAAAAGCTGTTAGAACTCAAAGAAGAATATGAGACCCGTATTGCTAAAATAAAATATGACATTCAAAACCCACAAGATGAGCTTAATAAAGATTGGGAAGATCAAGCAATCTCTATTCGTCAAAATGATACGCGTCAACTCTTATCGGCAGAAGCACAACAAAACCTTAGCTATGTTCAAGACGCGCTAAGCCATATTGAAAATGGTACTTATGGTGCATGTGAAGTATGTGGCAAAGAGATACCAAAACAACGTTTGGAAGCCGTTCCTTACGCCACCTTATGTATGGAACATGCAAAATAAATGGTGTGATATGGTTGGTTTACTATAAACCCTACTTTTCTCAATTTTTGCGGGATAGGCGCGCATGACTTTGCGTGCTTTTCAATGATTAGGGTTATAACTGTTCAAAGTTATCATTGTTCAAAACAATAATTATTTAAGGTTTTAACTATAATATAAATTTAAAAACTTAAGGCGCATTTAAACGACAGACCAATCATTCAGAGCTTGCTGCCACTGTCGACAGCGCTTCGCAATGCTTTCAACTGGTAAATCCATAATATCGCCAACGACCGCAATATAATTAATCGGTAAACCTGCCAGTTGTCTGATATTTTCTACCGTTAATCCACCAATGATACAAATATCAATCTTTTTCTGACAGCCATCGATAAGCTGCTGAAGGGAAATAGTACTGGCATTAGGTTTGGTACTGGAGACGAATATGGCACCCATTGCAGCATAATTTGCACCATCGTTTTGTGCCGCTTCGATAAGTTCAATATCACCGTGGCAGGTACGCCCGATAATTTGATCGACGTTTAATTGCCGTTTGGCCTCACTAATGTCACCATCTTGCTGACCTAAATGCACACCAATGCCAAGCTTAGCTGCCATGGTTATATCGTCATTAATCACTACAGGAACACGGTACTCTTTGGCTAAAGCAACTATTTTTATTGCTTCATTATAGAGTTTTTCTTGACCATCTGGCAGCGCCAACATCTGCTTGCGCCGGACTTGTAATAGGCCTATCAGTCCTGTCGCTAAAGCGATCTCCAGTTTGGCATAAAGCAGCTCAAACTCATCATCATTAGTGAGCAAATAAAGTTTAGGCGCTTTTAATATCGGCGTTTTTAATACGGATGCTGTTAACTTAGTCATTCAACTGTCCTTGATTTTAAGACAAAAAAAAGGCCGTTATGCCATATAACAGCCTTCTTTTATAAATGATAGTGCATTAAGTACTTAATCATTGTCAAATGATATATCAACTGTTTCTATACGGTACGGCGGGTAGCAAGGCTACTTAATATATTTTTAGCATCGCCCCAACGCGTGGCTGAACTATTCGCCCCTAAGATGACAATAATAGCAGGACGGTTATTAACGCGCGTTTCCATGACCACACAACGTCCAGCCTCATTAATGAAGCCAGTTTTGGAGATACCAATGGGATAGTCACCTGAACGTACTAAGCTACTGGTATTATTGGCTTTATAAGTACGGTTACCACTAGAATAATTAGCAACGAAGAAGTCATAGCTCTTAGTAGTAGAGAAGCGGCGAATCACATCATAATTGCCCGCAGCACGTACCATTTTTACCAAGTCATTCGACGAGGCAACGTTGCGTTTATCAAGACCCGTTGGGTCACCAAAAAAGGCGGTGTTCATGCCTAATTCTTTAGCTTTACTATTCATTGCACGCATAAAAGCAGAATAGCCGCCTGGGTAGTTGCGCGCTAAACTTTTTGCGGCAGGATTTTCTGATTTCATCAATGCCATTAACAATAGCTCAGCACGATTCATACGATCACCTGATTCTAAGCGTGAGCTGGCGCGTTTGGGGCCGACGAAATCTTCCGGATCTAGCGTAATTTCTTCACGCATATCGAGGCCGCCATCTAAAACCACCATAGCCGTCATCAGCTTGGTAATACTGGCCATCGGACGGGCAGCGTCCGCGTTTTTTTCATAGATAGACTCGCCTGTTTCGGCGTCAATGACCGCTACACTGCGTGAGTCTGTGCTGATCGGCAGCATATTGCTGCTACCAAAACTACCGCGATAGGTGGTCTTATAGCTATTGCTACTACTACCATAGCTATTAGCATTGGTAATACTGGTAGTGCCAGAACCATTATCGACTTTTTTAATGGCTGAGCCGTTAGGGCTATACATGATATTACGGGCTTCAGATAGGCTATCGGCCCCGCCCCAGCTAACACGCGCACTAGAGCTAGAATCAGCGCTACCATTAATAGTAAGTGCGGCTTGTGCAGCACTGCCCAAACTCAACGAAATCATGGCAGCGATTAATTGCTGTTTGGTTAATGGTAGTTGTTTCATTCTTCCCCCTGCTACTCGTATCGCGTCAATTGTAGAAATTTTAACCCGATTCAAATACGTAGCGTTTATGGATGCGTTTGCAAGTACTCTTATGAAGTACTCGTATATAGTTTTTGTAATTTTAGTGTATCATGATTTGTGTTTAAGTTTAATCTGGTGGAGCTATTTCATAAAAGTTTTATTGCTTTGGGCAAACTTTGCTACATTCACTTTGGGTTTGTGCAATATATGTTAACAATTGAGCAATATTCGATAATTTCAAGGGATACCTATTTACGTTAGTATACACATAGCGACACTAATAATGTACTTGTAATAAGTACTAAATATTTAAATATTAGTTATTTGAGTATCAACTATTAACGTGAGCTAATAGGGTAACTTTACCCTAAAGCATACTATTCTGTTAGACAGCAAAGAGTAAAATTATGATTCGAGTATTAGTAGTAGATGATCATGACTTGGTACGAATGGGCATCAGCCGTATGTTATCTGACAGCACGGATATCGAAGTTGTGGGCGAAGCGGACAGTGGCGATATGGCAATTAAGTTGGCCAAACAACTGAGTCCTGATGTGGTGCTATTAGATGTCAATATGCCCAATATTGGCGGGCTGGAAGCCACCAAGCGCTTAGTACAGCTTAATATGGGCATTAAAATTTTGGCGGTCAGTAGTTTATCTACTCAACCTTATCCATCGATGCTACTTAAAGCTGGAGTCAATGGTTATATTACCAAAGGTACGCCGCTTGATGAGATGATACGAGCGGTCAAAAAAGTCTACCAAGGAGGGCGTTATTTTAGCCAAGATGTCGCTGAACAACTGGCGGAAGTGCTACTCTCGGACAACGCCGCCTCACCATTTGAGCTATTAAGTGATCGCGAAAAACAAGTAGCAATGATGGTGGTTAATTGTCAGAGCCCGCAACAAATTGCCGATCAATTATTTGTTAGTGTCAAAACTATCAATACCTATCGCTACCGTATTTACGAGAAAGTCGGTGTCGATAGTGATGTCAAATTGACTCATTTAGCGATTCGTCATGGCTTGATTCAGCCCTGAATATAGTTTTGCATAAAATATTTTTAAACACTTAATATTTATCCCTCGGCCCTCTTATGACCTCTGCTTCTAAAGCCATCAACACTATTATCAACTATCTGCAACAAGCTGATACCTTGCCTTCCCCACAGCTACGTAAGCTTGGACTCATTTATAGCAGTTATCGGCTGATTGTCAGTATATTTTATATGTTGATGTTCTATGTCACAGTCAAAACGGATAGTAGTTTTCCACTACCAAGCTTATTACAGCAAACTACGCTTATTTTTTATGTGCTGTTGAGCTTGATTTTACTAGTGCTATTCTCTGTAATATCGAAGCGGCCACGGCGGCAACTTGCTTTAGGGTTGGCGTTAGATGTCATTATCTTAAGCTTACTGCTATATACCGATGGGGCACCTGATCTACAGCTCACCATGCTTTATATGGTGGTAGTGGCAGCAAGTTTTATGTTATTACAGGGCTCACATGCGCTGATTATCACCTTACTGGCGATTATTTTTGTTATTTATCAGCAATTCTTTTATGCGATTGCAAATCGTATGAGCTTGGCTAACTTAGGTGACGCACTGCTGATGTCAGCAAGCTTTTTGATAGTGGGATTTTTAAGCTGGTCTATCTCGCAGCGCTTAGTACATGTCGAGAAAATGGCAGCGCGGCAAGCAAAAGAAGTAGAACGCCTGAATACGATCAACCAAGAAGTTATCAGTCAGATGCTTAACGGCGTTATCGTAATTGATAAGCAGCGTATTGTTCTCGCCAATCAAGCCACCTATCAACTGCTCGCCATCTCTGCAATGCAAGCATCTCTTTCTAATATGATCCCAATAAGCGAGAAAGATTCTATCAGCGCGATTGGTCAAAAAGAGCGCATGACAGACCAATTATCACCTTATAACGATCCGTTTGCGGACTTTCAACGGCAGCTTATTGAGCAGCATGCGGCATTACTCACTAGCTGTTTGGCAGTACCAGCGGGGCAGTCTCACACCTTTATTTATAAATTACCCGCTGCTGCAAGGGCGTCTACTATAGGTAAATTGCGTATACAGGTCATTCCGCTAAAGGATGCCAGCCAACTGATATTCCTTGAGGACTTACGCCGTGAACAAGCCAGCGCTCAACAATTAAAACTGGCTTCTCTTGGACAATTAACGGCCAGTATCGCTCATGAAATCCGTAACCCACTGGCTGCAATTTCACAGGCTAGCCAGCTATTGATGGAGGATATAAATGCACCAATAGCTAGCGGTACGGACCCTGATAATGCTACCGACCCTGAGCTTAAATCTATCCCTACACCAGAGAATTATGAGCTGTATAACATGATATTTGCGCAGACCAAACGCGTTAATCGAATTATTGAGGACGTATTAAAACTATCTCGGCAGCAACAGTCTAATCAGCAATCAATAGCCCTTGCACCTTGGTTATCGAAGTTTTTAGACAGCTATTTTCGCGATCATGATGTTTTTTTGCGTCTTTATGCTGAGCCAATCATCCAGTTTGATACCCAGCAGTTAGAACAGGTTTTAATAAATTTGATTAATAATGGCTTGCGTCATAGCAGCTACGCTCACCCTCATGCTTATGTAGAAATCGAAGTTCATACCGCTCAGAACGATGTTATACTCGATGTTTTAGATGATGGCTCGGGCGTTGACACCGCTGACTTAGAACATTTATTCAATCCATTTTTTACTACCGATAAGGCAGGCACAGGTTTAGGGCTATATTTGTCTCAAGCATTTTGTGAAGCCAATCATGCTCATTTACTGTATGTGCCCGAGCATAAAAAAACCTGCTTTCGCTTGATTGTACCTGCTATAGAAACGGCACTGCTTATAGGGAAATAGGCTATAGAACCCGTTTATGCCATTACTTTACTTTTTAATATTTTGTACCAATTGAACACCAACGAGGTAACATATGACAGCAACAGCGCTGGTCGTCGATGATGAAGTGGATTTATGCCGGCTGATGCAAATCACCTTAACTAAAATGGGTATTAAAAGTGATGTCGCTTATACCCTATCGCAAGCCAAAGCCTATTGGCGAGACAATACTTACAACTTCTGCTTAACTGACCTAAAGCTGCCAGATGGCTCAGGGTTGGAGTTGGTTAAGCAGATTAGTAATAGCTCCAATACACCAGTGGCAGTCATTACTGCACATGGCAGCATGGATCTAGCAATTGAAGCCCTGAAGCTTGGCGCTTTTGATTTTGTAAATAAGCCCCTTGAGCTACCACGTTTGCGCCAATTGGTTGAAAACGCTCTCAAAGTTACCGTTACTCAACAAAATAATGAGACCCAAGCAACTACCGAGCGTACGTTAGAACAGCAGCTATTAGACAGTCGTTTAATCGGCGACTCAGCCGTAATGCGTACTCTTAAAAATACCATTACAAAATTAGCGCGATCACAAGCTCCAGTGTTTTTATCGGGTGCTTCGGGAACGGGAAAAGAGGTAGTAGCCAGACTGATTCATGATTTGAGCCCACGCCGTGACGGCAGTTTTGTACCCGTAAACTGTGGCGCTATTCCTTCGGAGCTTATGGAGTCAGAGTTTTTTGGTCACAAGAAAGGCAGTTTTACTGGCGCGGTCGCTGATAAGCAAGGTCTGTTTCAACAGGCCAATGGTGGTACGCTGTTTTTGGATGAAATTGCAGATTTACCATTAGTAATGCAGGTTAAGCTACTACGTGCCATTCAAGAAAAGACCGTACGCGCTATCGGCGATACTAAAGAAGTGCCTGTAGATATTCGTATTTTATCAGCTACTCATAAAGACTTGAGTCAGCTGGTACAAAGTGGCAGATTTCGACAAGATTTATATTACCGTATCAACGTCATTGAGGTTAAACTGCCCACCCTTAATGCCCGTCGTGATGACATTCCAGCCTTAGCCAAACACTTCTTGGCACTAATTTCTGAGGAATGGCAATTAGATACGTCGCCACAGTTAACAGAGGCAGCTTGCCAGCGACTACAATACTATGAGTTTAATGGTAATGTCCGCGAGCTACGCAATGTGCTTGAACGTGCGATAACCTTAGCCGAAACGTCAACGATTGATAGCGATCATTTAGGGCTGCCTGAACTTACTGATCATTACGAAAACACAGTTTCTAATGATGATATGGCTACTGATGAACATATAGCGACTAAAGATAGTACTGCTCTAGATAACCAGTCAGCGCCAGTACAACCGGACAACTCAAAGCAAAGCGCTAAAGCGACTAACGGTCAAGCCATTGATAACTTGCACCCGTATCGTGCTCATAGTCAACAGTACTCATCAGCTATTCAAGCGTCTACTTCTAGCGCCAATCATACCAACGGACCCTCTGTCTATAATCGAGACCGCCGTCAGCAACAGCCATTTATTGAGGAGATAAATAGTAACTCATCATTAGTAAGCGCATCTGAAGCCGATTTGCCACAAAAAGGCCTAGAAGTTTATCTGCAAGACCAAGAAAAGCGTCTAATTATTACGGCGCTTAAAAAGACCGATTGGAATAAGACCCAGGCAGCTGAACTACTGGGCACTACCTTTCGATCCTTACGCTATCGGATGAAGAAGTTAGAAATTGACGACAAGCAGGATAATGAGTAGTCTTTAGGTGACATGTTATTCATAAAACTCACTAATAACCGTTTAAACAAACAGTACCACTATTGGCTTACAAACCCTTATAGTTGCTCCTAACTACGGCGTCCTATTGCTGGTTTTTTCTCAGCAGCGCCTTCTTTTAAAGTTTCTTTTTGCACGAAACGTATGCCTGAAGAGCGTACTTGCTGGTGCAATAAATCGAGAGCTTGCCGCTCCCAGGTACTCTCGCTACCAGATAGAGTGACATCCGGTTGTACGCCAATTTTATCTATTTTGTTGCCGGTGGCGGTCAGGTAATGCGCCACCGTTAATTTAACTGCTTGCTCATCATTCAGTGGTATTACCGACTGTACTGATCCTTTGCCATAACTGACCTCACCGATAATAGTAGCGCGTTTTTGGGTCTGTAAGCTGCTTGCCAGTACTTCTGATGCTGATGCCGAATAGCGGTTTTGTAAGATAATAACGGGTAATGGCTTGAGTACCGCCGTACCTTGAGTAGACAAAGTCCGCAGCTCGCTGTGGCGACTTTTTACTTGCGCCACATCCGTATCGGTCATAAATAAACTGGCCACTTTTACCGCTGAGGTTAGTACCCCACCTGGATTATCGCGTAAATCTAGCAATATTCCGGATACGGGCGCTTCTAAAGCAATCAGACTTTGTAAAATTTTTTCGCGGCTATTATTTTGAAAAGCGGGTAGTTTAATAATAGCAATACCATCCTCTAGCCGCGTCTCAATGGTTTGTGGATGATTATTATTGCGCTGTAACGTTGTGGTGTGTTTACGGCGTCCCGCTTTTGAGGTGACAACATCCACTTTAGTGCCGGCAATACCTGTCAGCAGCTGCTCAATATCATGAGACTGTCTGTCCTCATCAAGCTTAAACTCATCAATTTGATGCAAATAATCACCGACGGCGATACCCTTTTTATCGGCAGGTGAATCAGTAATTACCTCGGTAATGACCCAATACCCAACCTTTGGCTGATAGATGGCTTTGAGACCGATATCACCAACATCACCTTCGGTAAAGGCGCGCAAATTTTCATACGCTTCCGCGTCTAAGAACTCAGCATGGCTATCAAGCTTGGTTAACATACCGCTCATCGCATTACTAAATAGCGCTTCGTCATTAACTGCATCAACATACTGACGGCGCACTAAGTCTACTACAGAGACAAATGTCTTTAGCGTCTCAGGTGAAATAGCATTTAAAGACACCTGCGCAACTTCTTCTGGAATGTCAGTATTTATATAATCTGATTCATCGACTAGTGCGTTGGTATCCGGTGCGTTATCTATCCAGTCGTCGGTTTGATCCGCGGCATTCAGCATATCGTCGGTATTTGATAAGTTATTGGTGCCATTATTTACTGGCACATCATCACCATATAGACTGATAAGATCCAAGTCTGCTGTCGGACTAAAGTCGCGACTGTTATTAATATTATTAGACGTGGTCGTTGCTGCTTGTGCCTGCATGCTTAGGCTGCCCATCCCTATCAGCCAAACTATAAATACAGGCTTAAAAGCAGCATATCGGTTTGATGAATGAGCCGAACAAGCGGGTCGAATAAAAGAGGATAGACGCATAAGAAGACTCATATAAACGATAAAAATACACAATATTTTTATAACAAAGCAAAAAGTACGCTGCTATAAGATAGCATTAAGATTACCTTAAGCACTAGGATAGTATTGCAAATAGAACCTGACAAAATAACGCGAACAAAAAAGGAAGAACAACCACTATCCTTCCTTTTTCTTTGATTTAACTATCCATTCACCAAGAGCTTGGCTTTATTGCCTTTTATGATGCCGGAATCAATAAATTCTTACCCGTCATCTCATCGGGTGGGGTCATATCCATTAAGGCTAAAATCGTCGGTGCAACATCGCTGAGCTTACCGCCACGACGTACTTGTACATGTTTATCACCAATATAAATCAATGGCACATGCTCAGTGGTATGCTGAGTATGCACCTGCCCACTCTCATAGTCTTGCATTTGCTCACAGTTGCCATGATCAGCGGTAACTAGCATATGGCCACCTGCTGCACGTACTACATTCTCAATACGGCCCACGCAGACGTCTAATGCTTCTACCGCTTGTACGGCAGCATCAAAAATACCGGTATGCCCAACCATATCGCCATTAGCATAGTTAACGATTAACACATCATATTTACCCGATTCAATAGCAGCCACTAGCTTATCAGTGACCTCAGGCGCACTCATTTCAGGTTGCAAATCATAAGTCGCTACATCAGGAGAAGGTACTAAGATACGCGTCTCCCCTTTATATTCTGCTTCGCGGCCACCACTCAGGAAAAACGTTACGTGCGCATATTTTTCAGTTTCGGCAATACGCAGCTGAGTTTTACCCTGATCCTGTAAGTATTCGCCTAAAGTATTGGTCAATGCAGTTGGATAATAAGCGATACTGGTCTTAGGATTGTCGGCTAGGATATCTGAGTATTTGGTCAACATCACAAAGGCTGCAAGCTTTGGACGTTTATGACGGGCAAAACCTGAAAACTCATGATCCGGTAATACAAATGCTTGCGCTAATTCACGAGCACGATCAGCACGAAAGTTCATAAAAATCAGCGCATCATTATCGTTCACGGTATATGGGGTCTCATCTCGTCCAATCACCGTAGTAGGGCTAATAAACTCATCGGTCTCGCGTGCTTTATAAGCCGCTTGAACCGCGCCATCTGCACGAGTTGACAGACGATCTGCTTTACCTTCAGTGATTAATTCATAAGCCTTTTGTACCCGATCCCAGCGATTGTCTCGGTCCATCGCATAGTAGCGCCCAATAATAGTGGCAATCTGGGCGCGGCCTTCATAGTGAGCATTGAGCTTATTCAAATATTCACGTAAACGATTAATATATTTATCCGCAGACTTAGGCGGCGTATCGCGACCATCTAAGAAGCAATGGACAAATACATTTTTGGCCCCATGGACTAATGCTGAATGGCACATGCCCTCGATATGGTCTTGGTGCGAATGAACGCCACCATCAGACAGCAGACCCATAATATGGACGTTACCGCCCAGCTCATTAGCGGCATTTACTGCTCCTACTAATGCTTCGTTTTTATAAAAATCACGATTGGCAAGCTCATTTGTGATACGAGTTGAATCTTGATAAAGAACGCGCCCAGCGCCTAAATTCATGTGCCCAACTTCAGAGTTACCAAACTGGCCTTCAGGCAAACCCACATCTTCCCCTGAGGCTGATATTAGGCCATGTGGATAGTGCTGATAAATCTTATCTAAGTTTGGCATTTTAGCGGCAGCAATGGCATTATCTTTATCATCTTCACGATGCCCAAAGCCATCCAATATCATTAACACATGCGGCACTTTTTTATTTTGCTTGTTGTTGTGTTTGATCTGACTGTCGTCAATAGACTCTGATGATTGCTGCGTACTGGTCATAGATTACCGCTCCTCAAGTGATTGAAAGCCTACCGTGCATTATTAGAATTAAGAACATTAGAATGAAATATTGGTATTAAAAGATATAAAATTAAGATTGGCAGTTATAAAGGCCTCTATATTACCACATATCTCAAAATAGCCGAAAACTCAACATTATTAAGAGCTATTTGAAATAGTAATTTAGTTATTTTTATAAAAAATAGCGGTTAAGGAATGGGGTTTCTTATTGTTTATCAGCTACTGATGAAACGGTAGTAAACGCCTAATATCAATAAGTATCAATCTGTAAATCGAACTTGCAATCAGGGTTTTCATTAGTTAAGATGGATTTATTCTGGAGTGTTGGCTAGTAGATGTTATTCCCTGAGCCGATAATGTTATACCTGGATGCGCTACCTATTGCTTTATTGTGTATGCCTGCACCGCTTGCGGTGTTTCAGGAAACCTGCCGAGGCAATGACGTATCCGCCCTGAACTTCACGGTTCATGGGTCACCATTCTACGGCGGCACTCCGGTTGTTAATTTTAGGCACTATTACTTATTATTTAGCAAAAATGCTATAAAAGTGATACATCCATGCAGTATTAAAAAGCCCCTTTTGTTATCAACGAAAGGGGCTTTTTTTATTTAATCTAATCGACATTATTACTACAAGGTAAAGGGTTAGCTATTCTTTATGTGACTCACATAAAACAGTACTATATGACAATCAGGTAAAGAACGCTCAATTCCATTGTTCGCAAGGGTAGCTGTTTTCTTGTTTATCTTTACCCAATCACGCCTGTAAAGTAATCCCTATTACTTTACCGTCAATACGCTACTCATCATTGGCGGATTTAGTAATTTTCTTCACATCTTTGGGTACATTTTTGGCCGTTCCATCAACGGTCGTATGCTTCTTAAAAACGTTACCAAATGAATTTTGTTGCTGTTTATCAAACGGGTTTTGACCACCCATACCGCCTGCTCCACCGAACGGATTTTGACCACCGCCCATGCCACCACTAGCACCGCCAAATGGATTTTGACCGCCACCCATTTGCTTGGCCATCATTTCCATCATCTTTTGCTGATTGTTCATGACGTAGTTATTTGCTATATCTTTCAATTTCTTTTGTACAGGTGGCAAGATCACAAGCAGCGCCAACATGTCACTGATTACTCCAGGGATCAGTAATAAAATACCAGCGGCGGCCATAGCAACACTTTTAATCATGGTAGATTCTTGTGGGCGCATTGAAGGATTCGTCATGCCACCAGCTTTCATTTGCTGCGCCATTGGATTGAGGGCAGCCAGGCCTTTACGTATAAAGGAGAATCCAATAACAGCCGCAATGATAAACCAAATAAATACCCACCAGCCACTAATAAACTGGCTAATTAAATACCAGAGCAGCATCTCGATAATAAACCAAACAATGGCAATACCAACTATCTGACCCATAAAGTGTCGTCCTATAAAATAAAAACTGAAGAAATTAAGCGTTATGCAAATTAAAATGGTTAACTTGCAATGTATATGGGGATGGCTTGCTATACTATCAAACTTACGGCTTATTTTTAAGTAATATGGAATACTATGGCAATTATTATCGGGATTGATCCCGGTTCACGTATGACCGGCTATGGCATCGTGCAGCAAACGGGCGATAAACTAACCTATATTGATGCTGGCACTATCCGCACGGACACTAAAGAGATGCCGGAACGCCTTAAGCGCATTTTTAATGGGCTAACACGTATTACGCAGCACCATATCAAATATGCCAATGAGCCTATTTATACTGCCATTGAGCAAATATTTATGGCAGAAAATCCTGACTCTGCACTTAAGCTTGGACAGGCTCGTGGAGCGGCAATCGCAGCGATGGTAGCGTTAGATTTAGAAGTGTCAGAATATACTGCCCGCCAGATAAAACAAGCCGTTTGCGGTTATGGCGCAGCGGCTAAAGAACAAGTCCAAGATATGGTCTGTCGAATTCTTGCCCTTGATGTGGTACCACAACAAGATGCCGCCGATGGTCTTGCCTGCGCCATTTGTCATGCACACTCAAGCCACTCTATGAATAAGCTGCTACTCAACGGTGCCGTGCGTGGACGCAGTGCCTCCAAGAAAAAAGGCCGCTGGCGTTTAACCGAAGAGGATTTAGGGAATTTGCGTTAAGGTTTTATGCGTGTAATTTTATATATATTCCGTAGTAATATTTATAATTATTCGACAGTTATATTCTAAACAGTCATAAAAAACACGCGCCGCTCTTTATTAAGAACGGCGCGTGTTTTTTAGTTGGGCTGCTTTTAACTTAGGTAATTATTATTTGCTTATATCATAATTTGTGATGATTGTTTACTTTGCAACGGCGCTTTCAATCACCGTGTCTAATACATAAGCATATTTTTCAATTGATGCCTCGACTGACGTATTGTTAGTGTCAAGCTTATAACGCTGTAGACGCAGGACTTCATCGTGCTTGCCATCATGCTGATAGCCATCGATCTCGCCTGCGAATTGAGTCCACTTTCCTTCGCTAGTCTTCAGACCTTGCTCATCATAAGTCACTGGCTTGACTTGCAAACACATCTTCGTACTGTTATCTGTACAAGGCGTAACCTCAGAATTCACCGCCCAAAATAGCGTCTCGCCTTTGCTGTTATATTTTGCTTGCGCTGTCATTTTGCCCCTCCAAACTAAAGTTACCGCATCACTAGTCACTTGGGTCAACATTGGCGGCTCACCATCGGCTAAGCTTAGCTGGCTATCTCCCTGCAACAATTTGTTTAAGAGATTTTCAGCCGCATTTAGATCGTCACATATCATCTTGGTACTCATACTATTTTCGATAGTTATGGTATGGTCTTGTAATTGATAAACGGCGCCCATGGTATTACAGCCGACACTATAGCTAATATTATTTAGGCCTTGATACTGACTGAAGGTCAAAGTAACTTGATCTTTAATCTCCATAAGCAAAGTTAACGGCTGGGTACTACCATCAGTAGCGGTAGCAAGCGTCCAACGATACTGGGAAAGATTATCAATCATTTTTTGCTCAGTAGTTATATTGTCAGTTGCAGCAGAGGTCGCTTCAGCAGCTGCATCTGTGCTCACAACCTCGCGGGCAGCAGTAGCCCCTTCCACCCCAGATTCATTAGTCGTCGAGGCGTCGTTACAAGCGCTTATGGCTAGGCTCATCGCTAGCAAACTAGGCAATAAAGCTAATTTTAAAGTTGGTTTTATATCCATAATAGTTATACCTTGCACATCCAATTATAAAAGCTATGAGCCCGATAGAAATGACATAAACGAATTTTTAGGTTTTATCTCATCTCCAAAATTACTTCAATAATACAAAACTGTGTGGTCACTATAACCTTGATAATTGTAGACGTTGTAACGAAGTGTCTAATTTCACGACTCACATCTTTAACGCATTAACGGTTGGCTTTATATTTTATAAAGCTGATTTCTCGATGGTCTTAAACTAAACTAATTAGGGATACAAAAACCATTTCTCATTTAAAATTAAAGACGTTTATCAAATATTAAAGCCACCTGTCACTCTTAAACAATAGGTATATTGAAAGTTATGATAACCATAACAGGTGGCTTAGTAACTTTACTCGTTCTCTACAACTGGCTTAGCTTTACCTATTTTCCCAATACTAAAGCGCTCATGCATCATCTGATAAAAACGCGCTAGATTTTCTCCGTGCTTATTAGGATTCACTTTTAGGGCTTTGCCAAAATCTAGTCCTAGATACAGTACAATATCTGCAAAACTCAACTGGTCACCAACTAAGTATTCATGACCTTCTAAAATCGTCTCAAAATAAGCCAAAGCTTTAATCGCACGCGCAACAGAAGGTGCTACAAACTCTGGTACTTGCTCAACGCGCCGTGCTTTAGAAGGATGGCTGTGCTGAAATGCTAGCATCAAGTTATACAATACTTCAAACTCAGCAATACGGCGCATGGCACATACTTGAGCACGCTGTACCACATCGTTACCCATCACCGAACGCTCGCCATAGACGCGATCTAAATATTCACAGACGGCCTGCGAATCATTGAGCACTGTCCCATCATCCAGAGTTAACACCGGTACCGTCTGCATAGGATTAATTTTAGTAAAAGCATCTGAAAACTGCTCATTAGCACCAAAGTCGATGTCTACTACATCGATGTCATCCATATCGTCGATATCAAACCCTTTTGAAGCCAATAATATTATCGCTTTACGTGGATTAGGCGCAGTACGAGTTAAATATAGTTTTTTCATGGCAAACTCCTTGTAAGTGGGGATCAAGCAGCGACTCAGTACTAATAATTTTTAATTGTGGTTTTCAAGTAAGATAGTATATTTTGTAAATGAATACGTTAAAAATAGCTGCCTTAAATATAAATACTAAGTCCTACTGTCTTCATCATAGCAAAAGCTTATCAACGTATGATAGGAGAATCGTAAAAGCCCCACAACGTAAAGTCATGGGGCTTTTAAGTAGTAACCATTATATTAAAGCTTAGCGCTTAATTTAAAAGTTAATTAATGACTTATTTATTTGGCGCAGGAGTCGTACGTAGATACGGCTTAATCTCTGTATGACCCTTAGGGTAATTGGCAGCGATATCTTCGTTTTTGACGCTTGGTGGAATGATGACGTCATCGCCTTCTTGCCAGTCAACAGGGGTTGCGACGTTATATTCATCAGACAGTTGCATGGCGTCAATCACTCGTACGATTTCGTCAAAGTTACGACCACAGCTGGCAGGATAAGTGAGCGTCAAGCGCACTTTCTTTTTAGGATCTATAATGAATACGCTTCTGACCGTAGCGGTATTATCAGCATTCGGATGAATCATGTCATATAGGTTTGCTACTTTGCGATCCGCATCAGCAATAATAGGGAAGTTCACAGCAGTGCCTTGAGTTTCTTCGATATCACCAACCCAGCCTTTATGATCTTCTAAGTTATCAACTGATAGTGCGATAGGCTTGGTATTGCGCTTTTGGAACTCGCCACCTAATGCTGCGGTACGGCCAAGCTCAGTAGTACATACTGGCGTATAATCAGCAGGATGAGAGAAGAAAACCACCCAGCTATCCCCGGCCCAATCATAAAAATTAATGTCACCTTCTGTCGTACTCGCATCAAAATTTGGTGCAGTGTCACCTAAACGTAAATGTGCCATAACTATGTCCTTGTTTTTCAGTATTTGAGCGCTAATGTCGACGCTAGTGTCGAAATGTGTCATTGCGCTATATTATTATCATCGACGTACTCAGCTATTAATTAATAACTTAACGAATAACTAAAGCCACGTCCGTAAAAGCTCATTTCATCTTAACAAACTGGTTATGAATGTCTTGTGACGGATTGTAATGCTGTTATTCCCTTTTCAGATAAGTAACTAAGCTCAAGTATATTCAATTTATGTTTATTGTTTATATTACCATTCCGGAATCCCACAAACAAAAATCACCGAATTTTCCACGTTTGCTTATACCACCAGCAGCACTACCAGCATCAGTCAGTACCAGCTCGCCCTCTTTTTCTTCCAGATAGCTCATTTCAAGCAGCTTGTCATTTAACTCTTGGGTTTTTAATCCCAGCTCCTTAGCAAGCTTCGCTGTGGTCAATTTAGAATAGCTAGGCTTTGCAATGTCTTCTGCCGCTTTATCAATAGTAACAGAGACCGGACTGACTGTTTTGTCATCAGAGGTGGCGACCTTTTCAAACGACATCCGTACTTCATCACTGATACGAATAATACGCTGGGCTTCATCGTAGGTATCAGCATATAGCTTCGTATCTTCATTACGATAAATCAGCACACCCATCTCATTATTATTCACTTGGCTAAACTCATAGAGATTGAGACTAGTAATGATGCATTCATTTTCATTAAGATAGCATTTAGCATGTAAATTCTTACAAAAGCTAGTACGGATAAAGGTCAAGTTTTTAAGCCAGTTAATCTCTTCTGGTTGTAAGTCATTTTTGCCATAGACAATCCGAATATCGATCTTTAACCGGTTGCGGTCTTCTAACAGCTCTTTAATGCGGTCGTTGAGCTTTAGATAGGGACTAATGATAATCAGGCGATCGGACGCATTTTTAATCAATTCTTCTAGATGGTAGGTCGTGCCACTACTATTCAGAAACTTTGCCATTGGTATGTCCTCAAATTTACGGTTTATAATTATTACTAATGATCACTTATTGAATAATCTATTATTGTTCATAAAAAAGCCCACATCTAGCGTACTAGAAATGGGCGGGCTTGCAAACTACTATTGTCAGGTTTTAACTCATAACCCTAAGCTGTATGAATTAAGCTGGTTTATAACTATCACGTAAGCTTACGATTTGGTTAAATACTGGCTTCTCATTACTGTGCTCGATAGCATCGCTAATAAAGTAGCCTTCACGCTCAAACTGAAAGCGAGTGCCAGCATCGGCATTGGCGAGTGATGGCTCAACCACTATTGCAAGCTCAGTCAAAGAGTTGGGGTTTAGCGCACCATGTACATCGCTCACGCTACTAGGGTCTTCGACGCTAAACAACGGCTCATACAAACGTACGGTAGCTGGAATGCCTTGGCTGGCCGATACCCAATGAATCACGCCTTTAACCTTGCGACCTTCAGGATTATTGCCAAGCGTTGTAGGATCAATAGTGGCTTCTAACTCAATAACCTTACCATTATCATCAGTAACATGCTCGGTCACTGCTAATATATAAGTATTACGCAAACGAATTTCTGGTTTCTCTGGTGATAGACGTTTGTAACCAGCTGGTGGCTCAATCTCATAATCACCTTGGTCGATATAAAGCGTTTCGGTAAAGGGGATTTCACGCTCGCCCATATCAACATTCGGATGGTTCGGCTGAGTTAGCCATAAGGTTTGCGACTCATCATCCCAGCGCGCAGTGACGCTATCGGCTTTTTGAGACTCCCAGCTACTAACGGCCTCACTAAAGTTAGTAATAGTCACTTTCAAGGGTTTTAGCACCGCCATACCACGTGCGGTAGTGGTATCTAACGATTGACGAATACTAAACTCTAGCAGGCGCATATCGACCATACCATCGGCTTTAGCGATACCGACCCGACTACAAAAATCACGTAATCCTTCGGGCGTATAACCACGGCGGCGCATGCCAGCAACGGTAGGCATACGAGGATCATCCCAACCGTCAACGATACCTTCGTCAACCAACTGCTTAAGCTTACGCTTACTGGTCAAAGTATGGTCGACATTTAGGCGTGAAAATTCATACTGATGTGGCGGCTGCTCAAAGCCAATTTTATTAACAATCCAGTCATAAAACGGGCGATGATCTTCAAACTCTAAGGTACATAATGAATGGGTGACACCTTCAAGCGCGTCTGATAATGGATGAGCAAAGTCATACATCGGATAGATGCACCATTTATCACCGGTCTGATGATGTTCTTGATGCATCACGCGATAAATAATCGGATCACGCATATTCATATTGGCATCAGACATATCAATCTTAGCGCGTAATACTGCTTTGCCGTCTTCGAACTTACCGTTTTTCATGTCATCGAACAATTTTAAATTATCCGCAACACTGGCATCACGCTGTGGAGATGCTGTACCAGCTTCCTTATATGAACCACGATTGTCTTTGATTTGAGCCGGCGTTTGCAAATCAACATACGCCTCGCCTTGCTCAATTAATTGTACGGCCCAAGCATGTAATTGGTCAAAGTAGCTAGAAGCATGTAACGCCTCGCCTGCCCACTCAAAGCCCAGCCATTTCACATCCGTTTTGATATTATCAATATAGTCTTGCTTTTCGGCTGTCGGGTTGGTGTCGTCATAACGCAAATGACAAATACCGTCAAATTCTTCAGCAACACCAAAGTTTAGGCAAATAGATTTTACGTGGCCAAGATGCAGATAACCATTGGGCTCAGGCGGAAAGCGAGTGACTATCTGTTTGTATTTTTGCGCGTTGACATCGTCACGAATGATATTGCGAATAAAATCGTTTTTTTGTTCAATATTGTTTGAGTGCTCACTCATGGGGTATCGCTCCTAACGCAAATTTATCAGGTTATGTTGCGTGCCATCACGCATCATAGAAAAATTCAAAAGTTATTAAGAAGGGTTAAAGTTGCGTTATTCTATCAGGTTTCGCGAATGCATTAACAGCCTGATACATGACAGGCGACAAAAAAGCCGTTAGACTAACCACAACATTAACTCACCACAGCGCCACTTCAGGTGCTGCAATTAGAAAGGATCACAATATGGTAGATATGCCAGTAGTAGAACTAGACACCACTATGGGTGCGATCGTTATCGAACTTAACGAAGAAAAAGCCCCAAAAACCGTAGAGAACTTTTTAAACTATGTAAAATCTGGTCATTATGACGGTACCATCTTTCATCGCATCATCGACGGCTTTATGATTCAAGGCGGCGGCATGGATGCGGACATGAATGAAAAAGGCACTAATAAACCAGTCGAAAACGAAGCCGATAATGGCCTAAAAAACGATGCAGGTACTGTTGCTATGGCACGTACCCAAGACCCGCATTCAGCCACTAGCCAGTTCTTTGTTAACGTCAAAGACAATGACTTTCTAAACCATACCGGCAAAAATTCGCAAGGTTGGGGTTATACTGTCTTTGGTAAAGTAACGAGCGGTATGGACGTTATCGAAAAAATGAGAGGCGTTCCTACTGGTCGTTTCGGCATGCATGCTGATGTGCCAAAAGAGGCGGTTATCATCAACTCAGCGACCATTGTTTCTAAATAAATGGTCTAAACGAGCCATTTTTAATAAGTTATTAGGATTATGATAAATGCAAAATTTCAATCATCTGATAACAACCCGTCCTCATGAGGTACGGCAATTATTAATCAGCGACTTGCATTTATCGCCTGAAGAGCCTGCCTTAGTGCAGGCTTTTTTGGCGCTGCTTGATGACTGTCTAGCCTTGCCTGCGCTCAAGCGTTTATTTATCTTAGGCGATTGGTTTGAAGTGTGGCTTGGTGATGATGCCTACTTAACATTATCAGAAGAGCTGCAACAAACGCATTGGCTAACACCCCTCGTTGCGAAGCTAAAGCAATTACGCGTAGATGGTTGTGAGATTTTAGTCATGCATGGTAATCGTGATTTTTTATTAGGCCAGCCATTTTGTAACCTGTTTGGTGGCGAGCTGATTCTTGAGCCCTATACTTTAGCTGTCGGACAGCAACGCTACCGTTTAGAGCATGGCGATGCGCTATGTACCGATGATAAAAAATATCAGTTTTTCCGCAGAATAATGCGTCATCGTCTGACCCAGTGGTATCTGCTCAATAAATCGCTAGAAAAACGCTTGGCCATCGCGGATAAAATGCGCCAAAAAAGCCAGCAAAATAATACCACTAAAGCTGCGTATATCATGGATGTGAACGAAGCCTCAGTGAACAAAGCACTTTATACCTTTGACGCGCTACTACACGGTCATACTCATCGCCCTGAGATTCATCGCAGCAATGAAGGCAAAAGCCGCTATGTACTTGGTGATTGGCGACTGCTCGATCAAGAAACGCGTAAGCCTAAGGTCAGCGCTGTTATTGGGGCAATTACGACAGAGGCAAGTTCAAACCGTAGTGATAATAACTTAGACAGTGATGAGGCAGAGTTTGATTTGGTTGAATTTAACTTCTTACTAAGATAAATCGTACCCTAGAGAATTATTGGGATTTAAAATATTAGTTTAAAAAAAGAGAGTCTGCTAAATATTTAACAGACCCTCTTTTTTATTCGTAAACTATCTAGCTTTACAAATTAAGCCTAAGGTATCAAATTAAAGAAGTGCTGACGATAATGCTTAAGTTCACGAATAGAATCACGAATATCATCTAAGGCTAAATGGCTGCCATTTTTTTCAAAGTTCCTAAGCACATCAGGACGCCAGCGGAAGCACAGCTCTTTGATTGAGGATACATCAAGATTGCGGTAATGGAAGAATTTTTCTAGCTCTGGCATTTGCCGTGCCATAAAGCGTCGATCTTGGCAAATAGAGTTACCGCACATCGGCGACTTACCGCTATCGACCCACTTATTTAAAAACTTGATAGTCTCGGCTTCAGCTTCGGCCAAGGTCACGGTACTGCGGCGAATACGATCGACCAGCCCTGACTGGCCATGTTGCTTAGTATTCCAGTCATCCATACCGTTTAAGATACGATCGGATACCTTAATAGCAAAAACCGGACCTTCGGCAAGAACGTTTAAATCTTCATCAGTGACAACCGTGGCAATTTCGATAATCTCATCATTTAAGGTATCAAGCCCTGTCATCTCTAAATCAATCCATACCAGCCCTTTTTTACCTTGGTTTTTAATTTTAATCTTATTGGGATGGTCGGTGGTGCTCATAAGCTGTCCTATGGTCAATAAATTTTGAAGCAACTTTGAAACAGTTGTGCCTCAATAAAATAAATAGTATAACGCCTAGGCATTCGTAGCACGTAAAACGTTACAAAACCACTGTCTGCTGCAGTCGCTTTAGGCTGTATGTTAGCAAATTTTCACGCTACACTTAACAATATTTTTATAATAGGCACCACCCATGGCATTAATCCGGCAACGCAAACTGACCAAACAGCAGATTCGTCGCATCGATAAACAACAGCTGTCCAATCAAGACAGCATTGATGATAGCTTGATGGATGGCGTGGTCATGGCGCACTATGGTAAGCAACTAGAGGTACAAGTGACCAGCCTGCCCGCCGTGATACCAGTGCAACCCGAGTTTGCGCCTGATGATCCTGAGCCATTTTGGCAAACACTAGCACTGGGTGATATTTGGCGTTGTCACGTACGCACCAACTTACCGATGCTAGCAGCAGGTGACCAAGTGCGCTGGAGTGCTGATTCTAATACTGGTTTTGGGCGCATTGAAGCGGTGAAACCACGCACCTCATTAGTCTCACGTCCTGATCGCTATCATAAGCTCAAGCCCGTCGCCGCCAATGTCGATATTCTGGCAATTGTATTTGCACCTTTGCCAGCCGCTGCGCCAACCTTAATTGACCGTTATTTGGTCGTCTGCCATCATGCGGGTATCAAGCCGCTACTAGTCTTGAATAAAGCAGATTTATTGGCAGAAAACGATGATGCCAATACCAATGAGTTACTGACGCAATATGCGGCACTGGGTTATGAAAATGTATTAACCTCAGTTGATTGTCCTGAAAATGTCGCTGACAGCAATGATCAGCAAGGACTTGATGAGCTAAAACGCCATATCGATAATAAATTGGTCATTTTTGCCGGTCAATCGGGTGTTGGTAAAAGCAGCTTAATCAACGCGCTACTGCCTGAATCGGCACAAAGCGTTAATATTATCTCTGATAACTCAAAACTCGGTCAGCATACGACCACTACCAGCCGCTTATTACCGTTTAATCCCGATGATCTAACCCAAGGCGGTATTGTTGATACGCCGGGTATTCGTGAATACGGTATTTGGCATTTGACCCCTGACGATATTATCTCCGGTTTTATTGAGCTGGCGCCGTTAGCAGGCGACTGTAAATTTCGAGATTGCAGACATACTCATAACAGTAAAGGCTGTGCGTTATGGCAAGCCATAGCTGACGGTCAGGTACTCCAACGCCGCGTTGAGAACCTGGTCACTTTACAAATCGAGGCCGACACTAAGCCTTACTAATGATAAACCTTATTAATCACAGCAATGATAGCGCTTATCATTAAAGTAAACGCTTAATTATCGCACGTTTACTATATAGAACCTTATCGGTATAATAGCGCCTTGTTCGACAATGTTAAGCTGTATTTACGGCTTAGTAGAACACTTATTTTTTGGAGGTATGGTTTGGATCGTGCGCTTGGATTTGTGGGCAACCACCCGTTTTTATTTGGTATTTTAGCAGTACTTGCCGTACTGTTTTTTGCTATTGAAAACAAACGTAGCGGCAAAAAAGTGTCGCCAAATACACTGGGCATGATGGTCAACTCCCAAAATGCGCAACTTATCGATATCCGCGCCAAAAAGAAGTTTACCACCGGCTATATACAAGGCAGTCGTAACATTCCTTTTACGGATCTTAAAGAGCGTTTGGAAGAAGTACGTGCTATTGAACAGCCAGTAATTATCATCTGCGATATGGGTGTGCAAGCAGGCGCAGCGGTACAGATGATTGGTAAAGATAACGTCTATCGCCTAGAAGGTGGTATTGGTGGCTGGCAAAGTGGCGGTATGCCACTCGTTGGTCTAAAAGACGCTGAGCCTAAAAATAAAGGCAAAGCGAAACCAAGCCTGCATAAATAATAGTGGCTCAAATAATAGTGGCTTAAGCACTAACAATTACAGCAAAATACTATTATCAATCGCTAATAAACAAAAAAGACGCCCTATAAAAATGGTGTCTTTTTTGTTTGCGGACTACATGATTTTTAATGGCTTTTAAAGCAAGCTTACTTGAATTTATGAGCACCATCCCCACTTTATAATGAGCGCAATCAAATATAGGCTTGCGATTAACTTGATTGCAGCCAACAATAGCAACTTTTATAATACTAATATTGCTTTATAAATTTATAAATTAGGGAACTATTATGACCGTATCTGTTAAAGTTTATACCACGCCTATTTGCCCATACTGCTCAAATGCCAAACAATTATTAAAATCTAAAGGCGTTGAATACGAAGAGATTGGCATGCATGACATGAGCAGTGATGATCGCCGTGCATTAATGCAAAAAACCAATAACTATCGCACGGTACCGCAAATATTCGTCGGCGATACCTTTGTCGGCGGCTTTGATGAGCTCAACCAGTTCAACCAACAAGGTAAGCTTGACGAACTATTGGCTGGTTAATCTGCTATCTTGCCTTACTGTCTATCATGACAGCAATAGGGCTTGATAAAAATATTAGTATTAAGATTAAATTATCCTTAATATTATAATTGTATACTGTCCAACTATCTGAGGAATTATCATGGCTGAAGAACAAGCACAACCGCAATTGGCACTAGAACGCATTTATGTAAAAGACATGTCACTTGAAGTACCGGGTGCAGATGTATTCACTAAAGAGTGGAACCCTGAGCTAGATATCAATTTATCAAGCAACGCCGACAAGCTCGATGATGACCATTATCAAGTGATTTTGACCGTCAGTGTGACTGCTAAGAATGCGGAACAACCAGCATTTATCGCAGAAGTACATCAAGCTGGTATTTTCTTATTAAAAGATATTCCAGAAGACCAAATTGGGCAAATATTAGGTGCGTATTGCCCTAACGTCTTGTTCCCATATGCTCGTGAAGTGATTAGCGACATTGTCACTCGTGGTAGCTTCCCGCAGTTATTGTTAGCACCTGTTAATTTTGACCAAGCCTACGCCCAAAGCCAACAGCAAGCACAAATAGATGCTGAAGGTAATGCTTAAGTCTAAAGTTTAGATAAAAAAAGCCAATACAGAAAAACCGCCTACTCTTCATTGTAGGCGGTTTTTTTTGGCGTGATTTTTCCTGCTGAGTTTTAGTGTGCTGTTCTTTTACTTTTAGCACCATTATTAAAAACCCGGCAAATAATTATTTGCCGGGTTTTTAATAACACTATCGGATAATAAATCCAGCTAGAAAAAGCCTCGCTTTTTCTAGCCTTTTAGAGCCGATAATACTTGCTGCTTGACATCATCAATAGGCTGCGTGCCATCAAATTTATCATATTTAGGAGCATCATTGCCTTCTTTGGCTTTGTCTTGATAAAAACCTACCAAAGCGGATGTCTGCTGATGATAAGTGGCAAGGCGCTCACGAATAGTAGACTCTTTATCATCTTCACGCTGGATAAGCGCTTCACCAGTGACGTCATCGATACCCTCTTGCTTAGGAGGGTTGTGCTCAACGTGATAGACACGGCCTGAGCCTGCATGCTGGCGACGACCGGATAAACGCTTTACAATCTCGTCATCAGGAACACTAATCTCGACCACATGATTAATCGCCACGTCAGCTTCTGCAAGCGCTTGCGCTTGAGGAATCGTGCGCGGAAAACCATCAAGGATACAGCCATTAGCACAGTCAGGCTTGCTGATACGTTCTTTCACTAAGTTGATGATAAGATCATCAGAAACTAGACCGCCAGCGTTCATGACACCTTCAGCCTGTTTGCCAAGCTCGCTGCCTTCTTTGATCGCTGCACGCAGCATATCGCCAGTAGAGATCTGCGGAATATCGTATTCTTTAGAGATAAACTGGGCTTGAGTGCCTTTACCGGCGCCCGGTGGACCTAGCAAAATAATACGCATCATTACACGACTCTCCTCAATAAATTGGATTTTAGGATATATAAAACTTAGAGATTGACTGATTACAGGGCTTACCTTACCTTGTGAGTCAATAAACCTCAAGTTTTTTTAGCATCAATGTAGCAAGTTATACTGACTACTTGTTCATATTAGACCGTTTATGTCATGGAATCAAACGCTGTAGCGGTGAGCTACAGCGCTATATATTACGGAGCATTTATAATAGCTATGAGGATTAATAAAGTACTTATTTATTATGGAACTTGTTTATTGATTTCGATATTGACTTGGGTTTGATCAGCGCTAATTACTACCGGATTACCAGATAAGTCTCCTGATTCTGCGACAGCATTACCGCTATGGCTAATGCGAGCCACTACCGCTAACTGGATTTTTTCTGCGCGCGCAGACTTTATGGTGCGACTAGGCATCATCGCATCTAAATCACTTAGGCTAACGCTGGCTTCACCTTGCTTGATAACACTAATAGGCAAGCGCTTAGCGGCAAAGGGTGGTCCTCCTTTGACATTACGAATCGCAATGAATAATACATCATCACCTTTTACCAAGGGTAGCAAACTGGAGTTGATATTCACTGTTACATTAATACCTTCGGCAGCTTGCTGCTGTTGGATATTGACGTTAGCACTCAGCTCATCTAGGCTTGCCAGTGCTTGAGTATGATCTCCTGGTTTGGCAGAAATACTGTCACGCAAGCGTTGAATCCAACCTTTTGCCTGCTCAAAATTACTGCCACGTGCCTCACCCATTGCCATCAGCATTTGCGCCCCTTCATGTTGTGGGTTCTTGGCCAATACCTCTTGTAATACACGGCGACTATTAGCATCTAACTGTCCATTATTTGCAAAAAAACTAATCTGTGCATAAGTGGTAGCAATTTCTTCATTATTAGGTGATAAACGGTACGCGCGAGATAGTGCTTCTATTGCTGAATCCGTCACCTCGAGTGATAAGAATAGCTCAGATAAGCGCATCCAGCGATTGGGGTCATCAGCATGACGATAGACATTGGTCTGCATAGCAGTAATCAGCTGGCGACCATCTTCAATCGCCCATTCTGGGGGCTGATCAATTTTGCCCGTTAATAAATCATCGGCAACTTGTCCGACTTTGTCTTCAGCAGCCCACAGCTCAAACACTGGCGTACGGTCGCTTACCAATAGATACGCCATCGCCGCCAGGACTGGCACCCAAATGGTGATAATCAATCGGCTTTTGATACCAGGGGTAACCATTGGTGCTATTTGGCGCTGCGCATCTAATAACTGCCGCTCAAGCTCAAGCTTTTGGTTTTGATAGTGACTGTCATCAATGGTGCCGCTGTCTTTGTCCGATTGAAGCTCGGCGAGGCGCTCACGAAATACTGCGACATTGACATCCAATAGCTGGTTGTCCACAGGCTTGTCTTGCAAGCGTGATGGGCGTAGCCACGGCATAATGACAATAGCAGCGAGTATGAGAGCAATCAGTAAGCTTAGGGCGATAAATAAGCCAGCAGTAGAAAATATGGTCATTTTTTGTCCTTTGTACTGGTGATGTCATGATCAATGTCTGCGGAGCGCGATAACAGACGATCAAGTTCAGCTTTCTCTGCAGGGGTTAAGGCGTCGGCTGTGGCGTCAACCGTCACACCGCTTTGACCTCGGGCAACCACCTGACGACGTTTGCTCTGCCAAAACCAGCCAGTAATCAGAACGATTAATAATAATGGCGGAAAAAACCATAATATCCATGTCGATGGTCGCACAGGCGGCTTGTAACTGATAAAGTCGCCATAGCGCTCCTGCATATAGTCGCGTATCTCAGCATCACTACGACCATCTTTAATCAAATCATATATTTTTTGCTTCAAGTCTTGCGCAATCGGCGCATCCGAAGCCGCTAGGTTTTGGTTTTGACATTTTGGACAACGCAGCTCTTCGATAAGACCACGATACTGAGCCTCCTGCTGAACAGAGTCAAAATCGTACACATTGATAGCGGCGTGTGCCGATATACTTAGCAAAAATGCCAGCATCACACTTGCCAGCCTCGATACTATAACGGTCATTATTCGAGGGGTTTTCATGTCAGTGAGTTTCATTTGCAAACCTCCTCAAGTTGACTTGGATCGGGATTATCGTTGTTTTTATTTGCCTCATTGAGCACTATTAAGCACGGCGCAATACGACTTTGCCAACTGGCCTCATTGATTTCACCAATAATATGCTGGCGAATGATACCTTTGCCATCAACAACAAAGGTTTCAGGCGCACCAGTCAATCCTAAATCCAACGCAAACTGTCCGGGTAGATCTTGAATCGACATGGAGAATGGGTCACCGCGCTGATTGAGATAGCTGAGCGCATTACCAATGTCATCTTTATAATTTACCCCAACGATATTGACGCCGCGCTCTTCAAGTTCCATTAAAAACGGATGCTCAATAATACAAGTTGGACACCAAGAGCCCCAAACATTGATCAAAAATGGCTGATCAGGTAGATTATCGTTGATCATAGTACGGGTAGTATCTGACAATAATGGTAGCTCAAAGGCAGGAACCGGACGCTCAAGGGCTGTATTGGTTACAATCTCTACCGGCTTACCAAGACGCATATACAACATAACTATCAAGCCAAAAAAGACGATCAGCGGGATCAAGAACCATATCTTTAGCTGCTTTTTATTGATCGTTTTACCACTTTGCTTGCGGTTCTGACTGTCGTTTTGATTGGGCGTATTGTCTGGTGTACTCATTTTACTTTTCCCCTATCGTTGAGACTGGGGTGGTCATAGCATTTTCAGTAGCAATACCAGCAACTTGATCCGGCGCTTTGGTTTTTTTAATACGATAACGCTTATCAAATATGCTTAATACACTACCAAAAGCCATAATAAGCGCTCCCAGCCAAATCCAGCGAATCATCGGTTTGACATAGATACGGACAGCCCATTGATTGCTGTCTTCAGCAATTGGCTCACCAAGTGCCACATATACGTCACGCATTAAACTGGCATCAATGGCCGCTTCAGTCATCGGCATCATGCTGACCACATAAGTACGTTTTTCAGGATATAAAGTGGTCACAGCACGGCCGTCTTTGGTGACCTCAACTTGGGCTTGCATACCATCAAAGTTACTGCCTTTGACCTCATGAAAATCAGCGATTTCAAAGTCATAACCTTGGACACTGACCGTATCACCAATACCCAGTGCCACATCACGCTCAACACTTAGGCTGGTGGTAAAGGCAATACCAATAACTGCGATTAACACCCCAATATGGGCAGTTTGCTGGCCCCAATAGCTCAAGCGCAACTGACGCAAACCGTTAAGGACATTCGGTGCATTTTTGGTCTTATCTCTAAAATCTACCACCATCCATAATAGTACCCAAAAGCTGACTGCTAAAGTCACGCCGATATTGAGCATTGACGACGGGTGAACAAAGTAAGTGATAATCGCTGCTAATATGAGACTGCTGACTGCAATCGCCATACCCACGCCCAATAGCGGACGTTTCTCTTGTTTCCAACGAATATTAGAGCCCATACCCATCGCAAATAATAGTAGCCAAGTTAACGGTACAAACAGCGCATTAAAGTAGGGAGGGCCAACCGATACCTGACCTAAACCAAAGGCGTCGGCAATAATGGGATAGAGCGTGCCTAGCAACACCACTAGAGTAGCAATCAAAATGATGGCGTTATTAATTACCAAAAATGACTCACGTGAAATCAATTGATACTGACTTTCAACGGTCAAACGCCAACCGCGTACCGCAAACATCAGTAAACCGCCACCAATGATAATACCAAGAATCACTAAGATCACTAGACCACGAGTCGGGTCAGCGGCAAACGAATGCACTGAGGTAATAACCCCAGAACGTACTAAGAACGTACCAAGCAGACTAAGGGCAAAGGCAAAAATTGCTAGCATAATTGTCCACGCTTTAAATACCCCACGCTTTTCAGTGACTGCCAGTGAATGCAGTAGTGCGGTACCGGCAAGCCACGGCATCAAGGATGCATTCTCTACCGGATCCCAGAACCACCAGCCGCCCCAGCCAAGCTCATAATATGCCCACCATGAACCTAGGGCGATACCAACGGTCAAAAACCCCCAAGCAGCAAGCGTCCAAGGCCGCGACCAGCGAGTCCAGGCAGCATCTAAACGCCCTTCCCATAATGCTGCCATACAGAAAGCAAACGGCACGACCATACCTACATAACCCATATAGAGCATCGGCGGATGAATAATCAGACCAAAATCTTGCAATACAGGGTTCAGATCTGCGCCATCTACGGGCAAGTTAGGCAGTGTGCGATTAAACGGTGACGAGGTAAAAATCAGCATCGCCAGCATCATCATCTGTACGCCCGCCAAAATTACCAATACTCGTGCCCGCATCGACAAAGGTAAACCACGGCTAAAGTAAGATACCAGCGCACACCAAGTGGCCATGATGGTCATCCACAGTAGCAGCGAGCCTTCATGCCCGCCCCATGTCGCTGAAAGCTTATAATACCAAGGCAACAACGTATTGGAATGCTGCGCAACGTAAACGAGGCTGAAATCGTTATAATAAAAGCCTGCCATTAGTGCACCAAACGACGTAATCATGGCTGCAAACTGTGCCCAAGCCAAACTTGGAGCCAACCGCTGCCAAGCAACTTGGTCGCGCATGACGCCAATGGTTGGTAATACTACCTGCAAAATCGCCAACACAAAGCCGGCGAGCAAGGCAAAATAACCCAATTCTGTGATTAACATACGGTCTAACCTTGTTTACCTTAATACGGTCATAGTTTACGGCTACGGAGCGGGCTTTTAACACTTCTAAAAACACCCAGCATCTGTATGGCTATTGTTACTAGTGCTGTTATCTTAAGATGATTTTTCTACTTACTGCACTTACTTCGTCGTACGTTACCGTTAACTTGTCACGGTGTTGTATCTATTATGTATGGGCTATGTAGACGACGATTTTGGCTACATAACTCTTTAAATAAATCTTTCCAATATTGAACTGAGCGCTCTATTGCATGGCTGGAAAAAACACCAAAATTAAATGCAACCAGCCGGCCAAAAATCCAGTCAAACCGCCAAGTACAATTAATGTCATCTCATCTTCACGAAACGCCGGACGTAATAAGTTTTGAAACTCATCTGGCGATAGGGCACGGATACGGTCACGAAATAACCCAAATATTTTACTGGCGCGACTTTCATTAAGCTCAGGGTCACGCAGCGGTATCATAGTCGCAGTGATTGATTTATCAATAATGGTATTCTTTAGCTGACCAAACTCACGGCGGCCGAGTCCCATGCGTAATGTGGTGCTCACTACTGGCGACTCTAGCAGTTGATAGAGATGTGCCTTCATCAGTTCACGCGTCTGCGCGGCTTTTTCACCATACATCATCTCATTCATAATATTCTCAAGCGTGACCAAGTCCGTAACCACAATCTCGGCGAACACCTCAGACACTTCCTCTTGGCGCTTCATAAAGCCGCCTTGCCAACGAAACTGCGCCACATGTGGCAGTTGCAGCTTAATAAATGGAAAGGTTTTGCTGCGGGCAAAAAACTTTAAATAAGGTATAAAGCGTGGCTCAACTGGATTAAATACCATCCAAATCGCAATCCAGTTGGTCAATAGCCCCCAGACCGCGGCAAAAAACGGTACGGTCCAATGTTGCGGTACTACTAGAAAAATGAACATCTGAATAATGCCAAAGACCAGTCCAATTAACGCACTAATATGCCAAATAAAATCAATTTCTTTTTGGCCAACTTTTAAGAACATATTGACCATCAAGCGCCGATCACTTTCCATCTTATTGACAATCATCTGACGCATATCAACCAAATCTTCAACATGATAGGTCAGATCGGTCACTAACGACTGCATAATTTCCGGTAGTGCTTGGTGCGCTTGCTTATATATTCGCCGCTTTAGCGCGTAAGGAATGTTGCCCCATAGAGTCTCTGAGCGCTCCAACATAATCTCATCAATCAAGGCTTCAAGGTTTTGGTCAACCGTATCAGTGATAAATATCGCCATCTGCGCCGGTTCCATCGCTTGAAAAAACTCGTCAAGCGAGCCGAGCTTGGATAACGTCTGATCGACAATAACCCCTGATATTTTACCCGCTTTACGTGGTACGATACCTTGCCAACCAATGCCGGGAAGCCCAAAAAAGGGAAAGTGTGGAACGCGAATACCCCGAAACTTAATGGGATAAAACAGCATTTTTAACGCCATCCATACATGTACCCAGGTGACAAATGCGGTCACCGGTGGAATGGTCAGCATGGCAAAAAATTCTGGATGCTCAGCGAGTGTCTGCCATATTGAAGTTGCGAACATGACTTTTTGGGTTCCTGACGTAGCAATTATCGTTAATCTACTGTCGTTACTAATATTGGTTGGCGGTTAACTGCTGTGGTACTGAGCGTTTCAACCAATACTTGGCAGAACCGCACAATTAGCAATGATATTTACTATAAATAAACCGTTTAATTTTAGCATACTTGCCATTTATTAGCACATATTACCCTCCCTGATAAATGACTGCAGATAGCATTTTTAATGAGTCCCTTAAGAGAGTGACGTTTTATCATTCTTCTTAAACTCACAAGGTTTATAATAAACAGTGAACCCTCATTATTAGGACTGTTGTGTCATGATTAGCCAAACTCAACATGACTGTCGTTGTTCTGCTATAACTTTATGCCGATGCATAATCTAATGACAGCAATCAATTATCTTTACTCGAGCAATAATCACCGATATTTTGGGTACTACTTGTATATGAATACATCGCGACATGAATAAACCGCTTACGTCAGACCCCGAACAGATCAACCGCATCTTTATGCATCGGATTATTATTTTTGGCCTACTGATCATTGTCGGTTTGAGTGTCTTGCTATTGCGCTATAGTTATCTGCAAGTCTATAACCACGATAAATATAAAACTCAGGCGGATAATAACCGTATTAAACTCATATCAGCGCCACCAAGCCGTGGTTATATTTATGACCGTAATGGGATACTACTGGCGGACAATCAGCCGGTGTTTACTGCTATGCTAAGCCCTCATGAAGTGGAAAATCCAGAGCGTACCTTAGCCTTGCTTGCGCCTATTTTTGAGCTGACTGATACAGATATTATTGATATATTAGCGCGGCTTACCAAAAGCAAAAATAATCCTGTTACCATTAAAATTGACTTAACAGATAGGCAATTAGCACAGTTTAGTGAGCGTAAGCCATTTTTTCGCGGGGTGACTATTCAGAGTAAAATGACCCGTTCCTACCCTTATGATGAGCTGTTTGCCCATGTTATCGGCTATGTTGGCCGCATTAATGACAAAGAAACCAAGCAGATTAATAAGGATCGCTACGCCGGTACTGATCTCATTGGTAAAATTGGTATTGAAGAGTTTTATGAGGATGCTTTAATAGGGCAACCAGGTTATAAATCAGTGGAAACCGATGCTCACGGTAATATTCTGCGTCAATTAGATACTAAGCCGCCAATCGCAGGTAACGACATTACCTTAAGTTTAGATTATGGCTTGCAAATGGTCGCTCAGCAGCAGTTAGCGGGTCGTCGCGGAGCGATTGTGGCGATAGATCCCAAAAATGGCGAGGTGCTGGCATTTGTTAGTAACCCCAGCTACGACCCTAACCCCTTTATCTCCGGTATCTCTTTTAGAGACTACGACGCCTTACGTGAAGATCTTGATCAACCCTTATACAACCGGGCTCTACAAGGAATGTATCCACCAGGATCGACTATCAAGCCGTTTGAAGGCTTAGGTGGCATTCATTATGGCTTACGCAATTGGAATACTACCATTTATGATCCCGGCTATTTTAGTTTACCTGGTGATTCGCATCGATTTCGCAATTGGAAACCCAGCGGTCATGGTACGGTCAATCTAAAAAAATCTATCGTGATGTCGGTTGATACTTATTATTATAAATTGGCTTACGAGATGGGCATTCAACGCCTACATGACTGGATGGTGCGCTTTGGTTTTGGTTCAAAAACGGGTATAGACTTACCTCATGAAAAAGCGGGTATTATGCCATCACCAAAATGGAAAAAAGACACTTACAATAGAAACTGGCTACCAGGTGAGACCATCTCTGTCAGTATTGGCCAAGGGTACTTTTTAGCCACGCCACTGCAAATTGCTAATGCCACCGCTATAACCGCCAATAAGGGCTATCATGTTACTCCCCATCTGTTAAAACGCAGTAATGGTGCGGCAGAGATTAAGACGATAGACAAAGCTGATGGCAAAATTGATTATAATGGTGAGGATTCCGACTGGACACGCATGCAAGATGCAATGGAAGAGGTCGTCAAAAGTGGTACTGGTCGCCGTATCTATACACCAGATTACCGTATCGCGGGTAAGACAGGTACAGCGCAGGTAAAGTCTATTGCTCAAGGTAAAAGCTATGATAAAGCATCGCTAGATAAGCGTTACTGGGACCACGCCTGGTTCAATGGCTTTGCCCCTGTTGAAGACCCACAGATTGCGCTTGCGGTACTGGTTGAAAACGCGGGTGGTGGCAGTACCGTTGCCGCTCCTATCGGGCGGGCATTGTTTGACTACTGGGTACTCCAGCGTAAAGACAATCCTATCTTGCCGCCAAGTGCGAGCGAGCTTAAGGTGATCAAACGTCAAAAAGCACAAGACAAAGCTGGACGTGATGCCATCCGCGATCGAGAAGAGGCGCTTAAAGAACAGACAGAATCTGAAGCAGTAACCACATTAGAATCTACCAATACGTCCGAATAAAGACGATTTAAACATTATGAAAAAATCAACAGCAGCACATAAGCCCAAACCTAAAACAGTTAATAAAACCAAAAACACAGCCGCTGGCAGTGTGCGGATTATCGGTGGCCAATTTAAACGCCGAAATGTCGCCTTTATTGATGCAGACGGACTGCGCCCTACCCCAGATCGCTTGCGTGAAACCTTATTTAATTGGTTACTGGCTGATATTCATGGCGCATGCGTACTTGATAGCTGTGCCGGTAGCGGTGTATTAGGGTTTGAAGCATTGTCTCGTGGCGCGGCGTACTGCACCTTTATTGAAGCCAATCACGCACAGAGCCAAATGCTACTGCAAAGCGCCGAGCAGTTAGGCATTGATCCTAGCAGTTATCGCATTATTTATGGTGCAGCAGAGCAAGTTTTGGGCCAACATCCCAGTATTGAAAAGTTGTTTAAGTCCCCTTCTCAGCAGATTTTTGACGTGGTCTTTATCGATCCTCCCTATGCAGAAAATTTATGGCAACCGATTTTGTCTGCTCTAATCGAACAAACCTTGATCACTGCAGGAACCCTTATATATCTAGAAGCGGATAAAGAATTAAATGAACAATTAGATGAACTGGCCTTATCTCTTAGCTCGCACCTTGCAACGCAAGGCCTAAGTGGTTTTGAGTGTATTAAACAGACCAAAGTCGGGCAAGTTGTCGCTGGACTTTATCGGCTGGCATCGTCATAATCAGGCAGCTACTATTAAGAAACGCTAAAAACTGCTAAAAATGCAGCTAGATGCTCGTATTTAATGCTTAGCAGGCTAAAATAAACCACAATGCAGCTTGCAAGCGTAGGCGCTACTGCTTATAATGTGCAGTCTGTTTTTTGAGAGCCCCGTTCCCAGACAAACTCTCAACGAATTTTAAATTTAAGGTTTTATCATGAAAACACTTAGTGCAAAACCAGCTGAAGTGACCCATGACTGGTATGTCGTAGATGCTGACGGCAAAACCCTTGGTCGCCTAGCTAGCCAAATCGCTCACCGCCTACGTGGTAAGCATAAGGCTTCTTTTACCCCGCACGTTGACACTGGTGACTTCATTGTCGTCATCAACGCTGAAAAAATTGCGGTAACCGGTAAAAAAGCGCAAGATAAAAAATACTATCGTCATAGTGGCTATCCAGGTGGTATTAAAGAAACTAACTTCACCAAGCTGCTTGCACATAAGCCTGAAGATGTTCTACACAAAGCCGTTAAGGGTATGCTTCCAAAGGGTCCTCTTGGCTATGCGATGATCAAGAAGCTGAAACTATATGCGGGTACCGAACATCCACATGAAGCTCAGCAACCTAAAGAACTAGACATCTAAGGAATCACTTATGGAACGCAATTACGGAACTGGTCGCCGCAAGACTTCTACCGCTCGTGTCTTTTTATCAAAAGGTACTGGTAGTATTGTTGTTAACGGTAAGCCACTTGATGAATACTTCAGCCGCGAAACCTCACGTATGGTTGTTCGTCAGCCATTAGAGTTACTTGATTCTGGCAGCGCTTATGACTTATATGTCACTGTTACAGGCGGTGGTAGTACTGGTCAAGCAGGCGCAATTCGCCACGGTATCACTCGCGCACTTATTCAGTCTGACGAAACTTTAAAACCTGCCCTAAAAGCAGCTGGTTTTGTGACTCGTGACTCACGTCAGGTTGAACGTAAGAAATTGGGCCTACGTAAAGCACGTAAACGTCCACAATTCTCAAAACGTTAATCAAAGCTATTTTTTATTTGCTTACTGTTGTGGCTACTGGCCTTACAATAACCATGTAGTAAGAGCCATACTTTAGCAGTAGCTAATAAAGTAATAGATTTGCAAAACCTTGTAAGCTGGTCACAGCTTATAAGGTTTTTTTATGCATTTTTTTAATTATTCGACTATCTATCTCGTACAAAAAATTCTCTCGTATGGTTGAAATCATATGATTTGTATGCAAAAGGTAATAATGCAGCCAGTACACTAGGTACGCCTAGCAAATCTAATACTGTAAGCGATTCATTGGGATTTGGCTATAGCGCTTGCAAAGTAAGGCCTACTCCCTCATCATAATAATAACTTTCACTACGAACAACAATATCATGAGAGCGCCCGAACAATTTGACCCTAGCAAACCTTCTTTAAAGACCAATACGCCGCCGCCGGACTCAATGAATAATGGTAAGCCGCCTAAATCGCCAGCCATTGCTGCTGGTACGCCAACTATCAAGCAGACTCATAAGCAAACAGCATCAGCGGCTAAAAAGCCGTTTGAGTGGCAATTTTTATTGCCTAAATATTGGGGTATTTGGCTACTATTGGTTATTTTTCTCCCAATGATATATTTACCCTTGCGTTGGCAGTTTTTGCTGGGGAGCAAGTTGGGTATTTCAATCTATAAACTTATTGGCTCGCGGCGACGCGATACTTTGACTAACCTTAGACTGGCTTTTCCTGAAAAGCCTGAGGTTGAACGTGAACTGATGGCCAAGCAAGTCTTTGTCAATCAAGGTATCGGCGTGTTTGAGACCTTATGTGCTTGGTTTCGCCCAAATGTATTTACTCGAACGGTCTCTATCTCTGGGTTGCAGCATATTGTCAATGCCCAAAATGAAGGCCGAGCGGTTATCTTATTGGGTGCGCACTATACTATGCTTGATCTAGGCGGCATGTTGTGTACGCAGTTCTTCCCCATGGATGGGATGTATCGACCGCAGAATAATGCGCTACTAGATTGGTTCGTTTATAATGGTCGCCGTAGTATATTGGGTAAGCAAATCTCCAATCGTGACATGCGCAGTTTAGTGAGCTCTATCAAAGCTGGGCACGTGATTTGGTATTCACCGGATCAAGATTATGGTCTTAAGCAAGGCGTTATGGCCCCATTCTTTGGCGTGCCAGCAGCGACTATCACTGCAACGCGACGCCTGGCGAAACTTGGTAACAAAGAGCATCCACCTGCAGTCATAGCGCTGCATACTTATCGGCAAACGCCTGATAACCTACCCAGCGGCAAACGTCCCCATTATCATCTGACCATCACGCCAGAACTAGATAATTATCCTAGTAATGATGAAGTTGCTGATGCTACCCGTGTTAATGAGATTTTAGAAGGATTGATTCGCATTGATCCGACTCAGTGGATGTGGTTCCATCGACGCTTCAAAAATGGTCTGGATGGTCGTACCGACATCTATAAGTAACATAAGCTAAGATGATGTGAGCTACCGCACAAATTTGCTATACTTCACGGCTTTTATTCAATAATAAAAATTAATATCGTCATCGCCTTTAGCTTTATTATTACCATAACTTTATACGTGACCATAACGGATTTTTCATGAGCAATAACAGTACTTCCGATAATATTATTTCAGAAAACAGCGTCCCCAATAATTCAAACGCTGCCAAGCGTATTTTAACGGGCATTAAACCAACGGGTACCCTGCACTTGGGTAATTATGTTGGCGCGATTCGTCCAGCTATTAAGTCTATCCAAAATAGTGATGATGAAGCGTTTTTCTTTTTAGCGGATTATCATGGCATTATCGGCTGTCATGATCCTGTGGTCATTCATGAATCTACTAAATCAATTGCAGCAACTTGGCTTGCTTGCGGTCTAGATCCTGAGCGCGTGACCTTTTATCGTCAATCGGATGTACCAGAAATCCCAGAATTGGCTTGGATCTTAAATTGCTCGTGTGCCAAAGGTCTGATGAATCGCGCCCACGCTTATAAGGCTTCAGTCGATGTCAACATAGACAACAACGTTGATGCGGATCAAGGGGTCACCATGGGATTGTTTGGCTATCCAGTACTGATGGCTGCAGATATCTTAATGTTTAACGCCACTCACGTTCCTGTTGGCCGAGATCAAATTCAGCATATTGAAATGGCACGTGATATTGCTGGTACCTTTAATCATAAATACAAACCGCTTTTTACCCTGCCAAATGCAGTAGTTGATAATGACACGCCTTTACTCACTGGTCTTGATGGGCGCAAAATGAGTAAAAGCTACGGCAATACTATTCCATTATTTGGTGAGATTAATCCGCAAGTAACTCCTGAAAAGCAGATGCATAAAGCGATTATGAAAATCGTCACTAATTCGCAACTACCCGCTGAGCCCAAAGATGCTGACGATTCGGCCATTTTTGAGATTTATAAAGCATTTGCCACACCTGAGGAAATCACCGATATGCGCACACAATTCGCGGCGGGTATTGGTTGGGGTGATGCCAAACAAGCGCTTTTTGAAAAAATAAATACTGAAATTGCGCCGTTCCGCGCCCGTTATCAAGAGCTGATGGCCAACCCGAAAGAACTAGAAGAAATATTACAAATGGGCGCAGACAAAGCACGACGCCATAGCCGTAAACAGTTAGATAAAACCCGACGCGCTATCGGTATCCGCCCACTTGCTAAAATTAAATGATGGCTTAAACAATCGCTTAACTTTAACAATTAAACCAAATGGCTATTTGTCATTGCAATCAATATAGATTCCAACTTATGCAAATGACATCAACCATCTACCCTGAATCGCAGACACTATCAAGCATCAGCCCCACATCGATTGTATCTGATGCTCATGATATGCCATTGCGTATTTATAAAACGCCAGTACAGCACTTACCGGAGGATTTATATGTGCCGCCGCAAGCGTTTGCCATTTGGCTAGAGCAATTTGCAGGGCCGCTAGATTTTTTATTATATCTGGTCAAAAAGAACAACGTTGATCTCACCCAAATGCCAATATTGCCGATCACTGAGCAATATTTGGCCTATATTGGCGAGTTAGATACCGATCATTTTGAGTTGGCTGGTGACTATCTACTGATGGCATCTACTTTGATTGCGATCAAGACTGAACTGCTTTTACCCACGCCGCAAACGCCTACCGATGAGCGTGACCCAAAAGTAGAATTGATTGAACGCCTTGAAGCGTATGCCCAAATCAAAGCGGCTAGCCAGCGCTTGGACAACTTAGTGCGCCTTGAGCGTGATGTATTCTTAGCGATGGTCAGTATGCCAAATAAAGACATTATGAGTGCCGAGTTACCCTGCTACTCACCAAATTTATTGATTGATAGCTTATTTAAAATGCAATTACAGCCCGGCTATCATATGCAAATGCATACCGTCAAAATGGATTCTGTGCCGCTCGCTGACCGAATCGCCAGTATTAGTCAGCAGCTGAGCACTGATGGCGCGCGCTCTTTTTATCAGCTCCTTGATAAATCACAAGGCAGAATCGGGGTAGTGGTTAGCTTTATAGCGGTACTTGAGCTGATGAAACGCCAGCTGGTGAGTGTGGTCAGTAAGAAGATAGATGGTAATACCGGTATTAATAATGAAGTCCCAAATGCTGACACTAATATTAATTTTAACCCATTAACCTTGCAATGGTCGATATAGCGTCACTTGTTCAATCAGCAAATAATATCATTTTTGAAAAGAGTAAACCCGTAATGTTAGACATTGACGACCCCAAACAGAATAGCGATAGAGAACCCACGCTAACCTCAACACCTTTGAATTCCACGTTGTCCTTACAACCGCATTCCCAGCTTGCCATCATCAGCAAGCATATTGAAGTGCTACTCCATGCTTCCGAAACGCCACTAACTGCCCATATGCTCAAAAAGCATTTGTCCTTATCCACTCAAGAGCTACAGCTGGCATTAGCTATACTACGAGAGCGCTTAAGTAATGGTGTGCTCGATCTTAGTGAAACTGTCAGTGGCTACCGCTTACAAATTTCAGACAGTTATAGTGCGCTTGTTCAGTGTGTATTCCCGCAGCGCCAGGAGCGTTTGAGCCAAGCACTACTAGAAACCCTAAGCGTGATTGCTTATAAGCAACCAGTGACCCGTAGTGATATCGAACAGGTACGCGGCGTAACGCTATCGAGCAATATATTGCGTCAGCTATTTGATAAAGGCTGGATTATGGAGAACGGTTATAAAGACACCTTAGGTCGTCCAGCGCTACTATATACTACAGCGCAGTTTTTAGACGCTTTTGGACTCAATCGTTTAGATGAGCTACCGCCGATGCCGGATATGACAGCGATTGGGGCAGCTTCTTAAACATTCTATTTTTGCATTCTTGAATATTTTACCTTATAGGCTCGATTTAAATCTTATCAAAAAAACAGACATCGACGAAATCCTTATGATAAAGATATGTAGTCGATTCAATTTAAAAACGATACAGTGCTACTGATATCAATTTTTTGCAGCCTTTATCACGCTTGCGAACAGCACGCAAGAAAAATTTATACCAGTGGCACGTTGTTATACGCGACTCTCTTTTATTGTGAACTGACTATATGTAGAATGATTTAGATAAACTGTTTCATGATATAGGCTGTACTCACTTTATTTTGAACTGACTGCGCCAATGTTATTTATACCACCAACCAAATACTTTCCAATTTTTAATTTGTTTAATAAGTAGGTTGTAATCATAGAAGCTATAATACTTCCTATAAACAAAAAGACTATCTTAAAAACTGTCCAATCAACACCTAATATCCCTAATACTTTGTTGATAATTATCAAATAAAATAGATGGAGTAAGTATATTGGAAAAGAGTATCGACTTATTTGCATTATCAAATAAGGAGTATTTTTTATCTTGGTAAATATATTATAGAGCGTACCAATCATGCTAGTTGTAAAAAAAACCATAATATAACTTTTTGAAGATACTGGAATTAACTCAAGGGAAGATAATATAGCGGTAAGGATAGCAAAAAAGATAGTAGCAACTAGAATCAGTCTTCTATTTTTATCTAAAATAGATAAAAATAGACTATAATTCCTACCAATATAATAAGCTAATGTAAAATAAAAAACCCAGCCTATGAAAGGTATCCAATGACCTCTCTTCCAAAAATAATTGACTAGCTCACTATCTATGGGTGAGTTTGAGAAGTTAAATACCCCTAAATAAAATAAATTTATGATTAATGAGATTGTTATAATGACAAATGGATTCTTTCTTGAGAGGTAGTTATGGAAAAAGTAAGATAACAAATAAAACTGGAATATTATTAAGACGAAATAGCCATGATAATTTCCTAAAATATTAAAAAAAATATTTATAATGATTTCTTTTGTAGATATAGACTCAACAACACCAACAATAACTGCATAAAACACAGCCATGGACAAGTAGGGTAGCATTATAAGCTTAAGCCTTCGTACTAAAAAATTACTTGGTAAACCGTTAGGGTATGAATATGAAATTAGTAATATAGAGATAAAGATAAAAGTTGGTGTGCCAAATGTCAATAACACCCTGATAATGGTTATAATAATATTTAATTTATCATTGATGATAGATACGTCAAGCTGGGTAACCTCAATTGAATGTAATAAAACCACACTGAGACAAGCAACTGCTCGCAATATAAAAATCTCATTAATATAATTTTTGTTATCAGGTTTTTTTATCATTTATATGTATCATTTTTAGGTTGATATTAGCTACCTACAAGCAGGCGAATCGTCATTTTGATAAAAACTATATTTTAATTAATCAAAAAATAGATCTAATTAAGACTTTTAAGGCCATTTCTAAAATAACTAAAATCAAGATTAATATGATAATTTGAGAATAACACTACTCGAAGATTTATTTAGTTTCAATCTTGGAATGTAAATTTTTTATAAGGTCTATTAATAATCTATCAAATAATATTTTTTAGCATCCTGAAAACTAATTTATCGTATATAGAGGTAGACATAGATTCTTTTGATAACGAATTTGAATCTACAACTAAAAAACCATTAATAGTATTATGTAATTTATCTAAAAGGATTTCTTCTACCAACATAGGATTTTTCAATAAAAAAGTACTGGGTTCTATAACAAAGAACTCTAAATCAGCCATATCTTCTATATGAGCATTTGAAATTCCAAAATCAATATATTTTTGATTATCATGAAATTTAACAAGACTGGGATTTTTGCTATCTAACTTAAAAACAGAGAATCTAGACTCACCACATACTTCAAAGCCAGTAGCCAAATACCAATTAAAAGCTTTTACATTACAAGAATCTACATCGAGTGATAGATTAAGACCATTCAACTCTGCTTGTTTGATTACCCAAGATAGCAATAGTTTACCAAGACCGATTCCTTGGTACGACGAGCTGACTACAATATGAGTTATATGTAAATATCTATCAGCTTCCCTATATTGAACAACGGCCATTAACTCCTCATTTTGAACAATGCCAAAAAACTCCTCTAAGTTTTCTTCACAAATAAATTTTAGATAGTTAGCTAATTTTGGGCTTTGATACACCGTACCTAAAAGGTAAAGCTGTTCATACTCAGTGTTATACAGAGTACTAATTTTATTAGCATAATCAGGTGATAGCTTTTCGACTTTCACTTTTATACCTCTCTTTATTTAGATCAAGCATTGTTGCATTTGAGGGGCTAGTAAAATCGTCACACCCAATTATTTTTTTACTTAATTTATCTACATATATGGTTTTAAGATCATTCACATATGGATTCTATAGTCAATCTTAGATAAAACCGATACAATGTTCATAATCAACTCATTTAATGACATAAACGATGACCTACTCAATCGACTTTCGCAAACAAGTATTAAAGAGGGCATTACCATTCGAGAAGCCACTAATTTTTATCACCTTAGCACAAGCTCTATTCACAGCTGGCAACGGAGCTTAGTTCCTAAAAAAACAAGAAATAAACCGCCGACTAAAATATCTAATGAAGCGCTATTAAAAGATGTTGAGCAGCATCCAGACGATTATATGTACGAGCGAGCACAGCGTCTAGGCTGTAGTAAGTCAGGTATTGAAGCGGCATTAAAACGTCTTAGCATCACTCAAAAAAAAGACACTAGAACACCCGAAATCCTGTCTAATAAAAAGAGCTGAGTATCAAAGTAAGCTTGAAGGCTTCATGAAAGCAAGTGACCCCATTGTTTACATGGATGAAAGCGGATTTGAGGCTGAAACCATCAGACCCTATGGCTATGCAACGATAGGTAAACCTTGTATCGACAACTACAATTGGCAATCAAAAAAACGTACCAATGTCATCGGTGCATTGTATGAGAAAATGCTGTTCGCACTTGATTACTTTGATAGAAATATTAATGGCGATATATTCTATCACTGGTGCAAACATACGCTAATCCCGACCCTTAAGGCCAAATGCGTCATTGTTATGGATAATGCCAGCTTTCACAAACGTGTTCAAAGATTGCTTAATAGGCATGGTCACCGTTTGTTATTTCTACCACCGTACATCCCTGATCTGAACCCTATCGAAAAGAAGTGGGCACAAGCTAAGTTTCTACGCCAAGGATGGATGGAGAATAATCTGCCTAAACTGTTTCATGATATGGGCTGTTCCAGTTTTATTTTGGATTGACTATATGCTGAAGCCAGCCCTGATATATAATTAGTTCTTTATAAATAAGATACAATCGTTTTAAAACAAGCACAATGGCAGAAGAGTACATGACATATTCAGCAGACTTTCGAGCTCAATTGATTAAAAGTATCAAACAAAAGGACATGAGCATCCGCCAAGCTTGCACTTTCTATAACATTAGCAAAACTACCTTACAGCGCTGGCTCAAAAACTCAAGTATCAAACAAACTCGCAATAAACCACCCAGTAAAATGCACGATGAGCTATTACTAAAAGATATTGAACAACATCTAGACGATTATCTGTATGAGCAAGCACAACGTTTCAATTGTAGTAAGACGGGCATTCATAAGGCTCTAAAACGTTTAAGCATCAGTCAAAAAAAAGACCTTGGAACATTCAAAAGCCTGTCCGATCAAAAGAGCCGAGTATCAGAGTAAACTTGACAGTTTTAAGCAGCAATGCTATCCCATTGTTTATATAGATGAAAGCGGCTTTGAGGCCGAGACCATCAGACCTTATGGTTATGCACCGACAGGCGAACCTTGCATTGATAGCTACAACTGGCAAGCAAAAAAACGTACCAATGTCATCGGCGCTTTATATGAAAAGATGCTGTTTGCCCTTAATTACTTTGAGCAGAATATTAATGGCGACATATTCTACCACTGGTACAAACACACGCTAATTCCAAACCTTAAGACTAAATGCGTGATTGTGATGGATAATGCCAGATTTCATAAGAACAAACGTATTCAAAAGCTAATGAACAGGCATGGTCATCGTATTCTATGGCTGCCACCTTACAGCCCTGATTTAAATCCCATTGAAAAGAAATGAGCACAGGCTAAATTTCTACACCAAGGCTGGATGGAGAATAATTCACCTAAACTGTTTTATGATATGGGATGTGTTTCTTTTATTGTGAACTGACTATAGTTAATACTAAATAAAATAGATGCGCTAATAGTTACGTGCAGCTGGTAAAAATTTTCTGGCTTGCTGTGCGGCTATGCCACTCTAGAGGCTGCAAAAATTTCTACCAGCCACACTGTATCTTTTTTAAAGTGAATCGGCTATACCATTTCAAAACTTAATGAAACGCTCAGTTTTTTGTACTTTATATTTTTATAAATGTGTCTTATCAGCATATATTTTTTAATAGCTCACAATTCTCTCTTGTCCTACTGCTAAATGATGACGACTTGATATAGATAGCCTAACCTTTACTTGTATCCATTTTAGTAAACACCCTATCTATGACCCCTACGCTTTGCTCAATCTCTGCTTCAGTAAGCGTCGGATGTACCAAGAACATCAAGCTAGTCTCACCTAGCCGCTTCGCCATAGGTAGTCTTGTCTCTGGGCGCAGTCCAGTATTATTAAAAGCTTTTTCTAAATAGACTTCAGAAGCCGATCCCGAAAAACAAGGGACTCCAAATTCATTAATCTCTTGGATAATACGATCTCGCGACCAGCCATCAGGTAGGTTCTCTGGCTGTACGTAAACATATAGCTTATAGTACGCATGTTTAGAGCCTGCAAACTGTGGCGACTTTTCTAGCTTTGGTACAGACAAATAGCCTTTGACTGCCCACTGGTCACACGCATGCAAGATTTCCTGTGCATTGTCAGTACGCTTAGCTGTCCAATCAGGCATCCTCTCAAGCTGAATACGGCCTATCACCGCTTGCATCTCGGTCATTCGCCAGTTAGTACCAAAGCTCTCGTGTAACCAGCGATAGCCAGGTGGATGCTGCTTTTCATATACGGCAGCGTAGCTCTTGCCGTGGTCTTTATATGCCCACATTTTACGCCATAGCTGCTCATCATTGGTGGTAACCATACCGCCCTCACCACCGGTCGTCATAATCTTGTCTTGGCAAAAACTCCAAGCGCCAATATGACCAATACTACCGACACTACGCCCTTTATAGCGCGTACCATGCGCCTGTGCACAATCTTCTATGACATACAGATCGTGTTTCTCTGCTAATGCCATAATGCTATCCATATCACATGGCCAGCCTGCTAGATGTACACAGATAATCGCTTTTGTTTTGTCGGTTATGACTGCAGCGATGGTCTCAGCAGTAATATTGCCTGCCTGCGCATCGATATCAGCAAAAATAGGCGTCGCGCCAACATTGACTACACATGAGATGCTAGCGATAAAGGTACGCGGGGTAACGATAACTTCATCACCAGTACCTATACCGAGTGCTATCAAAGCCACATCTAATGCCAGAGTGCCATTACCTAAAGCGATGGCATAACTACTGTCTGACCAATCAGCAAACTCTTGCTCAAACTGCCGGCATTCTTGACCCGTCCAATAGTTGACCTTATTGGATAATAGTACTTGGCTGACAGCATCCGCTTCTTGCTGAGTGAAGCTTGGCCATGGTGAAAATTGAGTATTTAGCATAAGGGATGGATGCTCTTATAATGAATAAAATTAAGTCACTACTTAAAAAATTTAAAGTCTAAGCAAGCTCTGACTTAGGTTTAATGACAACGTCGTCGTACATCATCATTACTATGTCATCTTCATAATTTCCGAAATTTTCTGTATTCTTAATACCATTTATATTGTTAATTATCATTTTGTAAAAATCAATACCAGAACCATATGCATGAGGGTAAGCCCCACCAAAACGTGGATTTATTTCGGAGAGGTAATACTGCCCATTCTTGTAAAAGAAATCCATATCAATAGGTCCATAGAACTCAAATTTAGGTACTATTTCTTTTATGAAATCGAATAAAGCGTTATCTTTAAATGATATTGTTTTGCTAGCTCCACCAATTTTTGTCTCAATCTTCCTTTTTGAAAAAGCAGCTACAGGCTTATTACTTATACAGTCCACATAGACATCTACATCCAGATCATCACCAATCATTAGCTCTTGAATGATGTAATCAGCCTGAGCATTATTTTCTAACTTTTCTTCAAGTTGAGTAAGATCACTAATTTTCTCAGCACCAACACTAGCGCTACCAGCTCGTGGCTTTATAAACACTGGAAATTCTATTTCTTTACTTTCTAAACCAACCTTAAAGCTTTCAAGGTTATCGTAGGTCAAAACAGTATTAATATTATTTTTCTTTAAAAACTCGTACATTTTAAATTTATCAAAACAAAGTAATGAAGTATCATATGAAGGACAGAGAGGTAAAACACCAATATCAATAAAATGAGACCTATTTTTTGCTAAAATCTCTATTTCAGGATCTATTAATGTAGTTATAGCGCGTACTTCATTTTCTTTACATGTTTTTAGTATATACTGTAAATAAGAATCATCATCAACTCTGGGAGATACAAACGGTTGATCAGAAAAATACAAGGCAGGTGCATAAGGACTACAGTCAGTTGCTAAAATATTGACTTGACTGTCACTCTTTTTAAGATCAATAAGAAGTCTTGATCTGCGGCCCACACTACAAAATAATATATTCATAATAATAAAAATCCTTTATAAGTTTTTCTTCGTTATCTCATAACAAAGTAGTCTTCATTTAAAATACTTTCAAAATCTATATAAAAAATTAAGTATTTATTTTAATAGTTATTGATAGGGTTAAAATTAATGGACGCTTAATTGATTTGCTAAGCATCATTGATGTTACTACCAGTAAACTTACTCATAGTCGCTTCACCATCAGCATTAATTCCATCTCTAATAAGTACTTTCTTCACTGTTTTAAACAAAATATTAACATCTAGCCACAATGACTGATTGTCAACATACCAGGTGTCAAGTTTAAACTTCTCATCCCAACTGATGGTATTGCGACCATTAATTTGTGCATAACCAGTAATGCCAGGAAGCAATGAATGACGACGGTTCTGCTCTTGATTATATAACGGCAGATACTCCATCAATAAAGGACGAGGCCCTACTATGCTCATATCACCTTTAATAACATTCCATAGCTCTGGTAGTTCGTCGAGACTGGTATTTCGTAGATTCTGACCAAATGAAGTAAGACGCTCACTCTCTGATAAAAGATTGCCTTCATTATCTGTAGCATCTTTCATAGAACGAAATTTTATCATCTCAAATGGCTTGCCATTTAAACCTGGCCGTGTCTGCCGAAACAGCACTGGGGAACCAAGGTTTTTTTTGACCTTATAAGCCACAACGACATATACAGGAGATAAAATAACTAAGGCAGTAGCTGCAGCAGTAATATCAAAAATTCTTTTTAGCATTCGTAACCTCTATAAATCCATAATTCTTAATAATCGTTGATTGACTTTATCAGCGTCAAATTTTTCTTGAGCTATTTTATAACTCTCATGTCCCATTTTTGCAATTTGCTCAGGATGGTTTATAAAATAGATCATTTTTTCAGCCAAAGCTTGCGGATTCCACTTTTCGACTAAGAACCCATTTACCCCGTCTACAACGGTTTCGCGACAACCTGGAACATCTGTAGTAATAACTGCTCGTCCAATAGCCATTGCTTCTTGAGTGCTACGTGGTACCCCTTCACGGTAAGACGGCAATACAAAGACATGACTATTAACAATCCAGTCTTGTACATTATTGACATATCCAGGATAATTTATTATTTGTGTTGATATCAAATTATTCAATTCTGATTGATGTAGTGCACCCAAGTTAGAAGAATCAATTTCTCCTAAAACTGTGAATTGAGTTTTAGGATATTTCTCTTTTACCTTCTTAGCAGCTAACACAAAATCATGAATACCTTTTTCTTTAAGTAGACGACCAATAAATAAAAATTTAATAGGTAAATTATTACTAGATACGGGAGTATAAACATACTCATTAAGATCTAAACCAATACCTCCTAGAATTTCTACTTTTCTTACTTTTATCAAATATCTTTCTACTAAATCTACTTGATCATCAGGATTTAAAAAAATAAGTTTATCTAGTTTAGGTAACGCTATTTTGTAAAGGAAAACTTGAATATTTTTTATAATCTGTGTTTTTTTATTCAATCCATCAGGTTGATCAGTAAAGGCATAGCCTAATCCCTCCAGCATTCCTATGACTTGAGGTACCTTAGCTAGCTTAGCCGCTAGAGTACCAAAAATAACAGGTTTTACAAAATAGGAAAAAACAATGTCCGGTGCTATTTTTTTTATTTTTTTAGCTAGTAAATAAGTTGACTTTATATCTTTTAATGGGTTTAAGCCACCACGATTTAACTCATAAGTAACGGGTATAGCCCCTAAGGACTTAATTTCCTCTAAATCTTCTTCTACATATTCTGATGTAAAGGCATATATAATATAGTCTTTTTTACGTAAAGCCTGTATTAAATCTGCACGAAATCCTAAAAAGCTACTCGCTACCGTTCCTATCAGTATGATCTTCATCTTTTAATAATCCTTTAGATTTTCGTAGATAACTTTTAACTCTTAAAATATAGAAAAAACATATATATATAGCTAAATAGTTATACATTCTCAACCGAACAGCAGTACCCAAATTATCATTAGAAATCAGCCAAACACTTCCATAAATAATAAAGAAAATAAATAAAAATCGTAAGAAATTATCTGCTAAATTAATATTTTTTATCACATAGATTAGCGTAAGTAAGAAAGGTATAGTCTCAAGTAACAATAAAACGATAGCTAATGGATTGGTAATATACAATCCAAGCATTTGCCCTAGGAAACTTAGTATAAAATTAGGAATAAACATTATAGGATTGGAGAAATCTAAGCCTAAAGTAGATCCACCATTTCCTTCGTCAAAACCTGCACGGTATTCGGTAAGAAACTCAAAAGCGCCTACATAGTTTGCTGTAAAAAGAGCTATAAAGTATAGAATACCAAGAAATATAATTCTTTTTTTAGTAAACTTTATTTTCCATAACAGAAGAGATAATAAAAAGGCATAGCCCAAATACGGGCGTAGTCCTATCAAAAACCAACCAATTAGCACTGATAGTACGAATAGAAAAGAAAATTGTAGAAAGCTTGAACTATCTAATGATTTCTTAACTACTAAACATCCTATTAAAAAACTAAACAACATGAACACATCACGATATACATCCATTATGTAGAAATATATCGTTGGATATATTGAGCATAATAAAAAGCTATAAAGGTAATACTTTTGATTCTTTTTAAAATCTAAACCTGCAAGTTTATTAACTAATAAAGGAATAACAAATAGACTAAAAGATAAAAGAATATAGGATATCCCAACACGTGAATATAGACCAAAATCATTAAGGTACCTTAACATTACTGGCCAAGTATTTACCGCGACTTGTGAAAGCCCTTCAGCATATGCATTATAATAATCAGCATCACTACCACCTCCAATCCCAATATCTACAAATTGATTCTTTATTAAAATATATAAAATTAACTTTAAAAAAAATAGTATGACTATAATTAAAAAAATAGCGGTATTGGAGATTCTATTAAAAAATACATTATTATTTTTCATTATATATACCAATCCACTTGTCAGCTATAGAAATTAAAGAAAAGTTGTTCCAAACATGTTCTAAGTTTTTACGAATAATATCTTTTTTTATATTTTTATCAAGACTAAGTGCGTATTCTATTTTATCCGCTAAAGCTATAGAATCACATGGTGGCACCAAAAAATATGGAGAATTTAAAACTTCAGCAACTCCCCCACAATCTGTTGCAACGACTAAGCATTCACATGCCATTGCTTCTGCAACTACTAGACCAAAGCCTTCATACTTAGAAGCAAGAACAAACAAGTCTGCAGCACTCATAAGTTCAGATATATCGTTTCTTCTACCTAACAAAATTACCTCTTTCTCTAAACCTAGCTCGTTGATTATGCGCTCTAATAAGAATCTTAGTTCGCCATCACCGGCTATCGCTAGTTTAAATGAAAGCGATGTTTCTTTTTTTAAAATATGAACAGCTTTTAATAAACCTGGATAGTCTTTTGCCTCGTTGAATCGACCTACTGCTAAAATTATTTTAAAATCTTCACTAACGTTTAATTCTTTATTTAATTCTAATCTAGTATTTATAGAGCGTTTAAATTTACCTAAATCTATACCATTATATACCGTTCTCATTCCATTTTCTGGGACAGCACCCTTATCTACAAAAGCGAGTGTGGCCTCCTTACTTACGTTAGTAGTAGCATCTGCTAAACTATGCGTTATTCTATAAAGCAACATTCGTGCCCGACCACCTTCATTATTACTATGAGCAGTAGAGATTAATTTCCCCGTAGGTACTGCTAATCTAACCAAACGTGTTAATAAATTAGCATGTACCATATGTGAGTGAATAACATCTGGCCGATAGTTTTTAACTATTTTCACTAGATTCATATACGCGGGTATTAATGAGCTAAGATTGTTTAAATTGACTTTAATAAGCTCAATCTCTTCATGAAGAGGGTGCGTTAAAACTTCGCCTGTCAAATAGGCTATTTTTACCTCATTGCCTTTTTCATACATTTTATCAGCCAGATCACAAACGACACGTTCTGCGCCGCCTTGAGCCAATCCTGTGATAACATATAATATTTTCATTAATAGCCTATAAAATATTAACCCAAATTTTTGATATCTTATCTGTCGAAAATTCTAGAGATGATTTTTTTGCGTTACTACTTAATTGCAGATAGTCAAGTTCGTCTAGTTCTGTTACTTTGGAAAGTTTTTTAGCTAAATCCTCGACATTGCCATTCTCACTTAACCAGCCACTTTTTCCATCTTCAATCAAATCGCGTGGTCCACAGTCACAGTCAAAAGCAACGATAGGTAGACCAAAAGCTTGGGCTTCGAGCAGCACCATTCCAAAGCCTTCAAATCTTGAACTCAAGCAGTAGAATGAACTGGTCTTATAATATTGCTCAACTTTTTTAGTCGCCGGTACAAAATCAATACGACCAGAAATTTTTAACTTCCTAGCCTGAGTTTTTAACGACTCTTCATTCTCGCCACTACCCACTATACGCAATGTCCAATCATCGTTAGTCTGACATACCTGAGCCCAAGCTTCGATCAGAAAATCGAATCCCTTTTGATAGGTCAACCTACCCAACGCAAGTACGGTTTTAAACTCAAGACTAGGCGTATGTTCTATATTTTCATAGGGTGTAGGGTTTGCGATTGGGATAATTTCAGCTTTGATATTTTTTAAACCTTCTTCCCACAATTCTTTATCACGTTTGGTAAGCGTAACAATATAATCACAATGTTTTGCAGCCCACTTTCGGCCTAAATCTCGTGCCTTTACGCCTAGGTTAACGTTAAAATTAAAATGTTCCCAGCAAATATGATTCACTTCTAAACCATAGAGGGCAGGCACTGTAAACATACACGAGATACTATCCACTACAATGAGCGTATCGATTTTATTTTGTTGCACAAATTGACGTATCTTCCAAATCACTCCGATAAAATTCTTCTTAAAGGATATATTTTTAGAATATAAAGAGTAAGTTTGGATATCATTATCTAAAGCGAAAAAAGGACTCATTCCATCCGTAAGGCTTAGGATTGAAACATTAAAATTTTTTTTAACTAGTTTATCAGCAATTAAACTCGTTACTCTTTCGGTTCCACCACAATTATTAAGATCTCCTATCAGGAAACATATTTTCTTCATTTTTGTAATCCCAATTTAGTACGAGTTTTTTTCCTTAAGTCAAATAAGATAAAAAATAAATCTGGGCTTAATAACGATATCCTAAAGGCGTAAGAAACTATTCCTATTTTTTTTGTCTTCCAGGAACTAATGACATATTTACTGAATAACTCTTTGTCTTTTATAGAAATAGAACATTGATAAGCATACTCTAAAAGAATTTTTGCATATCTTTCTTTTATTTTAATTATCTCTTCGATAGAAAAATAGCTTTCGTCAATATTTTCATAAACAAATATAATCCTATCTCTTACAAATGAACTAACAAAGTTTTTTTCATAAGTTATTCCAACAAACTGTCTATAAACACCAAGCTTTTCCTTTAGAAAATAAATATCCCCTTGCTTTGCTTGTTCAATATGAAACTCTATATCTAATATTTTATTATCATCTATATAATCTTCAATTTTATTCACAAACATTTTAGATGAATGGATAAAAAGTGCATCAATTAAATACATGTCTAGTAATTTAAATTTTCTCTCATCGAATAATTTAAAAAACTCTTTCATGGGTTTACTATTAGAGTCTACTGCTTTCACATTATGTACACACATGGAGCAATCTGGATTCGACTCCAAAACATCAAACTGCTTTTGCAACTTATTAGGCAATGCCATATCATCGCCATCCACATGTGCAATATATTTGCCTCTGGCTTTTTTATAGACTTGCTTGATGTTTTCAACAGCTCCTACATTTTCCACATGAAAAATAGGAACGATCAAATCAGGATATTTCTCTACATATTGCTGTACGATCGCGCGCGTATTATCAGTGGAGCAGTCTTCACCAACAATAATCTCGAACTTAAAATTAGTTTGCTGGGTTACTAAGCTATCTAAGCACTCTGCAATATATTTTTCTTGGTTGTAAGTCACCACACATACTGACACTTGGATTTGGTTATTAATATTCATATGGCTCTCCTATAGATTTTTGCTTTGAATATATTTAGAACTCGAACAGAACTCAACATTGCAATCAGTACACTACAAAAACTGATAATAATAATTTTGAGCAAGATCAGTAAGCGGTCACCTGAATACTCTACCCATTGTGTTGATAATAATACAAAAATAGATACTGCTATTAAACTTGGTAAAAAGGTTTTAAACCATAGCAGATTAATATTGGGCTCGAGCTTTACGTGGACATAACTTACCCAAAATACTAAATACATCAGCTGCATTAAGAACCAAACCCAACCGGCGCCAATAGCCCCATAATGGGTCGCTGCCCAAACGACAGCAGGTACCAATATGACCACACTTACAATATTCCCTATCAAGTGATATTTTAAGTTACCCTTGGCATACTGTAAGTAGTAGGGAAAAGCGGCAAGTGCTAAAAGCGCATTACCTAATGCATATAACCGTAAAACTGGGCCGGCTTGATCTGCCAAAGCGATATCTCCAGTCCAAGCATATAGTACTGGTTTAGCTAAACCAGCCAGTACTATACCTGCGGTAACTACAATCACAGCAATAAATTGCGTTGCATTCAGATAGACTTGACGCATTTGCTCATATTGCTGCTCAGCATCTAAGCGCGCCATACGTGGCATAATCGGCGAACTGATTGGTGCACTAAGTTGTAATACCCCACCTGCTACTAATACTGCTAAAGTGAAGTACCCGTAATCAGCTAAAGGCAAAATACCAGATAGTACAAATTTATCCAGCTGGGTAAATAATACCCAAATTGAAGAAGTGAAAGCAATAGTCAAAGCAAAACTCAATAAAGGCTTAACTGGTTTTATAGACCACCCAATTGGATGCTGTGAAGGTAGCTTAGGTAATAACAAGTAGCTTTTTATCACTAAAATCAAGAATTCTAATAATGCTATAAGTAACTGAAAAACGAAAAAGCTTTTGACAGTAAAGCCAAAATAATACATGTATAGCAATACACCTGGGAACCTCAAAGTGGCAATAATACTATTGACCACACTTAACCAAACGATTTGCTCAAACCCAGATATTACGCCACGATATAAGCCAGTCATCCAGCGTAGGGCCACGCATATTGCCATAACTTGAAGACAAAATAAGACGTCTTTGATGCTTAAATTTTCTAATTTCAACCAATGCGCAGCGATATAATTATCTAATGAAAATAAAATACCACCGCCTATAATTGCAATTACTACGAATATTAAACTTAAGGCTCTAAATAATTGTCTAAAATTTAAAGCAGTTTCTATACCCGCATTATACTGCGCAGTTTGGCGGCTAATAGTGGGCGTTAGACCAAAATCAAGTAGGTTAAATAAGCCCTGTAGCATCGCAAAGAAACCCACTAAGCCGTATGCTTCTGCCCCCATATATTTTATATACAATGGCAAAATTGCAATACTAATAATAATTAAGTAAATTTGGCTAGTATAACTCGCTATAACGTTAAGCTTTAATGAAGGTCTTAACACTTAGTTATTCCAGTAGTCATTGTTTTCCATAAACTCATCATATTGCTGATGAGTCATACCAAGTAGAAATTGGTCATGGTATCTACCATTACGATAAACCGCTTCAGCTCTCCTACCTTCAATCTGAAATCCACATTTTTGAGTGGCAAAATCAAGAGATCTAATATTGTAGTCTATTATTTCTGCACCCATACGGTTTAACCCTAGCTCTTTAAATGCATACCGTATGATAGTCATTACTGCATCCAAAGCATATCCTTTGCCTCTAGTATCAACATCACCCAGCATAATCCCATGATCGGCACTTTTATTTTTCCAATCAATATCAGTTAGGCTGTACGTACCAATTAACCCAATATCATTAGCTTCTATAGCAAAAACTTGATTCTTCATATTACCGTGATCAATATTTTTAATATAGGCTTCAGTACTTAACTTAGAGTATGGAAAATGCCACCCTCCTAGACCATGCCAAAGTTCAGGGGAATTTGACCATTTTACTAAAAGGTCTAAATCATCTAGTTCTATAGCACGCAATATTACTAACTTACCTTTAATATTCATTATAAATACTCCTTGACTATATTTATTTGGATTTGCATTTCTTTTTGAAAATATCTTTGATCACATATTAAATGGGTAGTGTTTGAAATTAATCTATGCTCAAAACTACCGACTGTTACTCTCTCCAAGCTATCAAACCAGTAAGTAGGCGTAAACACTTTATTAATTATTAATTCTTTAGAGATTTTTTTATCTAATAATAATGGATAAGTTAAAGGCGATTCAATTTTATCAATATCTATATTTAGCTGATTTATTTTTCCTAATTGATCGTGCAAGAATGTAAAATTTTCCAACCTTTTTGATTTAATATTTTTGTAATCAAAGCAATCCATCAAATCTTGAGTAATTTTCGAAATATTTTTAGGTACGCAGTCATTTAGTGAATCTTCGTTTTTTTTAAAAACCTCATATGCCTGAGATGAATCTGACAAACGTCGTATAAATAGATGGTTATACTGCTGAATCATTTCTTCTATACTTCTACCATTGTAACTTGGAGTGGTAAGCGATTTACTAATTAGCAACCCACCTTCAGCTAAAGGTAAAAACTTTCTCAAAGAATATATAGTGCCAAAGCATTCAAAAGGCTCAACAAAAAAAGCTTGTGAATGATCAAATATTATCTTTTTATTAGGGTAAATGCTCAGCAGTTTCTGTTGCACAGAGGTACACAATCCAAAATAGTTAACATAAAAAATATATTCATCTTCTCCCAAATAGCTTGGTATTTTTGGATAGAATTCGTTATTTAAGTCATAATAATAGATTTTTATACCTAATATTAATAACGGCTCAATCATAGAGTTACAAATAAACTTAGGCATCCATATCTTTTTAATGTCACTCTGGCTTAATAAGTCAAAGAAAGCTGAGCGCGCAGAATTATATTTTTTTGCTTGAGGATAAGGAAACTGTCCAAGGTTAGGTAGATCAAATTCAAAATACCCTCCAATTCCTCCATCACTTGACAGCAACATAGATATCTTGCTCCATATTATCTACCATTTCTAACATTACCTTCATCGATGGAAATTTGATAATCATAGTACCCAATGTATCGTGCGAGCCACTAAATTTTCTTACCTTATCTCCCGGCTTAACTTGAATATCTTGCTCTACGATATATTGCTTTACTCTATCTGACAGCCATATTTCTTTGAACACACCATCTTCACGCGCATGTACGATATAGCTTGACCAATATCCATTCGATTTCTGTTCATTTTTTTCATTAAACTTTATGCCAATAGCTTCATCTACTGTCGCAGCAATAGTATCTATATCTGAAGCATACTTGATAACTTGCGGAATTAGATTCCCACCATTTCTTGGCCCAATTTCAATAACCCAAACCTCACCATTTGTATCAACGACAAACTCAACATTAAAGGCGCCTGTCTCAAAACCTAGCTTTTTTAGAATTGCCTCAATTTCGTTTTTTGCTTTTTGTTGTAATTCATAATCCAATATAGAAGGAAAACTAATAGCAATAGGCGCATAGGGATGACATAGGGTATCTTGATGTTGATTACCCCACAGCCAGAAAGCTATTTTCCCACGACTCATAAAGACATCACTGTCTACTTGATATCCGCTCCTTGGTATTACCTCTTCCACAACCACTTTCTTTTCACGGGAAAAAGAGAGTGCATACTCAAAAGCATTGTCAAAGTCTTCATAATTTTGTATGTGTGTAACACCTTTACTACCTGAAGAGTCGATAGGTTTTATGAACGCAGGGACACCAATTTTATTTAACCAACGACGTGCTTCTTCTAGTTCATAAAATGACTTTGAACTTGGAACATTGAATCCATTTTCTGCGAGAAAAGCTCTAAAATAATCTTTGCGTGCAAGTATCTCTACCGATGCATAAGGATTACCTGGCAGCCCCATTTTTTCAGCTACATAAGCTGCTGTGGGCGCTGCAGGATCAGAAGCATAAGCAACAATGCCATCTATTTTTAATTTTTGAGCAAGCGCCAACACTGCTTCTTTATCTGTCGTTGAAATATTATGGTATTCGTGAGCAAGTTTATGACCTGGATTTTCAGGTAGGTAATCACAAGTAATTACGTAATGACCTTGTTCTAAGGCATATTTAATTGGTGGTATTTGTGTTGGTGCTGCACCTAAGAAAAGAATTCGTTTAGTCATTATTAAATCCTACCTTTAATTATTTGTACAATTTTCTGAATATCACTACCCTCTAGAGCTGGATACATGGGTAAGCAAAGTACTTGTTCAGACAACAGCTTTGCATTTGGCGTGTCTGATTGGTATTGCTGATAAACACTTAATTCGGTCATGAGGGGATAGAAATATTTGCGTGCAAAAACATTGTGTTGCTTGAACTTTTCGAACAACTCGTCACGGCTTAGCGGATAAGGCTCAGATATTACAATTGGAAAATAGGCGTAGTTGTCTTTTTCTAAATTTTCTCGTTGAATACAGCGTATTCCATCTATGTCAGCTAGTAATTCACGGTAATAATGATCGACCTCTCCGCGGGCTTGCAGCGTTTGATCAATAGTTTTGAGTTGAAGCAAACCTAGCGCTGCATGGACTTCACTGAGCTTTCCATTCAGTGAGATATCATTAACTGTCGTTTCATCAACAATACCAAAGTTCTTTAATTGATCAATACGCTGTTTCATCTCCGCACTATGGCAAACAATGGCACCACCCTCAAAAGTATTGAAGACTTTGGTAGCATGAAAGCTAATAGTACTTAAATCCCCATAATTTAATAGGCTGTGGTTATTACATGTAACACCAAAAGCATGCGCCGCATCATAAACAAGTTTTAGCTTATGCTTTGTCGCTAGTACTTGTAGGGCTACTACATCACAAGGTATGCCATAACAATGTACTGGTAGAATAGCAACGGTGTCATCAGTGATGGCTTCTTCTACTTTTTTGGGATCAATATTTGAGGTAATGGGGTCAATATCTACAAAAACGGGGGTTAGATTATTCCAAACGATAGCGTGAGCTGTCGCCAAAAAGGTATAAGGTGTGGTAATGACTTCACCTGCTTTTAAATCTAAAGCTTGTAAGGCCGTTATGAGCGCAATTGTGCCGTTGTTAAATAACGAAATGTAATCGACATTAAGATAGTCACATAACTCTTGCTCTAGTTGTTGATGGAGTGGGCCGCCATTGGTTAGTATTTTTTTTGCCCAAATTTGCTCTAAATAAGGAATGAACTCTTTTAGATCTGGCAGGACAGGCTGAGTAACATAAATGGGATTACTCATATCTGATCTTCCACTAAAGAAATTAAATATTGACCATAGGAATTCTTACTCATACTTTTGCCAACGTCTAAGACTTGTTGTTTACTCAACCAGCCGTTGTTGAGTGCAATTTCCTCTAAACACGCCACTTTATAGCCTTGGCGTTTTTCAATAGTCTCTACAAACTGTGCTGCTTCTAGTAAACTTTCATGGGTACCCGTATCTAACCAAGCAAAACCTCGCCCTAGCAGTTCTACATTTAAGTCACCGCGTTCCATATACATCTGATTGATGGTGGTAATCTCAAGTTCACCGCGCTCAGAAGGTTTTACTTGTTTGGCCATTTGAATGACATCATTATCATAAAAGTATAAGCCAGTCACTGCGAAGTTAGATTTAGGCTGTTTTGGTTTTTCCTCTATTGAAATTGCTCGTAGTTCTTCATCGAACTCAACCACCCCAAAACGCTCAGGATCTTTGACCTGATAACCAAAAACGGTTGCCCCTTTTTGACGATTGACTGCATGTTGCAACATGGTTGTAAACCTATGCCCGTAGAAAATATTATCACCCAAAACCAAACAAACATTACTATTGCCAATGAATTCTTCACCGATGATAAATGCTTGAGCCAAACCATCTGGACTTGGCTGAATGGCATAACTGAGCGTGATGCCAAACTCCGTGCCATCGCCAAGTAAACGCTGGAAGCCTTCGATATCGTCAGGTGTGCTAATGATTAACACATCACGAATACCGGCAAGCATAAGTACAGATAAAGGGTAATAAACCATAGGTTTATCATAGATGGGAAGCAATTGTTTAGACACACCTCTAGTAATTGGATATAACCGTGTCCCTGAACCACCTGCTAGAATGATACCTTTTGTGTCCATTATTCACTTACCCCTAATCTTTCCCGTTGATAACTACCGTCTTGTACTCGGCGGCACCACTCTAAATTATTTAAATACCAATTGACTGTTTTACGAATACCGGTCTCAAACGTCTCTTCTGGTGTCCAGCCCAAATCATTTGCAATCTTGCTGGCGTCAATCGCATAACGTAAGTCATGTCCTGGGCGGTCTGTTACGAAAGAGATTAATGAGTCATAGGGGACCGCATTAGCTTGAGGTTTTAGCTCATCTAGAATTTTGCAAATAACTCTGACCACTTCAATATTTTGTTTTTCGTTATGGCCGCCAATATTATAGGTTTCACCGATCACTCCTTTTGTCACTACTTTATATAAGGCCCGTGCATGATCTTCAACAAAGAGCCAATCACGAATCTGATCTCCCTTACCATAAATGGGCAGTGCTTTTCCATCCAAGGCATTCAAAATAACAAGAGGAATAAGTTTTTCAGGAAAGTGATAAGGACCATAGTTATTGGAGCAATTAGTTACCAACATAGGAAAACCATAAGTACGATACCAAGCACGAACCAGATGATCAGAGCTTGCTTTAGAAGCAGAATATGGCGAACTTGGCGCATAAGGAGTGGACTCAGTAAACAAATCTGTCGTTCCTTCTAAATCGCCATAAACTTCGTCGGTAGAGATATGATGAAACTTAAATTCAGATTTTTCTGCTTCGTTAAGACTGTGCCAGTATCTACGCGCAACCTCGAGTAACGTATAGGTACCGACGATATTGGTGGTAATAAATTCCGCTGGCCCGTCGATTGAACGATCCACATGCGATTCAGCAGCTAGGTGCATCACTAAGTTGGGTTTAAAGTTATCAAACGCTTCTTCCAACGCTTCTGTATCGCAGATATCAATTTTCTGAAACTCATATCTAGCGTTGTCTTCAATATCTATGAGCGATTCTAAGTTGCCGGCGTAGGTTAATTTATCAATATTTAAAACGGTATCATCGGTATTATTTATAATATGGCGTACCACAGCAGAACCGATAAAACCTGCACCACCAGTAATTAATATTCTCATAAAAACCTTATTTAACTTTTAATTTTGAATTAATCTACTAGGACATTCTTTTGATGTCTGATTCTGGGAAGTCACAACAGATAGACTGGCTTGTGAATTGCACTGTAATGTAGGTGCAGATCCTTCATGATAGCCCTCTACAAAGTATGTAAATTCCTGCTTGAGCCAATCAACATCATCTGATTGAGCTCTGTGGGTAAGCTGCGACAACATATTTTCAATATCCATTAATGGGAAGCTATGCTCTATCGCCTGCCGGATCAACGGATGATGAGTGGGCTCAACATTATCATCACCGATGATAAGTTCTTCATAGAGCTTTTCACCTGGTCTTAATCCCGTAACGACAATCTCCATATCACCATCGGGATTATTATCATCTTTTAGCTTACAACCTGTTAAGGAAATCATCCGCTTGGCAAGATCCACAATCTTTACAGGCTCTCCCATATCAAGAACAAACACTTCACCACCCTTTGCCATTGCGCCTGCCTGAATTACTAAACTTGCCGCTTCTGGGATGGTCATAAAATATCGTGTCACCTCTGAATGAGTCACCGTAATGGGGCCACCGTTCTCAATCTGCTTAGTGAATAAAGGGATGACAGAGCCAGATGAGCCTAATACATTGCCAAAGCGCACCATGCTAAAACAAGTTTTGCTATTCACTTGGCTGAGCCCCTGACATACCAGTTCAGCTAGGCGCTTGGAGGCCCCCATAATATTGGTGGGTCTGACCGCTTTGTCAGTAGAGATAAGTACAAAGGTCTCAACTTTAGCCTGCATCGCCGCATAAGCACAATGATAAGTGCCTTTAGAGTTATTGATAACGCCCTCAAAAGGGTTGAACTCAACAATTGGCACATGCTTATAAGCAGCAGCGTGATATACCGTCTGTATACGATAGTTTTTAAATACTCTAAGTAGCTTGTCTTCATTGGTCACATTACCAATCATGCCAATGATCTCAATGTCTTCATAGGCATGATTAAGTGCTTGCTGGCTTTTGAGCTCTTGGTGGATAGCATATAAAGCGTATTCGCATAGCTCATAAAGTATCAAGCATTGAGGTTTATTTTTAATAATCTGGCGACACAATTCACTACCAATAGATCCACCAGCACCAGTAACCAGTATGTTTTTACCCTCGATGTTTTTGCTTAATAGCATGACATCAGGTTCGACTGTCTGCCGATCTAACACGTCTAATATGTCCACTGAACGCATATTACTAACAGTCACTTTTCCATCGGCAATCTCATGCAGGCTAGGCAACTGCTTAATCTTGACAGAAACTTCTGAGAAATTTTCAATAATCTGTCTGCGACGGGTTCGACTGATAGAAGGCATTGCCAAAAATACTTGCGAGACGGTTAGCTTGTCCACGAGTCCTATAGTCTCATCAGCAGCGTGAATTTTCTTACCCAGTAGATACCCGCCTGCCAGTTGTGAATTGTCATCCACGAAAGCGACTGTATGGTATTTATGAGAGCGTTCTAAGGCATCAAATAACTCTCTACCTGCTGAACCAGCACCATAAATAATGACGTTTTCTTGAGTATCGTTGTCTTTATGATGTTTATTTTTCCCCCCGTTACTACGCTCTAATATTTCTCGAATACTTAATCGACTGTTCCATAACCAAATAAAGAATAAAAATAAATATAAGATAGGAACCGAGCGTGGGATAGCAGAAAACATCTCAAAAGAGTGAACGATTTCATAGACGATGATGAGTACAATAAATAGCTGTAATACATTACGCATTACAGTGTCAGAAAATATTCTCGATACACCTCGATAGAAACCAATAACATATAATAAGATTACAGGGGGTAATGCAAAAAGACACAGCGTTAAAGGACTAACATGGTTAGCGATATAACCATATCTCAATGACAAGGCAAGAAACAGGCAGACCACTGACATTAAGAAATCGGCACCAATTAAAATGCTGTGCTTCGCTCCCCGTGGCAGGGACAACAACCGCCGAGCATTACGCTGGTACCAACTACCAGCGTTACTGGATACAGAATAAGTATTATTAAGCTCTGGCTTCATAGACATAAGACTCACCTGGTTATGTTATCGCTACTTACTATTGCCATAGGTGTAGGCATAGTTATAACTGTGCTTATCCAGCATCCCTTGCTGCATATCATTTAATACAATGCCATCTACCTCGACATTCGCTTTATTCATCTGTTTGATTGCATAAGCCAGCTGACCTTCCAATGAGTCGTTATATCTGGTCACCATCAGTACTTTGTCTGCATACTGCGCCAATATCACTGCATCTGTAGCAGCCAATATAGGTGGTGAGTTGATAAAGATATAGTCGTAGTGGGTAGTCAGCTCAGCCATCAATTTGCCAAACTTATTACTGGCCAGTAGTGAAGATGGATTAGATGGCCGCTCGCCGCAAGGGATCAGATCAATGTTATCTATATTGGTCGAGTGTGTAATGCTAGAAACCGTATTATTATCTGATGAAAAATAATCAGCGAGGCCGGTATCTTGTTCTACATTGAAGGTTTTGTGCATATCTCCTAAACGCATATCAGCATCGATAATGAGAATTTTCTTGTCTAGCTGAGAGAACACTTCTGCTAAATTGGCGCAGATGAATGATTTACCAACGTCTGGGCTTTCAGCGGTAAGGACAATGACTTGGCTAATTTGATCTACTTTGCCTTGATCGAGCATACCAAACATCAAGAACGTCCTGAGGCTTTTAATGGCTTCATAACTTAAGCTGTTGTGATCAACATATGACAGTAACTGATTAGTAGCGCGTTTGTTCTTGCTCAGATTTAGACTTCCAACCTGCCCTGCTTTCACCGGATTAGTAGCGCGTTTATTCTTGCTTAAGCGTATTAGCGATTTTGAGCGCGGAATCGTCGCGACTACCGGAACCCCCATTTTCGCTTCAAGACGCTCAGGGTCTGTGACAACGTTGCGCGTTAAACTTCTAAACAGTACTAGCAGCGTTCCTAGTATTCCGCCAATCAGCAGAGCCAGTAACCATATTAATAAACTTTTAGGAGCAACAATATTGAAGGTACTGATAGGTAAATCAACAATACGCGCGAAGCCAATTTGTCCGGCTTTTACAATTTTTAATTGCTCATAGTTTTTGAGCATGGTCAGATAGATTTCTTTATTAATATTGGCATCTTCTGATAGCTTCAAGAACTCTCTTTGTATCTCAGGTAGCCGCTCAACAGTATTACTTATCTCAGCTTGTCTAGCATTTAGGGTTCTAAGCTGATCATTGATCTGAATAACAAGCGGATGCTCTCCAGTATAATAAGTGGTCAGTTCCGCTTTCTTTAGTTTCAGCTCATTAATCTGAGCATCAATTTGATAGTTCTCTGTTACCAATAGTTCTGCTTCTTTGCCAATATCGATAGTGCCAGATTTTTCACGAAATTTATTATAGGCAGCCTCGGACATATCAAGTTTTTGCTTAAGTGCAGGAATTTGTGTTTCCATAAACTTAAGTGTTCTAGTGGTTTCTTCAGAGCCCCGAGATTGGTTTTGATCGATATAAGACAGAACAATCTCATTTAAGATTAAGCTGACTTGCTGCTGATTCGTGCCTTTCAAAGACAGCTTTATAATGCCTGTTGGCGCTAGCTTGCCCATTTCAGCTACAGTCAAAGACTTATTAATAGCATCGGTGGTGGTCTGTAGCGTCTGTTTGGTTATCTTAATAGGATGTTGATCAGTAGGTAGGTCGGTGACAATGATCTGAATCTCACCGGCAGTGGTTCTAAAGCTATTTAGTTGATTAAAACTGCCTTCGTAACGGTTGATGTCGTCACTGAGAACGAATCCTGTATCAGTTCGCATTAAAGTGAAAGTCTGATTCAAATACGCTTGAGGTACTACAAATTCGCTGATTCGTACTTGCCCATCTCTAGTTTTTAGAGATATTCCCTCTGGCGTATTTATCTGAGTGTTGATGCGGTCTTTTTGCAAGCGGCCTAGATATCCGATTATCGGATCACTCAACTGGATATCTAAATGCAGCAAATCGACAACTGGTTTTAGTACCATGCGCGATTTTATCAGCTCCGCCTCTGTTTGAGACTGGCTGGATATCGGCGCGACCAGCTGAGAGATGTTGGCACCAAGTGCCGATATACCTTGAGATTTGTTATCTTCAACTTGAATAAGGGCATCTGCTTCAAATATTGGGTTAACGTATCGGGTATATAGCATACCTACTATTAGGCCTAATATAGCTAACAGAACGATGACTTTCCAGCCACGTAATAGCGTTAGCATTAGAGCCGATAGATCAATTTCATCATTGCCTTGATCGACGGCAGTTTTTGGTAAACTCTGTGTATTGTTGCTCATAAATACCCGCTACTTAAATTCATCATTCTATTGATAAAGGCTCTCAATAATACCTTGTTTAGCCACTTCGAACGCTTACTGCTAATGCTGGTATGCTTCGGTTTAGAAACCTGAAATCGTACTAGCCGTAGCTGTAGATGGTAATATTAAACTGATGATACGATTCCAACGAGCTAAACCAGTTGGGTCGACATAGACAATGTCATTTGCCTGCATATCAAAACGATTCGCCAGAGCAAAGTTAGTCACGGTTTTCATATCAACATAATAAATATTAGTACGTTGTTCATTCAGATTGTCCCTGATAACATATACTTTGGCCGCATTGGCCGTATTAGGGTCTAGTCCTCTTGACTCGCCTAGCACATGAGCCAAACTAAGCCCTTGCTCCGGTATCGCTACCGGCTCAACCTTACCAAACTCACCTAAGACATAAACCTTGTTACGGCTTTGGCTATTGACATGAATCGAGTCGCCATTTTGTAAATAAATTTGATTGGCTGACGATCCTATTTCACGCAGTGATTGTAGACCCAGTGGATAGCTGATACCTTTGCGATTCAATACGATATTATCTGAGTCACCAGTCAATGTTGCCCCGCCTGCCATGGAAATTGCGCTATATAGTGAAACGGGTGCATCCGTAATAGCAAATTCACCTGGCTGTTTAACATCGCCATCGATAAAAAACTTATTACCACGATACTCAGTAATTTTCACTTGTGGGTCCGAGTACTTAAGATAGCGTTGCAGCTTGCTGCGCAAATTCGTAGTGAACTGTGGAACACTTATACCACTGGCTTTAATACGTCCAATTAATGGAAATTGGACATAGCCTTGCTGATCTACTGGAAAACCAGCAGTAGCTGCAGGCGTAATATCCGGATAACCAATGAGCATGATGCTCAGAACGTCTCCTTGGGCAATGCGATAGTCGGCTTTTCTAGATCCTTGGATTAAACGATTTATATCATTATTTGGAATAGCGACTTGCTTAGGAGGCAGAGTAAGTAGACTTAACGGTTGTACATTGAACTGTAAGCCATTAGCTGCAGTAAATGCGCCAATAGGAGGTAAATCTCCAGATTGAAGTCCAGGACTTATAGCTACACAGCCACTAAGCATACTAATAGACAATAAGCACGAAGCACTTATTAACGTAGCTGATTGACGTACAGAGACAAAATACTTATAGACCATAGTAGTCACTCAAAATTATATTCGGGAAAACGATTAAGTTACTTGTATATTCACAAATGTGAATTAATGGTTACTGAATATACACGCAAACTAAACACAGTGCAATATCTATAAATTTTTGCAATCGAAAAGTAATCAATCATTATATAGCATGGCTGTATGCCTTTATTTACAACACTTCTTATCAAGATTTAAGATATCTCAATCAACACAATAAAGCATCAAGAAACGGTATGGACGGTCTTTATACTGCTTTCAATGGTATAAAGTCATATATACTTTCTTACAAGAGACTGAATCAAGCACAAAATAGGTAGGAAATTTGTCAGCACTATCCACTGTCAAATAAAGAAATAATAGGTCTCTTTATTGAGAAAAAGTAGTTGAAAATCTGGCAAAAAACATACTAACAATAGATGTTTATTTAAGCTTTTTAGAAAAAAATAAAAACTTAAGTTCGCTTTTAATCAGGCAAGTAACCTTCGACCTGCTATAGAGGAAAAATATCAATTTGTGTGCTAAATATCTTAAAATAGCGTATAATCTCTCCCTGAAAATTCATACATTGCGAAATGTAAACCCAACCGACTCAAGGACATCATTATGAAAGATGAAAAATTGCAAAAAGCCCTCGCCCGTATGGGACTTGGCTCACGCCGCCAGATGGAAGAAGTGATTAAAGCGGGACGCGTATCCGTCAACAGTGGCCCGGCAACTATTGGCGATCGCGTTAGTCAAGGCGATGAGATTCGTGTTGATGGTCGTCAGATTAAATATACCGCTGAGAATGAAAAGCGTCGCCGCGTATTAGCGTATTACAAGCCTGAAGGTGAGGTTTGCTCCGCCAACGATCCAGAAGGTCGTCCAACGGTGTTTGAGCGTCTGCCTAAACTGACTCACGATCGTTGGGTCATGGTTGGGCGTTTGGATATCAACTCTACAGGCTTGTTATTATTTACTAACGATGGCGAGATGGCGCACCGTTTGATGCATCCCTCCAGTGAAGTTACTCGTGAGTACGCCGTACGCGTATTGGGTGACGTCACTCCAGATATGGCACGGGCGATGACTACAGGTGTCATGTTAGAAGATGGCTTGGCCAAGTTTGAGGACATCAAAGAAGGTGGTGGTGAGGGTGTCAATAAGTGGCATCACGTCAAACTACAAGAAGGCCGTAACCGCGAAGTGCGCCGTTTATTTGAGTCGCAAGGCCTAAAGGTTAGCCGTCTATTACGCACCAGCTATGGTAGCATTGCACTACCAAAAGAGTTGCGTACTGGTCGTTTTTTAGAGCTGGATAAAAAAGATATCAATACCCTAACTGACTTGGTTAGCTTACGTCCGCGCCATGGTACTGGGCTGCACGGCGCCGCTAAAGACAAGCAAGAACGTATTAAAAATAAGCCACTCAAAGCTCGCCGCAGTGATAGCACGCGTAGTCATAGCGCGAAACCTAAGAGCAGTGCAAGCCCTGCTAGTCGTGGTTCGCGTAATACCCGTGATCGTAACAACCAGCGTTAAATTAAAGGCCTAGCTGTCCTTTATAATAGTCTTACTGCAAGTTTAACAACCTTGCTTATAAAAAAACCGCCAATGATAACTTATCGTTGGCGGTTTTTTTATAGTATGCTATGGCGATCTAATGGTTTAATTTTTATGGCTATCTACATAACGTTTCATCACTCGCAGGTCTTGTAAATGCTGCGTCTCTATTTGCATTAATTCTGTATCAACGCGCCTCTCAATACTATCTAAGGCGTCCTGCAGTAATTGACCCGCTTCAATACATTGGGTTTTATTAGCCGTATTAACCTTTGGGTTATCGATGATATTTAGCAGATGATAGTGGCTAGCAAGCATCTCTGGAAGGCGAGCATACAGCAATTTATGTAATACAAATTGTGCTTCGTTAACTGCTGGCGTTATGTTTTGCGCTTGCCGAACCTGCTGGTAATTATAATAAGTGGCTACCTTTGCATCGATGCGCTGCAGTTGGCGCAGTTGCGAATCTGACAAACCACTAAGATGTTGCACATTTAAAGTAAGCTGTTGCCAAGTCATATCAGACAATAATAAAGGGGCGTTAGGGTCTTGGTAAGTGAGCACGCCTGGAGTGATACCGACCACTTTATGCAGCATTTGCCAGCCTTTTTTACCTAAATATAAGACGGTAATGGTAGCCGTTATGCCAATGCCTAGTAGTATGCTCATAGCTGCTGACCCTTTATCCGCTACCCCCTATTATCGACGCCTAACCTTTACTGTTATCAATATTAACGTTATCGCTAGAATGAATACTCGTAGAATGGAGCATCTCAACGTCAGATGAGGGGTTATCAAAACGCTGCTGTAAATAACGGTTGGTCACCAATAACTTTTGCCCATCTTGGTGATATGACGCATCAAGTAAGTCGTCAAACTGGGTATTAATGGTTCCAAGCACTTCTAATAGCGCTTCTTTACCCGTGACATCAGAGTTTTTAATTTTGGTATTGTCAGCGCGCGCACCTTCTAAATCATGTAAACGGCGGTAATCAGCTACCGCTTGCGGGATATGTTTATCCATTAAGTTTTGGATCATGATGTAGGTTTCGGTCACAGTATCAGTATCATCAATTTTACCGTCGTTATTGGTATCACCATAAATCACCCGCAGCTTCTCCCCTTTTTGGTTGATTTGAGCAAGTGATATTTTGACCGCTTCCGGTAGGCTCTTTTCAGGAATATAACCTAATTGTGGCATCGCTTTATATTCCAACATTTTAGGCGCCGTGACTTTTTTGATACCACGATAGCCCAAATATAACCCAGCTACTGGTAGTACACCGTACAACACAAACATCACTAACATCGCCGTTATTTGAGTCATTGTATGGTCCTTATTGTTCACTTATATAGAGACTTCATTATTTTTATAATTTTGGTTAAATTAAGGTTTTTTCTAGATAGTTACCTTTGATATTAAACAAAAAAATAAGGCCTTGTTAAAGCCCTATATTGTTATGCGACTTAGTATACAAGTCACCACTTGTGTTTAATGAGGTGATACCAAAATTAAATCAAGCTCAATTTTTAGTGCGGCTTTTAACATAACGATGTGTTGAGGCTAAGCGATTAAGTACCATTTGGTGCAGGTCATCTAATAATTCATCCAGCTCATAATCAATTTCTAAAAACAAATCAGTTAGCATCCCACCTGCCGTCATATTGCCCTGTACCGTATTGTTTTTAGTTCGATGGGGGCTGAAGCGCAATAGCTGTTCATAATGGTGCAGTGCCTCCGGAATACTCTCGGTTACCAGTTTATCAATGACAAATTGCCGTTCATTGTTCTGCTGTTGTTGCTGCTCGTTGAGCTCTTTGCTCCAGTCATGGTAACGTTTCAACTTACTGTTAATTCGGTCGAGAATTGCTACCGCTTCAATGGGCATAGCGTTTAAAGTGGCTTCATCGACCACATCGATAAGTTCAGTCATAATCGGGCAGCGTCCATGTTTGAGAGTCCATAAAGTATTGGGATCAAAAGGCGGGCGATTGGTCGGGCGCAGCTGCGCGCGATTGGCTAAGTAGCGATCGGTTAGCGGCGTTGGCGTACGGATATCACTCACTTGTGCTAATGCAGTACAAATACGGTCGACACGTTGAGGCGCCGTAAGCGGCGACTCGTCAGTACGTGCTTGCTTATCACTGACCCTGATATCGCCGTCACTACTAGCCTCGTTATTTACATTACTGTTTATACTACTGGCAGCAGCTTGCTTGGCATTTTTGGCAGCCGTCGTCGGCAGGTCATCTTGTGCTTGTCCAAATGACTTTAGCATTCTCGTCAAACTTATGACCATAACCTACTATGCTCCTCGCCTATTTATTCCATATTGCACGTACTCATTCAATAGCGTATCTTAACAGTTTTTTGCGTGTCTGCCAGTAAGCAAACGTCAATGTTCCTACTATCTAAAAAGCACATACTATGAATGTCACTGATTATTTTTCCGGCTTTCTACTTGGATTGTCACTGATTATTGCCATCGGTTCACAAAACGCTTTTGTCCTCAAACAAGGGCTTAAGCGTGAGCATATCTTTTTTATCTGTCTGTTTTGTGCCGTTAGTGATGCGTTATTAATATCGGCAGGTGTGGCAGGATTTGGCACAGTGACGACACGCTATCCACAGTTGGTCAATATAGCCAAGCTTGCTGGGGTGGTATTTTTGCTCGGTTATGGCTTACAAAGCTTATATGCCAGTATACGCCTATCGCATGCGCTGAGTGTCGAAGGCCAAGTAGTGACCAGCTTAAAAAAAGCGCTGCTATTATGTTTTGGTTTTACTTGGTTGAATCCGCACGTCTATTTAGATACCTTGGTACTGGTCGGTATGGTGTCGACAGGAGCAAGCAGCAAATTGCTGTTTACCAGTGGTGCCGTCAGTGCCTCGTTTTTATTCTTTTTTGCACTGGGTTATGGCTCGCAGCTACTCAGACCAATTTTTTCGAAACCAAAGGCTTGGAATATATTGGATGCACTGGTAGGCATACTAATGCTGTACTTAGCCTGGCATTTATATCAGAGCTAAAATAAACATAAGCATATAAAATGAAAAAACCAAACACGCCTAATTGACGTATTTGGTTTTAGTAGATCATCTCATTGATAGTAACCAAGGTAGCTATCAGCAAAGACGGCAACCAAACAATTTACCTGTATCTAGGATGCTTTTTTGGTCTTTTTACTTTTAATAAATGATAAATTCAGAAAGTGTTCTAGTGAGTCATCAAGAATATCCAACCAAGGCTCTGGTAGTTCGGGCGCTAAGGTGTCAGTCGAAGTAGAACGGTAAGCTTTTTCTCTAAAACCCATAATGTCTGCGACCTTATCTTTTTGCCATTGCTTTAAGATATCGGCTTGTTTCTCAACGGCAAACTCTGGGTAATCTGTCGCATTGGTCAAATCACGAATATATTTGGCTTGAAAATCTATCGCGTTCTCAACTGTTTTTACCTGTTCATATTCTGCTAACCAACTTTGTTCACCTTCTTCCCGTGTCGCTAAATCAGGCAATTGAATGTGGTCTAAAATGACATCACGTACAAACCAAGCTTGGGCATCAAACATATTAAAAGTGAAGTACTGATCTTGCATACCTAAATAAATCAACTGCGGGTTAGGCTGCCAAAAAATGCCTTTATATAAATTAGCGGGATACAAGCAATTATGGGTTTGCAAACGCAGTTCATCAGGCAAGAAAGGAAAGTGAAATAGATAACCCGTACACATAATCACAGCATCAAAACGCTGACTAGTGCCATCTACAAAATGAGCCATATTACCATCAAAATGCGTAATTAATGGCACCTCACAAATGCCTTCGGGCCAGTCATAACCTAGCGCTGCACTGCGATAACTAATAGTGACAGATTTGGTGCCATACTTATAACACTGCGTCCCAATATCTTCTGCTGAATAACTACTGCCCACCAATAAAATATCTTGGTCTTTAAACTCTAGAGCATCGCGGAAGTCATGGGCATGCATAACGCGGCCAGGAAACTCTTCTAGCCCTTCAAAATAAGGCATATTCGGTGTTGAAAAATGACCGGTAGCAACTATTACGTAATCAAACTCTTCCGTTTCCTGTTCCTCGGTTTTATGATTCATAACCGTGACCGTAAACTTCTTTGTTTCATCGTCAAAAGTTACCCAACGTACCGGGCATTCAAAACGTATATATTTACGAATATCTTGCTTATTAATTCGCCCCATAATGTAGTCTTTAAGCACTTCACGCGGTGGATACGACGGAATAGCCTGACCAAAATGTTCCTCAAAAGAATAGTCTGCAAACTCCAAGCATTCTTTTGGACCATTAGACCACAGATAGCGATACATGCTGCCATGTACCGGCTCACCATTTTTATCTAAGCCTGTACGCCAAGTGTAATTCCACATACCGCCAATATCGTTTTGCTTCTCATAGCAAACTATCTCTGGCAAATCTTTAACACCCGCTAAACGAGCCGCTTCAAAAGCCCGCAATTGTGCCAAACCACTTGGACCTGAACCTAATATAGCAATTTTTTGCTTACTCAACACTAGCTCCTATAAAAATAAGGGGTTGTTACTATAACATTTTTTTATAGATAGCGTTTAGAGGAGAAATTTTGGTAATTAATACAAGTGCTGGAGGGATGTTATATGACCGCTATTAAGATCACCGTTTGCGATCGCTAAAAGCGTGGCATGTAATTTAGAGTTTATATATTCGATGCCTGATATAATTAGTATCATAACAGGGTTGATCTAGGCATATTAATACGGTACTTGACGTAACATTTATATTGAAGCTGAATAAAAAAGCGGTAGATGCGATTTGTTAGAGATAAACGAGCAACTTTGAGCATTCACGGGCAGTGAAGTTAAAGGTTTTCTCTTAAATAGCTTCTTTAATAAATCGTTATAAAGCGCGACATTAATTTGAATACTATTTTGAATTAATAGTAAGCAATATCATTAAATCAAATCAGGAAACAGCGTGCGTAGGCCACTGACGATAATTTCGATGGAAACCGCTGCCAGTAGCATCCCCATAATCCGGCTCATGATATTAAGTCCGGTATCACCCAGCAAACGACTGATACGGCCTGCTGCCATCAAAGCCAAATAACAAAAAATACTAATTAATAGACCCGCAATAAGTACTGCAGAGACCCGCAGTAAGCCGGAGATTTGTGAAGAATAAATAATAACGGTTGAGATACCGCCAGGTCCAATCATCATCGGAATAGCAAGTGGTACGACCGCTGCTGCTGTGGTTGGCGGTGAACTTTGCACATGATCAACATCGAAGTTTTCTTGGTCTGGTTTGACCGGATTACCATCACCATTCATCATATTAAGAGCAATCAAAAATACCAGTATCCCGCCTGCCAATTGAAACGAGCCGATAGAGATGCCTAATATTTTGAGCAACGACTCACCTGCCACCGTAAAAAAACTAATAGTAATAAAAATAGTCAGACAGGCAACGCGCGCAACTTTACGTCGATTGGTCATCGAGTAGCCACGGGTTAAATCTAAAAATAGCGTCAAAGCACTAAACGGGTTAATCAGCACCATAAAAGCTAAGATAATTTTGATAATTTCAGTATTCACTGAGCGCTCGCTTGTCGATCGGCAAAAAGATAAGGCCATCGTGCGAGTGCAACGATGACCCAATAGGCGGTTAGCAGGGGTATTGTAGCATAGGCGGATAAGTCAATTAAATCATTAACTTCATATGACTTTTGAACGCTACAGTACTAATCAATGCCTACCTTAAAAACCACAATAAAGCGATTATTAAATGAACGCATAAGAGTGCTTTTAGAGCTACGCACTGAAATCAAGGCCAATATCTAGGGCGGTGGTACTGTGAGTCAAATAACCCATGGCGATAAAATCAACGCCTGTTTTTGCGACCGCTTGAACACTTGCAGGCGTAATGCCACCTGACGCTTCAGTCTTTGCCCGCCCTTGACAGAGAATAACCGCTTGCCGCAGCAATTTGGGTGCCATATTATCTAATAACACCAAGCTGACGCCAGCGTCTAATGCCAATTCTAACTGAGCTAAGGTATCGACCTCAACCTCAATCGGAATCAAATGCCCAGCAAAATCTTGCGCTTGTTGAATGGCAGTGGTGATATCGCCGGCAATCGCGATATGATTGTCTTTAATCAAAATCGCGTCATCTAATCCTAAGCGATGATTGCGACCGCCGCCGCAGCGTACCGCATACTTTTGCACAATTCGCAGCCCGGGAATGGTCTTGCGGGTACAAGTAATTTGCGCTGGATAATCTGCCACACTATCAACAATTTTCTGGGTGGCGGTAGCAATACCGCTCAAATGGGTCATAAAATTTAGTGCGGTTCGTTCTGCGGTCAGTAGATGCCGCGCATTGCCACGAACAATTGCTAATACCATATTGGCCTCGACTGAATCACCATCGACAACCTGCGTTATAAACTCAATTTGCGTATCAATTGATGCAAAGGCCAAGCGTGCTAAATCCATACCGCAAATCACACCTGCCTGCCGCGCTCGAATTTGCAGTTGTGCTTGCATATCAGCAGGGATAGTCGCTTGCGAAGTCACATCGCCGCGCCGTCCCAAATCTTCAATCAATGCGGCCTCAACCAAGGGCTTGAGTAATATCTCATCTAACGCTGGCTCTGCTTTATCTGTCATATTTATCCCTTATTTCACTTTTTATCAGTATCAATACTAATTACTTACCCTCAAATTGAGCATAAATATAGCGTAAAGCAAGCCTACCCGCAAGATAAGGCGACATTTTTTTATAGGTACTTTTTATAGCTGTTTATTATTATAATTAATACCGTTTCCGAAACTTAAAGATAACCAGAAAAATAACTGTAAGTATTAGGATAATCAGCATTACGTTGTTGGGCTTAAAGCGTCTGACCACATTAGCTTATTTTTTGGGATTAGTATAAAAACTATTTACGTTTGGGCAATTTACTGTCCATTAATAAGCTTTGGAGCTCAATATCATGGCAAAAGCGATATAGCTTCGCTGGACGCCCACGCTGAGCACTACTGCTGTTCCCTGTCGGCATAACTAAGTTCTGTGAATCTAACAAACGACGAAAGTTTTGCTTATGCAAACGCACTCCTGACAAGGCTTCAACACTTTGTTGAAGCTGCAATAAGGTAAATACATCCGGCATCAAACCAAAAATTAGTGGGCGATATTCTATCTTGGCGCGTAGCCTTGAGATGGCAGTGGCAATCACACGGCGGTGATCATAATACATCGGCGCACCTATCATCTGTGACCAATCCGCAGGCAATTTATTAGGCTGATAATTTGACGCTTCTTGAATCAATCCCGCTTCATATAACATCTCATAACGTAGCAAGACGTGCTCTGCGACCCAATCACTATTATCTGTCCGCCCAAAACGATGAGGCATATCAGCTATTTTCTGATTATTGGCTGTTTCATCTAATGTCTTGTCGTCTACGCCCCAACATAAACAAATGCGCTGCTGTCGACGATGCTGAGTGGCAGCATCTACCGCTGTCTTTGCCCAATCCGATAACGCTGGGACAATCATCTGCTTAATTATTTCGGGTTCACCATTCAAATGATTTTCCCATGGAAAATAGTCGTACCAATCGCACCATAACGCTTGGCTTTGTAGCTGGGCTGTTTGAGTTTCTTGTACCAATCCTAAATAGCTAACATAGACCAACGCATGACCATCAATATTGCGCCGATTGGTATCGACAAAGGTATATAACTGCTCAAGATAACCGAGCTGTTGCTGAGTTTGTTCCTCAACCCACTGACGCACACCTGACTGCAATGAGCGATGCAGAGGCATAAGAGGTCCATTGGGTAATAGCTTACCTTGATCTACCGTTAAAACGCGCGCCGTATGATCAGTGATAGCAATCAGTACCGCCACCACTTCGGTCGTACCACTACCTTGCTGGTGCGCATGTGAATAAGACAACGTCATAGCTCTTAATGATTACCCTTTGTTAGTCATGATGGATGTTAATAATATGGGAATAAAACAAGGTATTGATAAAAGGTATTGAGAATAGGACTCAGTATAGCGTGAATACCACTTTATCGTAGGCGACGGTAGTAATTATTATAATAAAAACACAGGACTACTCACTCAAATTAATCTTATAACCCTGTTAATTAATAAGAGTAAGTGATCCTCAGTTATAAACTCTATAAAAATTACTTGTTTTTATGCTCAAAATGAGCATAATTGACATAGTTTATTAAGTAGCTGCTGTCATGTGCTCCATTTTAGCAGCTCATTTATCGTCGCTATCGCACCAGAGGTTTGCACTTATGAAAACTTATCCCTATGACGCGCCACTATTAAGCACTGATAATCGCAGCGCTATTCAGCTTAATGTCGAATATGCCAAGGCTAAAATGCCAGCAGATTTATCCCGTTCCGAGCGACAGGCTGTTGAGGCCAACATTAAGCAGCTATTAATAGATAATAATGCAGTGTTGGTCGCCCATTACTATGTTGATCCGTTCATTCAAGACTTGGCACTGGCAACCGGTGGTTGTGTCGGTGATTCGTTGGAGATGGCACGTTTTGGCCAAGCTCATAGCGCACAAACTTTAGTGGTCGCAGGCGTACGCTTTATGGGTGAATCTGCCAAAATTTTGAGTATGGAAAAAACAGTGTTAATGCCCGACTTGGAAGCGGAATGTTCCTTAGATTTGGGCTGCCCTGCTGATGAATTTTCCGCCTTTTGTGACGCCCACCCTGAACGTACGGTAGTGGTCTATGCCAATACTAGCGCCGCGGTCAAAGCGCGCGCAGATTGGGTAGTGACCTCATCAGTTGGCATAGATATCGTCCGTCACTTGCATGCGCAAGGCGAAACGATTATTTGGGGCCCGGATCGGCATTTAGGTAAATATATCGCCCGTGAGACCGGTGCGGATATGTTGTTATGGCAAGGGTCGTGCATGGTACATAATGAGTTTAAGGCAACGGAGCTTCAGCAATTAAAGGCAGATTATCCACAAGCTAAAGTCTTAGTACATCCTGAATCGCCTGATAGCGTGGTGCAGCTAGCGGACGTGGTGGGCTCTACCAGTAAGCTACTAAAATCAACCTATGAGATGGATGCCGATACCTTTATTGTCGCCACCGACTTAGGTATCCTACATGAAATGCAAAAGCGTTCACCGCACAAACGCTTTTTAGCAGCACCCACTGCAGGCGAGAGCGCAAGCTGTAAAAGCTGCGCTTTTTGTCCATGGATGGCAATGAATGGCTTGCAAGGTATTGAGCAGTGCTTAACTCATCATAGCGGCGAAGTGACGCTAACGTTTGAGCTGGCAGCAGCGGCAAGAAAGCCATTACAACGTATGCTTGATTTTGCCAAAGATCAACAGCAATGCGTGACAACGAGTGGCGATATTGTCAAAGACCGATCTTTATTTGCTAATGTTGGAGCGGCCTAACATGAGCGCGATAGTAAGCATTAAGAATTTAAGTATTGATGAGCCTGATTTCAAAAAGCTCAGCATTAAAAAGCCTAACACTAATAAAACAACGACTACTGGACCTCATGTTTCTATCAAAACAGATGTTCTTATTATTGGCGCAGGATTAGCAGGGCTAAGTACCGCACTAGCGTTGCCAAAATCACTTAGTATTACCATATTAAGCAAAGCGGCGCTTGAGAACTGCTCAAGTCATTATGCCCAAGGTGGTATCGCAGCTAGCTTAGATAAAAATGACACTATCGCCGCGCATGTGGCAGATACGCTGACCGCAGGTGCAGGCCTATGTGCTCCTGATAACACCACTCGTATTTTAAGCGCTGGGCAACAAGCAGTACAGTGGCTATGTGCGCAAGGCGTGCCATTTACCCAAATTTCTAAAATTAATGATGCCCAGCAAAACAGCAATACAAATTCTCTAGCTGCCTTAAAAACGGCTAATTTGCATTTGACTCATGAAGGTGGTCATGGTTGCCGGCGAGTAGCGCATGCTGACGATGCCTCGGGTCGGCATATCATGCAAACGTTAGCTGCGAAAGCTCAGGCAGCCACTAACATCACTATTTTGCCTTACCATGAAGCTCTGACGTTATTGAATAAGCCACTCAATGAAACTACTTTTGCTTCTCAATCGAAAGCGTCAAGCAAGCCCCAATATTGCCGAGGGGCGATAGCCTTTGACCATAATACTAGGCAGCAATTGAGTATTGTTAGTCGCGCGGTGGTACTGACCAGTGGCGGCTTAGGACACCTGTTTCAACGTGCCAGCGCCCCCAATGTCTGTGTGGGCGATGGAGTAATGATGGCATGGCAAGCGGGCTGTCGGTTGGCAAATTTGGAATTTATTCAGTTTCACCCGACAGGCTTGGCATTAGGGACAAGTAGTTTTTTAATCTCAGAAGCTTTGCGCGGCGAAGGTGGACATTTATATTGTCCGCAGACACGCGAACGCTTCATGCTAGATTATGATGCACGCGCTGAGCTGGCACCGCGGGATATTGTCGCGCGTGCCATTGCTGAGCAAATTAAGAATAATGGTATGGGTTATGTCTATCTCGATGTCAGTCACCTACCAGCAGACTTTTTGCAGCAGCATTTTCCGCAGATTTATCAGACCTTATTAGACCTAGGTATTGATATAACCACCGATCCCATTCCTGTTGCGCCTACCGCCCACTATAGTTGTGGTGGCATAGTTACTTGCGCAAACGGCTTAACCGATGTACAAGGATTATACGCTGCTGGCGAGGTAGCTTATACTGGTTTGCATGGCGCAAACCGCTTGGCGAGTAACTCTTTATTAGAATGCGTGGTGGTTGGCCGCAATATTGCAGCACACTTACCGCGCTATCTCCTCTCTTCTAGTTGGACGCCACCCTTTCTTTCTAACACTCAGCCAATCGTCCTGCCCTCAACTGGTTTGATGTCTACTTATCAAGATGATAGTAGTACTGATATTAACAATATTATCAATCTAAACGCTAATTTTAATGTCATTACTGCCGAGCTCAAAGCCCTAATGAGTAGCAATATGGGCATCATGCGTAGCGCTGAGCAGTTAGCACAAGCACTTCAGCAGATACAATGTTGGCAACAGGCGCTTGAACCTTTTAATTCAGATACCTTACAACATTTAGAAGTTTCAGAATACTCAGAAGCCTTAAATAGCGTTAATAGTTCTGCTACATTTGATAGACTTATTCATTTTCGATTAGAACGCCAGTTGCAGTTAGCGATATTGATTGTCCAATCGGCTTATCAACGCTGTGAAAGTCGTGGGGGCCATTATCGACAAGATTATCCTGATTTAGCAAGCAAACCTTTGATAAGTGTTATTGAGCCCCCAACAGACAAATCGAATAAAATGGCTGGCACAGTGGACTGGTTATATCCGCTTGGGTTAGCGGTAAATTTTGCCTAGCAATTCCAGATTTTATAGCGGATTATGTTACAATTGCCTGTTTAGTAAAAAAGTTATGAGCCTGCCACCATGCAAAGCCTGGTTACCCTTATTTTAGTCTTAATGCCGCTATTTATTGGCTTTGTGATCCCAAGCAATCCAAATCTGACCAAGTTTGCGGATAAAGGCTTGTCTTATTTGGTCTTTATTATTTTGACCCTTATCGGTATTGAATTATCTCAAGTAGAAGAGCTGGGTAGCCAGTTAGCTGAGATTGCATTATATGTGACCGTGCTATCGGTATTAACTATTGGTACGGGACTGTTTGCGCTAATGCTATTTGACCATCTGCGCCCATGGCATGCCAAAAAACCAACCGCTAAGAATCAGCAACATCGCATTAGTATTCGCGGCAGTTTAACGCAGCTAGTTTGTGTGGTAATTGGTTTTATGATTGGGCACTTTCTACCTGCCGCTTATATGCCACATGACATTACTATGACGATTTTACTAATGCTGTTGATACTGCTAGTCGGTATTGGTCTTAAGGGCTCAGGCATTACTTTAAAAGAAGTGCTACTCAATAAGCGTGGGGTGGAGATGAGTATCATCTTTACGCTTGCAGTACTGGTTGGCGGGCTGGGCTTTGCGCTGTTGTTTACGGATGTATCGTGGACCAAAGGGCTCGCTTTGGCATCAGGATTTGGCTGGTACTCGCTATCAGCGATTGTAATGACCGATGCTTATGGGGCGATTTGGGGCAGTGTGGCGCTCTTTAATGATTTGATACGTGAGTTTTTTGCCCTATTATTCATTCCGGTCTTTATGCGTCAATATCCCTCATCAGCGGTAGGGCTTGGCGGGGCGACCAGTATGGATTTTACCCTACCTATTATTCAGCAATCAGGTGGTTTAAAAGTCGTACCCCTTGCCATCAGCTTCGGTTTTATTATTAATATTGTCTCGCCGGTGCTGATGGTGGTATTTTCGGCGTTGGGGTAGATATGGATTTTAATATTCGATAATAATTAACCATCATTTACATCGCTAATCAAACTTGTCACAGTGCTTTGCGTACTCGCCATATTTTCTTGTATAAGCGACATACTCAAGATCCATTAAGTCATTCACTTCAGTGCTTGCCAGCAAAGTTACACGGCTGTCTTTTGACTCAATATTTTTGTGATTAAGCAATTCAAAGTTACGGTCTAAAGCGTTTGTATCTATAGCAAGATATTTTTGATAATAAGCGCCCGATTACGTGGTAAAGGCTCAAAGTTAAAGGTCACTAAAAAATCTTTGTTAGTTTCATTTGATGCGACATGACCAAAAATAAAAACATTGGCGTCTGGATACTCATTGAGCTTCTCTGCGATCTTTGCAAATTCTGGTTTATAAACAGTGGGGTATTAGGACATTCGTCTATGTCATCTAAAACGCCGTCGCCATCTGAATCGGGAATATCTGGTACTAATGTGATAGTACTTTCATGCCCATAATCTTTACTTTCATAGTTATTAAGACGTTTAGATACAGAGTTTGGCTTAGAGGACGATACCGGAAGAGTCTGACACGATGATAATAGCGCAGTACTTGCTATAGTGATTATTGTTGTCCATAGCTTGGTTTTCATGACTCTTTCATTATGATGCTTAAACTTTTAAACCCCACTTGCCTGCTTAGCAAACAAACGCATCAATGGTTTGATTTTACTGACCCGAGACATACCTTCGCTACGAATCTGTTGAATAGGACGCCATTGTGCCAGCTCGCCAGCAAACAACCAATTGAGGGTAGAAAAACTATGCATCATCAGACTGTTGTGCGGACGACGCAGGCGCTCATAGGTGCGCAAGGTTTGATTGGTGCCCCATAAGGTTCCACCACTACGCACAAAATCATGTTCTAGTTGCATGCATAATGCTTTTACATCGAGCATCCCAAGATTGAGTCCTTGTCCTGCTAATGGATGCACGCCATGCGCAGCGTCACCGATCAATACTAGATTGTCAGTAACATAGCGGCGTGCTTGTTGTGCTGCCAATGGAAAGCTGGCAATTGACTCAATCTGACTAATCGCTCCAAGCTCATAGTTACTGGCAGCAGCGAGTTTATCAGCGATAATGCGCGGCGCTTGAATCTCAAGCTCTAGTGCTTGATTGCGCGGTAATGTCCAGACCACTGATTGCCAGTGTTGCGGATTTTTCTTATCGTCATCTGTGATGTCGGCTAAAGGTAATAGTGCTAGCGTACCGGTCGGCAGCATGGCTTGGCGGGCGGTCGCTTGATGGGGTTTGGCAGTTTGAATCGCGCAACAAATCGCGGTTTGATTATAGTCTAAAGTATCCAGCTCGATTCCTGCCTGCTGGCGAACAAACGAGCCGCGCCCATCAGAACCGACTAACAAATTCGCCTCAATAGCCATCTCATTATCTAAAGTAACACGGTAGCCCTGCTTCGCGCCTAGCCAATCCATCTGCACTACCTTTCGCCCAGCAAGAACCGTCAGATAATCACTCACATCATTATCAAACAAACGTTGCCATAGTGCATATTCAATGACTGCCGGCTCAACCATACTGCCGAGCATCTTAGGTGCAGCATTGTCCTCATTACCGCTAACGCTACTGTCATTATGATTGCTGCTACCACCGAACAGTAGCTCGCCAATACCGTTAAGCTGCCATACCTGCATTTGTGAATAGTCGGCTTTACGGTTGGAGGCGGCAATTTTTTGCCAGGCACCAATATCTTGTAGTAGTTTAATGCTCGCTAGACTTAAGGCATAAACACGTGCATCACGATGGCTAAGTTTATTTGCCCAATCTGCTTCGTTACATTCAGGGCGCGCATCAATCAAAGTGACTAGATGCTTAGCTTTTGCCAGCTTTAACGCCAGACTTGCACCAACGATACCGCCACCGATGATAAGCGTGTGGTTGTTTTTCATAAGATATCCTTTAATAAATACTATTAACCGCAACACTCACAAACTAAACCCGTGCGTACTATTTCTTAATGATTGGTTTAGAGACTTTAATTTTAAGGGCTGAGATTTCAATTGCTAAGACTTTAAGCCCATGGCGTAATTAGCGATTAATGGCTTGATATTAGGTAACTTATCAAAGGCAATTAGTGCCACATTACGTGCCAGCTTTATCGCAGGATTGGGATGGGTGAAGCCATGGACGACGGCATCACAAAAGCGAATAACCCGTTTTTGATCAGTCTGTCTTGATTTCTCGTAGCGTTTCAGTAGTTGCGGATCGCCAATATCGGCGCCTTTTAGTACCTGAGTACTTAACATTTGCGCCAATACATGGGCATCACGCATACAAAGGTTAAAGCCTTGTCCAGCTACGGGATGCAAAGTGTGAGCGGCATTGCCCATGATGACGCAGCGACCATTGACTTGCTCTTTTGCTAATACCCGCGTCAATGGATACGCACCGCGACGACCAGCGGTGATAAACGTGCCAGCGCGCTGACCAAAAGCTTGCTGTAAAGTCTGTAAGAAATGCGAGTCATCCTCTAAATATTGGGTTTCCTCACCTTTTGGACAGACCCAAACCACCGAACGCCGATAACCTGATTGATAATCATCATTACCATCACCGTCTGGGTCAGTTAACGGTAATACCGCCAGTGGTCCTGCGGGGCTAAAGCGCTCAATCGCGACATGCTTATGCGGCTGGTCAGTCTCCACCACACCCACGATAGCGGTTTGCTTATAATCATAAGTGGTCGTGCCTATATTTAACAACTGCCGGACGGTAGAATCGCGACCATCACAAGCGACCAATACACTGCCCTGCAATTGCTGCTCATGCTCATTATCATCATAATAGCTGAAAGTAATTGTAACCCCATCTGACTGTTGATCAATAGTGGTGACCGCCGCATTGTCTATTAAAGTAATCAACGCCTCATTTTGCGCCGCTAGTAACAACTTACGACCCAGCCAAGCATTTTCCATCACTTGTCCAAAGGATTCTACTTGCTCATCAGCTTTATTCAGCTGCGCACGACCAAAACTGCCTTGCTCACTGATCTGTACTGCATCAATACGGCAGGCGTGACTTTGCAATTCTGACCATAAACCGATCTCTTGATAAATCTGTACGGTCCGCCGTGACAATGCCGTATTACGACTGTCTAAGTAGTGGCTACGCGTGCGGTCATCTTCTGGGCTGATAACCGGGTAGCTATTTTTTTCTAGTAAAGTACTGACAATACCATGATGCGCAAGCAATAACGCAAAAGACAAACCAACATGGCCACCGCCAACAATAAGCACCTGCTGCTCGGTCAGTGTGGCTAAGTTTTTAGGCTGTTGACTCTTATCAGGCTGCTCAGTATGGGGAACTTTTATATCTGTCGTTTGCATTATTATTGTTCCTATTATGTCCCGCTTAATGCGTGTTTAATGGGTCATTACGTTTTTAATTATTCTGAAAAATTTATCTTTTTTTCTGTTGCAAAGCCGATGAGTAAAACAGCTATGAAGTAACTAATAGATTACCACAAATTACCCATGATGCCGCCAGCTAGCTGGCTTTTGTAGCACCTATCCTGAGCTTTTAAGCTTTTGCTAGCAGTGACATGACATCAAAAGGGAGCGATATGATAGTGTTGACTGGTCTAGATTATAATGATTGGCTAAGTGATTGCAATCAGCATACAAAAACAGCCTCATCCAATGCTATACATCGCTTGAAATTTAAAAACTATCAACCATAATGGAGATAGTGTAGTTACTTACATTTATTCATATTAAAAGAATTTCAATGTACGCTTTTAACTTTAGTAGTATTTTTATGACTATTTTATATACTCCGCCCGTCAATAATGTCGCGTTATAACTGTGTATCTATGACCACAATACGAGGCAATCAATACAAGGATAATCGCTTGACTGACTCCATGAGCCGCCATGTAAAATTTGAATCTTTGACGCCCGCCCAACTAAAAACGGTGCTTGGTGAATACAATAACAATATGAAATACATCCAAAATCGCCTCAATATCAAAATCAGCCAGCGTCAGGGTGATTTTTGCCTTAGTGGCGATTTAACTGGAATTGAGCGCGGTGAACGTATTTTATACAAGCTAGCTGACGAAGCTCAAAACTCAAAAGACATCAGTCCAGAAGAGCTCCACCTCATTATCCAATCAAGCATTGCGCGTGACCAGGATATAGAAGACGATAAGCAAGCGCTTGATAACGACAACGATCATAATAATGAAGACGATTTAGACTCTGCTAAGGACTTTACACCTATTAGTCTGCGTACTCGTAAAGGTAAAATTATCCCACGCGGCGGCAATCAGCAGCGCTATGTTAAAAATGTTTTGACGTCAGATTTGTCATTTGGTATTGGCCCTGCGGGTACCGGAAAAACTTATTTGGCGGTCGCTTGCGCGGTTGATATGATAGAGCGTAATGAGATTGAACGTATTTTATTAGTTCGTCCCGCTGTTGAGGCTGGCGAGAAATTGGGCTTCTTGCCAGGTGACTTAGCACAAAAAATTGACCCTTATCTACGCCCATTATATGACGCCCTCTATGAGATGATAGGCTTTGAGAAAGTCGGTAAAATGCTTGAGCGCCAAGAGATTGAAGTAGCGCCACTCGCCTATATGCGTGGTCGTACGCTCAATAACTCATTTGTCATTTTGGATGAGGCACAAAATACCACTCCTGAACAAATGAAAATGTTTTTAACGCGGCTAGGTTTTGGCTCACGCGCCGTCATTACCGGTGATATTACCCAAGTAGATTTACCACGTGGTAGTAAATCCGGCCTAACCCAAGCGCTAGAAATATTAAGCGGTATTGACGAGATACACATTACCAAGTTTGATTCAAAAGACGTGGTACGCCATCAGTTGGTGCAAAAAATCGTCGAAGCTTATGATGTGTTTGATGATGAGCAAGAGATACTTAAAGAGAAACGTAAGCAAGAACGTATGGCTGAGCAAGAACACAAACAAATGCTAGCTGACGCGGCTACAAGACTTTAATATTGCTTACTTAAAGATGATTCTATGTTGCCTTGGTTAGTCGGTATTTATCTGACAAAAAAACCGGATATTAAATCCGGTTTTTTAATGGCCGAGCGTTGATGACCATCAATCGTCGCAAGGACATAACTTGACTATAGTGGTACTAACGACCAAGACCATTGACAGCACTTATGTCACTACGTCGCTATTCTCACAATACTAACTTTTACAATGATAATTAATGAATAAAACAAAGGACCATTTAATGAACCCATCTACCAACCAAGCCGATAAGTTGCATCACTCAGCGTTTGATGGTGTAGACAGTACGGAACTTAATATTAGCGCGACTGATAGTATTGATGACGCATTACTGAATGATTTTTATACAGAAGCCACCATTCAACCAATATTGATAGCAACCTTAGACTATATTGAGGGGCAACTAAAAAGTGGCTTTGCCCTACCCTATTTCACTGATATTAATGATGAGTTATGGCAGCAAAAGCCTAAAGCGTTGGATATATATATTACCGATGCTAGAGAAGGACGGACGCTAAATTTAGAGGCGCGTGGAAAGGATTATCCGACTAATGTTTTATCTTACCCAAGCGAGATACCAGTCAACATTATTGAGCTGATGCCAACCCTGCCACTGGGTGAGCTTATCATCTGTCATGAAGTGGTGGTAAAAGAAGCGGCTGAGCAAGATAAAAGCATTGCCCAGCATATCAGCCATTTATTGATACATGGAATACTACATCTATTCGGCTTTGATCATATGCTCGGACAGGCGCAACAAGATGAGATGGAAAGCTTTGAGATTGATATTTTAGCGCGCCTAGAACTGCCTAATCCTTACCTTTAATGCTACTTAGACATAAATACAATTATACCTTTAGTCTTTATTCATCGGCAGTTTTTGTGATTGATCCATATTATTCATTAGCTGATCCAAGCCTTTAACATGGACACTGCGCTGCGGAAAAGGAATATCAATTTTATTGTCATCAAGCGCGTATTTGAATTGCTCAAGTAAGTCGCACTGCATTCCCCACCAATCATCATTAGTGGTCCAAACGTTCAACGTTAGATCTACTGAATTGTCGCCTAAATTAGTCACGCGCACCACAGGCGCAGGATCACTGAATGCAATAGGGTTATTCTTAGCTAAGCTCAACATAATGTTTTTAGCTGTTCTAATATCGGCATCATAGCCAATACCTACCGTAATATCGACGCGACGATTGGGCAGCGCAGTATAATTGGTGGTGGCTGAGGTGGTAATATCACTGTTGGGAATGATGATATCGTGATTGTTAATGGTAGTCAGATGAGTATTGATTAAGGTAATCTCAGTGACCGTGCCCGTAAAGGTCTTGATCTGTACATAGTCGCCACGTACAAACGGGCGAAAGGTCACGATCATTATCCCAGCAGCGAAGTTTGACAACTGATCTTTTAACGACAGGCCAATCGCAACGGCTGCACCACCTAATATAGCCACTACCGAAGTCGTCTGTACGCCAACTTTACTGAGTGCTGCTAAGGCGACGATGACGAGTAATATGCCGTACAATAAGCGGCTTAAAAAGCTGGCCACCGTGTTGTCTATCCGGCTACGTATCATAATGCGGTTGGCAACCGTAATGGCTTTTTTGGCCAGCCAGCGTCCCACTACAAATATCAGTAGCGCTAACACGACTTTAAGTAATAATGTTAAAGCACTGTCAGTCAGCGAAGCAATATCAAGCGTAAATCCTAAAAATTCCATACTTACTCTTTACTCTGTATCTTTTATAAATGCGTATGTAAAACAACACTACCAATTTTAATAATTATACCAGTACGTGCTAGCGGCTATGCTATGAGCGCTATCATAACATGAGCAGATAATTAATCTGACAGGCTAATGATTGAGCATACTTATTATAACGTACAATAGCGAGACTGATCTCGTAAGCCTAAATACGATAGCTACCACCTGATTAGTATAGTGATATCAACTAGATTGTTTAGGTTATTTGCTACAATATGCGCCCATCAGTTTTGCGCTATGCACTTTTGCTATATACTATTTTTAACATATATTTTGCTATTTATGGTTACGGCATTAATAAGCAACCGATAACTAATCATACGTTTAAAACCAATCATATTACATATCATAAGGATGATGAGTTTGAGTGATTTTGATAACTTTGATGATTTCTCTGACACTATTGGCTACCGTTTTAACGAATCATTTAGCAATGGCTGGGAAAGTTTAACCCAAACTTTTAGAAAATTATATAACAAAACTACAGAAAAGCTTGACGATGAGATAGCACTGCCAGTCGGCCAGAAATATGTCAATGACGCGCTACAAAAGTTTGTCACTGATAATGTCAAGTCTATCTTGGAGCTGCGGGTTGAGCTTCATGATGATTGGTTTCGTTTATATTGTACGATTAATGTGGCTGGCATTTATATTGAGGTTGCCAGTAATTTTAGCTTGGTTCATGTCCAGCTTGACCGCAATGTGCAGCGTTTCGTCTTTGGTCAACAGACCTATACCGATGTACTAAATTTGCGCTGTGAGTCCTTTATGAAGCGCCAAGGGATTAAGCTTGCCATCTGGTTTTATCATAGTGTGCTCAAAAAAGATCCGCTAGGCGTCATCTTGACCTATATCAATATTGCCCGTGCTAAAGACGATATTATTTATCTTGATATTCATCGCTGGCTTAAAAAGAACCAAAAGATCATGAGTACCTTGCACAAGGTGCAAGTGAACTATGGTGAAGTCGAAGAAGAACAACTCATTCTCAAGACCCAAGTGAATTACCGTGATCTATTAAGTGGTAGTAGTGGCGAGGATATCATTAACGATGATGACGAACCCGAGCTCATGAAAGGGCCAATTAATCCTTTAGGGGATGCCACAGAACCTAGCCAAGAATAAAAGGCTATGAACCGCCATTACTTTAACCTTATACGCCGCAACCTAATAATCAATAAAGTTGCGGCTTTTTTATAGTTCTAATTTACCAGTAATTTTCTACTGCAATATTACCCTCACCGCGGCGATTCATCACCATACCTAATGTCTTTAACGCTTCCTTAGTATCTTCTACCATTTCTGGATTACCACATAGCATCGCATGGGCGCTATCAGTTTCTAGCGCAATGCCTGCGCGCTTCTGTAACGAGCCTTCTAACAATAACTTGGGCAGTCGCTCCGTTAATGCGCCATCCATCGGCTCGCGCGTCACAATGGGGATAAAAATTAAGCGCGCTGGATTATCAACCAATGAGCCAAAATCATCTTGTAACTGCTGAATCTTATCGACATAGGCCAGCTCTTCGAACGAGCGCGCACTATAAGCCAGCACAATATGCTCGTAGTCTTCCCACGTTTTCAGGTCTTGTAACATCGATAAAAATGGTGCCAATCCGGTACCGGTTGCTAGCAACCACAAGTCTTTTGGGTGCGGCTTTTGGTAACGAGCTAGAGTCAAAAACCCAAACGGCATGGTATTAAGCAATAACTCATCACCCACTTGCAAATGCTGCAATTGTGAGGTAAATGCGCCATCAGGGATAACAATAGAGAAAAACTCTAACACCTCATCAAAGGGTGAGGAAACGATTGAATAAGCACGAAAAATATCTTCATCGGGTGCTTGTTCTGCCGCTCGTGTTTGGCTTTGTGGGTCGTTCAGTTGCTTATAGTGTTGCAGCTTACTAGGATTGACTCCTAAGCGTACAAATTGTCCGGCAGTAAATTTAAAGCTATCGGGACGGCTGACCGTAAAGCTAAATAAATTAGGTGTCCATGTGGTTTTACTGAGTACTTTTACGGCTTGAATATTTTCACTCATAACAATTAATCACTTATAATTTTATCAGTCTGTATTTTTATTAAAAAGGTTATTAGCTATTTATTAGCAATAATAAATAAAAAAAGATGCGCCAAGTTTAACATAAACGTGGCGCATCTTGTCTTGCGATAGGTAACCGTCAGGCGGCAATGATGCTCGCTTGGCGCTAACCTCTATCTTTTACTTAATTTTAAGTCAACGTAATGTAAAAATGGTATGAGGAAACAAAGCGCAAAATTTAGCTGGCTTATCAGAACCGTTACAGCAAACGCTGTTGACACCTTATTATAAATATAGCGTGTTGGCGCTACCAAATACGCGCCAGACTTGACCATACAATCAAACTATTTGGCAAGACACCGAAGAAGACGATAACCGCAGTGACACCAATTACCATAATACCACCGGTACGAATGCCCCATTGCCCTGCTACGTCAAATTCAATAAACTCTTTTGGACGTTTAAATAGGGTCAATATCACACGCAGATAATAGAACAAACCAATGCCACTACCTAAGATAATCATCGCAGCCAAGAACCACTGAGTACCTTGAACGGCTGCCAATATTGCAAATAGCTTGGTAATAAAGCCTGCTGTCAAAGGTATACCTGCCAGTGATAACATCATAATGGTCATCACTGCCGTTAATACCGGACGACGCCAAAATAGCCCTTGATAATGTATCAGTTCACCCGCTTCACCCGATAAACGATAAGGACTCGACATCAAGGTTACGACCCCAAAGGCACCGATAGAGGTAAATGCATAAACGGCCATATACATGCTAGAGATACTATCAGCAGCGCTGCCAATGCTAACAATCACAATCAGCACATAACCCATATGCGCAATAGAAGAATAGCCCAGTAAACGTTTAAGGTTGGTTTGACGGACGGCCAATAAGTTACCTACTAAAATAGATAAAGTGGCCATCACCATAATTAACATCTGTATAGAGGGTAATGCTAATAACTTAGTATCAAGTAAGAAGCGAATGGCAAGTGCCATCATCGCCACTTTAGTCACCGATGCTAAATAAGTCGCGATAGGGGCAGGTGCTCCTTCGTACACATCGGGTGTCCAAGCATGAAAGGGTGCTGCCGATAATTTGAAGGCAATACCAAACATCATCATCGCTGCGCCTAATATTAATAGTGGCGACTCAAACATGTTCACAAGCTGAAGACTGATCGGCTTAAAGGCTAATGAGCCCACTTGGGCATAGATAAATGCCATACCCATTAACAAGGTCGCAGACGCAGTAGCCGACAATACTAAATACTTAAGCCCTGATTCCAGCGAGCGATTCCGTAAAAAGGTATAAGCTAACAGACCATATAACGGCACTGATAGTAGCTCTAAACTCATAAAGAATGCGGCCATATGCTGCGCGCAGACCATCAGTAGCGCACCAGTCGTCGATAACAGCATGAGCAGATATAGCTCGTCTTTATTGTCTTTTAGGTTCACCAAATAAGCATACGATAGCGTACAACACGCTAGTGCACAGATAAAGATGACCACCATATTAAATTGAGCAAAGCTGTCAACCACAAACAGCTGCTCAGCTTGTGGTAACACCGAACCGCTACTTATCACGCCACCTATTTGCCCCAGTAAGGTAAACAGGCCGATGTTAAGCCCTAACACTGTGATAGTACCAGTGAAGACATGTGAGCGTTTAATGGTAATGGCAACCATCACTAGCAGTACCGTAATCACTACGGCAATGATTGGTGCATAAGGCATCAGCCCCATCAAATCATTCATCGTAAATTCATTCATGACTTAACGTGCCTCCATCGCATCAAGTGACTGCAATATATCTACCTGAGTAACCTCACTGTAAATATACGCATTATTAATCCACTGCATAGCGTGGCTTGAAGTATCAAGTATCGGCTGCGGATACAGTCCCAGCCATACCAATCCAATTGCTAACATTAATAGTAATGATATCTCACGTTTGCCTAAGTCTTTTAACGGACGTTCGGGTAAGCCGTGTGATTTAGTCTCATTTAACGCCACTTCTTTAGTATTATTAGCCCCAAATAGCGTACGATGAATCAGAATCAATGAGTATAAACCTGCTAATACTAAGCTGAATGTTGCTAATACTACAAATACCGGATATTGAGCAAATGAGCCTAATAGAATCATAAACTCACCGATAAAGTTGCCAGTGCCAGGTATACCCAGTAGTGAGGCACTAAAGAACATTAATAGCGGTGCATAATAACGGAACTGTCCCCACATACCCCCCATTAATGTCAGGTCGCGAGTATGTAGGCGCTCATATAGCTGACCGGCCATAATAAACAATGCTGCTGAACTGAGGCCGTGCGCTAGCATTTGAATCATCAAACCTTGTAAGCTCAGTAGTGTTCCAGCATAAATTGCCAACACCACAAAGCCCATGTGCGAGATACTGGTGTAAGCAAGAAGACGCTTCATATCCGTCTGCATAAAGGCCAGCCAGGCACCATAGAAGATACCGATGGTACCTAAGGTCATGGCAATCGGCGCAAACTCTTGTGATGCGGCGGGAAATAATGGCAATACAAATCGAATCAAACCATAAGCAGCAGTTTTGATCAGTACCCCAGCCAAATCGACCGAACCAGCGGTTGGTGCTTGTGCGTGCGCGTCAGGTAGCCAGCCATGGAATGGAATAATCGGCAACTTGACCGCAAAGCCAATAAAAAAGCACAGCATAATCGGATATTCCCAGCCGCCAAGTGGCGTACCGAGCAAGTCATTATAATTAAAGCTGACTTCACCGCGATAAGCATAGCTAATGATGACCAGTACCAAGATACCGATGAGCATGATGAGCCCAGAGGCTTGGGTATAAAGAAAGAACTTGGTTGCTGCATACTCTTTGGTCTTGCCACCGACCACATCATGACCCCAAATGGCAATCAAGAAGTAGATTGGAACCAGCATCATCTCCCAAAAGAAGAAGAATAAGAACAAATCAATGGCTAAAAACACCCCAATAACGCCACCTAAGCTCCATAATAGGTTCAGGTGGAAGAAGCCTACGCGGCGCTGAATCTCATTCCACGAACAAGCAACGGCAGCAACACCTAGCAATCCTGTTAAGCCCACCATTAACAGCGACAAGCCATCCATTGCCAAATGAAAGCTAATACCGAAGCTTGGTATCCACGGCACACTGAATTCAGCAACCCAAGGCACCGCAGACTCAGGCGCAATCACCTGTGTGCTCATACCCGAAAAATCGCCGACATACCATAGCACTATTGACAGCCCAAAAGTCAATATCATGCCAATCAAAGCAATCCATCGTGGCAGACGTTTGTTAACCCGCTCAACCAGCCAACAGAGCAATCCCGCTATAAACGGTATTGCAATTAATGCTGGCAGCATCCACGTTTGTTGTAAATCTATCATCTTATACCACCGTCATCATTACCAGCACCAACAGTACAGCGACACCCAAGCCAAAGCTTGCAGCATAGCCTCGAAGTGACCCAGTTTGCGTTGCAGACAAGGCTTTATTACCCACTGAAACCAGCATTGGTAATATATTCCAGGTCTTATCAACCGGGTCGGCTTTGAATAAGCGGCCAATGAATAAAAAAGGTTTTACAAAAACTAAATCGTACAGCGCATCGAAACCCATACCGTGATAGCACCAATAATATAAAGCCCCGCCGACTCGCGACTGCTTAAAGCTGGTGAGCATCCGGCCTTTATTCACTACATATAGCAATGCAGCAAGGATCAGACCTGCGGCCATCGCACCCATGGCGATAAATTCAGCGGTATGTTTGCCATGCGCTTGATTGGTCACTTCTAATAAATGCCCAACGCTCTCTGGCAACACGCCTTGTAATGGCGGGGTAATCAACGCACCAACGGCGGTTGATAATATCAACAATACGCTAAGGGGCAACCAATACGACACACCTGATAGCTTGTGCGCTGGGGTCTTTTCTTCGCCAAAAAAGACAATCCAAATCATACGGAAGGTATAAAGTGCGGTTAAGAAGGCCCCAAACACACCCATATAGAATAGAACTTGATGACCGGTAGCATAGGTTTCCCAAAGAATTGCTTCTTTTGAATAAAAACCAACGGTCACCCAAGGTATGGCAGCAAGCGCGCCACCGCCAACGACATAGCACCAGAATACTAACGGTATCTTCTTACGCAATCCGCCCATCTTAAAGATATTTTGCTCATGATGAACCGCAAGTATCACTGCACCTGATGATAAGAATAGCAATGCCTTAAAGAAGGCATGGGTCATCAAATGAAAGATAGCCCCTTGCCATGCCCCAACACCTAGCGCTAAGAACATGTAGCCAATTTGACTCATAGTTGAATAGGCTAATATACGCTTAATATCAGTCTGGGCAAGCGCACAGAATCCAGCAACCACTAAGGTCAAGGCACCCACGCCACCAACCCAGTACAATAAAATACCTGGGGTAAGCATAAATAGTGGATGCATGCGAGCAATTAAATAAACCCCAGCCGTTACCATGGTGGCGGCATGAATCAATGCCGATACTGGCGTTGGACCAGCCATTGCATCAGCAAGCCATGTATGTAGCGGCAACTGCGCAGATTTACCCATTGCTCCACCCACTAACATCATAGTGGTCAAAATCATGGTCGGATTATTAATATCGAACACCTCAGGGGCGCGAGTAATAATCTCTTGAATATTAAGAGTGCCAAATTCGCGGAACAATAAGAACAGCCCGTATGCCAAGAACACATCACCGATGCGCGTCACGGTAAAGGCTTTTATCGCTGCACGGCCATTGGCTCGGTCTTGGAAATAAAAACCAATTAGCAGATACGAGCAGATACCCACACCTTCCCAGCCTAGATATAGCAATAATAAGTTGTCCGCCAATACCAGTAACAACATACTGGCGACGAATAAGTTCATATAACTAAAAAAGCGCGCAAAACCGCTGTCACCTTTCATATACCAGGCGGCAAACAAATGAATCAAAAATCCGACCCCAGTCACCACCCCAATCATCGTCAGTGCTAGACCATCAAAGCTTAAGCCAAAGCTTGGCGTAAAATCGCCGACTTGAAACCAGGTCCATAGTGGTATTTCTACTACGGTTCCTGCCGGATAGGTGGTTAAAAAGGTAAAGCTGGCCACTAGCGTACACAATGCCGATAGCAACATGCTACCAACACCGACAAACGCCGCTGCCTGTTCAGTTAACCGCTCGCGCATAAAGGCTAAAATCAAAAAGCCAATGAGCGGGAATATAAAGGTTAATGGTAATAAACTCATGACATCATCCTTTCATCTCATTGGCGCTATCGACATCGAGATGCCCACGCTTATGATAAAACTGTAGTAATATCGCCAGACCAATTGCTGCTTCAGCCGCGGCTAAAGTTAGAATAAAGATAAACATAACTTGTCCATCTGGATCGACCCAACGACTGCCTGCCACCACAAATGCAAGTGCTGCTGCATTCATCATGATTTCCAGACTCATCAACATGAATAAAAAGTTACGTCGTACCATGACGCCGCACAAACCAATAGCAAATAAAATACCTGCCAAAATTAAACCGTGGCTCATGGGTATCATACCCAATACATTCTGCACCTCAGCAACCGGTTGTACTAAGCTCACCACCTCATGAGAAAATGGTACATTTGACACCTCTTGTGCCACACTTACTGCTTGTACCATCAGTCTGACTCCTTGCGCGTATCTCGCTGCATACCCACATAATCATGAGGGTCAACATCTTCATAGACATAGGGCTTAGCCATCTTAACCGCATCATAACTCTGGTGGTTATGGCTGTCTGCATTATCGTATTCCATAATACTACCAACGCTCGGGTTAAAGGCTTGGCTGTCGTTACCAATAATTTCGTCATCAAGGGACGCTTTACCCAAATGATAAGCGGCAACCAATGCGGCCAATAGCAATAGTGCTGCCACTTCGACCAACATAATATATTTGCTGAATAAGGCCGTGCCGACTGCTTTAGCGGGAACACTGACCCCACCAATAACGGCTGCCTCATCATGATTTAGACCAATCATCGCATATAGCACAACCGCGATAATGATTGTAAGTCCCGTTGGTATCGCCCACGTTCTGGCATCTAACCAGCGCTCTTCTCGCGCCTCATTCTCCATGCCTAAATTGAGCATCATAATCACAAAGACGAACAATATCAAAATTGCCCCAGCGTACACCACAATTTCAAGCGCACCTGCAAATGGGGCACCCAACACAAACATGATGCCAGCAACTGCCAATAACGAGACAATCATCGATAAGATGGCGTGTACTGGGTTGGCATGGATAACAACGCGCAGACTGGCAAAAATAGCTACCGCCGCAAGCGCGTAGAACCCTGCCAAATCAGGATTGTTTAGAATATTCATCATGGCAGTAAGCTCCTTAGGTCAATAGGTGCTGCTTCGTTTTGCGCGGCGCCTTTTGGTTTATCTGCCACCGCCATACCGGATACGCGATAATAGTTATAATCGGGATATTTACCTGGTCCTGAGATTAGTAAATGCTCTTTTTCATAGACTAAGTCTTGACGCACATATTCGCCCATCTCAAAATCTGGGGTCATCTGAATGGCTGTGGTTGGACAAGCCTCTTCGCACAGTCCACAAAAGATACAACGCGAAAAGTTAATACGGAAAAACTCCGGATACCAGCGCCCATCGTCACGCTCAGCCTTTTGTAGGGAAATACAGCCCACTGGACAGGCTACGGCACATAAATTACAAGCGACGCAGCGCTCATCACCATCAGGATCACGGGATAATATAATGCGCCCACGAAACCGCGGTGGAACTGGAACGGGCTCTTCAGGATACAAGATAGTATCACGAGGCCGAATCGCATGACTGTTGACCATCCACATGCTGCGGACAATGGTAAACATACCAATGACAATCTTTTTTATCGTAGTAAACATGGGATTATTATCCTTATCAGCATTACTTTAGATCATCAGCAAAGTTACAGCGTTGGGGAAAAAATCAAAATTACCGCTGCGGTAACTAGCAGATTAATCAAGGTCACCGGCAGGCAGACCTTCCAGCCAAAATTCATCACCTGATCGTAGCGCGGGCGGATGAGCGAACCGCGTGCCAAAATAAACAGGGTCATAAAGAACAGCGTCTTAATCATGAACCAAAAAGCGGGCGGTATAAATGGAATATCTAAGTTAAAGGGTGCCAGCCAGCCACCAAAGAACAAGCAGGTCATTAGGGCTGAAATCAATACCACATTGACGTATTCACCGATAAAAAACATCCCAAACTTCATACCAGAATATTCGACATGATAACCTTCAGCAAGCTCTTGTTCCGCTTCTGGCTGATCAAAGGGGTGTCTGTGCGTCACCGCTACCCCTGCCACCACAAAAGTTAAAAAGCCAAAAAACTGCGGGATAATATACCAGCCATCAATTTGGGACTCAACAATTGCACGTAAGTTAAAGGAGCCAGTTAGTGCGACCACACCCATCAACGATAAGCCTAAGAACACCTCATAACTGATAGTTTGTGCCGCTGAACGCAGTCCGCCAAGTAGCGAGAATTTGTTTGCTGATGCCCAACCGCCAAACATCACTGCATAAACAGCAATGCCTGCCATAGCAAAGAAGAACAGAATACCAATATCCCAATCAGCTACCCCGAGGGTTGGCGATATCGGAATGATGGCAAAAGAAGCCAGCGCGGTAAACATGGCAACCGCAGGCGCCAAGGTGAAAATGAACTTATCGGTAAAATTCGGCGTCCAATCTTCTTTAAAGAAGATTTTAAGCATATCAGCGACTAATTGTAGAGAGCCAAACGGTCCCACCCGATTAGGGCCATAGCGGTCTTGCCAAAGCGCGAGCATCCGGCGCTCATAGACGATCATCATGGCAGCAACAATCACTACTACCAAAAAGATGACAAGCGCTTGTACGACCATGAACAAAATCGACCAAGTATCAAAGGTCATGCTACCGGCCAAAAAGCTTGGCACATCAGGCATAATACGAGTTACTTGCATATTACACTTCCTGAGTGGTGGTCGGCGCTATAGTCGCGCGGTCAACATTAAAATCAGCATTAGAGTTAGTTATCGAAGCGGTATCACTTGCCATGGCTCCAGACATCGTAATAGGCGCATCAACTTTACGTACCGATGCCGGCATAGATGGGTGAATAATATTTACTTGTCCAACCGGATAGCCGATACAACCTTCTGCTAAATAGTGTACCAGTTGCACGGGTAGCGTAATTTGCTGCTTATCAATTTCAATAGCTAAATAATCACCAGCGACAACGTCCCAATCATTAGCATCGTCAATGCCAACACGCCATGTAGCTATCGGTAATTGCTCAGCGACGATTGGGCTACGTGAGGCCATCATCGAGCTGGCATAAATATTATAGATAGGCACCAGTTTGGCTTGACCTTGCTGTATATCGGTAATGGTTAAAGACGTCGCTGGTGGGGCAATGTACTGGCGCAACACTAAGCGCTCTAGCTGATCAAATAAACGCACACCTGGGTCACCATTTTTTAGGCTACCGCCCACTTTATCCTGATACTTATTCCATGCTTGTGGTGAGTTCCAGCCAGCAGTCTGTGCAAACGGAATCATTGAGCTTGGGGTCTGATTACCGCTATAGCCTTCCATTGAAAAGGTCAAACCGGTATCCAAATCTTTTGGCTGCATGGGCTCATGTACTGACATTTGCGCACGCATCGCGGTACGACCTGAATAGCGGCGCGGCTCGCGAGCAATCTTTAGACCGGTAATGCGATAATCAGCATCAGGAGCAGCAGCTTTAATACCAGCCAGCTTAGGATGGGTCGCCACTAAGGCATTAATCACATCATCAAGCTGTGTCCAGTCGACAGACTTGCCTAATAAACTGCTATGTACCGCATGCAACCAACGCCAGCCCTCTTTAATACTACTAAGCGGATGATAGTAATTGTTATCATAAACTTGGAAAAAACGCTGAGCACGGCCTTCAGCAGAGACCAAAGTACCATCGGCTTCGGCAAAGCTTGCCGCTGGTAGCACAATGTCGACATCTTTATGCCAATCTAATAGCTGATGATCGAGGGCGATGACCATTTTATCAGCTAACAGTTGCGTAAGCTTCTGTGCATCGATAGCATCGGTGAGCTGGTTTTCAGCGACTACGACCACATCATAGTCAGTCGCTAGTAGTTCTTCTACCGATTTGCCACCAAGCAGGCACACGCCCATGCTATTAGCATCAGGAACCGTCAGATAAATACTGGCTTGCGCGTGGTAACGGGTGTTTTCCTGTTTTAGCTCAAGCTTCTCAGCAGGCTTACGCTCAACATCATCCTGCTCATCTTTGTTGGTGCCCGTTTCAGGTTTGGCAGGCTTAGCGGCAAGCTCTTGATCTTCAACAGGCTGCGCCGTTTCCGCACGTTTTTCTGCCGCTTGAACTTTGGCATTATGAGTTTCAACCTGCTCATGCTCAGTCGCTTTAATGATCGCACGCTTCTGACTGAGTGCTTGAGTGATTTGAGCGGCCGCTTCGATCAGCGCAGTAGACGATAAGCTAGTACCTGATACAATCAGGGGCTGATCTGCTTGTATTAAATCATAAGCGATTTGTCGAGCAAGCGCTTGCATCGGATCGGTATCTTGTTCAGTTTCTGCTGTCGATGAATCAGAGATTTGCGAATCTACAATTTGCGCTAAATCATCCGCTAACCACTTAATCTCATCAGCAATTTTAAAGCCCAACTTAGTAATGTCTTCAGGGGTCGCTACCACACTTGCTTTACTGATATCGTCAAGTTTGGTTTGGCTAACATCGATAATATAAACCGGACTTAGCGCATTTTGGGCGATACGTTGTACCGGCTCGGCTAACCATGCCTGGGTTTTTAGCGCCGCTGCCATTTTGAGCCCTTCGTTTTTGGCTGCTTGACGTATTGACAGAGCTACCCGTGCTGAAGTCTGAGTAATGTCTTCACCCAAAATCAGTACCGCATCGTGGCTCTCAATGTCGGTCATACCAGGATTATAAACACCTTCAGTCGTTAATACTTCAATACACTTATTGACCAATGCTTGCTGCTGGTGATTAAGACCGGTTGAAAAGTTATCAAAGCCGACTAAGTTTTTCAGCGCAAAGTTAGTCTCTAAGCTGGCACGCGGAGAGCCAATACCGATGACTTTTTTATCTTTGAGGCGTTTGATAGTCTCATCCAGTGCATAATCAATATTTATTTTGACATGCTTACCATTGATACGTTCAAGGGCTTGAGTGGGACGATCTTCACGATTGACATAACCATAACCAAAGCGGCCACGGTCACATAAGAAGTAACGGTTCACTTCACCGTTATAGCGGTTTTCAATACGACGCAATTCACCATAACGCTCGCCAGGTGAGATATTACAACCCGCCGAACAACCATGGCAGATGCTTGGGGCATATTGCATATCCCATTTACGGTTATAGCGCTCAGAGTGGGTCTTATCCGTAAATACGCCGGTTGGACATACTTCGGTTAAGTTACCAGAAAACTCACTTTCAAACTGACCGTCAGTATCGCGACCAAAATAGACGCGGTTATTTGAAGAAAAAACGCCTAAGTCTTCGCCGCCCGCATAGTCTTTATAAAAGCGGACACAGCGATAGCAAGCGATACAGCGGTTCATTTCATGGGCGATAAAGGGCCCGAGCTCTTGATTGTGATGGGTACGCTTGGTAAAACGATAGCGGCGACGATGATGTCCTGACATATAAGTCATATCTTGAAGATGGCAATGACCGCCTTCTTCACAGGTTGGGCAATCATGGGGATGGTTGGTCATTAAGAATTCAACGATCGATTGCCGAAAGGCTTTGGCTTCTTCGTCATCGACTGAGATATACATATCTTCAGTTGGCGCAACCATACACGACATCACTAACCTGCCGCGACCAGCCTCAAGGTCTTCTTTGGTTTGGTATTGCTTGACCGCACACTGACGGCACGAGCCTACCGAGCCTAAAGCAGGATGATAACAAAAATACGGCACATCAATGCCAAGTGACAAGCATGCTTGTAGCAAGTTGTCTGCGCTATCTACTTCGACAGTGGTTCCATCAATATGTATGACTGCCATGCCGCTCTCCTTATTTCACTACTGGCTGTTGACTGGCTGCAGCCTCAATGACATCTACCCCAACCGCCTGCGCAATTTTTTGATCAAACTCAGGACGGAAATATTTTATTGCACTCATAAGAGGCTCCATAGCACCGGGGGCGTGGGCACAAAATGTTTTACCGAGCCATAAGTCACGAGTTAAGCCTTCAAGCTTTTCCACATCGCCCACTTGCCCGTCACCGTCATTAATAGCGGTGAGCAATTTAACACCCCACGGCAAGCCATCACGGCACGGCGTACACCAGCCACATGATTCACGTTGGAAAAAAATCTCAAGGTTGCGTAGTAGCGCTACCATGTCTTGCTGCTCATCAACCACCATAATCAGTCCAGTACCCATTCGACTACCGGCTTTTTGGATGGTATCAAAATCTACCACCACATCTAAATGATCAGCCGTCAAAAAGTCAGTCGACGCGCCGCCGGGCAACCATGCCTTTAGCTTGCGCCCCTCTTGCATACCGCCGGCGAAGTCTTCAATAATCTCCCGCGCAGTATAACCAAAAGGCAATTCCCATAAACCTGGATCATTAACTAGACCTGAGCAACCAAACAGCTTAGTGCCTGGGGTTTCGACCACACCTTTAGCCTTTGGCAAGTCTTGATACCAGGCGCTACCATGCAAAATAATGGCTGGCACATTATGGAGGGTTTCAACGTTATTCACTACCGTTGGCCGGCCCCACGCTCCTGACACTTGTGGAAAGGGGGGCTTAGTACGTGGAATGGCACGGCGACCTTCCAAACAACTAAGTAACGCTGTTTCTTCACCGCAGATATAGCGACCAGCGCCCGTATGCACGTGCAAATCAAAGTCAAAACCCGACCCTAATATATCGTCGCCAAGAATATTGTGAGCTTTTAACTCTTCAATAGCCGCTGTTAAACGCTCGGCCGCTAAAATGTATTCACCACGAATAAAAATATAACCGGCCGTCGCGCCAATAGCGTAAGCAGATATGATCATGCCTTCAATAAGCTGTAATGGTAAACGTTCCATTAGCAACCGATCTTTAAAAGTACCCGGCTCCATCTCATCCGCATTACAAACTAAGTAGCGCGGCCCGCCATCTGGTGGCGCCATTAGCGACCACTTAATACCCGCTGGAAAACCGGCACCGCCGCGACCTTTGACCACTGCTTCTTTAATGGTCTTTAAAGTATCGTCTGGTGATTGGTTTAAAGCTATTTTAAGTGCCTCAAAACCACGTAGTGATTCATAAGTAGCGAGATCCAATATCGCATCATGATGCGCTAAACGCCATGTTAACGGTTTGGTTTCACTGGTGGCGGTCGCTTTGTCACCATATACTGCGATCCGCTGCTCATTAAGTTGGCTTGGCGCTTTGCCTTGGCTGCGAAGAGCAATCTGCTCTGAAACGGTTAATCTCATGCGTATAGCTCCAATAATTGGGCGACCTCAGTAGGCTGGACGGGACCATAAGTATCCTCACCAATCAGTATCGCAGGGCCTTTATCACAGTTGCCCAAACAGCAAATCGGTAATATTGTGAAACGGCCATCAGTAGTGGTCTGACCATACTCAATACCCAGCTGAGACCTGAACTCAGCAGACAGCGCTTCGTAGCCGGTCAAAAAGCACGCTATAGAGTCGCAAATTAAGATCACATGACGACCGACCGGCTGACGATAGATGCGATTAAAGAAGGTTGCGACCCCATCAATATCAGTCACTGGAATATCTAAAATGTTGGCAATGGCGTTGACTTGGGCATCATCGACCCAGCCGTTGCGCTTTTGCACGATTTTTAGCGCATCTAGCGAAGCAGAACGTGCTTGCGGATAATGATGCATAAACTCATGAATGGCTTTAATTTCTTCAGCGGTTAAGATACTTTCCACATTCACTTTTGGCGCTTTATCGGAAACAATTTTCATATCTTGTATTTATCCTCACTCATCACGCTGTGTCAGGTTGCGACTGTCGCCACATTGAAATGCTACAGCGTTTTGGTGTGCCTATTGGCGATAATATATTGATTAAATTCTTTATTACAGCTACAGCAATTAACTTCTGAGCCTTTTATTTTTAAAGTAATCATCGTTAACGGTCACAGTCAGCCATTACAATATCAATCGAAGCCAAATACATAATGGCATCCGATACCAGCGAGCCATTAATGACCGATGGCATTTGCTGAATATGCGCAAATGTCGGAGTGCGAATTCGAGTTCGGTAACTCATGGTTGCACGATCTGAGGTAATGTAATAACTGTTAAGACCTTTAGTCGCCTCGACAATCGTTGCACACTCACCTGCTGGCATCACCGGACCCCAAGAGACTGAGAGAAAATGGTTAATCAAAGTCTCAATATCATTCAGCGTGCGGTCTTTTGGTGGTGGTACCGTTAATGGATGATCGGCTTTATAAGGCCCTTGTGGCATATGATCTAAGCATTGACGAATAATACGCAAAGACTGACGCATCTCTTCAACTTTAATCATACAACGATCATAAGCATCACCGTTATAGCCAATCGGTACTTCAAAATCGAAGTTTTCATAGCCCATATAAGGTCGCGCTTTACGCAAGTCAAAATCGACACCCGTGGCACGCAGACCCGCACCAGTCACGCCCCAAGCCAATGCTTGCTTAGCATCATACTGAGCAACGCCTTGGGTACGGCCTTTCAGTACGCTATTTTGGAGCGCTGCTTTGACATATTCATCCAAGCGCTTCGGCATCCAGTCCAAGAATTCACGGACCAGACGCTGCCAGCCGCGCGGTAAATCGTGTGCCGTACCGCCGATACGGAACCATGCTGGATGCATCCGATAACCAGTAACCGCTTCAATCACGTCATACGCTTTTTGGCGATCGGTAAACATATAGAATACGGGGGTCATACCACCAGCATCTTGAATAAAAGTACCGACAAACAATAAATTGTTAGTAATCCGGAAAAACTCACTCATCATCACGCGAATGGTCTCGGCGCGAGCTGGAATAGTAATACCGGCTAGCTTTTCGACCGACATGATATACGGCAGCTCATTCATCACACCGCCGAGGTAATCAATCCGGTCAGTATAGGGAATATAAGAATGCCAGGTTTGGCGCTCGGCCATTTTTTCTGCACCGCGGTGGTGATAGCCAATATCTGGAATGCAGTCAATAACTTCTTCGCCATCTAGTTGTAGTACCAATCTAAATGCACCATGCGCTGAGGGATGGTTGGGACCGATGTTCAAGAACATAAAGTCCTCATCACGTCCTGAGCGTTTCATACCCCATTCTTCAGGGACAAAGCGCAGATTTTCTTGCTCATATTGTTGCTTAGCAGCATTCAAAAAATACGGGGTAAATTCAGTCGCACGCGCATGATATTCTTTACGTAGTGGATGACCTTCCCAATATTTAGGTAATAAAATACGGGTTAGATGAGGGTGGCCGCTAAAGACGATACCGAACATATCCCAAACTTCACGCTCGTACCAGTTGGCATTTGGCCAAATTTTAGTCGCACTGGGTATATTTAAATCATCTTCACTGAGCGCTACCTTAATGCGCACATCGCTGTTACGCTCAAGCGACATCAAATGGTAAAACACCGTAAAGTCACTGGCCGGCAGTCCTTCACGATGTTGACGCAGACGCTCATCCATTGCCGATAAATCAAATAACATGACATAAGGCTTAGGCAGCTCTCGCAGGTACATTAATATGTCTAATACGTCAGCACGCGCCACCCAAACGGTCGGAATCTCATCGACGGTCTGCTGGACAACAAACTTACCGGCATACTTCTGTTCCAGCTCTTTGATGACTGCTGGTACAAGTTTGATCTTAGGATCTATGTTTTCGACTACCGTGACCATGAATGATGTCTTCCTTCATTAATCATAACTAAACTGTGATGGATGCGATCAAATACTAACCACTTCTACGACATAAAATACTTATTAGGGAGTAAATCAGATTAAATACTGTCTGGACTACGTAAGTTCTTCACTGCAATACGATCTGCTTGCTTGCGATCACGTTCAGGCATCATTTGTGGCTGATAAACGCCTTGATTTTCGACATGAATACCTAGCGGACGACGCTCTTTAGTGATTGAGTCTTGTAGCAGCATCAATCCTTGAATCAAGGCTTCAGGACGCGGCGGACAACCAGGGACATAAACATCCACTGGAATAATCTTATCCACGCCTTGTACGACAGAATAAATATCATACATACCGCCAGAGTTGGCGCAAGCACCCATAGAAATAACCCATTTGGGCTCAAGCATTTGCTCATAAAGACGTTGAATGACCGGTGCCATTTTAATAAAACAAGTTCCCGCTACAATCATCACATCTGCTTGACGCGGCGAGGCACGAATAACTTCTGCCCCAAAGCGCGACAAATCGTGAACCGCAGTCAAAGTAGTGGCGTATTCCACGTAACAACAAGAGGTACCAAAATTAAATGGCCATAACGAATTTTTACGTCCCCAATTGGCCGTTGAATGCACAATGTCTTCTAGACGACCCATAAAAACGTTTTTATTGACTTCATCTTCGATAGGATCGTTGACTGTTTGACGAGTTTCTGCAGGGTAAGTCTCTGCATCAGGATTGGCTTTTGTTAATGTGTATTTCATAACATACAACCTTTAAATTAAGCACAGCGTAGCAATGATATTATCCTAGCTAGTAGTGCTGCGATATTAGACATATCGTTGCTGCAAATCTTGCAAACATAATGTGCAGCTATAAAGTCTAATAAAAAATTATGTGCTAACGACTTAGGTATTAACGACTATGCTCTGTATTCGTATTTTGGGCAGACGCAGCAAAATCCACAGAGGTAATATTACCTGTGGTATTAATATGATCAATACTTTGTAGGTGGCGACGATTGGACTCAATATTATTTGAGACATTAATCTGCCCTGAAGACTGTGCAGGTATTTTACCGGTAGGATCGACCATCAGCTCATCGACACCATCGAACTGAGTAATGGCCGCCATATTAAAATCGGCAGGTGCCGCATAAAGGCGTGCTTTTTTGCGAAGTTTGTCCGCAGGAGACCAGTTTAACGCGCCTAAACTCAACGCATATACTAAACCAATCAACAAGTCGATGATAAAAGTTGCAGCGGCAATGAAGCCTGCCCAGCCGGTCTCACGAATTGACACCGCATAGGCATATAAATACAGTGCTTCTAGATCAAAAATGACAAAGAAAATAGCGACTAAATAGAATTTAGCAGACAAGCGAATACGGGCATTGCCTGATCCGACAACACCTGCTTCAAATACTTCTTCTTTTTGTAAGCCATCAGAGCGTCCGCCAAGTAGGCGCGGAACGGCTAGCATAAAGATAACCAGACCGATAGCGGCTAGAATAAAGGCAACTGCTGACCAATTAAAGGCAGACATGATAATACGTGCTCCTCACCCAATCCAGTGTCATAAGCATCGCCTACTCTCACAAATTACAACGTGACAGCATAACGGCTTATCTGACGCAGACGAAAACACAAATAACTGTGCTGGTAATGGCCAATCATCACGCTTATTGACGATAGATACAGACGAAACCAGCCAAAAGGCTATCTACGCGCTATTCATTACTGATACGGCTTCATTTACTCTAACTATAAACCCTGGGATAAATAGATTTGGGAAAATACAACAATAATAAAACCATCAGTTTTCTTAACTATCAGTACTTTAAATAATAGCGATTGCAGATAGGGGCTGGTCATCAAACACATCTATTTCAACGACGTTAAATAAACTTATTAAATCAATATCATACTTACTCATTTAATTGATTTAATAACTCATTACACGTGATCAACAATGGCGTGACAACTGGCATAAAGTATTTACTTACTATACGCATATCAAGGGCTAAAAGCCAGTTTTTAACTGTATTGAGACGTCATATTATATGCTACAAAAGATATGTCTTGAGCAAAAAATAATACTAGGTATTCAGTTTCTGGCTGATATTATATGGTGCTAAAATCGGCTTATATGGCTCATAATAAACCCTACTTAGGCGCTAAAAACAAAAAAATGTCTGAACAAAATCTCAGACATTCTGATGAGTGTTTTTACTAGTCTAAGTAAACAACATACGTTATAGGTTGCAGATATTGTAAACCAAATACGGGTAATTGCAACCTATCCCTAAGCCTACTTTTATTAAATATTAGTATACTGAGCTTATATTTACCTTTTATTACATAGTATTTTGACTTCAATTATTTTATATGGTTCTTGTACTAATGGCCAGCTATCAACTAGCGGCTATAAAGCAAAAAGGGCAAGCCCAAATAAAGGCCTGCCCTGTTCTTCATAATCTATTGTTTATAGCGTACTATCTGTAATTTGATATTCTGTAATTCGATATATAGTAACTATCGATTACTGATTGATGACATCAACGCCTTTTGGTGGCGTAAATTTAAACTGACTGCTGCTGATGCTTGGGTTAAGTTTAATGCCGCTGAACTTAATAGAGGTCGTTTGACCTAAAGTATCGTTGAGCACCATCATCACCGGTTTGCCGCCATTAAAACTTACTGACAAGTTTTTGAAGCTAGCATCCTCTAATTTAGGGTAAAGTACATAGTAGTTCTTGTTATCATAAGGCTGAGTGATTTTAAAGTTTTTGTCGATTTTGCTTGGGTCACCTGATAATAATAATGCTGGAGTATTGCCCACTTGACTATCAACACCTTGTTTGGTTGCTTGCTCTAAATCTTTGTCATAAACCCACATTGAGCTACCATTAGCCACAATTAATTGCTCTGATGGCGATTTGGTTTCCCAGCGAAAATTATTAGGACGCTGGACACTCATAGCACCTTTAAAGGTACCACTACTGGCGCCTTTAGTCGTTTGGGTAAAATTAGCAGTCATACTTTTGGTATTGGTCAACAGCTTATTTAGGCGCTGAGCGGCAACTAGATTAGTTGCAGGGGCAGCGTTCGCTGATTGGCTCAATGCCATCATGGGCGCGGCAACACCAAGGGTAGTCATTAACACCCCAGCCAAAGCCCCACTCATCATTTTTTGTTTTGTCGTTATGGTTTGCTTAGTCATTCTCTTAGTTAATAAGGTCATCATTTTTCCTCTCACAATAAAAATAGAATATTAAACAATTGGTTTACTAGTCAGATCAGCCGTGTATTTATTGTGGCTAAACACTGTTTATAGAAGAAACTAGTGCTTGCCGATTTTAAGCTAATTGCTATATTAGGTAATCAGGAACCTGCATAATTAGTTATGTGTCATCAGTTATTGCAGGGCTATTCACCAATAGCCACAGTGTGGCAGCTTTTTTATTACGCGCCTAGTCGTGAATTGCAATCAACACTACGCCTGCCATACACGCTTGTAACGAGGGCAATTGCACACTTGTAATTGGCTGTGTCTTACACCCTATTGTCTTGTATGCGTTATTGGCTTTTATAGCGTTATGACAAAAAACACTTATCTTGGTTGTTCACAAGCAGACATGTTCGCTCTTTTGTCATTATCAACTGAGATCTATAGCACTTTCGAAAAAATTAATGGTAACTTTAGGACAGCAACCATAACGTTTAGTCATAAAAAAGTCCCCATCACCATCTGGTAATAGGGACTTTTATGTTTGCTATAACAACTTATCTAAAAGCAATAAGTCAGTAGCAAAGCGACAACTATGCGCCTTCAACCATCACGTAGCGACGGTTAAATTTACCTTTGGTCGCAAACTTTACCACACCATCATTCAGTGCAAATAAAGTATGATCACGACCCATGCCAACACCTTCGCCAGCGTGGAATTCTGTACCACGTTGACGAACAATGATGTTACCAGCGACGATGGCTTGTCCGCCAAAGATTTTTACGCCGAGCATTTTTGGGTTTGAATCACGACCGTTACGAGTCGAACCAGCAGCTTTTTTATGAGCCATGAGAAAATCTCCTTGTTAATGTGACTTACCGCTGTTGCGATAACTCTTAAGCTTTTAGTGCGCTACTAATCATCAATATATATGCATTGATGATTAATTAAACATTAATCGCTTTGATTTTTAACAAGGTATACCATTGGCGGTGACCTTGCTCTTTGTGATAATGCTTACGACGGTTGTGCTTGATGATACGGATTTTTTCGCCGCGACCATGCTCAACCACTTCAACTTCTACGCTTGCACCATCAATGACTGGCTGACCGATTTTGACGTTATCGCCGTCAACAATCATCAACACGTCTTCAAATTCGATTGTTTCGCCTTGTTCTGCTTTTAGTAGTTCAACTTTAAGCAATTCATCGACGACTACACGGTGTTGTTTACCACCACTTTTGATTACTGCGTACATTGTCTGACTCCGTTTAACCCGTGTGCCGTGGCTGATATGATACCAACGCTTCAATAACGAACACGACAGGGAAAAATTAAAGGCGTAATTTTACGGCTTTTTGCTGTTAAAAGCAAGCGGCTCGTCTTGTTTTTGAAAGGTGCTAATTATCTAGAGCATTATCACCACTGCTAGTATTATCGATTAACTAGCCAGCCCCCTGTCACACTAATGGGGAAAGCTAGGGTTATGATAATAAGGGTGATATATCTATGCCTAACGGCGGCTATTATAGCGTATACAATCAGTGACTTACAATGTTTTCTCAGTAGCTAGCAGTTATTGGTAATAACAGACTCTAATTATTAGTAAACAGTTATTATTTTTAATAGATAGTTTTAACAAAATCTCTACCCTACGAATCAGTTAACAATTTAAAATCAAGTTAATCGCTTGCCTTATCTCGCACTTTAATCACCGATTTGGGCATATAGCTATGCTATTATGAGCAAGCTGATAGCATTTATAGATATGGCTATCAAAACATCCTCTTTATTCTAATTAATATGACTACTTATTATGACCAGTACTCCTTTATCACCCTCATCGACCACGCCTTTATCCAAACCAAGCTATGCTGATATTCAAAGTATCGTTGCTGATGACTTTGACATTATGGATAAGCAAGTCTTTGGCAGTCTCAATTCAAAAGTACAGCTGGTGATGAGCGTCTCACAGCATGTAATTAATGCTGGCGGCAAACGTATGCGCCCGCTGATCACTTTATTATGTGCGCGTATGTTCTATGATGCGCCGTCACAGCAAGCCATGCACTTAGCGGCTATTACTGAGATGTTGCATACTGCCACCTTAGTCCATGATGATGTGATTGACGAGTCAGGACAACGTCGCGGTAAGCCTACGGCCAATGCGACGTGGGATAATGCCACGGCGGTACTGGTCGGTGATTATCTGATAGCGCGAGCGTTTAACTTATTGGTCGGCTTTCAGAGCTTGCCGCTATTGCAGCTGTTCTCAGATGGTACTTGCGATATTGCTGAGGGTGAGGTGTTACAGCTACAGCATCAACATAACCCAGCAGCGAACGAAAACGATTATCTGCGCATCATTGATGGCAAAACTTCAAGGCTGTTTATGATGGCGACTCAAGGCGCGGCTATTTTGCAAGATCAAACTCAACACCTTCAAGCATTAGCAGATTTTGGACAGCATTTTGGTAATGCGTTTCAGATTGTCGATGATGTGCTTGATTATAGTGGCGATAGTGCACTGATGGGTAAAAACCTCGGCGATGATCTCGCAGAAGGTAAACCAACTCTGCCAACTATCAAAGCGCTTGAACTGCTTAAAGACAGCAATAAAGACGGTTATGAGCAGCTACGTATCGCGGTACAGACCGGGAAAACGCCAAACGCTGAGCAACTGATTGAGCTGGTTCGCAATTCGGGCTCATTAGCTTATTGTAAACAGCGCGCGCTTGAAGAAACCCAGTTAGCACAGCAAGCACTCAATACGCTACCCGCTAACCGCTATCGTCAAGGATTATACGAGTTGACTGAACTTGCCAGCGCAAGATTGCTTTAAGCGATTCTTGACTCTAAATAGCCTTAAGCTAAATCATCTCAAACGTGAATCTTGAAATTTGTTAACGACTACTGATAAAGGTATGTCGGAGGTTTTTGCTAACTTACTGTCTTTACCAAGCGGTATATAAATTATTAAGATAATATTTACAATCGTCTTATATTATTAAACCACATTTAACCTATTTACTGTTTTCATAATCAGTCTTTACATTTAGTTGATAATCATTCGTTGCTAACACGCTGATTTTGATGACAGCTTCATTTTTCAATCTTTTTTAACGGTCATTGTCTATTCTGTCAGTCTTACAAGTAGTAACATAACAAAATTTAACATTATTTTGACTCATAAGTTATTATAAATTTCTTATCTGTTCTTTCATGTAACTCTTGTATTGTCAGCGTTTTTTGCATCTAGTGAAAAACAAGCGCTGGATTAAGGCATCAAAAGACGTTTTTGATCGCTTGACTGTAGGGTAGACCCTATAGTTTATAATAGTCGATTGAATTAAAACTGCTTATCGAGTTTTTATTCGGTGAGTTGTGAACAGCAGCACTACTGGTGAATGAGCACCAACCTCCCTATTTATAACGTTAAAATTTATCACTCAATTTTTATATTGCATTTATTTTATATTATTGCCGAGGACATTGATGAAGCACTCTTATCTTGCGCTTGTAATAGCATCTGTACTTTCTGGAGCTGTACTGGTTGGCTGTGACAAAAATGAGGACGCCGCAGGTGAAGCTACGCAGCAGATGCCACCTGCCGTCGTCAACGTCCAGACCGTGACTTTTGACAGCGTGCCCCAAGTACAGACTTTTTCTGGACGTACTACTGCCTATCAAATAGCAGACGTCCGCCCCCAAGTAAACGGTATCATTGACGAAGTGCTGTTCCGTGAAGGCAGCAACGTTAAAAAAGACCAACCCTTATATCGTATCAACACTGATAACTACGCGACCTCTGTAGCTAGCGGTCAAGCAGCGGTACAACAAGCACAAGCTAACTATCAAACGTCACTGGCAAATAATGCCAATGCTAAAGCGGAACTGGCTAGCCGACAAGCCTCACTCGCCCAAGCGCAAAATGATCTACAGCGTCTGCAAGGGCTGGTCAGTATTGACGCCATCTCCAAGCAACAGTACGAGCAGGCTCAAACACAAGTACGTACCGCGCAAGCTGCCGTTCAAAGCGCAATTGCCGCTGTCGGACAAACACAAGCGGGTATCGAAAGCGCAAAAGCCGGTATTCAAACGGCTAAGTCAAGCCTTGATGCCAGCACCTTAGATTTTAACCGTACTATTGTACGCGCACCTATCACTGGTCGTAGTGATCGCTCAAGCGTCACTGCCGGTACGCTAGTGAGTGCCAGTCAGGCCAATCCGCTAGTAACCATTTCGCGCTTAGACCCTATCTATGTCGATATCAGCCAATCATCCTCTGAGCTGCTCAAACTTCGTCAGCAAATCTCTGCTGGTAAAGCTCAGGCAGGAATGAATACCGTTGAGCTGGTATTAGAGGACGGCTCTATCTATCCGGTAAGAGGCAAGCTGGCGTTATCAGAAGCGAAAGTTGATGAGTCAACAGGTGCAGTAACCTTACGTGCCGTATTCCCAAATAATAACAATATCTTGCTACCCGGCATGTATGTCAGCGCACGCTTGACCCAAAGCGTTATTACTAACGCCGCTTTAGTCCCACAAAGTGCAGTTATGCGTTCGACTAAAAGTGAACCTCAAGTTTATATCGTTGATGAAAATAACAAAATCCAAGTTCGTCCGGTTACGATTAATGGTACTTATAATGGACAATGGGTGGTCACTGACGGTCTAAAGAGTGGCGACAAAGTGGTGGTTATTGGTGGCGCAAAAGTTAAACCTGAACAAGAAGTGGTCGCTAAGCCTTTGGAAAATCCAAACGCAGCACCCTCTTCTGAGCAAGGTGCTCCTACTGGCACTGCTACCAAAACCCCGCAGCAAGCTGCAAAAAATATGGATAAGTCTACCGATGGCAAAACTGCCAACAAACCGGCACCAGCAGCCGCCAACTAATTCCATTCAAAGCTAGGAAGACTTAGGGATATACTATGTCAGTTTTTTTTATTAATCGCCCTATCTTTGCATGGGTGATGGCTATTTTGGTTATGCTCATCGGGATAATATCGGTTATCAACCTACCGATTGAGCAGTATCCAGCTATTGCACCGCCAACTATTTCGGTCAGCGCCAGCTACCCTGGTGCTGACGCTGAAACCGTTGAAAACTCAGTGGTACAGATTATTGAGCAGCGCATGAAGGGGCTTGATGGCTTGATGTACATGAAGTCGTCGAGCGCGTCGAATGGTAGTGCCTCTGTACAGCTTTACTTTGAGAACGGTACGGATGCCGATACGGCACAAGTACAAGTTCAGAACAAATTACAGGCCGCAATGAGCTCGTTGCCTGAGCAAGTACAGCGTCAGGGCGTCAACGTTAATAAAGCCTCTGATGGCTTTTTAGCTGTGTTTGGGTTTGTCTCCGAAGATGGCAGTATGGATCGTGCTGATATCGGTGACTATATCAACTCTAATGTCGTCGATCAGCTCAGCCGTGTTGAAGGGGTTGGTCAAGTACAAGCATTCGGTGCCGCTTACGCCATGCGTATTTGGCTCGACCCTGAACGCTTACGTGGCTATCGTTTGGTACCATCTGATGTGGCCGATGCCGTACGAGCGCAAAACGCACAAGTATCTGCAGGTCAATTAGGCCAAGCACCCGCTGATGTTGATGAACAAGTTATTAATGCGACCGTTACCGTACAAAGCTATCTAAAAACGCCTGACGAGTTCAAAAATATTCTACTAAAAACCGATACCTCTGGTGCGCAAGTACGCTTAGGGGATGTTGCAGACGTTGAAATTGGTAGTGAAAATTACAGTACTATTTCGTTGTTTAATGGTAAAGAAGCAGCTGGCCTTGCCGTCTCATTAGCAGGTGGTGCTAACGCGCTTGAAACCCGCGAATTGGTCGGTGATCGAGTCGCCGAGCTAGAAGCGAACTTCCCGGTAGGTCTAAAGTCAGTCATTCCTTACGACACCACCCCATTTGTACGCTTGTCTATTGAACAAGTCGTTAAGACCTTAATTGAAGCGATTATATTGGTATTTATCGTCATGTTCGTTTTCTTACAGAACTGGCGTGCGACTATTATCCCGACCCTTGCCGTACCTGTGGTACTACTAGGTACTTTTGCAGTGCTCTATGTCGCAGGGTTTAGTATTAACGTACTCACCATGTTTGCGATGGTACTGTCCATTGGTCTACTGGTGGATGATGCCATTGTGGTGGTAGAGAACGTTGAGCGGATCTTAGAAGAAGACCCTCATATCTCTATTAAAGATGCTACGATCCAATCAATGGGTGAGATTAGTAAAATCGTGGTGGGTATCGCGCTTATCTTATCAGCGGTATTTGTACCGATGGCATTCTTCGGTGGCTCAACTGGGGTGATTTATCGTCAGTTTGCCATTACCTTGATTACCAGTATGGTGCTGTCGGCTCTAGTTGCACTCATCTTTACCCCTGCCCTGTGTGTGACGTTGCTAAAACGTAGTAAGAGCCATGAAAAAGGCAATAACGAGCATCAAAAAGGCTTCTTCGGTTGGTTTAACCGTTCTTTCACTAAAACCAGTCGCTCTTATGAAAATTTTGTCGGTAAAAGTTTCCGCTTTAAATGGGTCTACTTCATTGTCTATGCCGCCATTATCGGTATTATGGCAGTGGTATTCTTACGCATCCCCGGCTCATTTTTACCAGAAGAAGACCAGGGTATTATGTTTACCGCCGTACAGTTACCTGCTGGTTCGACCATTGATCAAACCCAAGATGTGCTAGATAAAGTAAGTGATTATTATAGTAGCCAAGAACCGGATAATGTTGCTTCAGCATTTACAATCGCGGGCTTCAGTTTTGTTGGACAAGGACAAAACGTCGGTATCGCCTTCGTAAAATTAAATGACTGGGCAGACCGTAAAGGTGCAGAAAATACGGCGCGGGCTGTATCTGATCGTGCACAGGGTTACTTCTTTAGCCAAATTAACGAAGCGACTGTTTTTAATATTATACCACCAGCGATTAGTGGGCTTGGTAACTCTAGTGGTTTTGACTTGATGCTCCAAGATTCCGGTAACGTCGGGCACGAAGGACTACTTGAAGCACGTAATATGCTGCTCGGTATGGCCGCTCAAAATGATCAAGTGGCCGGTGTGCGTCCAAACGGACAAGAAGATGCACCGCAACTGAAAATCAATATTAACCAAGAACAAGCCTCTGCTTATGGTTTATCTCTGGCGAGTATTAATAGCGTTATCTCAACCGCTTGGGGTTCAAGTTATATCAATGACTTTATCGACCGTGGTCGTGTTAAACGCGTGTTTGTACAAGGTGAGCCTAGTAGCCGTACTAACCCTGATGATATCGGTAAATGGTATGTCCGTAATGACAGCAACGAGATGATTTCGTTTGATGCTTTCTCTAGTAGTGAATGGGAAACCGGTTCACCGGGTCTCACACGCTATAACAGTTTGGCGTCAATGAACATTCAGGGTAATGCCGCTCCAGGTCTCAGTACTGGTGAAGCGATGGATGCTATGGAAGCCATGGTCGAAAAACTACCTGAAGGCATCGGTTATGAATGGACAGGACTCTCATTAGAGGAGCAAAAGTCAGGCGCTCAAGCGCCCATGCTATACGCCATCTCAATCTTAGTGGTATTCTTATGTCTGGCTGCTCTGTATGAAAGTTGGTCAATTCCATTCTCAGTACTATTGGTGATTCCACTTGGGGTATTGGGGGCGGTGCTATTTACCTGGTTCCGTGATTTCTCTAATGACATTTACTTACAAGTCGGTCTATTGACGGTGGTGGGGCTTTCAGCCAAAAACGCCATCTTGATTATCGAGTTTGCGAGGGATCACCAAGAGGCAGGTTATAGCCTCAAAGATGCAGTAATGCTTGCAGCGCGGCAGCGTTTGCGCCCAATCGTCATGACCTCACTTGCCTTTGGTCTGGGTGTTGTGCCATTATTCATAGCAACCGGTGCCGGGTCTGGTAGCCAAAACGCGATCGGTACCAGTGTTGTTGGTGGGGTGGTCACCGCTACCTTCTTAGGTATTTTCTTTATTCCTATGTTCTATATTTGGGTACGTAGTATTTTCCCTTATAAAGATAATGAAGCGCATGATCCGAATGATAAAGATGATGGTAATGATCCAAAAAATCCGACTGATCCAAAAGATCCGAACAACACGCCAAATCCGCCAATCGATGAGTCGCAAGACTTAACTCCCTCTGAGAGTTATCAGCCTGTAAACTTTGGAGATAATACACAATGAGTTTTAGATCCTTTTTTGCCCCTAACTCAGCAACCACGGCAGTCGCGATGACTGCTGGTTTGCGCCCAATTACAGGCAAGCGCTCTGCGCCTACTCTAACTGTTGCAAGTTTTCCTCTAGCACGAACACGCAAAAATGGAGGCCGCTTACTGGGTTTGACGGCATTGGCAATGAGCATGGCGGCGTGTAATACCATTCCCAAAGCCGATATGCGCCCGGTGCTTGCTGAGCCTAATATTCCGATTGAGCAAGCCTATGGTGCATTCGATCGCGAGACCGTTAGTAGCGCTGAGCAACCTAGCCTTGCCAGTCAACGCTGGCAGAACTTTTATAGCGATGAGCGCTTAAAAGGTCTGATTGCCTTAGGTCTTGAGAATAATAAAGACTTTGAAAGTGCACGCTTAGCCATTGAAAAAGCGCGCGCGCAATATCGCATTACTGATATTCGCGACTTACCAACTATTGATGGTCAAGCAGGCTATTCTCGTCGACGCCAGGTGCAAAACCAACTAGGCTCAAGCACTGGTAATAGCTATAATGTGCAATTGGGTTTGGCCAATTACGAGCTTGATTTTTGGGGTAAGATTGCCAGCCTAAAAGATCAAGCCTTACAGAATTTTTTGGCAACCACTGCCGCAAAAGACGCGACCCAAATCAGCCTAGTTAGTAATATTGCCCAAAGCTATGCCAATTTAAGCTATAGCTTGGCACAGCTCAAACTGGCAGAAGCAACGGTTGAAAGTCGCAACAAATCACTGTTTATCGCCAGCAAACGTTTTGAGGCCGGTATTGATCCTAAGCTGCCGTCATTACAAGCAAGTGCTTCATTAGAGACCGCTAGACTTGCCGTACTGCGTGCCCAAAGTAGCATCTTAACCTCGCGTAATGCTTTGCAATATTTGCTTGGAGCGCCGATTCCAAGTGCGCTTATCCCCACACCGGCGGTCAGCAACATCACCACGCAAGAAATCTTTAGTGCTGGACTGCCTAGTGAGCTATTACGCTATCGGCCTGATGTGCTACAAGCGGAATATAACTTAAAAGCCGCTGGCGCTAATATTGAAGTGGCGCGCGCGTCTTATTATCCCTCTATCAGTCTGGCAAGCAGTATAGGCGTGAGTAGCGGTAGTTTGGATGATTTGTTCAAAAGTGGCGCGGTCGGTTGGTCATTTGGCCCAAGCATTAACGTGCCTATCTTTGATGCCGGTCGCTTAGATGCCAACTACGATGTGGCTCAGATAGAACGTGAGCAAACGCTCACCGGCTACGAAAATTCTATCCAGACAGCCTTCCGTGAAGTCTCCGATGTCTTAGCAACACGGGCGACACTAGGTGAGCAGCTTGAGTCGCAATACCGCTTGCAAGATAACTTTGAGCAGACCTATCAAATTGCAGATGCGCGCTTTAAAGCCGGTATCTCTAACTATCTAGACGTGCTCGATGCGCAGCGCTCATTGTTTTCAACTCAGCAAGGGATTTTAGATTTAGAATTGCAAAAAATCATTAGCCAAGTTGAGCTCTATCAAGTACTGGGTGGTGGGGCTAATCTTGATCTTCCCGCGATTATTCCAGTGCCGCAGTACACTAATGTTGCACAATTAGGTAGAGCACCTGCCAACAGCGCCGAAGCAAAAGCGGCTTATGCCCTTGAAGTATCAAGCTCAGCGCGAGTTGCTTCAGCACAGGAGGCCTTAGCGATTAAACAGTCTAAAACACCAGCAACCGCTACTTTTGAGCCGACGGCAGTCGTTGATGTCGATAACGATGGTAAAACAGATGCCACTGTCGGTATCATCACCAAAGAAACACCGATTGAGTAAGTGTTATTCACGCAATTTATTGCGCCTTGACTACTTATTAAATCAATAATGAATAAATTTAGCATAATCAGCCCTGCCAGCTTGGTGGGGCTTTTTGCTTTTAGTCCTCAATTTTGGTTATAGTAGCCTCACCATATCTGAAGCTATTCTATAGTATGAAAAAACAACCATAATAGTGAGTCAAATATAAATCTGGTACCAAAAAGACGAATGCAAATTGTCGCTAGCTTTTCAAAGCAAGTATAGTAAGCGAGTCTGACCTTGTAACAGCTTTATATTTGGTTTACGACCTAATAAGGAATAATAATGACTTACACTTTTAATCGCCAATTTCCCGCTACTCGCCTGCGCCGCTTGCGTTATAACGACAATGTACGCGCGATGATTCGTGAGGTTGAGCTACATCCCAAGCATTTTATTGCGCCAGTTTTTGTCTTAGAAGGCAATAATCAACGCGAAGCGATCGCCAGTATGCCAGGGGTTGAGCGCTTATCAATTGATCTGCTTATTAACTATGCTAAAGAGTTATTAGCAGAAGGCGTGACGACGATTGATATCTTTCCAGTCATCGATAACCGCTTAAAAACGGCCGATGGTCACGCCGCTTATGATGAAAACGGCTTAAGTGCGCGTGCGGTAAAATCGGTAAAAGATGCGGTGCCGGAAATGGTGGTGATGACCGATGTAGCCTTAGATCCCTATACCTCACACGGTCAAGACGGCCTACTTGATGATAGCGGCTATGTGATTAATGATGAAACCGTTGAGGTATTGGTCAAGCAAGTTTTAGTACATGCCCGCGCTGGTGCTGACATTATCTCACCCAGTGATATGATGGATGGCCGTATCAAAGCCATGCGTGATGCTTTGGAAGCAGAAGGTTTCTTCAATACTGCGATCATGGCCTACTCAGCTAAATATGCCTCCGCTTATTATGGCCCCTTCCGTGATGCGGTCGGCAGTGCTGGCAATCTAAAAGGTGGCCATAAAAAACAGTACCAGATGGATTATGGCAATCGTGCAGAAGCGTTGCATGAAGTCGCCATGGATATCAATGAAGGCGCTGATATGGTGATGATTAAGCCGGGTCAGCCGTACTTAGATCTAATTCGTGAAGTGAAAAACACTTTTGGCGTACCGACATTTGCTTATCAAGTCTCTGGTGAGTATGCCATGCATATGGCCGCGATTCAAAACGGTTGGTTGAGTGAGGCGGTGATTTTAGAATCACTAATTGGTTTCCGCCGCGCCGGTGCTGATGGTATCTTAACCTATTTTGCGCTAGAGGCAGCACGGCAGTTAAACAACGCTTAATATTAGGATGTTTATTAAAGAACTACCTTTTCGTGTCAATTGACTGAGGTTAGTTGATGCGATTTTATTGATATTTTTATCTTTATACTTCTATTATAATCTTGACACTCTTTATCGATCTCCTGCCCAAAAGTACTATTTTGCTTTATAATAACCCACCTAATTTTGATCGCATCTTTGATGCTAACTGTTGAATTTATAGTGTTATTTAATATACTGAGTATAATGACACAGCATTTTTTATGCATACGATTGTTACTAGCGATCCAATAAATTACTAGTCGTTATTTTCACTGCGCTTAACCCCTACTCTTCTAACCTAATTTTTTACTTAACTCTTTTATACTGCTACGCGCCGCATTCATTTTGTCAGCGCCGCTATCATTGTTTACTCTTCTTTTTCGCTTTTGTCTTACAGGTCACCTTATGAGTCAACTAAACCCCAAACAACAAGAAGCCATGCTCTACGTATCAGGCCCACTACTGGTGTTGGCAGGCGCAGGCTCAGGCAAAACCTCAGTTATCACCCGTAAGATTGCTTATCTTATCGAAGAATGCAACATGCCAGCCGAGCGTATCACCGCAGTGACTTTTACCAATAAAGCGGCGCGTGAGATGAAAGCTCGGGTTAGTAAATTGATGCCCAGTGAAAAAACACGCGGGCTGACGGTCTCAACCTTTCACCAGTTTGGCTTACAGTTTTTGCGTTATGAGCTGATTCATACGCCGCTAAAGGGTAATTTCTCGATCATGGATGGCGATGATAGTAAGCGCTTATTGATGGAGCTGATGATGCGCGACAATTTAAGTGGCGCTGAAAGTCGCGAGCTGGTCGGTAAAGCGATGAAATTCATCTCCGACTGGAAAAACGATCTGATTGATCCAGCACAAGCGGCAGATACTTTAACCGATCCAGAAGATATGATTTTTGCCACCCTTTACGCACTATATGAGCGTAATTTGCGCGCTTACAATGCGGTCGATTTTGACGACTTGATTGTATTGCCGACTAAAATTTTACGCGAAAATGCTCAGCTGCGTGATAAATGGCAAAACCGTATTCGCTATCTATTGGTCGATGAATATCAAGACACCAATACCGCTCAGTATGAGATGATTAAATATCTGGTGGGGCCACAAGGGCGCTTTACCGTAGTCGGTGATGATGACCAATCCATTTATGCATGGCGCGGGGCAAAACCTGAAAACATGGCGTTGCTAAAAGAAGATTTTCCTAAGTTAAAAATCGTTATGCTTGAGCAAAACTATCGCTCAACCAGTCGTATTTTGACCGCTGCCAATGCGGTCATTACCAATAATGAGCATTTATTTGAAAAGAAACTATGGTCAGACAAAGGTCATGGTGAAAAAATCCGTATTATCAATTGCCGTAATGATGACGATGAATCTGAGCGCGTGGCTAAAGAGATTGTCACTCATAAACTACGCTTTGGTAATGAATGGGAAGATTATGCGGTGCTTTATCGCAGTAACTTTCAGGCGCGGATGTTAGAAGCACAACTACGCCAATTACAAGTGCCCTATAAAATTTCTGGTGGTCAGTCATTTTTTGCGCGCAGTGAAATCAAAGACATCATGGGCTATTTGCGCCTTATCTTAAATCCAGAAGATGACAGTGCTTTTCTACGCATTATTAACACCCCCAAGCGTGGTATGGGCCCTGCGACATTAGAGAAGCTCGGACTGTTTTCACAAGAACATAGTGTCTCATTACTAGCGGCCTGTACCCATGCGGGTCTTAGCCATGTGTTGCCGACTAAAGCCTATAGCACTTTAAAAGAGTTTGGTGAGTTTATTGAGCATTATACCCGCGAGCTTGATCAGCACCCTGATCCTGTTCCTATCGTACGCCAAATGATTGATGAAACCGGTTACGTTGACGTGGTACGCTCGGAGGCCAAAACCCCGCAGCAAGAAAAAAACCGTCTAGATAATATTGAGGTGCTCTATACCAGCATTCAATCGCTTATCAACCGCGCGGAAAACGACGAAGATCGTACTATTGATACCATCATCCGTAAGCTAGTATTGCTTGATATGCTGGAACAGCAACAAGAAGACGAGAATACCAATAAAGTTAATCTAATGACCTTGCATGCGGCAAAAGGCCTAGAATTTAATTACGTTTATATTATGGGCTTAGAGGAAGAAATGCTACCGCACCGTAATTCTATTATGAGTGAGACGGTCGAAGAGGAACGCCGCTTAATGTATGTGGGCATTACCCGCGCTCGTCGTGAGCTGACCTTGACCTTAGCCACGCAGCGCCGCTCAGGCGGGCAGATGCGCGTGACGTCGGAATCACGATTTTTAGAGGAACTGCCAGAGGATCATATCGACTGGCCCGCCAAAGCTAAAAAGGTGAAAGCGACAAAAGATCCGGAAGCGGTCGCTGATGAGTATTTGGCAAATATTCGGGCGTTATTGGGTAAGCGCTAGTTGGGCAGTGGCTAGTCTTGATGTTAATACCTCAATAAATGGCAGCAGATTGCTACTTATTTTTTACCTTTGATTCATTTTATATTTTTTTAATACTTTTGGAACGCTTATGTCTGCCCCCATGCCTAGCTCTAATCGTCCGTTCAAGCCGCAGGCAGACTATAATGCACTAGAATATAGTGCTGAATATAAGCTACTATATTTACAGGAATTGGTGGCTGATGAGGCCTATGTTGCCATTACAGAGTTTTTGGCTAAGCAGTCTGAGTACGAAATTGCTAACTTACTAGAATCCTTCCCAACTCAAGATCGGCTGCTAATTTGGGCACAAGTCCCTGAGCAGCTAAAAGGTGAAGTACTGGCTGAGCTCGAATTCGATACGCGCCAGCCCTTGATGGAAAATATATCTTCAAAAGAGATTTCCTTGTTCACCCAAGATCTTGATGCACAGGATATCTCGGAGATTCTAGATACAGTCACTGAAACGGTTCGTACCTCAGTGATGGCAACTTTAGATGAAGATATTCGTATTCAGGTCAATAAGCTTGATACGTATGCCGATTGGGAAGTCGGTAGCTATATGGATCCAGATATCATTCAGGTACACGATGACATTAGTCTCGCGCAAGTACAAGAGTGGCTACGCGCTAATGATGATTTGCTTGATGACCAGAGCCAAGAGCTATTGGTGGTTGATCAAAGCCAGCAGTTATTAGGGTTACTCAGTCTCGTTGATTTAATAAAACATGAGCAAAGCGCTCTGGTATCGGGCTTTATTGATAACGCGATTACTATCAATGACCGCTTAGATATCCAAGATGCGGCAGCGATTTTCCGTTCAGAAGATATTCGTTTTGCGCCTGTGATTAATAGCCATGGTGAGCTGGTTGGACAGTTAAATGGTGAGGACATCATGGAAATCATCCAAGATGATGTCGATAGCACCATGAAAAACCTAGCTGGTGTCAGTCAAGATGAGGAGCTGTTTGCGCCCATTTTGACCAGTGCCAAAAGCCGTAGTATTTGGCTGGGTATTAATTTATGTACCGCCCTTCTAGCCGCCGCAGTTATTGGTCAGTTCGAAGCCGTACTTGCAAAAGTAGTGGCCCTGGCAATATTAATGCCAGTAGTCGCCAGTATGGGCGGTATCGCCGGCTCACAAACGCTAACGGTGGTCATCCGCGGTATGGCAATGGGTCAAATCGGGGGCTCCAACCGCTGGTGGTTGTTCAATAAAGAGCTATGGGTTGGGGCGATAAATGGTATTATTTGGGCAGTCATTATGGCGATAATTGCACAGATGTGGTTTCATGATGTTAAGATTAGTGCCGTGATTGGCTGTGCGATCGCTATTAATATGACCGCTGCTAATGTCTCAGGTATCACTATACCGCTGATGTTAAAGAATATGAATATTGATCCGGCGCTGTCAGCCTCAGTTATTTTAACTACTGTGACCGATATTGTCGGCTTTATGTCGTTTTTAGGATTGGCAAGCGTGCTGCTACTTTAAAGATGATGGTTCTAGTTGCAGCGTTATACATTTAAATTTAAAAACGGCATATGTTAAAGCACTGTGGTTGTCTCTCTATTTATTAAAATTTATTAATCCAAACTGTCAAATCGTTAAGTGAGCGTGTTATGCAAGCGGTACAAGTTAAAGTCTTAAACCCAAAAATCACCCAAGATGAGGCATTCTCTCTACCAACGCGGGCCACTGATGGTTCAGCAGGTATTGATCTGCGCGCTTGTATCGATGAGCCATTGACGATCAAAGCAGGTGCGACACACTTGGTAGGTACAGGTTTAGCGGTTTATATCCAGAACCCTAATTATGCAGGGATGATTTTACCGCGCTCAGGTCTCGGCCATAAACATGGCATTGTATTGGGCAATTTGGTCGGGCTGATTGATGCTGATTATCAAGGCGAGCTGATGGTCAGTGTTTGGAATCGTAGTAACGAGGACTTTGTGCTTAACCCCGCTGAGCGTATGGCGCAGTATGTCGTAGTGCCTATTGCCCGTCCTGAATTTACAGTGGTTGCTGAGTTTAGTGATGAAAGCGCGCGCGGTGTAGGCGGCTTTGGACATTCCGGTCGTCAGTAAAATTACTTTTTAGCACGATTTTGTGTCACTCTAAAACGGTATAAGCCATTAAACAATCATAGCGATAATAGGGAGATGAAAGTAAGGAGATGAATATTATGCCGCCTTTTGCCGCTCAGCAATCCATATTTCGTGCTTATGATATTCGCGGCGCGCGGCAGTACTTTACTTCTGAATTTGTACGAACGCTAGGTAAAGCTTTCGCTCAGCTTTATAAGTTACAAAGCCATGCTATAGAATACAGTCATGCAGCTTGTAACGGCGAGCTAACCTACAAAGCTAACCCTAGAACCAACACTGTTGTGATCGGTTACGATGTGCGCTGTAATAGTGACACTATTGCGCATATACTTGCTAACATTCTAAATGAGTATGATGAATTAACGGTCATTCACTTAGGGCTCATTACTACTCCTATGATGGCATTTTGGGCCGAGCAGTATGATGGTCACGGTATCATGGTTACCGCCAGTCATTCAGCTAAAGATACCTTAGGGATAAAGTGGCTGGTAAATAATGGGTCTCCTAGTGGCGTAGATATCCAAAAACTTTATCAGACCCTATCTTTTGCTCATTCAGAAAACGCTATTAATACTCGAAATAATAATAAAAGCCATACCTATAAAGGTAATAACACTCAAAGTATTTCTGCACAACGTCATAATGCACTTGCCAGTACCATTACTAATTTACCTACTGATACGATAGCGACGACTTATATCGATGCTATCGCACAGGTATTTACTCGTATTCATCAGCATAATGACCAGCTAGAATCAGACAATGACAACCTCATTACCAAGACAGTATCTAAGCTAAATCTAACGATCATCATTGACTGTATGCATGGCGCCACCAGCAACATCGCTCAGCGTTTATTTACGCGCTTTTGCCAACGGGTCATTATGCTTAATGATACGCCTGATGGCAATTTCCCCACCGGTAATCCTGACCCTACGGAACCCAATCGTCTTGCAGAATTGCAACAAACTGTCATCATTAATGAGGCAGATATTGGACTGGCCTTTGATGGCGATGGTGACCGATTAATGATCGTCGATAATAGTGGTAAGGTGGTTACCCCTGATCATCTACTGTACTTATTAGCGCAAGTAGCGATAACTGAACGCCCCATCTCTACAAAAGATTTGGCCGCGCCGCAGGTTCTATTCGATGTCAAATGCTCACATCATCTACCAAAGCTGCTTACTACCCTTGGTGCGATACCAGTTATGACTAAGACGGGCAGCAGCCTCTTACGCCAGCGGCTAAAAGCTTGCGAACGTCAGGCTATATTCGCAGGCGAGCTATCAGGACACTTTATTTTTAATGACAGCTATTTTATTGTCTATGATGATGCGATGTATGCGGGCTTACGGCTATTACATTGGTTGGCAAATACGGTTGCTAACCTCAATATTATAGCGGTACTGAACACCACTATCTATAATGATACTGACCTTAATATGGTACCCATGACCACTGACTTATGGGGTGAACCTAGAGCAATTTTGCCACCTTATCAACTGACTGACTTTACCCATAATATGCCCTTGCTTGTCAGTACCGCTGACCATTACTTGCCATTGACGACTAATTTGAGCACTAATTGCTCAATCGTCGAACATTTATCAGAGTTTTGCCGTTATTTGCAGCGTTTAATTAGTGCTCCCCTATCTCTTAAAAAGCCTATTTTTGAGAATTCTGCTACTGGGACGTCAACTTTAGCAACCTCATCATCTTGCGCTTGTTTCACTACAGGTCAACATACAACGAGAGCACAAGCACAGCGCTTATTGCCAGCAGGGACGCTGTTATCTTGTATTGACGGTGTCCGCTTAGATTTTGCGCACGGCTTTGGCGTATTGCGCCAATCAAATACCAGTCATAGCCTCACCGTACGTTTTGCTGGTGATAGCGTTGCTGACTTAAAAGACATACAAGCCCGCTTTGTGGCTTTGTGCCACCCCTTTGATAGCCAGTTAGCAGCGCAAATTGCCGCTATTTATCCTGAATAGCTTTGGTTTTCAGTAGCTACGCCAATAAAAACGATGAGCAAATAACTTAATCGCAACATTTACTGAATAATAATTTTAAAGTTAATTTTTAACCATTATTAATAGCTGTCGCATGTTTTGAGCGTGCGCTTTATAACACTATTTTAGGAACTCATGATGTCGCTTAATTTTGATGATGCCAAAATCACCGCTGAAGTATTAACCACAGCGCTACCTTATATTCAACGTTTTGTAGGTAAGTTGATCGTGGTCAAATATGGTGGTAATGCGATGACTGACCCGGCGCTTGAAAGCTCATTCGCCCGCGATATCGTGCTCCTAAAAACCGTCGGCCTACATCCGGTGGTAGTCCATGGCGGTGGCCCACAAGTTGATAACTTATTAAAAGAGCTTGGGCGCCAGTCTCAACGTATTGATGGGATGCGGGTGACCGACAAAAAAACCATGGATATAGTAGAGATGGTGCTAGGCGGTAGTGTCAATAAGTCTATCGTTAGCTTAATTAACAAGCATGGCGGACAGGCCATTGGCCTAACCGGCAAAGATGCCAATCTGATTCAAGCCAAAAAACTTATCATGGAAAAAATTGGCGATGATGGTATCGCTGTGCCTGTAGACTTAGGCTTTGTGGGGGAAGTGGTCAGCGTCAATAAAGACGTGATTAACATGCTCATCTCCTCCAATTTTATCCCCGTTATCGCGCCACTTGGGGTCGATAGCGAAGGCAATACTTACAACATTAATGCTGACTTGGTCGCTGGCAAAGTTGCCGAATTCTTACAAGCTGAAAAGCTAATGTTACTGACCAATATTAAAGGCGTATTGGGACGTGATGGCAAAGTAGTCACAGGTTTGACGCCCAAAACTGTCGATGCTTTAATTGAAGACGGTACGATTTCAGGCGGTATGATTCCTAAGATACAGTGCGCTCTGGATGCCGTTCGTAGTGGTGTGAAAAGCGCCGTTATTGTTGATGGCCGTGTTCCGCATGCCACTCTGTTAGAAATTTTTACTAATGAAGGTGTGGGCACATTAATCAGCCGCGATTTGGATGCCGCACTATGCTAGGAGTAGATAATGCCATTATGGTTATGGTGTCTACTTTTTGCCTTTTATAGCCTATATTGCTGGTGGATTATCGGTTACGGTGGCGCAAAATGGGTAGAAGGCTGGAGGTCATTCTTTCTAGTTGAATGGTTTGCGCTAGACTGGAATGCAGAACAAATTCGTATGTATATGCTGCTTATTTGGCTGGCCAGTCTGGTTTATTTTATTTTAGGGGTTATAAAGCCTGATCTTAGGTCATTCTAAGCTCAGGTTTCATTGGGGTAATATTTATTATGGCTGAATTATATTAATAGGCGTAGAACTCTACGTTGCTATGATAACTCGTTCCATACACCTGACAGCATTTTTATAAAAAAGCGGTATTGAACGCGTTTTCATCAAAGCCGCATAACAGTACCTGTTTGTCTTTATGTACTCCCTCTACGATTGGACGCTTAATCATACTAGTATTGGCAAGTAACAGCTCAATTGCTGCGATCTCGTCTGTATCTGCTGTAGTTTTTTGCTCATCGCTTAATTTGCGCCATGTGGTTCCACGTTTATTCAGTACTTTATCTACTCCTAATATAGCAACCCAGCGCTGCACACTATCTTTGTCAATAACTTGTTTTTTATAGTTATGGAAATTGTATTCCACCCCCAGATCATCAAGCTTGGTAAGCGCTTTTTTCATCGTGTCACATGATTTAATGCCGTAAATGGTGATGGTCATAGGATCTCCAATATTTTTGTATTTAAGTCTTTATTTAAATTGTGGTTAATCCGCACGTAGTCTAGCATTTTATCAGTCGAGCACACCGCGTATCCCTGATTCGATTGCCTCATCATAGCGTCGCAATTTTTGCCAAATTACGCTATGCTATGGCATTGCAAAATCTCACCCTTTATCTGTGTTAACCAATTAGAGCCGACAATGAGTAACTCGCAAACTGCCCCAACTAATAACCAATCAGCAAACACCACCGACGCCAATATTGACACTTATCAGCCGCAGATTCTTGAAGCTGCGCAGCAAGCTAAATGGGCAACGGACAAGCGCTTTGAAGTCAGTAATGAGCCCAGCGCTAAGCCGAGCCGTTACATGCTTTCTATGTTTCCTTATCCAAGCGGTAAGCTGCACATGGGGCACGTGCGTAACTATACCATCTCCGATGTTTTGAGTCGTTATTATCGCCTTAAAGGTTTTGAAGTCATGCAGCCAATGGGCTGGGATGCATTTGGCCTGCCCGCTGAAAATGCGGCTATTGCCAACCAAACGCCACCTGCCGAATGGACATTTGCTAATATTGATAATATGCGCGCACAACTGAAACTACTCGGTTTGTCAGTGGATTGGTCACGTGAGTTTGCTACCTGCAACCCTGATTATTATCAGTGGGAACAGTGGTTATTTTTGCAGTTATACAAAAAAGGCATGGTTTATAAGAAACTGGCTACCGTCAACTGGGATCCTGTCGATAATACGGTTTTGGCAAACGAGCAAGTCATTGATGGTAAAGGCTGGCGTAGTGGTGCTGCGGTCGAAAAGCGCGATATTCCGATGTATTACTTTAAAATTACTGATTATGCCGATGAGTTGCTTGATGACTTGGATCAATTAGAGGGTCATTGGCCGTCTGAAGTGCTCACCATGCAACGCAATTGGATTGGTCGTAGTGCAGGAATGGAAGTACATTTTCCTTATAACCTCGAAGGCCAAGACAATACCTTAGACGTATTTACCACCCGTCCTGATACCTTGATGGGCGTCACTTATGTCGCCGTTGCTGCTGAGCATCCATTAGCGCAGTATGCTGCTGAACATAATAAAGTAATCGCTGAGTTTTGTGCGCTTTGCAAAAAAGGCTCAGTTGCTGAGGCAGATCTTGCTAAAGCAGAAAAAATCGGTATGAATACCGGTCTAACGGTCACTCATCCACTCACCGGAAAGCAAGTGTCCGTTTGGGTCGCCAACTATGTACTAATGAGCTATGGCTCAGGTGCGGTCATGGCCGTACCTGCCCATGATGAGCGCGATTATGAATTCGCCATCAAGTATGATTTGCCTATTAAGCAAGTTATTGACATTCCTGACGGTTATTTTGACGATGCAGATGTCAATTCAGACAACAATACTGACAGCAATCGCGCTTATACTGAGCGCAACACTTTAGTCAATTCAGGTGAATTTGATGGTATGGACTTTGAACAAGCCTTTGAAGCTATGCTTGCGAAGCTTGAGCCCTTAGAGCTTGCCAATAAAAAGATTCAATATCGTCTGCGTGACTGGGGTGTGTCACGCCAGCGTTATTGGGGCTGCCCTATCCCTATGGTGAATTGTGAGCATTGCGGTACGGTTCCTGTCGAAGAACAAGATTTGCCAGTAGTACTGCCTACTAATGTTGTTCCTGATGGACGCGGTAACCCCCTCAAAAACATCCCCGAATTCGTTAATACCCGCTGTCCTAAATGTGGTAATCCTGCTGAGCGAGAGACCGATACCTTTGACACCTTTGTCGAATCCAGCTGGTATTATGCACGCTTTGCCAGTCCGCAAGATGCACAAAATATGGTTAATAAATCTGCTGCTAATAAGTGGCTGCCTGTTGATCAATATGTCGGCGGGGTTGAACATGCGGTAATGCATCTACTTTATGCGCGTTTTTTCCATAAGCTCATGCGTGATGAGAACTTGGTATCAGGAGATGAGCCTTTTGCCAACCTAATGACCCAAGGAATGGTACTCGCCGGTACTTTTTACCGCGTCAATGCTGACGGTAGTACCACTTATTACTTCCCGCATGATATCGATATTGACTATAACGAGCGTGGACAGCCCATCAAAGCGATACTCAAAGCGGATGGACAACCGGTCACTATCGGCAAAATAGAAAAAATGTCTAAGTCCAAAAATAACGGGGTTGATCCACAAACCACCATTGATCAATATGGTGCTGATACGGTGCGCCTTTATACTTTATTTACGGCACCTGCTGACCAAACTTTAGAATGGTCAGATGATGCTTTAAAAGGCCCTTATAACTTTGTTAAAAAAGTCTGGCGAATTGCCACTGAGCATATGCAGGCGCTAACAATAGCGGATTTAAACCTTGATACGTTAAATAGCAAGGCTTTAGATAATGATGGCTTATCTAAAGCTGCCAAAGATTTACGCCGAAAAACGCATGAAACTATAGCCAAAATTGATAGAGACCTTGGTAGCCGTTTGGCGCTGAATACCCCTGTATCAAGTTTGATGGAGCTGGCCAACGAGCTGGGAAGCTTTAAGGCTAGCAACGAGCAAGACCTACAAGTCCAACATGAAGCACTGATTGATTTGCTTATTATGCTGTCAGTATATGCGCCACATGTCGGTGAACACTTACTTGAAGAGCTGGGGCTTGATACTAAAACCCTGAGCTATCCAGCTGTTGATACTAATGCGCTGGTACAAGATACGGTCACGATGGTCGTTCAAGTCAATGGTAAAGTACGCGGCAAGATGGATGTGGCACCAAATAGTGATCCTGAGCAGCTAAAAGCACAAGCGCGTGCCCTTGATAGTGTCGCTAAATTTATCACTGGTGAGATCAAAAAAGAGATTGTTGTGCCTAATAAGCTGGTTAATATTGTGGTAGCCGGCTAAGCGTTAAGCCACTTTATTAAAAACAAGGATAGCGATTATGTCGTATCAGCATCGATTTACGCAGTTATCAGCACCTGTAAAAAAACATCGTGGACAAAAAATAGCCACGATTCTACTGGCTTCCGTGCCAATGCTTATGGTGCTTGGTACGGCAAGCAGTCTTAGCGGTTGTGGCTTTCATCTACGTGGTTATGATACGCCTATGCGTTTCGATATTGCCAAAACAGCGGTAGTGATTGAAGACAATCGCATCTCCTTTCCATTGAAGCTACCTTTAACGCGGCGTTTAGAAGCCTTAGGTGTCGATGTCGTTGACAGTATGGCGCTGATAGAAAATGCGAGTAATAACACCACCAGCAATAATGATTCTGAAAAGATTGCCACTATTACCGTCAATAACGTGCGTTTTAAGCGTTATGAATTGGTCGGCGTCCTGACTGAGATTCGTGTGGTATTATCAGCGGATGTGACTTATCAGACCATTCAAAACGGTCAGCCGGTGACGTTAACTAACCCTATTCAAGTTGAGCGCAGCTATCAATATAATGAAGCCTCAGTAAGTACCGATGATCAGCAAGGCAGTCAAATTAGCACGTGGCTATATGACAGTTTAGCCCGTCGTATTACAGATCAATATGTAGCGATTGGCCTACCAAAAGTAGCACCTAGCGCTAATAAGCGAGCGTCAATCAGTAATAGCCCAGCAACAGTAACCGTCGTTGAGCCCAGCCCTTAGTTTTTTATTTATATTTACTTCATAAAGTGATCGCTCAATACCTATGCAAGAGACCTTTATACAAGCCTACCCAAAGCTACTGCAGTCGTCGATTGCGGTAGCGGGTGTGTGGTTGGCGCATGGTGATGAGCCGCTATTAAGTCAGTGGCTAATTGATGCACTTCGTCCACATTGGCGTACGAAAAACTATGCGGTTAAGCGTATTGAATTAATATCAGTAAAGAGCTGGCAAGAGGTATTATCTGAGCTGGGTAGTTTGTCTTTATTTGATGATGCGAGCGCATTAATTGTGACGGGTAACCATAAGCCAGATAAAGCGGTTATCATTGAGCTTGAGCGCTTTGCTAAAGAAGCGCAAACAGAGGCCAATGGTCACAGTTTATTGTGGCTAACATCCAAACAAGACCGCCGCGCCCAAAGCAGTAAATGGTTTGCGCCTTTTGCGCAGTATGGTCATGTCATTGATTGTAACTTATATAATGAACAACAACGGCAGCAGCTTTTGCAGATTCAGGCGCAACAGTTTGGACTACGTTTGTCACAAGATGCCTGGCAGCTATTGATGTCACATACTGAGCATCACCTATTGAGCGCCTATCAAACCTTATGGCGGCTATCTTATTTATTTGCACCGCAGTTAGCGGCTAACAATAAGCATTTAGAGCATAATAATAGTCAGCATGGTAATGAGAGCAGCACGGCTACAACACCTTCTGCAAAAGTAGCCTTGGATATCAGCGATCTACAAGCTGCACTGGTTAGCGATGCGCAGTTTAGCGTGTTTGATTTATCCGATGCCATGCTAGCGGGTAATAGCGCACAAGTGGCAAAGATTATATTTCAGCTCAAAGCGACTGCCGAGCCGACTACCTTAGTGCTTTGGGCCATCAGTAAAGACATGCGTTTAATCATGGCGTTACTTGATGGTCAAGACCCGCAGGCGCTTGGTATTTGGCGCAGTAAACAAAGTCTATATCAGCAAGCATGTCACCGACAGTCAAAAGCACAAGCTGCCAAATGGCCTGAGCTGATTTATCGCTGTGACCAAGCCATTAAAGGTATTGTACGTCAGCCAGCATGGGAATTATTATTGCAAGCAGCATTAGAGCTGGCAGGAAAACGTCTGTTCCCTATCAAATAAACGTTAACAAATCTTACCATCCGTTACTTGCAGTGGTTCTTTTGAACATCGTTTAAAGCCTTTATTTATAGTCGTTATAATGACTAATCTTCTTTAACATTCTCCTTAACCTTTCGCAAACTAATTGTCATTTCCTTTTGGCAATGAAGCCTTTACTATACCTACACTTGATTTGATTGTAATTGGATGCTCAGCATGCGCAAACTAAGCAAAAAGTCTGCTATTAAATGGGGCGTTATTGCCTTAATTGTCATAGCATTAGCGGCTTTGGCCTATAAAACCTTAAAACCGGAAGAAATCCAGCCCAACTATCTTACCGCGATTGCTGAGATTGGTGATATCGAAAATAACGTCATGGCATCAGGTAAAGTCAAAGCTCTCAATACTGTTGATGTCGGGGCTCAGGTATCCGGTGAGGTTAAACGGCTATTTGTTGAAGTGGGCGACGAGGTACAAAAAGGCGACCTCATTGCGCAGATTGACCAAGTCACTCAAAAGAATAACTTGAGCAATCAACAAGCCAGCCTCGATCAGAGTGAAGCCGCTATCCAAAGCGCCCAAGCAGAAGCCTTGAGCCGTGAAGCGGGACTAAAAAGTGCTTATGCTGACCTTACTAGCCGGCAATCAGAGCTGAAACAAGCCCAATCGGACTTCGCGCGTCTACAATCTTTGCTTGCTATTGATGCCATCTCCCAGCAAGAGTACGATACTCAAGCCACTCGTATCGACACCGCAAAATCGGCTGTTGCCAATGCTCGCGCTTCTATTGATACCGCTAACGCCGCGATTGCGACTACAAAAGCTAACATCAGTAGCCAACAAGCTGCCCTACGCAAAGCACAGACCAACGTCAATACCGCCCAAGAAGACCTCAGCTATACCACTATTCGCGCACCGATGGCAGGTACCGTAGTCTCAGTCACTACCGAACAAGGCACGACCGTTAACGCCAATCAAAGTGCACCGACCATTGTCACCCTAGCAGACTTATCGACCGTACGCATCAATGCGCAAATATCTGAAGCCGACGTCATTAACGTAAAGGCCGGTATGCCAGTTTATTTCAATATTATCGGTAACCCTGATCAAAAATATGATGCCGTACTCAAAGCTATTGAGCCGGCGCCCGAGCGCATTAGCGATACCAGCTCAACCGATGCCGCCATTTATTATGTGGGCTACATCGAAGTACCTAATACCGAACGCCGCTTTCGTATCGATATGACTGCGCAGGTTTATATCATTATCAATCAGGCAAAAAACACCTTACTCATTCCTTCTGCAGCGTTACAACCTGCCGACAAACCTAAAAAACCCAATAGCTCTAAAAATTCAAATGCTGACCCTGACAACGCCACTGTTAATACGAATATTAATGATAACAACGATCCTAGCATAACCATGGCCAAAGTTCGCGTCCTTAAAAACGATGGCGAAGTAGCCGAGCAACGGGTAAAAGTCGGTATCAATAACCGTGTTAATGCACAAATTTTAAGCGGATTAAGCGTAGGCAATGAAGTCATATTAGGCGAAGAAGGCGCAGCGAAAAGCGGTAGAGGTGGAAGACCGTTTTAACATCAAACGTTAAATCGAAGTAGGTTGGCTTTTGACATCGATTTATATAAGTAATATTAATATAGGCAGTATGGTAGATGAGCATCCAAGACCCCAATACGAACGCTGCGACTGATGTGATTGATGTCCCATTGATGCAAGTCAAAGGGCTGATTAAAGAGTTTAAAGCTGGTGAGCAGACCATTCGCGTGCTGCATGATATTAATCTGACCATTAATCAAGGTGAGATGGTCGCCATCATTGGGCAATCAGGTTCTGGTAAGTCCACTTTAATGAATATTTTAGGCTGCTTAGATCAAGCCAGCGCTGGTGACTATAAAATATTTGGCCAGTCTGTCAATCGTTTAGAAGCCGATGAATTAGCGAAATTACGCCGTGAGCACTTTGGCTTTATTTTTCAGCGCTACCACCTATTAGGCGATATTAACGCTCGTGATAACGTCGCTGTCCCTGCAGTATATGCAGGTATGGATGGACCAGCACGCAGCCAACGAGCTGAGCAGCTACTATCAGATTTAGGGTTGGCCGATAAAGTCAATAACCGTCCCAGCCAGCTGTCTGGGGGTCAGCAGCAGCGCGTTTCTATCGCACGGGCGCTGATGAATGGCGGCGATATTATCTTGGCTGATGAGCCGACAGGCGCGCTTGACAGTAAGTCTGGCGATGATGTGATGCAAATTTTACAAGGTTTAAACGCCCAAGGTCACACTATTATCATGGTTACCCATGATCCCAATCTTGCCGAACAAGCTGAACGTGTTATTGAAATTAAAGACGGCTATATCATCGCCGACTATAAAACGGAGCAATACAAGCAAACCCAAGCGCAACCGGAAGCCATCCTTGATAAACATCGCAAGAGTGCTTTTGGTAGCTTTATAGACCGTTTGTTCGAAGCCTTTAAAATGTCACTCCTAGCGATGCGCGCTCATAAAATGCGTACCTTGCTAACTATGCTGGGTATCATTATCGGTATCGCTTCAGTCGTGTCAGTCGTGGGACTTGGCAAAGGCTCACAAGCGCAAATCTTAACCAATATCAGCTCGCTGGGTACCAACACCATCACTGTTTCTGATGGTTACCCATATGGCGACCCCAGACGCCAATATAACGATGACAATCTAACCCCACAAGACGCACAAGCAGTAGCCGATCAGCCGTATGTCATTAGCGTCAGCCCGCAGATTAATAACAATACTAATGTACGCTATCGCAGCGTGCAAGAGGCGGCAAGCGTCAGGGGCGTGGGTAAAGACTATCTTGATGTGACCGGTGAGACCCTAATTAAAGGTCAAGGCTTCGATGAGCAAAGCATCTTACGCCGTACCCAAGATATTATTATTGATGATAATGCCAAACAAACCTTTTTTCCTAATAATGCCAACCCTATCGGTGAAGTGTTGTTAATAGGCAGCGTACCGGGACGAGTGATTGGGATACTTGCACCCAATGATGGCGGCTTTGGTGGTGGGGTGGATTCACCGACACTATATATGCCTTATACCACTATGATGTCACGTCTCATCGGCAGTGCTTATATCGAAAGTTTCGTGGCGCTGATTGATGATGACATCTCCTCCTCTGCTGCGGAGACCGCCATCTTCCAGCTGATAGAAAGCCGCCATGGTACCGATGACTTTCGGATACGCAATTCAGACTCTATTCGCCAGACCATTGAGTCTACCACCGCTGCCCTTACCTTACTGATTTCATCCATTGCTATTATCTCTTTAATTGTTGGCGGTATTGGGGTTATGAATATCATGCTGGTATCGGTCACTGAGCGTACCAATGAGATTGGTGTACGAATGGCAGTAGGGGCACGCCAAAGTGATATCATGCAGCAGTTTTTGATTGAAGCTATTTTGGTCTGTATTTTAGGGGGCCTCCTCGGTATCGGTCTAGCCTTTGCCATCGGCGAGCTGATTAATCGGGTTGGTGGTGATAGCTTTAAGGTTATTTATTCACCGACCTCTATTATCGCCGCTTTTGTATGCTCGACACTTATCGGTATTATTTTTGGTTTCTTGCCTGCACACAATGCAGCCAAACTGGATCCGGTTGAAGCCCTTTCTCGAGATTAAATTTAAAACTTTAGACTTATTCAGGGATAGTTTTTAAGAAAATGCTAACTTTTCCTTAGAATTTACATTTTTTTCATTACATAGGGTTGTAATTATTACAAGAGTATATATAATGTGCTCTCACGTTTAGAGATACAAATTATCTAAACGCAGAAACAAGCTTAATGTCTTTTAATTTGCTGTTAAGCTTGATTAAGTGCAAATTTTTAATAAATTTTCCTTTAAAGGAATTTATCTTGCGAAGCTAAAATTGCATACAATTTTTAGTTTTCACAGAATTTACGAAAATGTAAATTCATAATAGATATCTCAAAGGTATCTAGTTTTAAGAAAATTCTATTTAAAGAATTTTCTCTTGCAGAGCTAAAAAAGCAGTGCTTTTTTTATCAGCTCTTCAGGGCCGTTAGCTCAGTTGGTAGAGCAGTTGACTTTTAATCAATTGGTCCCGCGTTCGAATCGCGGACGGCCCACCATATTTCAGTTAGACCTTATTAAGTATATTGCCCTATCCGGCATTAGCTTGATAAGTTAAGTTTTAAATCTTATTATGCTCAGATAGATGATATGTTCAAGTTTTAATAAATTTACGAAAATGTAAATTCGTAATAGATATCTCTAAGATATCAAGATTTAATAAAATCCTATTTAAAGGATTTTAACTTGCGAAGCTAAAATTGCATGCAATTTTTAAACGCTTCTCAGGGCCGTTAGCTCAGTTGGTAGAGCAGTTGACTTTTAATCAATTGGTCCCGCGTTCGAATCGCGGACGGCCCAC